>NZ_NUNF01000032.1 GCF_002585305.1 Bacillus sp. AFS037270 | reverse complement strand
CTCGAAGTCGAAATTTATACCAACTTTTAAATAAGAAAAATCCCTCTGTCGCACACGCACAGAGGGATTTTTCTTATTCAAATAACGGACTTACTGCTTTTTCATTATGAATCCGTTCAACAGCTTCCGCTAACAATGGGGCAACGGATAAAGTGGTGATTTTATCGATTCGCTGCTCCTCCGGCATTTGAATCGTATTGGTTACGACTAATTCTTTAATTGGAGAAGACTCAATCTTACTAATCGCATCCGCAGAGAATACAGGATGAGTACAGCATGCATAAACCGTCTCTGCTCCTCTCTCCATTAGAGCATTAGCAGCCAAAGTAATAGTTCCACCCGTATTAATTAAATCATCGACAATAATCGCATTTTTACCCTCGATATTCCCAATAACATTCATGATCTCAGATTCCCCAGATTCTTCCTGTCTTCGATCAATTAAGGCAATTGGAGCATCTAAAATACTCGCTAATTTTCTAGCTCGAATAACGGCACCATTATGAGGAGCAACTACAACAACATCCTCTAAGCCTTTTTTCTCAAAATAATTTCCTAGGATTGGATTGGCTATAAGGTGATCAACCGGGATGTCAAAAAACCCCTGTACTTGCGGCGCATGAAGGTCCATTGTCAGGACTCTAGTAGTACCGGCTGTTTCTAAAAGTCTTGCAACTAATTTCGCTGTAATAGGCTCACGCGGTCTAGCTGTACGGTCTTGACGAGCATAGCCATAGTAAGGTATAACAACGTTGATCATACCGGCTGAAGCTCTTTTCAAAGCATCCACCATTACCAGAAGCTCCATAATATTGTCATTAATGGGTTGTGAAGTTGATTGCACCAAAAATACATCATTACCCCTAACACTTTCTTCAATATTAACTTGAATTTCACCATCACTAAATTGAGTGCTAGAGCTCTTTCCTAGTTCACAGCCCAAAAGCTTAGCCATCTCATTAGCTAACTCACGATTCGAATTTAATGAAAACATTTTAAAGCTCTTCTTCAGTTGATATGTCACCTTTGATCCCCCAAAATATGTTTATTGATTCAATATTAACGCATGTCCATTATCCTATTCTACATGAAGAAATGAAATCAGGGTAGATTTTGTACTTAAAAAAAATAGAAAAAACCAAGGGCACTGAAAAAAGACAGCACCCTTGGGCAAAACAAACTAAGTTTATTTCATTAAAGACACTGCTAATTCCGCTAGGATTTGAACTTGTTTCTCTGTGAAATCTTTTTCTCCTTTCGCTTTCACCTCATTGATAAAAGTTTGCATCTGTCCATTTCTAGCAACGTTATTTCCTTTTTCCTCTGATGCTTTGGCAGCAGCAAGTTTTGTTTTTAAAGAAGTGACAATATCGGTATTTCCGCCTGCTTCAGTTAGGAACTGGTCTGTTAAGTTTCCTAAATTATCATAGCTAACAAAAACAGTAATATTAATGGATTTGCTAGACTCGTTACCAGCCTTATCAGCAGCCTCTGCAATAAAGGAATGATTTCCTAATCCCAGTTCATAAGAAGGGGCGGATACATCCTTACAGGTAGAAGTTGCAATACCGGATAAAGGATCTAATGCTTCACATTTAACCGTGACTTGCTGGTCAACTCCAAACTCGGTGCCGTCTTTCACGGAGAAGTTGATTTCAGGTCCAGTTTGATCCAAATTAATGCTTACCGATTTCTTCGTCTCGATGTTTCCTGCCTTATCAATACTCCAGTACTGTAAAACATGCTTGCCGTCTTTTTCAATTTTTGCAGTTGTACCACTCTGTTGTGCCGCACCATTTAGTGAGTAATAAGTTGCGCCAACTCCAGAACCGAACTCATAGTCGTCAGCAGACAGATTGACGGTTACAGGATTATTGTACCAGCCGTCCTTTTCTTCGCCAACCACTTCATGCTCAGTTTCCGGGGCTGTAGCATCTTTTCTTTCGACCACATCAATACTTGGAACCGACGGTGGCGCCATACCTTCGCCGATGAAGAAGCTAGCATGCGGCGGCTGGTTATAACCGATATTTTGCCATGCAACGGATAGTCTATATTGTGGGTCATGCATCAAGGTGTATATTCTATGTTCGGTTTCTTCCGATGTCATATAAACGCGTAATGAGCTGCTATCCTCAGTCCTCCAAATAACCTCTTCTCTCCAGTCACCAAATAAGTCTGCCTGAAGCACAGGATTTCCCTTAGTTGAATTATTGGAGAGTGTTCCATCCGCGGTAAGCAGATTTACTAGTTTATTATTCTTATAATCCCATTTATCAATCGTACCCACACCCGTGCCTTTGTCTGCATCCCATTTATGGTCCACTAATTCACGTTGTAAGTCACCGTCCCACCAAATGGCGAAGTTGCTCGTTGGGATGTTTTCGGATATTTTTTCACCTTCTGCCGAATAAAGTCCACCAACACGACTGTTCCATTCACCAGAAATGGCCCATGCCTCTTCACCTTTATATCTAGGGTCGATGTCAGCTGTTAGACCACGGCCTGTATCCTGACCCGTTTTGACTCCCCAAAGGATTTGGCCAGTTTCCGCATCACGCATATCATAGCCATATGGGGCATCTGTATGTTCTTGGACTCCGAAAACTTCAAGTCCCGGACGATTTGGAATGAAATCCCCGACATGAAGTGCGTCGCCATGACCTAAACCAGTTGTATATAGGCCCTTTCCATCATCATCAACGACCATTTGACCGTAAACAATTTCATCCTTACCATCCTTATCAATATCTGCGACACTTAAAGTATGGTATCCCTGACCGGCATAATCGCCATTACCTTCATCATTGGAATCGAAAACCCATTGCTTTGTCAGCTTTCCATTTTTCCAAGTATAGGCAGCAAGAACAGTTCGTGTATAATAACCGCGTGCCATTATGATACTTGGATGTTCACCATCTAAATAAGCGACTCCAGCCAGGAAGCGGTCGACACGGTTCCCATAGGAATCTCCCCATGAGGAAACATCACCACGCGGCGGATCATAATCAGTTGTAGTCAATGCTTTTCCTGTTTCTCCTTCAAAAACAGTCAAATACTCAGAACCTTGGAGAACATAACCGGTGCTATTGCGATGATCCGCGTCTGCTCTGCCAATAACGGTTCCTTTTCCATCAATGGTTCCATCAGCTGTTTTAAAAACAACCTCCGCTTTTCCATCTCCATCAAAATCGTACACTAAGAATGGTGAATAGTGAGCCCCGGCACGAATATTTTTCCCTAAATCAATCCGCCACTTAAAGGTACCATCCATCTCATACGCATCCACATATACATTTCCAGTATAGCCTGATTGGGAATTATCCTTTGAATTGGAAGGATCCCATTTTAGAACTAATTCATATTGACCATCACCGTCTAAGTCCCCTACACTCGCATCATTTGCCCGATAGGTATAAGGATCACCGAGTGGTGTGACACCATCCTGTGGTTTTTTAAGCGGGATATCCATATAATTTTTATTCAGAACCTTAGTTTTTTCCTGTGATTTTCTTTCCTTACCATTTACAATTGCACGGATCTCATAAACAGAATCAGCCTTACCATCTTTATCTACATAGTTGGTGCTCGAAGTAATTGGCTTGTCATTAAATTTTTTACCGTCACGATAGACGTTAAAGCTAATGTCAGCAGGATCAGTACCAAGCATTCTCCAGCTTACATAGACTCCATCATCTGTTTTAACTGATACTGGTGCCCGGTCGATATCTTCCATTTGCCGCTTTAATACTGTTACTGCTGGGGTTTCAAGAATATCAGAGAGTTCCGAGATACCTCCTGCATTCACGGCTGCCACTTTATAAAAATAAGGAATCGTCGTCAAAACGGTTTCATCTTTATAAGAAACACCTTTCGATTTACCAATTAGTTGGTACGTGCCGTCCTGCTTTTTCGAACGATATACATTATAAGTAACCGCACCCTCAACTTGATCCCAGCTAAAAGTCAAATCATTTTTATTCACCTTTCCAACCTTAAGATTGCTAGGTTTGGCTGGTACTGGCTGCGATGGATCTATCATTCTTACATCTAGTGGCATGGAAGGGACTGTTTCAACATTGGCATTGTCAATCGTTGTTGCTGCATATTGATACTCTATACCTACATCAACCGTAGTATCTTTATAGGAATTGCTGTTAGTGCTGCCTAATAACACTAAATCCTTTGTACCGGCAATCTTACGGTAAACATTGTATTTTACCGCATCCTGGGCGCCTTTCCATGAGAGGGTTACAAACGGCTGGTTAACATCCAAAGACTGCTCTTCGACTTTTAGTTCTGATGGAGCCAGTAAAATCGGTGTAATATCCACACCGTTCACAATTCCTGTAGCACCGCCAAAGCTAAAATTCATCTGTCCATCCTTTACAGATACCTGTGAAACAATCTTAGTCGTATAGTTTTGTTTAGGGGCAGAAATCGTACCATAATCCTGGCCTTCAATCCCAAGAGTTGTTCTAGCACTGCCTGAGAAATCTCCCACATATACTTTTACAGCATAAAGCCCGTTAGGCAGATCGACATTAAATTTCCAGCCAACATTAAAGTAGCCTAGCCAATCGCGAAGCAGATCTCCCCCGGTACCTCGGTCCCGTCCGATCATTCCAGTAGGATCGACGATTCCATAGCCTTTTTCTTTTGTATATTTAGTAGAAAGGTTTACTCCAGTATAACCTTCCGCAATCGGATTACCGGCTAAGCCGAAGTCGTATTTTAATGTTGCTGTTTTGGTAGTCACCTGTACAGCTTCTGATTTTTCCGATTCACCTTTTCCATTCACCGCAGATACAACTAAATCATAGGTTTTTCCTTCTTCCATTCCTGTCACATTTAATCGAGGAATGGTGGAAGTGCCGATTAACGAATATTCACTTGCAGTGGATAGCTTGCGATATACCTTATAAATATCTGTATCTTCAACCGCGTTCCAGGTTAACAATGCTCCGGCATTACTTATGCTACTTGCAACCAATTTGCTAGGTTTAGCAGGTACATTAGCAGGAGGTTCAATCCCGGTTACATAAGAAGATAAAGAAATATCCAGTTTTTTCACTTCTTCCGAAATTAACCGGGCCATTTGGATGGCTCCATATTCTTGGAAGTGCGTATTATCTTGAGATCCATTTGGAAATGCAGTATAGATCCCTGAATCTAGATGAAGGAAAACGGAAAGCGAGCCTTCAGGACCAATGGAATCATAGTACGCTACGCTTCGAGCACTTAAATCCACCAGATCAACGTTCAGTTCTTCCGCTACTTCCTTCATACCCTGTACATATTCAGGGAAACTGACGTTAAACTTACCAGTGTCTGGATTAAAGTCACGTCTTCCCATAGGCGTCACAAGAATCGGAATCGCACCGCGCTGCCGAGCACCGTTAATATAAGTTTTTAGATAATTTTTATAATCTGGAACCGATGCATAGCGCTCTGGCACACTAATGGTCGCATCATTATGTCCAAACTGGATAAAAAAATAATCGTTTGGTTTGATTTCTCTTAAAACCGTATCCAATCTGCCCTCATTAATGAAGGTTTTGGTGCTTCGGCCTCCAATGGCATGGTTTTTAAATGTGATATCAGAGCTGAAAAAACGGGAAATCATTTGTCCCCATCCTGCTTGAGGTCTCCAATATTCATCATAGGTTTGGACCGTTGAGTCCCCCGCTATGTAAACCGTTGGAAGTTCTCCGGCCGTTCTTTCCGGAAGTTTTTCAATAGTCAAACCATTTAGTTTTGGATTCGTTCCTGTAAAATCGATGTTTAATTGACCATCCACGAGAGCAATATCAAAGCTGCGTTCCATATATTCGCCGGCTGCCATCGTCGCATTTTGAACCTTTTGAATATTTTCTGCCTTAATCCCGACTTCCGTTCCTTCCTGTTCATCTCCTGCAACAACAGTAACCGTATAATCTCCGTTTGGAAGATCGATGTTAAATGACGTTTCCTTTGTGGTAATAAAGTCAGACTTTACCTCATCCCCTGTGTTTCTGTCGAATGAAGATACCATAGAGGGATCGGCAAAGCCATACCCCTTTTCAGCCGAATAGGCAGTCTCTGAAGAAACTTGAATGTAACCTTCTTTCACTGGACTAGAAGGTGTTCCAAAATCAAACTTTTTCAATAATGTGGTTTCTGCTGCTGATACTTGCAGAGCAGCAGCTGGGATAAGTGCCAATATCAGTAAAAAACTAAGGATAATGGCCATCATCCTTTTCATTTCATTTCTTTTGATAGTCAACTAGTTTCCTCCTTTTCTCCCTTTCAAGACTAGTGTTAATGCATTCACTCAATCAATCATCTACCTCCTTTTTTCTGGCAGCGCTTCCAATAGTTATCTTACAACTAACTTTTTCCTTCTGAATATACAAAATTCAGACTATTCAGTTTAAAAATCAGTGGTCCAAATAAAAATAAGTACATACTACTAGTTTCAGCTAGTCTTTTTATCCTGCTTCCAGACGCAAAAAGCCAAGGTAGTTGTTTCTACCCTGGCTCATTTCCATCAAGACTTTGCCGTTAATATCGACATAAATTCGTCGCCGGTGATGGTTTCTTTTTCTAACAGATATTTAGTCAATTCATGCAGTTTATCTTTATTTTCCTCTAAAATTTGAATCGCTTTTTGGTGACAAGATTTAATAATCTTAAGGATCTCAGCATCCACTTTGGCTGCGGTTTCCGCTGATACCATTAACGAAGTGTCTCCGCCTAAATACGGGTTATTGACAGTTTCTAGTGCCATCATATCAAACTCATCACTCATACCAAATCTAGTAACCATCGCTCTGGCAATCTTGGTTGCTTGCTCAATATCATTGGAAGCTCCTGATGTGACCGTTTTAAAAATTATTTCCTCAGCGGCACGTCCTCCCATATAAGTAGTGATTTTATCCAAGGCCTGCTCTTTCGACATCAAGACCGTTTCCTGCTCATCTACCTGCATGGTATAACCTAAAGCACCAGACGTTCTTGGGATAATCGTTATTTTATGAACAGGTGCCGAGTGACTCTGTTTGGCCGCAACCAAGGCATGTCCGATTTCATGGTAAGAAATTGTTAATTTATCCTTCATCGAAATAACTGCATTTTTTCGCTGATAACCGGCAATGACCACTTCAACAGACTCTTCCAAATCATTTTGAGTTACCTTATTCCGGCCTAGTCTCACGGCTCTTAAGGCAGCCTCGTTGATAATATTAGCTAAATCTGCACCAGATGCTCCTGATGTCGCCCTAGCAATCACATTAAAATCGACATCGTCAGTCAATTTCACCTTAGCAGCATGAACGTTAAGGATTGATTCACGACCTTTTAAGTCAGGCAATTCAACCGGTACTCTTCGATCAAATCGGCCAGGTCTTAATAGCGCCTTATCAAGCGTTTCCGGTCTATTCGTTGCGGCTAGAATAACGACACCTTTATCGGCATCAAATCCATCCATTTCTGTTAACAGCTGGTTCAAGGTTTGTTCCCGTTCATCGTTTCCACCGGCCATACCGGAATTACGGCTTTTCCCGATTGCATCTATTTCATCAATAAACACAATACATGGGGCTTTTTCTTGGGCTTGTTTAAATAAATCTCTTACTCTAGCAGCCCCCATTCCGACAAACATCTCGACAAATTCAGAACCCGACATTGAGAAGAATGGAACCTTAGATTCCCCTGCAACAGCCTTGGCGAGGAGTGTTTTACCTGTTCCTGGAGGTCCTACTAACAGCGCTCCCTTTGGAATATTCGCTCCAATTTCTTTATATTTTTTTGGATTATGAAGGAAGTCAACGATTTCCTGAAGCGCCTCTTTCGCTTCATCCTGCCCAGCGACATCTTTAAATGTGATACCTGTTTCAGTTTCAACATACACTTTGGCATTGCTTTTTCCGAAGGATAAAGGGCCGCCTCCGCCCATCATCTTCCCTTGCATTTTCTTCATTAACCATTGTCCAATCGCAATAAAAATGACGAATGGAAGAATCCAAGACAGGATGAAATTTAACAGTGGCGAAGTTTCTTTTGGAATAACTTTTGTAAATTTGACATCTGCATTATGCAAACGATCCACTAATTGAGGGTCTTCAATCGTCCCTGTTTTATATAGCTTTGAAGCGGTGGATTTAAACGTAATCGTGTTATCTTCAATTTCGACCTGTTTCACTTTGCCTTGGTCCACCATGGTTAAGAAGGTACCATAATCGACTTCCTTTACCGAGTGGTTCGTGATCAATGGAAAAATGAATGAATTTAGTAGCAGTATGATGACAATTGTTATTCCATAATAAAATATCAGTGGCTTCTTTGGTGGTTTTACTTGTTTCACGTTTGTTCCTCCATTATGAATCTTTCCGGATTAGTCCACTTTTTAGAAGATTCATTTCCATTTTATAATTAGCCAAAGCTTCTTGATTCGATAGATCCTTGGCAAACTTTTCAACGACATTTCTTAGTGTGATGGTAAAGACGATTTGCAAGAGATGAAACAATTCCTTTTGATTGGAAATATTCAAGTTATTCATATTAAGATTAGTAAGAAAATCACTTAAATTTCCACTATGTTCTTGGCCCCTAAAGATTTTTGAAAAAGATAACTCGATTTTATAGGTCATGTTTAAGAACGCATTTTTTAAAAAATGAACATCCTCTTCTTCCATAATAATATGCTGATAGAACTCAATCATAGTTGGAAATAAATCCCCGTCATATTTTTTTAGCAAAATAATAAAGTTATTCCGAATATGAATGACTAGATCATTTAATAGAAAGAAAAAGGCATCTTCTTTATCTTCAAAATATTGATAAAAGCTGCCGCGTGGAATATTGGCAGATTTCACGATATTGGAGATAGAAGCATCATATAACGGAACTCTTGAAAACTCTTTTCTCATTGCCGCAATCAGGGTCTGTTTTTTTTCTTCTGGTAAATTAATAAAGGTGATTTTGGGCAAAGGCTACTCCTCCAATCTTAACCACAATTTATAAATAAATCATTTTTTATGACAAACTGTCACTATGAAACTATTGTATATGACAAAGTGTCACTTGTCAACGAATGAGAATGACGCTTTGTCATAAGCAAGAAAAAATAAGTATTTCAATATAAACGAATTTTACCTATTTTCTAAAAATTTGTTGTTTTAATTGGATATTATTGATACTATTATTTTCGTTAAAAAATTTATTGACAGGGGGTTATAAAAATGGGCAAAAAGTCCATCATTGTTTTACTATCCATTGTACCGTTTATTTTCATGCTAGCGGCAATTCCATTTGTTAACCGAATCCAACCAATTATTTTTGGACTACCTTTCCTGGCGTTTTGGTTATTTTTCGGAATGCTAATCACTCCTTTATGTACCTTTACCATTTACAAATTACAAAAATCAGAAAGAAGTGCTGAGTAATGCAGGGAAATCTTACAGCTTTGTTAATCACAGGAATCATTGTTTTAGGGGTTGTCTTAATCGGTTTTTTATCAGGGAGAGATAAAACGAACAGGAGCTCGGTCGAAGAATGGTCTGTTGGCGGAAGACGGTTTGGGACCTTACTCGTTTGGTTTTTAGTCGGCGCCGACCTTTATACAGCTTATACCTTTTTAGGTTTAACTAGTACGGCTTATACTGGCGGAAGTCTTGCTTTCTTCGCCATTCCTTATACCATTATCGCATACTTTATTTCTTATTTTTTCCTTCCTAAACTCTGGAAGTTTTCAAAGAATCATAAAATCACAACTCTAGCCGATTATGCGAAGGTGCGTTTTAATAGTAAGTTTTTATCCTTCTTAATCGCTGCTGTAGGTGTGTTAATGCTCATTCCTTACATAGATTTGCAATTAGCAGGGATTCAAGATACGTTAACGGTTGCTGGAACTGGCTTCATCAATGTAAAAGTTGTCGTCATTGTTTCTTTCCTTTTAGTAGCACTATTTACATTTTTCAGTGGGATTAAGGGTCCAACCTATACGGCCGTTATTAAAGACATTTTAGTTTGGGTTATCATGTTATTCCTAGTCGTCAATCTTCCTATTATTCATTTTGGAAGCTGGGGAGCGATGATTGATAAGGTTTCGACCGATTCACCACAGCTCTTAACTATCCCTACATCAGGTCCTAAAGGCATTCCATGGTTTTTAACGGCTTCACTAGTATCAGGGCTTGCCTTATTTATGTGGGCCCATGCGGCCACTGGTGTATTTACTGCAAAAAGTGCGGATGCACTTCGGAAAAATGCTGTATTTCTACCATTATATAATATCGTTTTAATCCTGCTGATTTTCCTTGGCTTTGTAGCATTTCATGTACTACCAGAGGGCACGAACCCAAGGTTTGCTCTATTAAATTTGATTCAGGTTTCTTATGGAGGCGTCGTCCAAGGTTTAGCTTATTCAACGATTGCCCTTGCCTCTCTGATTCCTTGTTCCATTATGGCAATCGGGGCTTCGAATCTGTTTGCCAATAACATCTACCGTGATTTAATTAATCCGAACGTCCAGCCGGCAAAACTTACTTTAGTCACTCGTTGTATGGTGTTTGTAGTTATTGGACTAGCATTAGTGTTTGGAATGGTGTTCCCTTCCGCACTCGTATCGCTGCAATTACTAGGGGTATCCGGTATGGTGCAAATCTTCCCAGCAATTGTGTTTAGTCTTTTTTGGAAAAAGCAAACCAAAGAAGCCACTACAGCAGGGTTATTAGTTGGTTTAGTAGTTACCTTCACTGTTTATGCGACTGGAAAGTCTTTCGGAATCTATGAAGGATTCTGGGGATTGTTGGCCAATGTAGTTGTAACAGTTGTGCTTAATCCGATGTTTGTATCTAGGATTAAAAATAACCCAATTCTAGAACAGTTATTTGGTCAACAGCAAAATCATTTGAAGAAGGGCGCTTAACATCGAAAAAGACCTTTTCTTTTCTTGACAGAAAAGTTAGGTCTTTTTTAGGTTTACTGTTTGTTAACTATACTCTATTTCATCTTCTCTATCGGAATTGGATGCATATATAACAAAAATAAGATCCAAATGATAGATAACCCCCATGCCAATAGGGGGTTTTTAAAGTGTATTCTAAACATGATAAACATAACAATATCAAATAAAACTGACCATGTCATTGTCCAGCCATGATAATGATTGATTAAATCCAAATAACGTAGATTTATGTACTCTAATATTGAATAAAGAAAAATCCAAAAGGTTACCCACCCAACTTGTTTCCATTTCGATAGCGGATAACGTCCTAAATAAAGAAAGATCGTCGATGGATAGCCAATGAACATGATCATGATGCTAATAATCGTGTGATTCTTGAGGTTGTTTTTTGCAAACATGGTCTCTTGATAAGTCCATAACCAGTAGTTATAAAATAAAAAGTTTTTCAAAAGGTCACCGACAATAAAAAATAAAATGGTTGAATAATAAAGACGCCATCTTCTCCAATCACCCCATATAATTGCAGCCAACAGGAAAATTGCTACATAAACGATGAGCATTCATTACACTCCGGTATTTTTTATCTCTAGTTTTTCCTATTATTTCAATAGCATGTGGGAAGATTACTCTTATTTTAAAAGATTTCCTTATTGACCTTTTATTGAGGACAAATTGTCTCTCGTTCTACACCTTCTTGTCCGCTTGAAACCTTCTTGAGGACAAGACCTCTGATTCCCCATCTTTTTTGTCCGCATGGTGAAACACACTAGCCACGAATTACTCTGATTTTCCAATCGCACCCGCCACATCATAAAGACTAAAATCTAATTCTGTTGGCTTCCCTAAGACATGCTTAGCTAACTCAGCTCCGATGTACGGACCGCTCGTAAGCCCCGAGGCACCTAGTCCGTTTGCGACATAGATCCCTTCGAAATCAGGCAATGCCCCTACCACAGGCAAAAAGCCTGGCGTAAAAGGGCGGAACCCTACTCGCGTTTCAACATAAGTACCATCTAAAAGGCCTGGTGCCACTTCCAAAGCTTTATTCAAAATCTCATGTATGCCGCCTGCGGTTACGCGGTTATCAAAGCCAGCCTCATTTTCATGGGTGGAACCCACGACGACACGTCCATCCTCAAAAGTAAGGAGATATTGATTTGTAACCGGCATTACCACTGGCCATAAACCAGTATCCTCGTTTGGCAATTCAAGATGAATGATTTGTGCCTTTTGCGGCTTCACTAAAAACTCAACCCCTAACGGCTGTAACAGCTCTTTAGACCAAGCCCCTCCAGTTACAATTACCTGGTCGGCAGGCAAAAAGGTGCCCTCCATGTTAACCCCAACAATCCGATTTCCCTCACAAACAATAGCAGCGTTTCCTTTAATAAATGTAGTTCCATTTTTTTGTGCAGCACTCATCAAGGCGTCACGGATCGCTCTGCCATCAACGCGGGCCCCCCCGCTTACAAATACAGATCCATATTCTTCCGATAACGGCGGGAATAAACTCTTTGTTTCAGAAGGACTCAAAATGGTAATTTCGCCAATTTCAGGCGCATCCTCCCGCCGTTTTCTTGCTCGCTCAGCCATTTTTTCAAGTTTTTCAGGATCAGTATGAAGACTAATTGCGCCGACACGCTTATAACCTGTTTTTGTTTCTCCATCTGCTTCTAATTGAGCAACTAACTCGGGATAATAGCGGGCTCCACCTTTTGCCATCTGATACCAGGCTTTATTCCTCCGTTGTGAGAGCCATGGACAAACAATTCCCGCTGCCGCATCGGTGGCTTGGCCCGGGTCATGCCGGTCTATTAAAACAACTTCTGCGCCATACTTGGCAAGATGATAAGCTGTTGATGCTCCCAGAATTCCCGCACCTATTACTATAATTTTTTTCATAAGTCACCTTTTAAGTATTTTTTCAATATGTATTTTCAAATTTAATAGTAACAAAAATAGCTAATAGTAGGAAACCTTGTTGTTAATCTGATATCGAATAATAATATCTACCTCGGTAAAACTATTCTTGTGGTACATACTTAGATTTAAATAAGAGGATGTTCAATGAAATCAAAGTAGCAATTAAAAAAGCAAATGGAAAATAAAACGGTTTTGATTTGGAAAATGGGGGCTGCCTCTGCACTATCATGGGAGATTGCCAAATTAGAAGGTTCTAACCATCCATACTTGGCTCCTATTTCGGTTATTCTTTGTTTACAAACAATGTCAATTAATAGAAAAAATAAAGCAAAATAAAAACGAGGGCTGACCCATCACTTTTACGCTTAAAAGCTGTGTGGGTCGGACCTCGGTTAAACTCCTCTTTTATTTCCCCATAATAACGTATGCAGCTGCGGTAGAACTTTTACATCATTAAGGTCTGAGTCAAGCATCACCTTATCAATAAGGCGTTCATATTGATTTAATAGGTGCAATAGGAGCTCCTTATTGTCTGGGGTTGTGATATCATTATTCCCAACCTGCACAAAGAATGGAACGCCAGGGTAGCGGAGGTGAATATTTCTTGCATACTCATAATCTTGATCATCAAAGATGACTACTTTTAAGCTCACATTACTTTCTTTCAGGTTATCAATAATCATATCTAATACTTGAAAATCAGTTACCATTTTGGAGCTTGGCGGTTTCGGTGAAATCGTTAATTCATCAATCTTATAAAACCAATCCTGCCACTTACTCCCTTGAGTTTCCAACCCAATTTTAATATGATGATCCTTCAAAATATCGATCAATGTATCGAGATTTTTTAAAAGAGCAGGATTACCTCCAGAAATAGTAACAAAAGAGAAATTATTACCGCCAATTTGTTTTAATTCGGTCCATATCTCTTCTGCTTCCATCATCCGGATATCATCTTTTCCCGAGCCATCCCATGTAAATGCAGAATCACACCAGCTGCAAGAATAATCGCATCCAGCGGTTCTGACAAACATCGTTTTTTGTCCAATGACCATCCCTTCACCTTGAATGGTAGGCCCGAATACTTCCATTACGGGAATTTTACTCATTTTCCATCCACTCCCGTCTTGCTTCAGCATAGCTTGTTGGTGTCTCAAATAAACGGACAAACTCTACCCTTGCCCCTGCATATTTTTCTTGTCGTTCTGCTTGCTTTAAGGCCTCAGCCATTTTCTCGTATATCCATACCACCATGTTTTCAGCGGTTGTATTCATCGGGGGTAAGGTTTCATTTAGATAACGGTGATCAAGGTGGATCTCAATTTCATTTTTCCAAATTTCTTTAATATCGCCGAAATCCATCATCAGGCCTCGCTCATCTACAAAACCGCTTAACCCAAAAATTACTTTATAGGTATGACCATGGAGGTTTTTGCATTTTCCTTCATAGCAATGCAAATGGTGTGCGGCATCAAAAGTGAATTCTTTACTGACCATTACCCTTTTGTGATGGTATTTTAATTGGTTCGGCTGGATATCCTCATTAATTTTTTGAAGTTTATCGACAATGCGGAAACCATACATTTTTTATAACGCCTCTCTTGTTGATAAATATTTCTCAAGGCCCTTTTTTCGTAATAGACAGGAAGGACATTCCCCGCAGCCGTCGGCAATGATTCCGTTGTAACAAGTTAGGGTTTTTTCTCTTACAAAATCCAAGGCATCGAGTTCATCGGCAAGCTGCCAAGTTTCAGCCTTATCCAGCCACATTAACGGAGTATGAATGACAAATTCCTTATCCATCGACAGGTTTAGGGTCACGTTTAACGATTTTATAAAAATGTCACGGCAATCTGGGTAACCACTAAAATCCGTTTCACACACACCGGTTACAAGGTGTTTAGCTCCAACCTGGCTCGCCAGAACACCTGCAAATGAGATGAATAAAAGATTCCGTCCAGGAACGAAGGTTGAAGGAAGCTCGCCATCCTCGCCCTCTTTCACCTCGATGTCATTCCGGGTTAATGCGTTTGGTGCCAATTGGTTTAATAAAGACATATCTAAAATATGGTGCCTGACACCAAGTTCATTCGCTATATTTTTGGCACACTCAATTTCGAAAGAATGCCTTTGGTTATAATCAAAAGTAACAACTTCTACTTCTTTAAATTGTTTTAATGCCCAAAATAAACAAGTGGTGCTGTCTTGGCCGCCACTGAATACAACAACTGCTTTTTCATCCTTTAACATACTAAGGAAAACTCCTTTCAAATAGAAAAAACAGCACCCCAAGATAGAAGTACTGCTTCATCTTAGTTTTTTTAACGAGGGGGACTAGAACCTCTACCATAAAATTTCAATACTAGAATAATATCATAAAGAATTGAAAAAGGGTACCTACAGATGTTGTTTTTTTAATTCACAAAAATCTAAATTGGCTGTCAAAGAACCAATCATAGTTGTTGCTGCAGCCCCAACATGATTGGCAAACATAAGGTACTTTATTAATTGGGATTGATGAGTGGGCTTCCCCTTTTCGTGAAAGCAGTATAAAAGTGCCGACATAAAAGCATCACCCGCACCAGTGGTATCAACCGCTTCGACTTTCGGAGCTGGCAAGAATACCTTGTTACCATTCATCACAGCGTAAGCACCTTTAGCCCCCATTGTAACAAATAGGAAAGGAATTTTCCAAACTGATAATGCTTCTAATCCGGCCTCAAAGGAATTGGTTTCAGTCAAAAAATATAACTCATCCTCCGCAATTTTTACAAGATCGGCTTTTTTAAGAAAGGAAATTATCGTTTGGCGGCATTGTTCCTCACTCTCCCAACGTTTTAAGCGTATATTCGTATCAAACGCGATCAAATTACCGCAGTCCTTTGCATATATTAATGAAGTTTCTGTTGCCTCTTTCGCTTTTACGTGGAAAAGAGTTCCTGAACCGAAATAAAAAACCTTCGCCTGTTCAAAAACTTCTTTCTTAATATCATTTGCTGCTAATACTTCATCTGGTGTTTCGTTTATGTATGAGTGAAAATAACGCTCGCCGCTTTCATTTGTATGAACATAGACACCACAAACTTTTTTACTTGCCGTTTGAACAGAGAAATCAGTATTAATGCCCTCTTTCGTTAATTCTTGCTCGACAAATGTGCTGATTTTATCCTTACCTAATTTACACAAATAATAGGTAAGAATTCCAAGCCTGCTAGTACCCACTGCTACATTAACAGTTGCCCCTCCCAACAGTGGCTGGAATTTCGTATTTGTGGAATCGACTGATACATAGTCGACAAATGCATCGCCTAGTGAAATGACTCCTTGTTTTTTCAAAATAATCCTCCTTAAAAAATGTACAGAAACACCTGTTGTTTGGAACCGTTTATGTAAAATCTCTACTGCCTAAGCTCAAAAGTAGAGTCTCGAATAACTAGTTCCGGATGTAAAATAATATGTTCCTTGGGGCGATCAATTTCCAAAATTCTCTTATGTAAAAGGCTGGCAGCATTCGAACCAATTTGATTGGCACGTGACGATACAGTCGTTAAGGGTGGATTAGTTATACTAGCTTCAGGTATATCATCAAAACCAACAACCGCTATATCCTTTCCAGGTACAATATCTAACTCCCTTAATCCTTCCATAACCCCAAGCGCGACTATATCATTAAAACAAAAGATTGCCGTTGGCTGTGAGCCTAGTTTGAACAGCTCCTTAACACCTAATGCCCCGCCATCTCTTGTGGGGGCTGTACTAATGAGCATCGAAGGTTCCACTTCTATACCCGCTGATTGAAACGCCTGTTTTAATCCTTCTACTCTTTGCTGCCTGGCAGTGGATTCCCTGCGGCCGCCAACAAAGGCGATACGTTGATGTCCGTTGTTAATTAAGTGATTTACAGCCAATTGTGACCCGATTAAATAATCAATCCCGACGTAATCACACTCGACATCCGCAATTTCCCTTACAGCATGAACAATGGGGATATCCAACTTAATTATTTTTTCAATCGGTTCCTTTGAACTTCCTGAAACAGGACATAAAATAATCCCGTCTACGCGATGTTCTAGCATGGTGGAGAGAAGGCGAACCTGTTTTTCCTCTGAATCAAAGGTAGTCCCTAATAGCACGGTATACCCTTCAGCTTCTAACGTCGTACTTACTCCTTTTAACAAATCAGAAAAATATGTATTGGCGATATCAGTAAAGATTACACCTACTGTGGACGAGCGCTTTGAACGTAGATTAGCCGCAACACGGTCGTATACATACCCTAGTTCATCCATCGATTCTAACACTTTTTTTCGTGTCTTTTCAGAAACATTCGGACTATTCCTCACGATAAGCGAAGCCGTTGCGCGAGAAACACCCGCATGTTCAGCGACATCTTTTAATGTGACTCTCAAACGATTTTTTTGTTTCATATAACCACCCTAAAAATACTTACTTGTTTTAATTATATATGAATCCGTCGAAACAAAAAAATTACCTGCCCCATTAAAGGAACAGGTATTGATTTTTTATGAATTAAACGAGCAATCCACCTTGTTTAATATATTTTAAAATACCTTCAGCTGCACGATAAGATAGAGCACCTAATGTACCTGTTGGATTGAAATTACTGTTATGAGGAAATGCAGAAGAACCAGCAACAAATACATTTTCCGCATCCCACATTTGTAAATACGTATTAACGGCAGAAGTTTCAGGATTTGTCCCCATGATAACTCCCCCTGTATTATGCGTATTGGTATCTTTATTTACGTTAAAAGGCGCCTGTTCTTCAGATGTTTCCATAATATCAGCGCCGAACTCTTTGGCAATTTTTTTCGTGATTTTTGCCATATATTTGACCATTTCTTTATCTTGTTCTGTATAGTCATAAGTCATCCGTAATAAAGGCATACCATATGCGTCTTTATATGTAGGATCTAGATCAAGATAATTGTCTTTGTGCGGCATACTGGCTGCTTGTACCTTGACAGGGAAGGTGCTGTTTGCATATTTAATTGATTGTTTCTTAAATTCATCCCCCCATGCAGGAGTTCCTTTTGGAACGGTATTATTCGCAATTGGACGGTTTCCATATTGAGTTACACGAACACAGCCTCCATGAATGAAGTTTTCATTTGTATGGTCAAAATTATCCCCTGAGAAATCAGGAATCTCCATTCCTAGTGCTCCAGCCCCACCATACAAGTTAAATTCTTTATCATTAAAGAATAAGGTAGTGGCTCCTCCCGTCACTTGATAGCAATAGTTTTTACCAACTACACCTTTACCTGTTTCCGGATTATATGGCTTCCCAAGACCCGAATTCAATAACAATCTTACATTATTAAAAACGTAGCTTGCTACAACGACTACTTCAGCAGGCTGCTCAAATTCTTCACCAGTGATGGTATTCACATAAAGAACACCCGTAGCTTTTTTCCCATCGTTTAAGATCCGAATAACATTTGAATGTGTTCTTAAATCAAGGTTCCCAGTTTGTTTGGCAACAGGGATAACGGTTACGGCTGGATCTGCTTTTGCGCCATATTCACAACCGAAGTTTTCACAGTAGGCGCAATATTGACAGGCACCACGTTGAATGCCATCAGGATTTTTATACGACTCTGATAGATTAGAAGAAGGAATGACATAAGGGCTGTAGCCAAGTTTTTTTGTTACCTTTTCAAATTCCTTCATAATAGGTGTTTTAAGCATTGGACCAGTTGGATATGGGTTTGTCCGCTTTCCATATTTCTCAACGGTCTCACCTGAAATACCTGCCATTTTTTCAAATTTATCGTAATAGGGTTCAATCTCGTCGTACGTGATACCCCAGTCTTGAATGAGATACTCAGGCTTCACTTTATTAGGACCATATTTTTTTTCGGTTAATGTCTTAATTTCAAAATCATATGGCAAGAAACGATACGTTTGGCCGTTCCAGTGACTGCCAGCGCCGCCAACACCGTCTCCGACAATAAAAGTCCCGTAACTGCGCATCGGAAGTGCTGTCATGTTTTTATTATTACGTGAAGTAATCGTTTCTTTTGATAAGTCCTGCATCAATTCCGTCCGATGCTGATAACGGAGTTCATCATGTCCCATTAAATAATCGCTTGTTGTTCGATCTTTTCCTCGTTCAATTCCAACAACTTTTACGCCAGCTTTTGTTAATTCCGAGGCGATTATTCCGCCTGCCCAACCCATGCCAACTATTACTACTGGCACTTTAGGAAGTTTTGTAGCCATTTATCGTCATTCCTTTCTTTCATCAATGACCCATATGGTCATGTAAACTGTGTGGAGTCATTTCTACGAATTTATCACTTTGTATTTCTTTGGTATATCCCATTTGAGCGCCTGGATATTTCCGCATTTTCCAACCTAACATGTCTTTATTGCCACCATACATTGGATCTGCATAAGCACCTTCAATGGTTAACGTACGAAGCATTTTGAAAAAAGCGGTGGTCGAAACACCAGAAAGACCAGCCTTTCCACTCTCAAAATCTACTAATATATCATCCTGTTCTTTTGCTTCTAATTCAGTGAATTTCTTTTTATATTTTTTATTACTATACTCATCTAATCCATTTAAGCCTAATAGGAATAAATCCTTACGGAGAATCCGTAATTGTGCGCCTTGTTTTTCATCTGGTGTTTTAAATGGTCCCATCATGTAATCCTTCGCATTAACTCCCCATGGACTGGCAAGCTGATGGTCAATATATATCGCAACATTTAAGTCCTTTGCTCCTGGTCCCGTTTCATTTTTCGGAAAAATCCGTTCAGCCGCGGCTGCCGTTGTCTGATATTGATTTTGATTAAAAAACATCAGTGCTTCATTTGGATTAGCTGCCATCTCTTGGACCGGGGCTGACGCTGGCTCCGCTTTAGAGGATGGTTTCATTCCGAATAGACTTCCGACAGCTCCACCAACAATCAAACCGCCGACTGTTAATCCTGAATTTTTCATAAAGGTTCGTCTTGTTTTGTCCTGAACCCCATTTGATTTTTTCTCGTCATTTGACACAGAAAACCCCCCATTTCATTAAATAAAGTGAAAAAAATTGATTAACTTCTGATAATTAGATCGATCTAATAGATCGATCTAATTAAAAAGCAAAAAAATTATTTTTGCTTCTCCTTTTTACTGTCCACTTCAAATGGTTCTTTCACATCGTCAACGATCTCTCTAGTTGACTTCTTGAATTCACGAAGTGTATCCCCAACAGCTTTTCCAAGTTGAGGTAATTTAGATGGACCAAATAAAATTAAAGCTAATACTAAAATGATAATAAGTCCTGGAACACCGATTGAACTTAACAAAACAATTCCCCCTTTAAAAAATATCTGTTCGTTAATGGCTTGAAGCTCCAACTCTGAACGTGTCTTACGATTTACTAGATCGATCTAATTTAATAGATGACATTTTCACTTCATCCTCTGTTTTTCTTATATATCCACTTGGAACATAGAATACTAACCTCATAGAGAATCAGTAATGGCACGCTAAATATAAAATCTGAGATAAAATCAGGAGGCGTGATCGTGATTGCCAATAGTACCAGGACAAAGTAGGCTGCTTTTCTAATCTTTCGTAAAAACTGTGGATTAACCAAACCAATCTTCGTTAGAAATACAATGATAACAGGTAATTCAAACATGAGACTGACAGGTAGAATAATGCCAAACATCATCTTAAAATATTGATTGATTCCATACGTTTCTGTAGCGCCAATGGATTGGTTAATTGATGATAAGAATTGAATCATCATCGGGAATAACACAAAATAGCTAAACGATACTCCCAAAATAAATAAGAAAAACGTGATCGGGATGAAAACAAATACACCCTTTTTTTCCTCATCGGTTAATCCTGGCTTTACAAACAACCAAGTTTGGTGCAAAGCAGCTGGCAAGGATATTAATAAGGCCACAACAAGCGCACATTTAAAATAAATAGCAATTCCATCTGCGAATCCAAACACATTCCATTCAATTCTAACTGCGGATGGCTGTGATTTAATAAATTGTAAAATTGTTGGAGAGGCCATAAATCCTGCTATTAAGGAAACAGTTAAAATTACTAGTACGATAATGAGGCGCTTCCTTAATTCGGTTAGATGTGCTATCAGGAGTTGTTCTTGATCCTGTTGAATATTGGCCTGTTCCATAATAAATTTCTGAACACCCCTTTTTAAATAGATTAAAAACTTGTATAATTTATTTCGTTGCCCTAAAAAACAATTACTAGTATACGATAATAAATTTAAAAAAGACAATTTTTTTGTCACAAAATGTTCAAAATTAATTATTCCGAAAAATCAAATAACTTTCTTGATTAGGAGAAAAATCATGACCACTCATATAAAAACTGAATTATCTTTCTTAAGTGAACTCGTATTATCTTTACTGTTAACAGCGAGCTTAGGCATCTACTGCGTTAAAACTTTCGATGCATTTCCCTGGCTAGCCTTTATCGGTATTCCAGTGGGTCTGGCCCTCATTGTCGCATGCTGGGAAGACAAGAAAAACCAATGGACTCTTTTCATCGTAGGTTTATTAATCAACACCTTTGTTTGGTCGATTGTTTTTAATTGGCATTCTTTTTTCTAAAACTAAATAAGTAGGGGATTCATATGAAAAAAACATATATGATAACTGGATTTAATATAATTCTGGCCGTATGCCTAGTATTTTTACTATTCGTTTACGAAGGTCCTAAACAGTCGCAGCCTGTTTCTGCAAAAGGAAGCGTAACGGCCTCGGCTTCAGGAAATGCAGAGGATATTGTAGGGGAAAACTGTATTACTTGCCATGGGGATCAATTACAAGGTGGAGCCGGCCCTGCCTTAAATAAAATTGGTTCAAAATATGACCAAAGTGAAATAGAAAATATTATTAAAAACGGTAAAAACGGAATGCCTGCGGGCGTTATTTCAGGTGACGATGTGACCGTTGTCGCTAAATGGTTATCAGAAAAGAAGTAACATTTATACCTAAAATAGAAAAAGCAATGCCCTTCTGAGGTGACCCTCGAAAGTTAGAGTTTATATTTAAGCAGCTAATTGGCAGGTATGGACCCGGTATTGAACCGGACTCATACCTGCTAATTTTTTCTTTATACGCTTGTTATTATAATAATCGATATAATCTTCTATTCTATTTTTTAATTCCTCATATGAGCACAGTGCTTCTCCGTAATACATCTCTTGTTTCATTAAACCGAAAAAGTTTTCCATTGGCGAATTATCTAAACAGTTTCCTTTTCGTGACATACTCTGGAACACCTTGTTTTCTTCGAGTGTTTTTACCCATTTATTATGTTGATAATGCCAGCCTTGATCAGAATGTATAGTGGTTCTGTACTTTGACCTTTCACAATTTCAAGAGCTTCCTCCAGCAGGGTGAGCGCTGATTCTAAGGTCGGGCGCATACTTATCCCATACGAAAGGACTTCACCGTTGAACATGTCCATAATGGGACTCAGATACAGTTTTAGACTGTTTGAACACTTAAATTCTGTGATATCCGTTGTTAATTTTTGATGACACACATTTGTGTGAAAACGACGATTTATGCGGTTCTTGGCAACAGTTCCTGTAGTTCCTTTGTAAGAACTGTATTTACGTGATTTTCTTCTGAACTTTTCTCCTTTGATTCCGATTTTATTCATGATGCGTTGCACTTTTATGATTCACTTTAGTACCACGGTTTTTCAATTCCAGCTGGATACGACGATAACCGTAATTGCCGTTATATTCATCAAAAATGGATTGAATACAAGTTTCAAGTTCGCTATCTGGATTTTCCTTCTTCATCATTTTTATATGATAGTGATAGGAAGATTCCGGAATACCGACTATGCGTAACACATCTTTTAATTTGAAGGTTTCTTTGAGTTCGAATGATAACGCTGCTTGTGCTTTTCGAGATAGCCCTCCGGATCCATTTGAAAAGCTCGCAACTTTTTTAAGTATTCTACCTCCAAACGTAGGAGTTCGTTTTCTCTTTCCAACTTTTGTTCGTACGTCATTTCCTTTTCTTCCGTGTTTCTTTTGTTCTTATCTTTATTAGACATAGGAGGCCGCCCTTTATGTTTATTCAGGCCTTCAACACCCCCCTCATGAAAAGCTTTCTTCCATGAAGCTATCATAGGAGGATTTGTTAACTCAAAATGAGGGCTGTTTCCGTTTCTGAAGAACCTGTTTTCTTCATAAAGCTTAATACATCCAGCTTGAATTGAACAGAATAAGTTACCCTATTTTTCTTCCTTCTTAATCCTTTTTCCCCGAATTTCTCGTAAGTTTTTACCCATCTCAAAATTGGTGTACTGTCTCTCATACCATGCTTCTTTGCTAACTGCTTATATCCCAATTTCCCTTCTTGATATTCTTTTAAATGAATTAATTTAAATTCTTCACTATATTTAGCCATAAAAAACACCCCAAAAGTTAGATTTTCACTCTAACTTTTGGGGTGCACTTCATTCCCTTTAACTAGGGTTATGGCATTGCTTTTTGCTTTATAATCGGACAATTTTTTTAGCTGCTTTAACTTAAACCTTCAAATTCCCTGGCAATCCTCTCAAATGCTTCTTTGATTATTGGACGAGGAGATGGAATACAAATTCTTTGATAGTGGAGTCCTTCTTCACCAAACAGTTTTCCGTCTTCAAGAATGACATTCGCTTTATTATAGATACGGTCATGAACCTCTTCTGGGTTTAAGCCATATCCGCTAAAATCCATCCACAAAATATAAGTACCCTCAGGTATTCTCACTTTTACTTTCGGCATCCTTTCCGCTAAGAACTGGACCGCCCATTCCATTGTACCGTCGATATATTCTTTTAACTGCTCGAGCCATTCTTCACCATCATGATAGACGGATATTAAGGCTGATACGGTGAACGGCGACGGTAAATGGTTGCCCATTACACGAATGAACGTATTTCGATGTTTAGGATTTGAGATAATCACATTGGTACAGTGAAGACCAGCAAGGTTAAACGTTTTGTTGATAGCTGTAAACGAGATAATATGGTCTGCATTATCTACTATTTTTGCGATTGGCAGGAAAGTTTGATTCTGACGAATTAAATCTCCATGGATTTCATCCGCAACAATTAGGACATTATTGGCGGCACAAATATCGGATAATTTATGTAGTTCTTCTTCGGTAAATATCCTTCCGGTTGGGTTATGAGGATTACATAAAATGAACATTTTTGTGTTATCATCTTTAGCTTTTTCCTCAAAATCCGGAAAATCAATATGATAATATCCCTCTTCATCACATTTAAGAGCATTATTTAGGAGTTCCCTGCCGTTAGCTTTAATCGCTGCCGTAAACGGAGGATAGACAGGCCGTTGAATAATGATTCCTTCACCTGGATTAGTAAATGCTCTGACTGCTATGTTTAAGGCATGGACAGTACCAGGGCTATATATAATTTCTTCCTTCTTGATGTCCCAATCATGTCTCTTTTTAAACCAATGTTGGATGGCTTCAAAATATTCATCCGGAAAAATGGAGTAACCGAAAATTCGATGATCAACCGTCTTATGTAAGGCATCTATTAAGGGTTGAGGTACAGGTAAATCCATATCTGCCGTAAACAACGGAATGGTCTCTTCGTCATACCTTTCCGTAAGCCCCATCTTTTTAATCATGTCACCTCCATCCCATTTGATGGAATAAGTCCCTCTCCGATTAACAATTTCATCAAAATTGTATTTCATAAATATCACCCTTCGTCGTCGAATAGATGGTTAAACTTTGTAATGAGACATTACATATAATTTGCATCTTACTCAAATGGTAACCTATTGCAGCCAAATTTTCCATTAATTCTCTTACTTAAGATAAATACTGCCAAGACATATTCTAACATCCTGGCAGTACTAATGGTGACAGGCACCGAAAGTTAGAAATTGAGTTTGGAAATCACATAGAGTTCGGCTTGGAGTTTGTCTAGAATTTGTGGGAAGGGGGTGTGCATGAAGTGTGGGAAGAGGTCTTCTAGCGCGTCTTCGTAGGCTTGCCCCATGAGTTCTCGTAATTTTACGTATCTTTCATAAAGCATAGCCTTCTCGAAATCAATCCCTAGTTCATAGAGGCCATTAAATAAATCTTCTTTTGGGATCTTCTTGATCTTTCTAAAGACCTTTTCATTATTATCAATTAACTTCTCATTTAAGTAATGTGTTACATAATCAGTATAGATCATTTGTCCGATATCATTTGTCTCCTGCTTGGAATAATTAAATCCGATCACATGGTTGTCCTTATTTTCCTGAAGAATAAACGTTTTATTTCCCCGTAAATGAGCAATAAAACTTTTTACGTTTTTATCAAAGATTTTATCAAATTGGATGATTTGCTGAAGCTTGTACGCAAATTCATTATGTTCTTCCCCAACTACAAACAAACGGTCAACGATCGGTAACAGCTTTAATACCCCTTCTGATAACTGACTCGAAGCATCATAAATGGTGATGTCATGGGCTTTTTTCATTTGTTTCACTTTCCGCTTTTGTTCGGTAACCGACAACTTAGAAAATTCATGGATTAGTTCATTTGATGTGTTTTCTCTTTCTAAGGAGCCATAGGAAATGAATGCAACAGATAAAGTAGTGTTTGTTTTTAACCAATGATAAATTGAAACAGACAATTCGGTAACCCCTGATTTTGCCTTTGGCGAATAAAAACCAACTAAATACATCTCTCTCACCTGCCTTAATTAATCATATTCGCTGGCGGAGAAATGGAATGGGACAAAGCTCTAAGATTGAAAATATTGCTAGAACAAAAGTGGACATGGTTTTATCCACGTCCACTAATAAATGCTTAATGATTATAATGCTGAGTGCCTTGCTGCATATTGGATTGATTTCCCAACATCTGACCATACATTGGGTTTTGAACATGCTGCGGCTGTTGCTGTTGCATGTTCCCACTACCTGCCATACCGCTAAGAGATTGCATCGTTTGACCCATAGGCATTATATTTTGACCTGATCTTGAAACATGTGTTGGCTGGTTCATTTGAGTACCACCCATCGCATTTAACATCCTCCCTTGGTCAGCGCCCTGAGCTTGAATAGGATTTACAACGTATTGAGCTTTTAAAGATTCACTGACAGGTTGAAAAGTGTGTAAATATGTTTTCGCAGTATGATCCCTCATCGTTGGGATTTGATATTGCCCCTGCTGATTCATAAATAAAAATACTTCATATGCCTGATTTACACAATTAACAGCACCGTTTAAAAGAACTTGACGAAGATTTGGGTCGGCAATTTCTAAAGTAGCTTTTACTCCATTCGCGGCGCCATTTTTATGACAGATGAGCAAGGCACTTGCGATTTCATAATCATTGAAGGTTGTATTAGACTCAGGAGCTAACATACTTGGATTATCAAGTCCATATTGGATTTGATTCGGTTTAACAGAACCAATATTCGTATTAGGCGACATAGGAGTGAAATTTTGGTAATCATGTGTATAAGAAACGATCGCATCATAAGATTTAATCTCTTCCTGTAAATGACGGTGAATCATTTCTTTTAACTGAGGGTTTTTCGCTTGTTGTGCATACAGATTAAAATGATTAATAATATTTATTTTTTCAGTTAATATTTCATGGACTTCCATTGCTTCATGTGCACCGAATGGCATGGATAACACTCCCTTTTGTTTTTCTGTAACAAAAGTATTATCTTCATGAAGCTTCTCTTGTATGTGTATCATCACCCTATTCAAGAAGGTAAATTTAGGATGACTTTTCCACCGCCATGCTTGCTGGACGTGGTACTTTATATTCATCAAGAGCCGCTTGCAATGCTTCTCCGCGAATAACATTCACACCGTGACGTATCAAAACCGCTTCCAAAGCCCCTAATACTGCAAGGATATTTTCTTTTCGGCAGCTATATCCCATCGTCCCAATCCGCCAGATTTTTCCGTGTAAAGGTCCAAATGAGGAGGCTATTTCTATACTAAATTCATCAAGCAGCATTTTTCGAACAGATTCACCATCAACCCCATTTGGAATTTCAACACAAGTAACACATGGCAGCTTATGTTTTGAATCGCCGAATAGTCTTAACCCCATCGCCTCGAGTCCAGCAATTAAAGCTTTTTCATGCAGCATATGGCGATCAAATCGCTGCTGAAGCCCTTCTATTAAAACAAGCCTCAAGCCCTCGTGTAGAGCATAAATCATCGAAGTTGCTTCTGTGTGATGATTGAGTCTTCTAGGACCCCAATAATCTTGGAGCATACTTAAATCAAAATAATTGCTGCTAATCGCATGTTTACTGCGGGTAAAACGCAAATCTTCTTCCGTCGCAATCCCGCGCTCGACTTTTTTACGAGCAAACAAAATAGTTTCAATCCGGTCATTATACGTGATGGGCGCCATCCCAGAAGGAACGGATAAGCACTTTTGTGTACCGCCAATTAAACCGTCAATGTACCAATCATCCGTTTTGACTTCCACTCCCCCAATAGAGGCAACCGCATCGACCACGAACAAAATATCACGTTCTCGGCAAGCCTTACCGATTTCTGCAAGCGGCTGTATTCTCCCCGTTGAGGTTTCACCATGAACAATGGCGACTATTTTTGGGTTAACTTTCTTGATTTCAGCAATCACAATTTGTGGTTCAAAAACCTCTCCCCAAGGACATTCCAACGTATGCACCTCGGCACCATATCGCTCACAAATTTCTACTAATAAATGTCCAAACCTGCCATAAATGGGGACAAGCACCTTATCACCCGGTTCAATAATACTGCATAAAATCGCTTCATTACCAGAACGTGATGTCCCGTCAATCGGAAAGGCCCAACGATTCTTCGTTTGAAAAACCTGGCGGAGCATTTCCATGACTTCGTTCATAATATTTGTAAAAGCAGGGTCAAATTGTCCTAAAATAGGTGTACTCATCGCACGTAATACACGCGGATCCACTTCAACCGGCCCGGGGGTCATAATCGTCCGTTTTGGTGTATGTAACTCCGAAAATAACATATCTTCCATCTCCCTTTAATAAGCTAATTTATATAAAACCTCGGTTAATAAATCAATTCCTACTTCTAAATCATCTAGACTCGTAAATTCACTTGGGGAATGACTAATTCCCTGCTGACTTGGTACAAATAATAAAGTGGTCGGGCAGACATCACCGAAAACTTGGGCATCATGTCCTGCACCGCTGATTATGGGTTGATAACGGATATTTTTTTTTTTCGCTATTTTTCGTGCCAGCTCTCCCATCTGTACGTCCATCTGAACCGGCTTCACATCCATCCACTGAGAAATCGAAAGTTCCATTTCCTGGTTTTTTGTAACTCGTTCAAACTCGGCAAAAATCTCACCGCAATATTGATCAATGACACTTTCCTGATGATGTCGAATATCCAAGCTGAACTCCACCTCACCAGCCACTACATTTGGAACATTAGGTTTAACCTGCAGCCTGCCAACCGTTGCGACCAATCCTGAGTGCACTTCGTTTGTTTTTTCAGTTAAAAAAGAAATCAACCGGGATGCAGCCGTCACCGCATCCTTCCGATACTGCATGGGTGTTGTACCAGCGTGGTTACTTTCTCCTTTAATACTGATGGTATAGCGGCGTTGTCCGACAATATGGCTGACAATCCCAACCTGGTTCTGATTTTTTTCCAAAACCATTCCTTGTTCGATATGAATCTCAATAAAACTTTCGATATCTCCCCGAACTGGGGATGTATAGGCATGTGGATGAAAGCCAGCAAATTTCATGGCATCTAAAAATTCTATACCCTCAGCATCCTTTATATCCTTTACTCGGTCAAGAGTATATTCCCCACAAATATTCCTTGATCCCCAAAAGGTTAACGGGAAACGACTTCCCTCCTCTTCACATAAAGAGACAACCTCAATGGATTTTTTGGGGTATCCATATGTTTCAAATAACCTTAAGACAGCTACAAAGCTAGCAATAATACCATATGCCCCATCATATTTGCCTCCGTCTACGACAGTATCAATATGCGAGCCTGTCAGAATGGTTTTCTCGCTTGTATCCGTTCCTGGCATTCTTCCAAATAAATTTCCAACACTGTCAAAATGCGTTTGTAATTTCATTTGGTCCATTTTATTTTTTAATGCGTGCTGTGCCTCCAGCCAAGGACGTGAATACAAAAGTCTTGTTACTCCTCCATGTTCGGTTTGCCCAAATGCAGCAAGCCATTCAATCATGTTTCCAACCTGGTCTTTATCTAAAAACTGTTTGTTTACTTGAATGGCCATCTTCTTCTCCCCTTCAAATGTTACATTTAATAACATATATAGTTATAATAATAGTTTACAATCAGAACAAATGAACTACATTAGCTAATTCGTAAAAATTTTCTAAATCTTTTATGCAAAATAACTAAAAAGTTTGTTACAATAAAAACCAATTACATAACTTCAAGTGTTATATTTTCTATCATAAGGAGTGCTTTCGATGAAAGTATATGAACTTTTGACCATTCCTCATTTAGAAGGAATGCAAATCATTGCAGGAGAGTCCGGAAAAGAGAACGAAGTGGAATCAGTCAATATGATGGATGCACCTGATATCATTCAATTTTTAAATCAAAACGAATTTCTAATCACCACCGCTTATCATCTCAAAGATCACCCTCACCTGCTATCCGAACTAGTAAAAGCAATGTCTGAACAAAGCTGCGCAGGTTTGGGCATCAAGACTAAACGTTTCTTAGACAAAATCCCAGATGAAGTGATTTCCCTTGCTAATGAGTTATCCTTACCAATCATAGAACTTCCCTTAGATCTCTCTCTTGGACAAATCGTAAATCTAACCTTTCATACGATCCTTGATAAAAGAGCTGCGGAGTTAAAATTAGTGCTCGAAACCCATAAGCAATTCACAAATATCATTATGCAGGGAAAAGGAGTCCAATCCTTACTTCAGGATTTATCCCACATGATCAAGCGGCCAGTTCAATTAATCGACCAGCATTTCAAACCTATTTCCCAGCCAATCATGAACATGGACTTTTCTTCATTATTTGACGGGATTTCGATTCCTGCAGCCAGTTCATTTCCGATTACTTTTTCTTTCTTATCCACAAAACAAAATTGTACCTTATTCCCCGTCAACATCAGTGAAAAGAAAAACGGATTTCTAATGATTATCGGAGAAATAGAAAGAAATGATCAATTAACCCTTTTAACAATAGAACAAGCTGCTAATGTTATTTCTTTTGCATTAATGAAGGAAAATGCTCTTAAACAACACGATCGAAGTATCCGCAATGACTTCTTTCTACACTTTTTAAACGGTACCTTCGCCTCCCAGGAGGAAATCATTGGCCGAGCTGAGGAATTTTCATTACATCATAACCAGATGTATATTTGTGCAGTCGGCAAAATTGACGGGAATCTCCTCCACCCTACTTACACTCAGCGCCATGAGAAGGAGGATGATGTTTTTGATTTTATTGAAGGCGAATTATCAGCTTACACACAAAAGATTCACTTTTTCAAGAAAGGTGATTCTTGCATCCTGTTATTTGAAGTTCAAGATCATGACCTTTCCCCGATTGTTTATGTGGAGACCTGCTTAATACAACTTCAAGAAAAGGTATCTAAATATTTAGGCAATACGATTTCTTTTGGTGTAAGTACTTTATGTCAGAATTTCTTACACACTAAAGACGGCTATACCGAGGCCGCAGACGCTCTATCACAAGGTAAACTTTCAAAGAAAACAGAATATATACAAACCTATCATACAAAAGACATTATGGAGTTACTGAGGCAGATCCCTCTTGAGGACTTAAAAAATTTTTATTCCTTCACCCTCAACGGTTTTAGCGCGACAAAGATAGAAGAAGAACAATCCTTACTAGAAACATTATCCGTCTTTTTAGAAACACACTGTCAGATTTCGGAAACAGCGAAAAGATTGTTTGTTCATCGCAATACAGTGGTTTATCGAATTGAAAAATGCGAGGAGATTCTAGGGAAAAGCTTAAAGGATTCCGAAACAACCCTGCAACTCAGACTCGCCTTAAGAATCAAGTCTTTATTAGAAAACTAATGAATTTTATAAAAACCCAAGCCGACATGTCAATTAGAGCGGCTTGGGTTTTTTATTTATATTGTACAAAATGTATAGTGCAAATCTGAATTTTTAGTTAGTTTACACAATGACAGTTATTGGTTAATTGATTATTATGTAACTAATCATTACATATGATGTTAGATTTTATAACATTAAAGATTAAACTTATTTAAGGGAGGATTTACTCATGAACGAAAAAATCGGAAAGCCAAAAATTTTCTCATTGGGTTTACAGCATGTACTTGCTATGTATGCAGGAGCCATTCTTGTACCACTTATCGTTGGAGGCGCATTAAAATTCACACCTCATCAGCAAGCATTCCTGATTGCCATTGACTTGCTGACTTGTGGACTCGCAACCTTGCTGCAATCCATCAACAATAAATATATTGGAGTTGGCCTTCCGGTTGTGTTAGGAACTTCATTTGTTGCTGTATCTCCAATGATTACGATTGGCACCAATTATGGGATTACAGCCATTTATGGATCGATCATCGCTGCTGGAATATTCATTATTCTATTCGCCAATGTATATGGAAAACTATTAAAACTCTTCCCGCCTGTTGTAACCGGAACAGTGGTTATCATTATCGGCCTATCCCTCATACCTACTGGGATTAGGAATATGGGCGGCGGCGCTTCAAGCCCTGAATTTGGCTCTTCCGAAAACTTGATCCTTTCCTTTGGTGTCTTAGCCTTCATATTATTGATGAATCGTTTCTTTCAAGGCTTCATGCGTGCCATTTCGGTATTGCTCGGAATTATCGCTGGAACGATTGTTGCTGCTTTTATGGGAAAAGTGAACCTGCAAGCTGTCGTAGATGCTGCTTGGTTCCGTATCCCGACTCCATTCTATTTTGGTGTTCCAACTTTTGAGATTGTCCCTATGTTAACAATAATTATTGTCGGAACCGTCATCCTCGTTGAATCAACAGGCGCATTCCTTGCTTTAAGTAAAATTACTGGTAAAGAACTTTCTGAAAAAGACATTATCCGCGGCTACCGAACGGAAGGAATTGCCTTTACCCTTGGCGGTTTATTTAATGCCTTCCCCTACAGTACTTTTGCACAAAATGTCGGTCTTGTTCAGCTTTCAGGCATCAAAAATAGAAGTGTCACCATTGCAGCAGGTATTATTTTAATCGGTTTAGGCCTTGTTCCTAAGATTGCCGCCTTAGCAACGATTATTCCTACTGCCGTCCTCGGTGGAGCAACAGTTATTATGTTTGGCATGGTGGTGTCTTCTGGGATTAAAATGCTGAGCCGTGTGGACTTTTCTGATAATAACAATCTATTAATTATTGCCTGCTCCATTTCATTAGGCCTAGGATCCACAGTGGTTCCTGAGTTGTTTAAAGTGCTTCCAGAAACCCTCAGAATTCTTGTAGGTGATGGAATAATTACAGGCAGTATATGTGCAATCCTTCTAAATTTAGTGCTAACAAAGCGAACGAAAGCTTCCTTAAACGTTGTACCAGATTCACCATTAGCACCCGATGCAAAAGGCTTATAAGGAAAGGATTGGAGCACTATGTACACAATTACGAATTTAAACGATACCACTTATGAACAATTTATCGAAATTACAGGCGGTATCTTTGAGCATTCACCTTGGATCGCAGAACAAGCGGAACGACTAAAACCATTCAGTTCTCTTTATCAGTTACATCAAGCAATGGTTAAAATTGTTGAAAACTCATCACTTGAACAGAAATTAGCCCTGATTAAAGCCCACCCTAACTTAGGAGACCGGGCAGCGATGACGTCTGATTCGGTTCAGGAACAACAAGGAGCCGGTCTACAGAACCTTACACCTGAGGAATACAACCAATTTATCTCAATGAATCAACAGTATATGGAGAAATTCGGTTTTCCTTTTATCTTAGCTGTCCGCGGAAAAAACAAGGAGCAGATTTACGAAGTGATGAAAGAAAGGATTCATCAGTCAATTGAAATAGAATTTGAAACAGCCCTTACTGAGATTTATAAAATTGCCTTACTTCGTTTAGGGGAGAAAATTACTGACATTACTGTTATGTAAAAAACGGGTCTTTATTTTTAAAAAGAGAATAAACAAATGAAAGAGATGATATTTTATGAGCCTAGAGGCATTAAATAAACAAGTTAAAAAAGATCTTTCCTATCTTTCATTCGGCGGTTCAAGCTGGGTGCGCCCTCTCCAACATCCTGAAGGACATGTATATGATGTAGTTATTATCGGCGGCGGACAAAGCGGTTTAGCCGCCGCTTTTGGACTTATGCGTGATCGTGTTACAAATATCCTTGTTCTTGACGAAAACCGCGAGGGGTTTGAAGGACCCTGGGAAACCTATGCCCGGATGGTGACGTTAAGAACACCAAAACATCTAACTTCAATCGACCTTGGCATCCCCTCCCTCACCTTTCGTTCTTGGTGGGAGGCCCAATTTGGCGAAAAGAGCTGGGAAGCCATTGATAAAATTCCACGCGGCGACTGGATGAACTACCTTCGCTGGTATCGGGAGGTCCTCAGGCTTCCAGTTAGAAATGAGGTAAAACTAAATCTGCTTGAGCCTGTAGAAGCGGGTATTTACAAACTGCACCTGAATAACCCTGAGACCTCAACACTTTTAGCCCGTAAAGTCATTTTAGCTACAGGTATCCAAGGCGGCGGTGAGTGGCACGTCCCTAAAATAATTTCTGAAAAACTACCCGCCCATCTCTATGCGCACACTTCAAAGAAAATCGATTTTCCGGCCTTAAAAGGTAAAAAGATTGCTATTTTAGGAGGAGGTGCTTCCGCCTTTGATAATGCGCATTTTGCTTTATCAGAAGGAGTGGCAGAAGCCCATGTCTTTGTTCGACGTAATGAGATGCAGAGAATTAACCCCATCCGCCAGATGGAGGGTTCTGGACTGATTGAACGCTTTCAGACTTTATCAGACGAAAATAAATATAAGGTGATGTCTCATTTCTTTAGACATAGTCAGCCCCCCACCAATGATACGTTTGAACGCGCATCCTCGCGGCCTGGTTTTCAACTGCACTTAGGTTCTCCATGGCTCGAAGTAGAGGCTGCAAGTGATGAGGTTGTAGTGACAACACCTCAAGGAAAATTCTCCTTTGATTTCTTAATTATTAGCACAGGTCTAGTGACGGATCCCGCTTTACGGCCAGAGCTTAAGTTAGTTGAAAAACACATTGCCCGCTGGAGTGACCGTTATAACGCTCCAATTGACATAGCCAATCCTTTGATTGATTCGCACCCCTATCTCAGCCCAGGTTTTGCTCTCCAAAGCCGGGATGAGATAGGCAAAAAACGCTTATACGGCCTGTTTGCTTACAACTACTCCGCTTTAATCAGCTGCGGGATTTTAGCCTCTGCACTTTCAGGGATGAGATTTGGGATTCCAAAACTGGTTTCAGCCGTAGCAGATCAACTTTTTTTGGATAATCGTGAAGAAATTCTTAATGAATACTTTAATTACCAAGAGCAGGAATTTATCGCCGATTTAACTGCCATTGAGAGCTAGCCCCTGCTAGCTCTCGGTGGTGCTTTTATTTTACTTAATGGAGAGTGGCCGCAATGTCTGGTTTAACTACACATATTCTCGATTTAACACATGGTCAGCCTGCGGGAAATGTGACTATTGAGCTATATTACTTATCAAACAAGGAATGGTATTTAATAAAGACCGCAATAACCAATTCTGACGGACGACTATATCGGCCGATTCTTTCAGCAGAAGAAATGAAAATGGGCACCTATGAACTTAACTTCCATATCGGAGATTATTTTCGAAGTAAGGACATGCCGCTCCCGGATCCTCTTTTTTTAGACCAAGTTCCGGTTCGGTTTGGTATTTCAAACTTAAACAGTCATTATCATGTCCCATTGCTTATTTCCCCTTACGGCTATCAAATCTACAGGGGAAGTTAAGAACAAAAGCCCAAGCGCCTTGAACAGCCTGACAAGCATAAGACCTCGAGGGGCTAGGNNTGGAGCTGGACGTGTCTAAAGCTGTAAAAAGTTGTACACAAGTAGTAATTCTATAATTTCCTGGACTATTAAAAACGGGACTATTAAAAAACGCCATTCTATCTGTTTTCTGTGATAGAATGACGTTTTTTATGAGCTACCCTAAAAATAATGCACCATAGGCCAAGCCGCCTACAATTACAAAGGCCGGATGTACCTTCCATTTTTCCAATAATAATAAACTTACAATAGCGATTATCATGGTTTGTACTAATCCATTAGAGGTATAGGATGTTTTAATAAAGTCATAAGTAAGACCTGCCATTAAAATCGCCACAGTTGGCACTACGATCTTGGACAATCTTTTTACTCTTGGTGAATCTTTATATTTGAAGATTAACTGTAAAAGAACAATCATTAAGATTAAGGACGGGGCGATCGTTGCAAATTCAGCAATGACAGCTCCTAACACCCCGCCCACTTCAAAACCAATGTAGCCGGCCATTTTGGTGGCGATTGGTCCTGGCAAAGCATTTCCTAACGCCAAAATCTCACTAAATTCACCAGTAGTGACCCAGCCGTAGCGGCTGACTACCTCATGTTCGATTAACGGAATAGATGCCGGGCCGCCCCCATATCCAACAATACTCGGAATAAAAAATGCGATAAATATTTGAATATAAATCATAGGCTCTCACTTTTTTCCTTCATGGTCATTTCGATCTTTTCTTTTTTATCAGGAATCACTAATGCCGCAACCAGTAGAATTCCTACGACAATACCTGGATGTACATGGAAAATCTCCATCACTACAAAACTACCAGCCAAGAGGAGAATCCCTTTCTTCCAGCCCCAGCCATTCTTTGATTTTTTCAAAAACTCCCATGTTAAGGTTCCCATCATTACACCCACTATTGGCACCACTGCACCAGTCATCCCTTGAACTCTTGGGTTATCCTTAAACTGATTAAATGAAGTTAATAAGACGAGCATCATTAGAATGGTTGGTAAAACAGTAGCCAATATAGCATTTATCATGCCTAGTATCCCACCTAGCCGGTAGCCGATATACCCAGCCATCTTTGTTGCGATAGGTCCGGGCAGCGTGTTGGCGAGGGCCAAAATATCACTAAATTCTTGATCATTCATCCATTTAAACGTACCCACTACTTCTTTATGTACGAGTGGAATAGCGGATGGTCCACCTCCAAAGCCTAATAGCCCGGACCTGAAAAATCCAATAAATAAATCTCGTTGAAGTTTCACGTATATTCACCTTTTTTCATGTTTGCCTTTTTTAGATTAAGGCTCTGATAATTTTGGCTGTTGATTGCAGCGAAAGAAGCGCGCTTTCCGCGGGCGTGCCGCGGAGCCTCCTCGGCGCTTTAGCACCTGTGGGATCTCCCCGGCCCCGTACTCCCGCAGGAGTCGAGCGCATTGCAATCCAATCAACAGATTATAAAAAGCACCAATATCTTTAAACAGAACCAAGATTAAAAAACTAGAATCCTAGCGCTGCCCCATCACCTCTTGGATCTGCACCGCCAAATTTAATGTTGCTATCAGGATCAATTTTGATGACCCCGGCATGGCCCATCACATCCGTGAAATCTTCGACAATTTCCACTTGATGTCCTCTTTTTCGGAGCGATTCGGTAATCTCATTCGGTACTCTTCCTTCGATTTTAACGCTATTGGATTCAGCACCCCAAGTTCGGCCATATAACCACCTTGGCGCCTCTATCGCTGCCTGGATCGGCATATGGTAATCAAGTATTCTTGTCACAAGAGCTGCCTGAGTTTGCGGCTGCCCCTCTCCTCCCATTGTACCATACACCAAATAAGGCTCACCGCCCTTAAAGATCATCGCAGGATTCAACGTATGATAGGTTCGTTTTTTAGGCAGCAGACAATTTACATGGTTCTCGTCAAGCGAAAAAAAACTGCCCCGATTTTGCAGCACAATCCCTGTATCTTTTGGGATGAACCCAGACCCAAACTCATGATAAATACTTTGGATAAGCGAAACCGCATTCCCATACTGGTCGACTACCCCTAACCAAACCGTATCTCCTTTTGGATCCAATTGTTTTTGAAGATTGATCGGCTTGGTAACGTCGATTTGGGCCGCTAACTCCATTCCTCTTTTTAGAGATAGTAGCTCATCTAGAGGAATATGGGAAACATCAGGATCAGTTAAATACTGATCACGATCCTCGAATGCTAGTTTAGTAGCCTCGATCAATAGATGATAATAATCAGCAGACCCTTCCTCAATCTCCGGGACATCAAACTGATTCAATATATTTAAAATGGATAGGGAAGCAAATCCTTGAGTATTCGGAGGTAAGTTGTAAACGCCATAACCCCGGTAGTCGACCGAAAGAGGCTTAACCCAGTCTGAACGGTGGGAAACAAAATCATCATATGTTAATAAGCCTCCATTGTATTGGAGATCTTCCGAAATGACCTTTGCGACCTCCCCTTGATAAAATAGGCGGCTTCCTTCTTTTGACAGTCCTTCTAGAGTAATAGCTAAATCTTTCTGTTTCATTATTTCACCAGAATGATAGGAAAAGCCAGAAGTTTTTGTGAAAATCTTTTTAAATTCCGAAAATCGTTGTAAATTTCGAAACTGATTGTTTGTTTCATCTAAGTTTATATTGGTCCAATATTCTTGACTCGGGGTAACCGGGAAGCCCTCTTTTGCATAATGGATAGACGATTGTAATAAGTGCTCCCATGTAATATTTCCCTTCATCCTTTCGACTGAGTAGTCATAGGCCATTTCCCAACCGGCGACGGCCCCGGGAACGGTATTTGCCCCAAGCGGCCCCCGAGCTGGGATTGTTCCAAGCCCCTGTTTTTTGTAAAAGTCAATCGTTGCGTATTCTCCAGATCGGCCGCTGCTATTTAACCCCTTTAACTCTTTATCATTAGAATTGTAGATTAACCAAAAATTATCGCCGCCAATTCCATTCATATGGGGATAGACCACCCCAATTGTTGACGCTGCCGCAATCGCCGCCTCAACGGCATTTCCTCCTTCCTGCAAAACCTTCATACCGGCTTGCGAGGCCAAATAATGTGGAGTTGTAATCATCACATTGGGAGCCATAGTGGTTGGGCGGTATGACCAAAATGCTTGATTATTCATGACCTTACCTCCTTCCATAAATTATTTAATTTGCAATTTTCACATTTGTTTCGACCAATATCGCCGACAGACGCTGGATGAATTTTAGTAACTTTATATCTTGAGATTGATTCGCAATAAACGACAGGCCGACTGGGATTCCATTCCTTTTCATCAAAGGAATGGTCACTTGCGGAAAGCCAGTTAATCCTGCGATGCACGTAAGCTGCATCGTTCTTGTACGATACAACTCCATTTCCTCCATTGATAACTGGCGTAAGGGAGCTTCACCCGGAGCAGTTGGAATGACCAATAATCCATTTGTTTTTAATAAACCCGACAGACTTTGTTTTATTTTTTCTCTTCTGTTATTTAGAGGACCGAGCTCATCTGCATTCAGGGTACTCGCCCATTCAAATCGTTCGCTAATCCCTGGTCCAAAGGTTGGCTTCACCGCTTCAATCCAGGCACCATGTTCCTTCCAAATCTCTATGCCTTGGATGGATCGAAAAAGCTCTGCCCATTTTGACAGCCCTTCCACTGATATGTAGTCCGAGTTGGTGTTGGTAAATAACGCTTGTAAAATCGAAGCAACTTGTAATAAGCATTCCTTTGTTTCTCCTTCTACAAAAGACCATGCTTCTTTTTCAAAAAGAAGAAATTCAAAGCTTTCAGATGTCTCTTCCTGGTTAATAAGAATTTCACCGACCGCCAGCAAAAGTTCTGGATTTTTGGTCATCCACCCTACCGTATCAAAGGATTTAGCGAGTGGTATCACGCCCTTGATATTCACAAGCCCATGTGTTGGCCTAATTCCAAATAGCCCGCAATAGGAAGATGGAATGCGAATTGATCCTCCTGTATCCGTTCCGAGAGCAAAGTCGACTAGTCCTGCAGCAACTGCTACCGCAGAACCACTTGAGGAACCACCTGGAATCCGGTCCTCTCCACGCGGATTTATGGGTGTACCATAGTGGGAATTTTCCCCATTCAAACTGTACATTAATTCATCTGTATGGGTCGTTCCCCTCAGATATGCCCCCTGTTCCAATAACAGATCCACCACGGGCGCATTTTGTGTTGCAGGATCATGGGTTCTCAGCCAATCTGGATTTCCGGCACTAGAATGATAATTTTTGAGATCAAATACATCCTTAACCGCAAATGTCCGTCCATTTAAACTACCAGAACCAGTCGGACTCATCTTCAAATTGTTATCCATAAAGGCATTCCAATGCTCATTCATACCTTACCTCCACGACTCTATGTTTTATAAATTATTATAATGAGAAAATTCAAACGAGTCATTGGTATTCTGTCTAAAGATAAAAATGATTTTGGTTAAATTGACTAAACACAATTCACATGTAATAACTACTTTGTCGATCGAGCAAACCAAATACTGAGTAATCATTGACCACAAATAAATAATAAAAAAATCAGCTCCGTGATAAGGAACTGATTTTCTGGACAAAAATGCTTTTGATATCGGATTTAGTTTCTACCTGTATTATTTGTACGAAGTTTACTTATTAAGACAAAAACATTAAAATTATTCAAATTTTGTTGGATTACCATTAAAAGGCATGTTCGATACTTTTATTGAACCTGAAGGGCATCCATCATTCGCTTCTAATACATCGTCTACTAACTCACCAGGTATTTCGACATTCCCTTGATTTTTATCAAAATATACAAATGAAATTCCATTGTCATCGTAATCAAAAACCTCCGGAGCGGTCACAAAACAAGCTCCGCAAGCAATACATGTCTCTCTATCAACAATTGTAAATTTTTTCATCTAAAACTCTCCAAAATTTTATTAATTTCCTGTTTTTCAGGATAGATTTTATGATAAAATTAAATTCTTAATTTTATCTTAATAATTAAAAAATTTTATAAGCCTTTTTTAAGGGAAATTTAATATTATTTAGATATAATGGAAGATGTAAAAGAGAAAAAAACACAACTAATCAAGCCAATAACTAGTAAATATTACAATTATGAGGTGAAGATGATGCAACTTACTGTAAACAAAAATGGAGACAAAAAGGTTCCGACCGCTTATTCAAGAACTAATCCTTTTCAAGCGAAGGTTCTTAAAAACGTCAATCTAAATGGTGCTGGCTCTAGTAAAGAAACAAGACATATTGAGCTATCATTGGAAGGGTCAGGTCTTTCTTATATCCCAGGTGATGCCCTTGGTGTTGTCCCAAAGAATGATCCAGAACTTGTAGCTTCACTTCTAGAAGAAATGCATTGGGATGAAAAAACCGCAGTAACCATTAATAAGCAAGGAGAAACACTTCCATTAAAAGAGGCGTTAACCGCTTACTTTGAAATCACGTTACTGTCGAAAAAGATTCTCCAAGCGGCAGCAGAATTCACAGAAAATGAAGAGTTAAAAAACCTTGTATTAGTTGAAAATGCAACAAAGCTAAAAGAATATACCAACGGACGTGATTTACTTGATATGTTACGTGATTTCGGTCCTTGGAAGGCTTCTGCCCAAGAGTTTGTTTCTCTATTAAGAAAAATGACACCGCGGCTTTACTCAATTGCTAGCAGCATGGCAGCCCATCCTAATGAAGTTCATCTAACCATCGGTGCAGTTCGTTACAATGCGCACGGACGCGATCGTAAAGGTGTTTGTTCTGTTTTAGTTGCGGAACGTACTCAAGAAGGCGAAACACTTCCAGTATTTGTACAGCCAAATAAACACTTTCATCTGCCAGAATCGCAAGAGAAAGATATCATCATGGTTGGTCCTGGAACAGGGATTGCACCATTCCGTTCCTTTATCGAAGAACGAGCAGTTACAAAAGCAGACGGTCGCACATGGTTATTTTTTGGGGATCAGCATGCAGCGTCAGACTTCCTTTATCAAGATGAGCTAGAAAAATATCAGCAAGAGGGCGTATTGACGAGATTAGAAACTGCGTTCTCCCGTGATAGCGAGAAAAAGGTATATGTACAGCATAAAATGCTTGAAAACAGTAAAGAATTATTCGAATGGCTCGAAAATGGAGCATACTTCTATGTTTGCGGAGATAAACAATATATGGCGAAAGATGTTCATAGCGCCCTATTAACGGTTATTGAAAAAGAAGGCTCAAAGACCTCTGAAGAAGCTGAAGTCTATCTAAATGCTATGAAAGAGCAAGGACGTTACCTGCGAGATGTATATTAAAAAAGATCAGTTTTAAGAGTAATCCAATCAAAAGAGGGACTCCATATTGGTTAAATGGAGTCCCTCTTTCATGTTATTTGCCTTAATTAAATTCACGGATTCCTTTAATCATCACAGACAATCCCGAAATCAACACAATCACAATACTAAAGATCATAAGTGTTAAAATTTCTCCGATTCCCTCAGCGAGCCAGCCAGTAAGCAAATAGCCAACCGGGAGCAGTGCAAACGAACCGAGCATATCTAAACTAACCACTCGGCCAAATTTTTCTTCAGGCACCAGTTCTTGTAAACTAGTTTCCCATATCAGACCAAAAAGCATTATTCCGGCTCCTTCTAAAAACATACAGGTCATCAATAAGGGTACACTCGAGATAAATGCCAGCAAGAAAAGGCCTATTCCACTTAAAATAACACCGCCATAAGCGAGGATACCTCTCTTCTTCCATTCAGGACGGGAGCCGAATATAATACCGCACACAATTGCCCCAGCCCCTGATGAGCCAAGGACGAGGCCATACACATATGGTTCAAATTGATAATAGTTCTTGATTAACCAAGGAAGGATGATCTGGATAATTCCATTTGAAAATATATTAATGAAAGAAAAAACTAAAATGGTAATCCAAAGCCATGAATGCCCTTTTAGGACCTCAATTCCCTCCATGAAATCCTGTTTTATCGTCGACTTTTGATCAGAATTCATAGTAGGTCTGTGAAAGGTCAGTGTTCGTAAACTAAATAAAAAGAATAACGAGATGATGTAGGTAGCCGCATTGATGCCAAATCCCCATCCCGCCGAAACAGCCGAAATAATAATACCCCCAATAATCGGGCCAAAGATCCTTAATGCCTGTACTGTTACTTGATTCAAAGAATTCGCCGCAATACGGATATCCGGTGTGAATATTTTCGCTCGCACCCCGGAATGGGCGGGCTGAAAGAAACTATCCATCGTCCCCATAAAAAACATAAACACAAAAAGAAGTGACATATTAAGTTGATCCATAAAAGCAAATATCGACAAGGTCAACATGAGAATAAATCGGACAATATCAACTAAAAACATAATTTTGACCTTGTTCAGTTTATCAACCAACACACCTGAAAATGGAAGCAAGATGACAAATGGCACCATATAAATGGCCATTACCGTCCCCATTACCGCCGTAGAATTAGAGATTTGGAGAACGACAATGGGCAAGATCACGTTGGTAATAGAGCTGCCTAATAAAGAAAAAAACTGACCTAACAGTAAGGCGGTAAAATGTTGAGACTTTTTAAACAGTTGTATATATGTAACTTCCCGTATGACTTGATTCGTAGGTACTGAACTCATTCAAATCCCCCTTTTAGCTATCTTCTATCTATTTCCCCTTGTAGAATTATAACAAAAAGGATCAAGCTAAGGGCATTTTTAAAAAAATCTTATTGCAACAAAAAAAGACAGAGATCACATCCCTGCCTCTTGAAACATTTTTAATGATTATTTAAAACTCAATCCAAAATCAAATCCGTACTTGTCCCCACTCTTATTTGTGTAAACATACGAAGGATCTTCTTCATATCCAGGAATATCTCCAACTTCGTTATCGACTGCTGCCTTATTAGCTGGAATGGTGAATGGAAGTTTTCCTGTCGGATTGAATTTGCCGCGAATGACATCAACAATTGCCTCAGCCTTCGTTCCAAACGTCGCAACCACTGCTGCTGAATTCGGTTCAATTTGGTCTATTAACCATGGATTCGTGAAATTAATGGCCGTAATGGTCGGTACAGTTTTCTGAATTTCGATAATCCGGTCGACATTCGTGATGCCTGTTTCAGGACCTACTGAAATCCGTGGGTTATTGTCCCAGTTCGATTGAACAGGTCGAACCCATACAAATGCATGTGTGGATTCAGCAAGTTTATCTGTTACTGTGATCGATGGGTCATATTTCTGAATTGTTTCTCTTAATTTCTTCGTCGCCGCCGCGTCATTTCCACCTGGGAACATTTCAACATAAAGCTTAACATTGTTTATTTTTCCATCACTCAATGGAAGGACATTCTCACCATTGATTTTATCGTTACGCATAAGAACAAGGGACTTCCTGTGTGCTGCATCCGCCTTTTTCTTTGATTCAGGATTATTAACTACATCTAGGGCATGCTGTCTATCTACATAAGGGTTTTCAAAAAGACCCAATTTCATCATCTCTGACAGTAAAAATGAAACAGATTGATCTACTTTTTCTTCTTTAAGTAGGCCATTTTTTACCGCATCGATGATAGGAGCTGGATCGGAAGCGCCAGAGATAATATTTGTCCCAGCATTAATAGCTTTTGCAAATTTTTGTTCAGGCGTTAATGCTTCTGCACCCCAAGCATTATTGCCGACTGCGCCTGTATCAGAGTTAACATAACCCTTGAAACCAAGCTGTCCTCGGAGGAGATCGGTAATAATCGCTTTGTTTAATGCAAAGCCTACTTCCTCAAATTGCTGCGTAGGACTAAACCATGGTAACCCTTGGTCAGCACTCGTATTGCTTGGATAAGCATAATAAGGCATCACGGAAGACACGCCAGCCGTAATAGCGGCTCTAAAGCTTGGAATATGATATTTTAACAAGCTTCCATCAGTTGGATATGGATTGAATTTTCCTTCTGGAAAATGTGGATCTAAGCCATTGTCTCGTGCTCCGCCGCCCGGAAAATGCTTAACGGTAATCGCAACACTGTCTTTCCCAAGTTCATCCCCTTGGAAACCTTTGATGACGTTATAAATCATGCCTGAAGCAAGTGCAGGCTGCTCGCCAAATGTATCTTCAATTCTTGCCCAAAGCGGATCGGTCGCAATATCTGCTGTATATCCATATACCTTGCGAATCCCTGCCGCTCTCCATTCCTTCGCCGCGGTTTCAGCAAAATCCTTGACTAGACTGGTATCACGGGTTGCCGCAAGTCCTAATGGACCTGGCCAAAATGAATGCAAGCCTGCCCCTTCGCTGCTATTCGTATAATCCGTTGATGCATGATTTCTTGGATTTGATGTGATGAGAATTGGAATCCCTAATCTTGATCCTTCTGCTGCTTCTTGAAGCTGATTATTATAATCAGCGATAACATCAGCAGTTGGGGTTTGCCGGAAAATGTAGTATCGTGTATTTTGATCAATTAATTTATTTGGCAAGACTAACTTGTTATTCGTAAATTTCGGAAACTCTGTAATCAGCATCATCCCCGCTTTTTCCTCAAGTGTCATCTTTTTGACAAGATCCTTTACACGTACATCTGTTGGAAGCTGCCAGTTTTCATATGGATCGAGCCTGCCATTATTATTTAGGTCTTTGAATTTCTTCTCACCCTGTATTAGGATGTTTTTGGTAGTCGCTGTAATCTCAGCATTTTGTTTATTACCATTTGATTTTCCCTGCTCCGCACTTGCATAAGGAATGACAGTTGATGATAACATCAAGGCGGCAAGTGTTAAAGATGCTGTCTTTTTTGAGAATCGCTTCAAATTTCTTCCTCCCCCTTTTACCTGATAAAATTTTTTAAAAAAATAGACCTAAATAAGCTACAACCTTCATTCACCCCCACTAAACAAGAAAACGCTTCCATTTCATATTCATTTTATAATCTTTCATTTCATATCTAGTAGAGAATTTTTTTAGGAGAATTTGTGTTTTTTTAATATTTCAAAAAATAGAAAAGCGGAAGCGCAAAGTTTAGCGTTCAGACAGGACTTGAGCTAAACAATTCTAATTAAAAAATAGAAAAAGGACTGCCAACTAAAGCAGGCCTTGTTAGGGAAAAGTTTTATAACTCGTCACAATTACCCCATACCGTATATAATAATTCATTATACAATTAGAGTGAAAGTAAGAAATTTGACATTTGGAGGAACTTAAAATGAAGAAATTAGTCATAAGCGCATTAACCTTAATCTTATTACTTGGATTAGGAACTGGAGTTATGGCTGCAAGTAACAAGATTGATTGCAAAGTGGGAGATTTTAAAGAAATGCTATCTTTCATGCAAGAAAAGCACCCTGAATTAAGTGAAAAAGAATTAAAAGAAATGCATAAAGATTGTGTTTCCCAAATGAAAAAAGTATCAAATGCGAATTGTATGTTAAATAATTAATAAAAATAAAGCTCTTTCAAAACAGACGACTAATTTCGTCTGTTTTGTTTTTTTAAACAAGAAGTTAGAACGTAATAAAACGATAGCCTACTCCTCGAAGAGTTTTATTTAGCTCCCCGATCGACCTCTCGTATAAAAATAGAGGCAATTTTGCCCCTAGTTTTAAAATATTTTATTAATTAGAACGATGACTCCTACCAGGAGCCAAACTAAAACCCCAGGTCATATTGGTGGTAAAAATTTCGAACGGGGTTCTTTATTATTAATCCCTCAAGTACCGTTACCACACTTTTTCAGGCGCTTAATGTTCATTCTTATTCCCACTTTACTTACAATATGGTCATCCATGTCTTCACAGCTGTAGCTAAGATTAAAATCCCCATAATGATTTGTAAAATCTTTGTATTTACTTTTTTCCCAGCATTTGCTCCGATCGGTGAAGCAATTAAACTGGCAACAACCATAATGAGCGAAGGTAGAATTGCCACTTGTCCTGTTGTTATTTTCCCAGAAACAGCTCCAATTGATGAAATAAATGTAATGGCTAAAGAAGAGGCAATGGTCATTCTTGTTGGAATCTTTAAAACTACCAACATAATTGGTACTAACAAAAACGCACCTCCCGCTCCTACAATGCCAGCTCCAATTCCTACAAAGAAAGCAAATAATGCGGCAAGCCATTTGTTAAATTTGACTTGTTCTAAGGGAATATCATCAACCCCCTTTTTGGGAACAAAAATCATGACTACAGCAATAAGCGCTAAAATTCCATAAACGAGATTAATTCCACTCTCCGGCATATGAGTCGAACCGAAACCTCCAATAAAACTTCCCAAAAGGATACTAATTCCCATGTAGGCGATTAGTGTTTTATTTAAAAATCCTCCTTTACGGTAAGCCAAAACGCCGCCAATTGTCGCAAAGAAAACCTGGATAGCAGTAATTCCTGAAACTTCATGAGCTGTAAAATGACCGACACCCAGAATAACGGGAATATATAACAACATTGGAAAGTTGATAATGGCACCACCTATACCTAGCATCCCAGAAATAAATGAGCCTATAAATCCAATTAGGAAGATCGTGATTATAAAGCTAATATCCATGTTGTCCTCCTTTTAAAAGGGAACCTTACTTGGTTCCCTTTTATTTACCCTTTTTTAATCCAGAACTTTAACACATCATTTTCTTCCTCGTGTTTTAGTAACTCATGACCGCAGGATTTAGCCCAAGCTGTAAGGTCATTTTTTGCCCCTTTATCTGTTGTATGAACTTCTAATACTTGCCCTGATTGTAGTTCACTGATTGCTTTTTTCGTTTTTACAATTGGCATTGGACAAGCAAATCCTTTTGCATCTAGTACTTTTGCAGCTTCCATTCTTAATCCCCCCATTTCGGATTTATCGAACTGCACAACGGTTTGGTCCGATTTCCATTTCTCGTTGTTTCTCTATGTCAGGATTTATTTTCCCCATATTCGTTTCACGAATTTCTTGATAAGCATTTGGCTGTGGCGGTAAGTTTTCGGTTACCATTTTTCTGAAATCATTTTCATCTTCAATATTTAGACCATGATTTTTTGCAAACAAGATACTTAATTTCTCTGACACACTGCCATCACCGTTTAATTCTTCAATAATCATAAAATGTGCAGGGAGAACAATAAGATCTTCTGATAATTCTCTATAACGTTTATAAAGAGTTTCTCTTAAATGGCCCACCCAGTCTTCTGCCATACCTACTAGGTCTGGTCTTCCGATCGAATCAATGAATAAGATATCACCTGAAAGTAAAAACTTTCCATCTACTACAAAGGAAGTAGACCCGATTGTGTGACCTGGAGAATATAATGCTTGAATATTAATGATGGTATCACCAATTTTGACATTATTTCCGTCTTCTAATGGCTGGTACTCAAATGATACTTCTGTAGCATCCTTAGGCGGTAACCAGTAAATTGCACCAGTTTTTTCAGCTATTGTACGTCCTCCTGAAATATGGTCTGCATGAAGGTGAGTATCAAATACATTCGTGATTTTTGCACCGATGCTTTCAGCAAAATTAAGATAGGTGTCAGTCATTCGTGTTGCATCAATCAGTGCTGCCTCTCCGTTTGAAACAACCATGTAGGATAAGCAGCCTTTACCAACTCGTACAAACTGATAAATTTCGCCTCCATCATTTAAGTCTCCAACTTTAACCGGTTCTAAATGTTCACTCCATGCTTTCATTCCACCCCTAAGGTATGACACGTTTAATCCAGCTTCTGAAAGCATCTCTGCTACCATTACCGAAGAACCTTCTTTCGCACAAACTACTAATACATCTTTATCAGTAGGAATTTTTCCGATAATTTCATCAACACCATCAAGCAATTCGAAATAAGGAATATTTAAATAGCGAAAGTTTTCACCCTCGATTTTCCAATCTTGAAAATCACTTTCATTTCGAACATCAAAAATAAATAGATCTTCCTTATTAAAAACTTTTTTTGTTACTTCTTTTGAAGTCATAATATTTACAGACATTTTACAAATACCCCCTATGGTATTATTGATTTTAAAAAAATATGCATGATTAAAAAGTTAAGGTTACATCCGCATCTTTAGCAAATTCTAAAAATGTGACAGCTCCACCTACTTCAATTCCATCAACAAAATCTTCTTTTACTAATCCCATTACATCCATTGTCATTTGGCATCCGATGAATTTCACACCCATTTCTTGCGCCATTGCTGATAGTTCAGTAATAGATGGTACGTTTGCTTTTGCAAAACCTTCTGCGAAATGCTCTTTGCCTTCTGGCATCGGAAGTTGATTGCTTGCGTATTTGTGAATTAAGTTTAAACCTTCAAAGGTGAAGAAAATGGCTACTTCCTGATCGGTTGCTGCAGCTGCTGTTGCGATATTAAAAACTTTATAAGCATCAAATAAGCTACCATTACTTGCAATAATTGCTACCTTTTTATTCATTGTTACTTCCTCCAAATTGTTTATTTGTTGATACCTGTTGTTTTACCCTTCCATTGGCTCATACCCGGTTCCACATTAATTACATTTGTAAATCCTTTTTGCGCTAATTTTTGTGCTGCTAAATCACTGCGATTACCTGTACGACAAACTACATAAATTTCTATATCTTTATTTAGCTCGTCCATTCGATCCTCTAATTCACCTAAAGGAATAGAGACAGCATCTGGGATATGGTTAAAGGCATATTCCGCCGCTTCTCTTACGTCAAGAACTATAATATCCTCATTGTTTTCCATTTTCTTTTCGAGAATCTCATTACTTGTCACATTTGGGTACTTTTTTTCATTGGTTTCATCATTGGAAGACTTACGAAGATAATGCTTCAGTACAACTCCTTCTTCGATTGTACCAAGGTATTGATGACCCGTACTTTCTGCCCAAGCTTTTAAATCAGCTTTAGACCCTTTATCTGTCGCTTGAACTTCTAAAACATTACCTGCCTCAAGAGTATTCATTGCCTTTTTTGTTTTAACAATCGGCATCGGGCATGCTAATCCTTTTGCATCTAATGTAACGTTTGCTTTCATGTTTTCCATTTATAAAACCTCCTGTTTAATACCTATGTGGGTACATTTTAACCTAAAAAAAATTATTTTATTTTACCTTCCCATGCAAGCATTCCACCTGACATGTTTATCACGTCAAATCCATAGCTTTCAAGGAATTGCGTGGCACGGCCGCTTCTTGCACCAGATCGGCATACCATAATATATTCTTTTGATTTATCTAATTCATGCATGCGAAACTCAACTAAACCTAAAGGAATATTTACAGCGCATGGAATTTTACCCGCTGCTACTTCGTCCACTTCGCGAACATCAATAATGTTTATTTGCTTTCCATCGTTTAATAAAGCGTCTACTTCTTTTGCAGTCATTTGTTTCATGTTAACGCCCTCCTAAGATTTTTCTTTAAATCCAAGCGCTCATACCGCCTTTGACATTCGTCACTTTTGTAAATCCTAATTTTTTTAGAATTTTAGTAGCCTGAAGACTTCTCATTCCACTTTGACAAATAACAATTACTTCTTTTTCCTTTTTAAGTTCTTTCTCTGCTTTTTGAGCAAGATTTTGTAGAGGTATATTTTTAAAACCTCTAATATGGTTTCCTTTAAATTCTACTGGTGTCCGAACATCGACAAATTGCTTATTCTTATCATTTAATTCATTTTTCAACTCAGTTGTTGAAATATTGTTAACGCCTTTTGTTGGTATAAATCTCTTGATTATTAAGAATAGAAATATGGCAATTAGAAGATAATTTATATAATCCATTCCGTTTACCTCCTCATTCTAAGGAAAGAATCCTTATCTGTAATTAAATAAACAAATTAACATTACCTTCCTCTGCATCTCCTAAATAAGCTGCCACACCTGCATATTCGATTGAATCTAATAACTCCTCTTGTTTGAGACCTAATAAATCCATTGTCATGGTACATGCTACGAGTTTTACATCCTGCTCTTGAGCCATCTCGATTAGTTGTGGTAAAGGCAGCGCGTTATGTTTTTTCATAATATCCTTAATCATTTTTGGGCCGAATCCAGCAAAATTCATTTTTGAAAGACCCATTTTTTCTGCGCCTCTAGGCATCATCTTTCCAAACATTTTTTCCATAAAACTTTTTTTCACCGAAATATTCTCATCCTTACGAAGGGCGTTTAATCCCCAAAATGTATGAAAAATAGTAACTTCATGATCATATGCAGCAGCACCATTTGCAATGATATAAGCTGCCATGGCTTTATCGTAATCTCCACTAAATAAGACTATTGTCGTCTTTTTCTTATCTGTCATGTTGTAACCTCCTGAATGTAATTGAATAAAATAAAACCTATACCAGTACAGGTATTCGGGATTTTAAAAAAATTATCCTTTTTTAATCCAAAACTTTAAAATGTCATTTTCCTCGTCATACTTTAATAATTCATGACCTCCTGATATTGCCCAAGCAGCAAGATCATTTCTTTATCGGTTGTGTGAATTTCTAAAACTTCACCAGATTGAAGTTCATTTATCGCCTTTTTTGTTTTAACAATTGGCATAGGACAAGCTAAACCTTTGGCATCTAATACTTTTGCTATATTCATTGTTTATTTTCCTCCTGTTTTTCATTTACCTTTACCCCTATGGGTATAATGCTAATCAAAATAAAAGAGGGTGTCAACCCTTTTTTATCGACTTTTCACCAACAAATTAACAGCTTCTTTAACTAATTCTTCCATACTTTTTTCCCCTTGATGTTCCGCTTTTTGAACACATTCTACTAAATTGGAGCTTACAATCACACCAATGGTTCGATCAATGGCAGTTCTAGCTGCAGATAATTGGGTAATAACTTCTTTACAATCCTTATTTTCTTCCATCATTTTTAAAATTCCTCTAAGCTGTCCTTCAATCCGTTTGGCTCTATTTTTAATTTGATCATTATATTCCATATTTTTTGACTCCTTTAGCAATAAGTTTCTATATTTAGACCATTTTCCTTTAATAATACCTTAGAATGATTAATAATTGTATATCCCACAACGGGAAAACCCATTCTTCTCAAATAGCGTGTTCCAATATTCTTTTCAAGAGTACTTGAAACAATCAAATGCACATCACTATTTGGGACTTGGTTTAGATTCCTTTTTAGATAAGCGAAAGGCATATTAGTTGCTCCTTCAATTAGGTTCTTATATGAATCATTAAAATCCCTTATGTCTATTATGTTTATTTTGTCCAAATCAAGGTCTTTGCAATTGATACAATTTACACCAAATACCGGGAAATATCTTTCATATAAGAAAAAGATAAACGTTATAACTATTCCAATCAAGAAAAAAAGTATCATGTAACCCCTCCTTCAATGAACAAATCTCATTGACAAGTTCTATAATATACCCCTATAGGTATATTGTCAATAGAATAACTTTAAAAATTACTTAAATCGCTAAAAAGTAAAAAAGACCGCGATTAATATGGCGGTCGAGAATTTTATTATTTAGATTTAAAGACCTACATCAAAGACTTTTATCAATACACTTGATTAAACGATCTTCGATATCTCTTGCAAATTCCTTCATCCTTTCATCATTCAGAAGGCTTATAAGAGCAGTAGGTTTAGGCATCCCAATTTTCGTTTGCCCATTATCCTCATAAACAACCATTTTACATGGAAGAAAATAACCCGCCATTTTGTTTTCACTTAACACTCTTTGTGCTTCATGGGGATTGCATACTTCGAGCACTTTAAACTCTTTAAGAAATTCGAGCCCCTTTTCCTGAAGCTTTTCCTTAATGTCAAATTTCCACAAAACACCAAACTTTTCTTCTTTTAAGCTTTCCTCCAGACTTTGAATCGATTCTTCTATATTTTTATTCGTAGTAACCGTATAATCAAACATTATCATCTTCCTCTCGCCGTATTTTATATCAATTGAAAATGCATATATTGTCACCTTTATTTTTTCCAACAATACTATAAAAATTATCGATATCTATTGTAAATTCACGTTAATACTGTATAATTCACAGTATAACTATAGGAATTAGTGGGATAGGAGGCTGGATATGCGTTTATTTAAAAACCTTTTTATTGAACATTGTCCAAAATGCAATAAAGTATTAGAGACAAAAAACTCGAATATTTTAAAATCAATTGTTATTAAATCATGTCCGGAACTACATTATCAAAAAGAATTTCATCCAGCTTTTGAAACATATATTGAAAGTAATAAGGTTTCTTAAGATACAATAACAAAGAAGGTAGCTTTCATAAGCTACCTTTTATTTTTTGTCCGTTTTCTTTATGGACATTACATCAATGATAAATACCCGTTAATTGATAAATTTCAATTTTTTAGTTCTTTTCAATCCAAAATTTAATCAGCTGCTCAGTTTGCTCGGTCTTTAAGATGGTGTGTCCTGCATTTTTTGTCCATGAAGGAAGGTCGTTTAAGGCACCTCTGTCTGTCACATGAAGCTCTAATATTTGCCCGCTTTCCAATTGCGCAATCCCCTTTTTTAAATTCACAATCGGCATAGGACATACTAAACCACTAACATCTAAAACTGAATCAACCTTTAATGCAACGCTGTTTTCTATATCTGTTTCCCCAAGGTTGTTTGTGTTGGCTTCAAAATTTTCATTTAGGTTACTTCCAAATACTGAAGAATATGTTTTCCAACCACCATCAACATTTTTAACGTCATACCCGTTATTTTTTAGTATCCGGCTTGCAATATATCCCCTTAAGCCAACTTGACAGCTGACATAAATCGTCTGGTCCTTTGGCAGTTCCTCTAATCGATTCCTCAAGTCATTTAAAGAAATATTAATTGAGCCTTTAATAAATCCAAATTCACGCTCCATTGGCTCACGAACGTCGATAAGTAGTCCTCCATCTGAAACTATATTGTCAACTTCATGCCACTGGATCGTTTCTACTTCACCTTCGATGATATTAAAAGCGACATAACCAGCCATATTTACTGGGTCTTTTGCTGATGAATAAGGTGGTGCGTAAGACAATTCCAAGTTAGTTAAATCTTCTACGGTTAATCCACCCTTAATTGCAGTAGCAATTACGTCAATACGCTTATCTACGCCATCAGAACCAACCGCTTGTGCCCCGAAGATTTTTCCTGTTTCTTTATCAAAAATTAATTTTAACGCTATTGGTGCCGCACCTGGATAGTATCCAGCATGTGAACTTGGATGAATATGAATTACTTCATAAGAAACCCCTAAGCGTTTTAAAATTTTCTCATTGTTACCTGTTGCAGCGACAGTTAAGTCAAACACTTTCGCAATGGAAGTACCCATGGTACCTTGATACTTTTCATTTTTCCCCATCATATTATTGGCAGCAATTCGTCCTTGTCTATTGGCTGGTCCTGCAAGCGGAATCATCGACTTTGTACCGCTTATATAATCCACAACCTCCACCGCATCTCCAACAGCATATATATCTTTATTCGAAGTTTGGAGGTATTCGTTAACAACAATTCCTCCCCTATTCCCTAACTCTAATCCAGCTATTTTTGCTAATTCATTTTCCGGTCTGACACCGATAGAAAGAATCGTCATATCTGTTGCAATCTCAGTTCCATCTGAAAGAAGTACCCTCTTCCCTTGTTCAGTAAAGGATTGGACACCATTTTCTAAAATTAATTTCACACCTTTTTCTTTTAAATGTGTGTGTAAAATACTAGCCATTTCAAAATCAATAGGCGCCATAATTTGATTTGCCATTTCAATAATTGTAACTTCTAAGCCTCTATCTACTAAGTTTTCAGCCATTTCTATCCCAATGAAGCCTCCACCTACAACAATAGCTTTTTGGGGATTTTGGGTATCAACAAAGGTTTTAATTTTATCAGTATCAGGAATATTTCTTAAAGTAAATAGTGTTTGGTTTTCACTTAACCCTAGAATCGGTGGTACGATAGGTCTGGCTCCTGGAGATAATAATAACTTGTCATACGATTCTTCGTACGCTTCCCCTGTTTTTAAATCCTTAATAATTACGCTTTTGTTTTCAGGATCAATGCTTAATACTTCACTTAAATTACGAATATCTAGATTAAAGCGGTCTGACATACCTTTTACGGTTTGTACTAATAATTTGTTTCTATCCTTGATTGTTTCGCCAATGTAATAGGGTAATCCGCAATTTGCAAATGAAATATGTTCACCGCGTTCTACAAGAATGATTTCAACATCTTCACTAATTCTTCTTAACCTTGCTGCAGCAGTAGCACCCCCTGCCACTCCTCCTATGATGATAATTTTCTGTGTCATACTTTCCCCTCCAAATTTTTATGTTTTGTTTTAATACTTATAATTGTAATTTACTTTTAGATATACCCTTAGGGGTTTATACCTATAAGGGTATTATAGACCACATAAAAAAATAGTAAAGTCTTTTATGTAAATCTTCACATTACCTTCACATTAAATTAGAAAAGAACCCATTAAGGGTTCCTATTAGATTAATACGTATAAAAAAGTGTCCAACTGAAAATTAATCCAAACCTTGTTTTAAAGGAAAAAGTCGTGGTAGTAGTAAAGGAAAAATGATTAGCTACGGATATTTTCACCGTTTGTCGAAATAACGTCTTTATACCAGTAGAAAGACTTTTTCTTTTTTCGTTCCAATGTCCCGCTGCCATCATCATGTTTGTCCACGTAAATGAAACCATACCGTTTGGAGAACTCGCCTGAAGACATGCTCACCATATCGATACATCCCCATGTCGTATAGCCCATCAGCTCGACTCCATCTTCAATGGCTTCACCCATTGCCCTGACATGTTCACGAAGATAATCAATTCGGTAGTCATCATTAATCGAACCGTCTTCTTCTATCTTGTCATATGCCCCTAAACCATTTTCCACAATAAAGAGTGGAATTTGGTAACGGTCATAAAGTTTATTGAGAGAAATCCGTAACCCTACAGGGTCAATTTCCCAGCCCCAATCACTTGCTTTTAGGAATGGATTTTTCACTCCACCAATAATATTTCCTTGTGAAGCTTCTTCATCTGTCTTCACTTTTTTTTCTGTCCTCGACATGTAATAACTAAAGCCGATATAATCAACCTTACCTTTCTTAATTATATCTAAGTCGCCATCTTGAATCTCTAGTTCAATTTGATGCTCCTTAAAATAGCGTTTAATGAAAGCTGGATACTCCCCACGCACTTGGACATCTCCACAAAAATAATTGAACAGCTGTTCTTCCTGAAGGGAATACAGTACGTTTTCCGGATTACTATCAAAAGCATAGACAGGGGCATAGAGGATCATACAGCCGATTTGCGAATTTGGAATGATCTCATGGCACGCTTTAACGGCAATCGCACTAGCAAGAAATTGATGATGGTACGCCTGGAAGGTTGGCTGGAATTTATCTTCTTCTTTTTGAATCGAAAAACCAAGACCTTGAATGGGCATCACCAAGCCGCTATTGATTTCATTAAAAGTCATCCAGTACTTCACTTTATTTTTATAACGATTGAAAATGGCTTTTACATATCTTTCAAAGAAAGTAACCACTTGGCGGTTTCTCCAGCCGCCATAGTCCTTTACAAGGTGAAGAGGCATTTCATAGTGTGAGATGGTGACAACAGGCTCAATCCCATACTTGTGCAATTCATCAAACACCCGATCATAAAAAGCTAAACCTTCTTCATTTGCCTCTAATTCATCACCATTTGGGAAAATTCGTGTCCAGGCAATCGACATCCGAAATGCCTTGAAGCCCATTTCCGCAAACAAGGCAATATCTTCTTTATAGCGATGATAAAAATCAATCGCTTCATGATTGGGATAGCTGTATTTTTCCGGGTGGATTTCAAAATCAAACCCTGGATTTAATAGAATGTTATATCTCTCTTTTCCTCCCGGTAGGACGTCGGCAATATTTAATCCTTTATTTCCTTCTTTATATCCGCCTTCCATTTGGTTGGCTGCTGTGGCTCCTCCCCATAAAAAACCTTTTGGGAATTGATAATTTTCCATTTGGTTACCCCCTGATATTTTTTCCATAGTAGTTAATATTTGTTAAGTTGTTTGAATTTAATCTCTTTTCTTCATTAGGAATCGTAACGATATTTTGCAAAATAGTAAATAAGTTAACGTGATCTAGTTCTTAATCACACTGGAAGTCACTTGTGACAAAGATGTAACACTGTGTGACACTCGAATTATTATGTTAAAATGAATTACGATCTTTTAAAAAAAGGGGTAACCAACTTAAATGTTTTCAAATGAAATAATTGCGTCTTTCAATGAATTAGAAACTTCTTTATACAACTACATCATTCAAAACAGTGATAAAGTGGCCTACATGCGAATTCGTGAACTTGCAGATGAAACCCATGTCTCAACTGCGACCATTTTACGTTTTTGTCGAAAAGTAAATTGCGAGGGTTTTTCTGAATTTAAAGTAAAACTTAAAATTCATTTAGAAGAGAAGAAAAAAACAATTATAAAAAGTCCCCAACATTCGTTAGTCGAATTTTTTGAGCGGACATTAAAAGGGGAATTAGAGGAAAAAATCAAGAATGCTGCAAATCTAGTTACTCATGCGGACAATGTAATTTTTATTGGGATTGGAAGCTCAGGGATTCTGGCGGAATATGGGGCACGATACTTCTCAAGTTTAGGTAAATTTTCAATGTATATAAAAGACCCCCACTTTCCAATTCACTCTAAGCTCCGGACGAACAGTGTCATTATTGCACTATCAGTCTCAGGAGAAACAAATTTCACTATCACACATCTCCATCAACTTAAACAAGAAGGTAGTAAAATTATTAGTATTACCAACAATAAACTCTCAACCGTGGCAAAAATTTCTGACCTCAATATTTCTTACTATGTAACGGAAGAATTCATCGAAGAAGCGAATATTACCACACAAGTGCCAGTTGTTTATATTCTTGAATCGATGGCCCGTGAAATCTATCAACTAAATCAATAACGCCTAGCACTAAAAAGATAAGCTGCCTATCTTGGCAGCTCTAGCTTCAATGACTAAATTTTCAAATCGCTGATTTCCGGAATTCCGATGGTGAACAGCCTGTAATTCTCTTAAAATTGTTACTAAAATACGCTAAATCAGCGTAGCCCACTCTCTCGGCAATTTCTGACATTCGTAAAGATGTATTTAGTAACAACCGTTTGCTTTCCTCAATCCGCAGCTCCGTAAGATAATCAACGAATTTTTTATTTAATTGCTGCTTGAACAATTGACTAAGGTAACTAGGATTCATATGTACACTTTCGGCTGCATCTTTTAGTGTGATTTGGTCTAATGGTGTTTTTTCTAAATACTGTAACACTCTTTCGATCGTTGAAGAAGGAAGACTTTCATCTACCGTTTGGATATCCAAGTCCTCAGCTAATTTTTTCAGCCACTTTTCCAGGCATGCTTTTAGTTCCGTTTCTTCGACTGGTTTGAGCAGATAATCGGTCACTCCTGTTCTCAGAGCCTGCTGGACAAATTGAAACTCGTCATGCACACTGATCACAACCACATCCTGCTTCTTTTTCAAATGGCTCAACTCTTTAACAAATGAAAGTCCATCCATGATGGGCATTCGGATATCTGATATAATTAGATCTACATTATTTTGCTTTATCCAATCGAGTGCCTCCAAGCCATTTTGACATTCGTGTACGACTTGCAATGGAAGATTCAACTTATTAATGGTCCATTTAAGGGCTGTACGAACCCATCTCTCGTCATCAACCAACAAAATCGTTTTTCTCATGGTTTCTCCCCCTCCATATGCTGGTCCAAAATCGGTAAATGGATCAATACCTTTGTCCCGGAACCAAATTTACTTCTAACTGTGATACCATATTCCGAACCAAACAAATAATGAATCCTTTGGTGCACATTTAAAATTCCGATATTCTTCCCGTCTTTGGCTGGTGTTAATAGGTTTATTCTTTTCCTGATTTCTTCTAAATTCCTTTCCTCTATTCCCTTCCCATTATCACAAATACTGATGACATATGATGATTCAGAATAACGGTAAACAGAAATTACAATTTTGATTTTTCTAACTCCGGCATCGTGACCGTGTACAAAGCAATTTTCAACCAATGGCTGTAGGGAAAACTTAATGGCCTTAAGTACCATTGCCCATTCGGGAATATCAAACTGATAATCAAAACGGTCCTCAAAGCGAAACTTTTGAATCTTAAGGTACATTTCGCAAAAATTTATTTCCTCACGCAGACTAACCGTGGAAGATTGATTATTTAAATTATAGCGGAGCAATTTTCCAAGCGAATAGGACATAACAGCAATATTTTCCTGTTCTTCCTCCAACGCCATTCCCCTAATCGTCTCTAGTGAATTATAGAGGAAGTGAGGATTCATTTGTGATTGAAGCATTTTTAATTCTACTTCTTTTTGCTTGAGCGACATTTCAGCTTCTCTTAATTTAGATACGTATGCCTCCTCAAGTAAATTAGCTAGTTTTTCAACCGTATTATTAAAACCTGCCGTTAATTGACCGATTTCATCATTTGAATCCACACGGACCCTGCCTTCAAGATGGCCCGTCTCTACTTCCTTCATAAAATGCTGCAATCTTCGAATCGGCCGTATAATGCTAGTTGCAAAGCCGAAACCGATTAGATAAGCCAAAATTAACGAAACGATAATCGTGGTAGAAATGGTTTTCTCAATCTGGATAATCCCGCCGGTTAAATCACGGTAGGGAACAGCGGTTAGAAACCGCCAGCCAAGGTTTTGCGAAAAAGTAAACGTAACAAAATCTTTTCGCTGATTATCTAATATCTCCGTATGGCTTCCCTCTGTTTTTAAGGAAACAAGCTGCTTGTATTCTACCTTTTTTCCAAGCTTCGTATAATCAGGATGGTAGATGTAATGCCCATTTGCATCCAAGATAAAGAAATAGCCGTTTTTGCTAATCGTTACCTTATTTGAGATTTCTTCAATTCGTCTAAAATTTATATCAATGATGAGCATTCCGACAGGCAGAAGTGTTCGTGGATTATAAAGACGCCTGACAAGTGAAATAACAGGCTGCTCATTATTTGCTAATGTCAATTTTCTCGTTACTAACATACTCATCCCGTTTAGTGGCACTAACCGATACCAATACTCCTCTTTGATTTTAGTCGCGGGATAAAAATTTCTTGCCCCAAGGGTATCAATGACTTGTTCGTTATCTAATAGGATCGTGATATTACTGATATCTGCCCTTGAATACTCTGCCGCCTTTAAGGTATTTCGAGTAGCATCAATCATACTTTGTCTATGATCGGATATTGTTGATTTTAAAAGACTGGATAATTCTGGAGAATTAATGATTTTGAGACTGGTGATTTCAAAATCCTGTAAATAATATTCAATATGTGTTTGTACTTGATCAATGACTTGTCTGCTTGATTGTCTAAGTTCATTCTCAAGCTCAGCAGATGAACGTTTATACGAGAAAATTCCTACTGAAAGGACAGGAAAAACAACGAGAAAACTAGAAAAAACGCAGAGTTTTATCATTAAGGATTGATTTTTTAAAAGAATAAACCGTTTAATAAATTCTGCCATTTTCCTCATTAGTTTTCATTCCCCACCGGTAATATTTTTTAAACAGAAAAGACCCAGTTGGTAAAGGAAATATTTACCAACTAGGTTTACTGCGTGCTGCTATAGTTTATGGACGGGCTTTTTCAATTGCATCCATGACCTCTTTATAATCTTTTGAATAGGAATCTACCATCGATTTAACGGCATCTTTCCATGGTTGAATATCATCGACCTCTGTAAAGACTACACCCGCATCTTTAAGCTTCTTAGTGGAACGCTCTTCCCATTTATCCCACTCTTCTCTTTGTGTTTTAACAGAATCAAGCGCTGCTTGTTTAATCAATTTTTGATCCTTTTCTGAGAGCTTATCCCATGCAGTCTTACTAATAAGCAATACTTCAGGAATCCGCTGGTGATGGTCTAAAATAAGGTTTTTGGCCTCCTGATAATGATTGGACGAGTCTAAGCTTGGAAGATTATTTTCTGCACCATCAATAATTCCTGTTTGCAGGGCACTGAAAACCTCTCCATATGGCATTGGTGTTGCACTTGCACCTAAAGCTTCCATGAAATCAATATTAATTTTACTTTGTTGTACACGAATCTTTTGACCTTTTAGGTCTTTCACGCTCTTTAATGGTTTAGTAGAGTAAAAGCTGCGTGAACCGGAATCGTAGTAAGCAAGCCCTTTCATTTTTGACTTTTCTAATCCATCTAACAATTTGGTTCCCATCTCACCGTTAAGGAAATTCCATAAATGCTCTTCGCTTTCAAAAACATATGGAAGTCCAAGTGCGGTAAACTGATCATTAAACTCAGCAAGCGGACTGGAGTTGATTCTAGTAAATTCAATCGCGCCAAGCTGAACCTGTTCTAGTACGGATTTTTCATCCCCTAATTGTGCAGATGGAAAAACCTCAATTTTAATTCGGCCATTCGTTCTTTCCTCTACTAATTCAGCAAACTTTTTGTCACCAACAACTGTTGGATAATCAGGCGGCTGATTGTCTGCCAAACGGAAGGTGTATTTTGGCCCCTCTTGCTTAGCCCCTCCGCTTTTTGTGCTTGATGCTTCTTCTTTTCCACAAGCTGCGAGGATGGTCCCCATCAATAAAGTTGCTGCTAAAACCCCAGTAATCTTTCTTTTCTTCATCTAATAACCCCCTTGATATTTTTATAAAAATTTATTGTTACCTTTCCTTCGGTTACTTGACTAACAAATGTGGCAGCCACAACACAACCTCAGGAATATAGGTAATAATTAAAAGAACAACAAGTAACGCATAGAAAAATGGCATCATCGCTTTTGTCCCTTGCTGGATCGAGACCTTGCCGATCGCACAGCCGACAAACAGCACGGTTCCTACCGGTGGTGTCAATAGACCAATCCCTGCATTTAAAATGAGGACAATACCAAAGTGTACTGGATCCATTCCAAAATTCGTAACCACTGGAAGCAGGATAGGCGTCATAATTAAAATCATGGGTGCCATGTCCATTGGTGCCCCAAGCAGCAGCAACAAAATATTAATAATTAAGAGAATAATAAGTGGATTATCCGAAATACTTAAGAATAAATTGGTTACCATAGCAGGAACCTTTAAATAGGCTAAGATCCAGCCAAATGAAGCGGAAGCCGCAATTAAGAAAAAGACCATCGATACTGTTCGCATCGTCCGGGTTAAGATTTTCCATAGATTCGCTAATTTTGCTTCGCGATAAACGACAAACGCTAGAATAAAAGAATATAAACAAGCAAGAGCACCAGACTCCGTTGCGGTAAACCATCCAGTCAAGATCCCGCCTAAGATAATAACCGCAGGGCTTAGTGATAATAAGCCGTGTAAAAGAATACCGCCTATTTCAGCCCTAGGAACAGGGTCTGCTTTTTGATAGCCTCGTTTCCTAGCAATAATATAACCTGTAATCATCAAGGAAATTAGCATAATAAATCCAGGAACAATCCCTGCCATAAATAAGCTAGCAATCGAAACGCCGCCTGCTGCTAAGGAGTATAGAACTAGATTATGACTCGGCGGAACGACTACCCCTTGAATAGCAGAAGCGATGGTAACACCAACTGCATAGTCTGCTTCATAACCCTTCTTTTTCATCATTGGAATCATTACAGAACCAACGGAAGATACATCGGCGACAGCAGAACCGGAGATATTTCCAAAGAACAAGGCGGCCACACTGTTGACCATCGCTAGTCCCCCACGGATTCTTCCCACCATTAAACTGGCAAAATTCACAATCCTTGTAGCCAGTCCACCTTCACTCATGATTTGTCCTGTCAGGATAAAGAAAGGAATCGCTAGCAAGGAAAAAGAGTTCATCCCTTGGATCATTTGCTGCCCCACAACAGGAAGAGGTATCTTTAGGTAAATAACGGTTAGTAAGGATGAAGCAATAAGTGTCAGGGCAATCGGAAATCGAAATAAGATTAAAAGAACAAAACTTGAAAGTAAGATAATGATGCCAATTGTATTTGTGTCCAAGTTACAATCCCTCCTCTATGTCTTTATGACGATTGGTATTAATGTTAAAGAATTGGAGAAGAGAATAGACACAAATCATCACTCCAGTAACCGGCATGACAGCGTAGGTTATACTGCTTGGCAGCTTTGTTGCCGGCAGGGTAGAATCCAGCATCAATACCGTAAAATCCCATCCTTGAATGACTAGATATAAACCAAAGGCAAACGTGGATGCACTGATAATCTTATCGAGAATCTTATTGAATTTCTTTGGAAATAGATTGGTAAACGAATCGATTCCCATATGGATATACTCGCGAAATCCAATTGCGATGGCCATAAAGGCAAACCAGGCGAGCAGCAGAAGCGTAATTTCCTCTGACCAAAAGAAAACAAAATTAAATAATTTCCGTGTCATAACCTGGGTGGTTACGACCAAGATTAGGGCAACTAACGACAGTAAAGTGAATTTTTCAAAAATTCCATCGATTACTAGACCTATCTTCTTGATTACATTCATAAGCCTTCCTCCAACTTGAAAACGTTTTCTTGTCTTTCATTTTACGGACCTTACGAATGTTTTAAAATGTTGTTTTTTTAGGATAATTTGTGATTTTTTTAGGTTGGATGTTTTTTGTAAGTTCACCAAACAAACTAATTATTTTAAACTTAACATGTTTATGGATTTCATTCAACTAGCCTAAACTAAAAGATTTCTCTGGTCTTTTCTAAAAAAAAAGACCGGAATGCTTTATACACTTCGGTCATTACTTGATTGTTAAAATTTTTGAGATTGAAAGACTTTTTCGTTTGAAAATTTATTTTTAAAAAAATTCATCCAGCTGCCGTTTCATTTCTTCTTTATTCTCTCGAAATTGCCGATGTCGATGGCCATTTCCTCCTGATGGATGTGGGAATCCGCCGAGAACATAGTGGCTCTCAATCAATCTCTGCTCCATTAAGAATCTCAAAACCCTGGTAATATTAACACCTAATGGAATGATAAGGGGGTTATGCAGTCGAGTAATATCATTAACAAAGTACTTCCGTACATATGACAGTAAAAGTTCAGTTTTTATGATATCAGGTCTGGAACCATTATAGTTCTTTTGATCAAAAAAGACTGCATAAGGAAGCAGCGAGGTATTATATACTAAGTGACTCGATGACCCAAATAAGTCTATCGTGGAGGGGATACCTAAATGTCCAGCGAGTCCTAGTTCATCCAGCATCGTGACCAGATTTTTGCGCATCGGTCCTTCAAAGCTCGCTTTCTTTTTTACTTCATGAAGAAGTTCTTCATCATTCCAACCGCGGTCCTTACATTCTACTACGGTTGAATAGGCCTTTTTCATTTGGTGCAATCCTGGTGTAATGCCGACAATTACCACTCTGGCTTGGTCATTGATATAATCAAATGGTGTGTAATAAATCTCCAATTTTTTCTCTTTGTCCTTGTCGAGCAAGAACTTTTTATTAAGAATTTCTTTATCCTCTATCGGCAGAGATAAATGATAGATTTCATTTTTAAAATCTGAGAACATTGAAGCGGCTACAATTCCCAAATGAACACCTGCTTTCATAAGAAAAGAGGTTATCTTGATGAAAGATTACTTTCCCCGAGAAAATAGATGATTACTTTCTGTGATGAAAACGACAATAACAACACGATTTGGGTTTTATTTGATTCAAAGATAATGCGAAGGTGATTCAGACAGAATCAGATGAAATTCGGTTACGATTGTCCGAATGCGGGGCTCATTCGGACAACACCTACTGAAAATTAAACGGCCTTGTTCGAACCCGGATCTCACTCGGACATGATCCCTCCTGGATATCGAGCTCCCCTTGTCTGAACTAGACCCTGATTCGGACTCAACCAACAGAATTTCAAACTTGCTAGTCCGAATCCTTAACCACATATCCCTTGTTTTTTAAAACTCCCCTAATTTCCTCAATATGATCCTGATTTTTCGTTTCTAACGCGAGCTCTAACTGGGCATAGCCAGGATAAATATCCTTGCCAACATGATCAAGATGAACAGATTGAATATTCGCATCCAACTCAGCGATCGAGCTCAACACCCTTTGCATTTCACCTGGCTTATCTTTTACAATCATAGAAAAATTAGCATACCGTCCCGACTCCACCATACCACGCTCAATAATCCGTGAGATAAAATTTACATCAACATTCCCACCGCTGATAACCGCAACCACATTCTTCTCTTTAAAATTCACCTTCTGATATAAAAGTGAAGCTAACGATACAGCCCCTGACCCTTCTACGAGCAGCTTATTTCGTTCTAACAGAAGCAACATGGTTCTGGCAATTTCCATTTCATCCACACAAATAATATCATCAACATACTTTTCAACCAATGCGAAATTATGTAACCCTGGTTTCTTAACAGCAATTCCATCTGCCATTGTCGGCGTAGACTCCACCCTTACAGGCTCATGTTCAACTAACGATTGTCTCATACTCGGGCAAGCCATCGCTTGAACGCCATAAACACGAACATGAGGATTTTTCTCCTTAACAGCCAATGCGATGCCGCCAATGAGTCCACCTCCCCCAACTGGAACCATAATTGCTTCTACATCTGGAAGTTGCTCTAGTATTTCTAAACCAACCGTCCCCTGTCCAGCAATAACCGCGTCATCATCAAAGGCATGGACAAAAGTTGCCCCCATCTGATCCTTTAATTCCAAAGCGTACGCAAGGGCATCATCAAACGTATGTCCCTGCAGCACAACCTCCGCTCCATACTGTCTGGTCGCGGACACCTTACTTAGCGGCGCTCCCTTCGGCATAACAATCGTACAAGGAATTCCTAACATTTGACTAGAATACGCGACACCTTGGGCGTGATTTCCGGCGGAGGCAGCCACAACCCCCTTTTGCAATTCCGCCTCCGTTAAAGAAATCATTTTATTATAGGATCCTCTTACTTTAAAAGAACCTGTTTTCTGCAGGTTTTCCAACTTTAGATAGACCTTATTATTAGCTGAAATACTGCTAAAGGTTTGTGAAAAATCAAGTGGAGTTGTGTGGACAATTCCCTTCATTTTTTCACGAGCAAGGATAATATCATCTAGGGTTATCAAATACAAAACCTCCTACATCCCACTTTCTTATTGTTAGGATGTGCTTGGATAAGCAATCTATACTTCTGCAAAGATTAACTGGTTGCCTACGGAACAATCCGCGGTGGTTGGACGGTCTCCTCCTCAAGCACACGAAGACCTCCAATTACTTCATACGCAGAACCAATCGACACAAGGAAATCACCTGTAATGGCAATCTTTTGTTCTTGGATCAGTTTGATTTTATCGGTTTCACCAATTTGGCTTTGTACAGATAAAGCTTCTAATAGCTGTCCGATTGTCCGAATCCAAGCACCAGATAATATTTGCTGTTCACCTAATCGATTGGCGTCTTCTTCTAAATGGAATAATCCGGATAATCCTTTTAACTCAATTAATTGTCCGATCACTTGAATCCAGAGCCCTAGGGCAACCTCTTTTTCAAATTGTAAAATTTTTTGTTCGTATTCGTTTTCATTATGCTCGCTTTTCGTATCATTCATTTGTTTAGGCACCTTGATTACTCCCACCCTCAGAATACCAATTTGAATTATTTTATGATAAACCACTACAATCGTGTATGAATTTTTTAATAGGAAGAGACCTAGTCAAAATGCCCCCGCCTCGCATAGAGTAATAAAAAGTCTGATCAAATGATAAAAATGGGCGGTGAATGAAATTGTTTGAAGTAAAAGAGTGTAAATACGGCAGAGGAATCTTTGCAACTAGAAATATAAGCAAGGGTGAACTCATTCATGAGGCCCCAATTATTATTTCTCCTAGCGACGAATACAAATATTTGAAAAAGACGATATTTATAGAGTATGTATTTTGGTGGGGCGAAAATTTAGAGGAATGTGCACTGGCATTAGGCTATGGTTCGCTATTTAACCATTCCTATACACCAAATGGATTATATAAGCTCAACTTAACTCAGAAAACGATTGACTTTTATGCCCATACCGATATAAAAGAAGGCGAAGAAATCATGATTAATTACAATGGTGATCCTGAAAATGATACACCGGTATGGTTTGATGTTCTTTAAAACTCTAATAAAATGATTGAAGGGACCTAATAGGTCCCTTTTTTGATCTTACTGGTAAAGGATATCATCTCTTAAGGATGCAACTCTTGTTAAAGCTTGATCAATGTCAGCTTCACTCACACCATAATGAGCAAGTGCTTTATGTAAATGGTTGACAATTGCATTAAAATGTTCAGGCTGCAAATTCATCCCTTGATGCGCTTTCGCCATGGATTGACCAGAATATTGTTTTGGACCACCGAGAGCAAAGCTGATAAATTTGGTTTGGTGACTCTTTTGTTTTTCCATATCGGTGTTTTCAAAAAATTGATTGACAGTCTCATCCTTTAACACTAGTTCATTATAAAAATAGTCGACCACTTTTCCAATTGCCTCTTGCCCGCCAATTTTTTCATAAAGACTTTGTTCCATGAATATTCACTCCTATTCTGTAAAGTACAAAGCTATTTTCTTCAGAAAAATAGTTAATATACACACTTAACGAAATATCGTCAATTGAATAAATTTCTATAGTTAGAAAAAAATAAGAAAAAATGAGTTAAGGGGTAGTTTCAGATGCAAACCAATAAGGTCCTTAAACCGCTAAAATTAAGCCCAAATAATTTAAAGCCGGATGCAAAATTAACCGCACCTGAAATGGGAAAACTCTGGGCAACTTATGTTGGCAATAGTATGTCATCCTGGATATTAAGGTACTTTCTTAAACATGTGGACGATGAGGATATTAGATTATTATTGGAAAACGGCTTAAGTTTATCTGAGGATTTTATGCAGAGAATCGAGCAAATCCTTTCAAAAGAGAACTATCCTATTCCCATTGGCTTTACAAAAGACGATGTAAATCTTGGAGCTCCTCGTTTATTCCAAGATGAATTTTACGTTCACTATTTAAAGTATGCAGCAAAAGCAGCTCTAAGTTTATATAATGTGGCAATTCCGTTAGTGTTAAGAGAAGATATCAGAGACTTTTTTATTTATTGTAATGTCTCTACGATTACTTTTCTCGGTCAGTTGAACGATGTTTTGATGATAAAAGGTCTAAATATAAAACCTCCTATACTGCCTATACCCGAAAAAGTAGATTTTATTAAAAAACAAAACTACTTAAAAGGTTTTTTGGGAGATGTTCGCTCACTCCACGCACTGGAAATCACACATCTTTACGATAACATTGAAAATAACACGACCAGCAAAGCCCTATTAATTGCATTTAGCCAGGTTGCAAAAGATGAAGAAGTCCGACAATTTCTCATTCGCGGCAATGAAATAACTGACCGATCCGTCAAGCAATATAGTGAAAAATTACAAAAGGATAATTTACCTTTCCCCACTCAGCTAGACCATTTAGTAACGGAATCTACCTTTTCACCATTTTCCGATAAATTAATGGTCTTTCACAAGGTGGATATGTTCTCGATGAAGATAAGGTCGTTTGGAAATTCAATAGCGGTAAATGGAAGAAGAGATATTGGGTCCATGTATATGCGCTCACTGGCAGAAATGTTGGTTTACGTTGAAGATGGAGCCAATATATTGATTGAGAATGGCTGGATGGAGGAGCCTCCGAAAGCGGCCGATCGATCCGATTTAGCATCCAATAAGTCTTAGTTATTGGATGCTTTTATTATGATTATTTTACTAATAAATCCTCTAAAGCGTGTTGGAGTAAGGGGTAGGAGAATTCAAAGCCTTCTCCCTTCAAAACTTCCGGAACAACATGCTGTCCTTCTAATACAAGTGCACTCTTTTGCCCAAGTACCCATTTCATTGCTAAGGTTGGTACCGGCAGCCAATGCGGGCGGTGTAATACGGATCCAATCGTTTTACCAAACTCCTTCATTCTAACTGGAGCAGGTGCTGTTACATTGACCGGCCCATGTAATGGTTTTTCTAAAACAAAATGAATCGCCCGAATAACATCCATCACATGGACCCAAGAAACCCATTGCTCACCAGAACCAACGGTCCCTCCAGCAAACAATTTATATGGCATTACCATCAATGGAAGTGCCCCGCCTTCTCGGCCAAGCACGACTCCAAATCTCATTAAAACTGCCCGAATACCAGCTTCTTCAACTTGCTCCGCTAGCTTTTCCCAGTCATGAACCGTTCTACCTAAAAAATCATCGGCGATTTCTCTAGATTCTTCCGTATAAACAGTATTTTGGGAAGCTGAGTATACTCCGATGGCACTTGCATTGACAAGAACACTGGGCCTTTTTTCCAATCTGTTGATAATCCGAATCAGTTCCTTTGTAGCTATCATCCGGCTGTCATATATTTGCTTTTGATGATTCATATTCCATCTTCCCTGATTGATCGAAACCCCTGCTAAATTAATAAATGCATCTGCAATTCTTATTTCATTCTCAGGTGATGCCCCTTCGGTCAGCCAATTCACATATGTAATTTTTTCAGTTGGCATATGTTCCGTTCTTGTTAATATAACTATTTCATGCCCTTTTTTTAAAAGGAAGTTTGTCAATTTTTGGCCGATAAATCCTGAACCGCCAGCAATAACAATTTTCATCTTGTCCCTCCCATCAATCATCTACTTTTTTCCAATGATTATAAATGAATTCCTTAAACAATTCATTGAGTCTTGCCTTTTTTTGATTTTTCAACCATTCCACCTGATCAATCGGCAATTTTAGTTTTAATTGAATATTTTCATCCGGCATCTCTACTTTTCTAATTTCTTCTATAGTGATGCCTTCTTCGATATTCGGAAACCAAGCATCATTCTCATTCACCTGGTCCAAAAAATAATAGTCATTAGGGTCATCAAGTTCACTAAATAAATTAAGCTGCGGCAAGCCCCCTGCTAAGACTTTTACATGCATAATCGAATGAAGCACTCTGCCATCTTCTAATTCTATTTCAATAATGAGATTATCTTCCTTTTTATATTTCTTTACGACAACCTCACTGACGATGAGGTCCAACTCTAAAGTGAATCCTGAGCTTGCTGCAAAAACATAGATCGCACTTTTAAATACGCGGATGTTTTCCCCATCAATTTTCACTGATTTAACTACTGCCATAATGGTTCCCCCAAAAAGTTGTTTCTTCGTAAATAGTAAAAAATATGTATTGGATTATCTATCATCATAACACCAAATGAGCTTTTTGAGGATGAAAAATGGACTGGGATAAGTTCGATTAATGGAGTAAAAACTAAATCATAACTAAAAATGGGGTGTTTACTGATGGTAAAAGAAAAAAATAATCAAAGTATTGATGACAATACAACGGGACAGCAAAAAAAAACGTTAGATGATATTAAAAAGAAAAGTCCGATGAATTGGGGCGTCTTAGACTTTGCAGAAAGTGTTCATCAAAATACAAGGGAGGATTAATTTTATACACCCAAAAGGAGAGTGGTCAAAAAAGCCACTCTCCTTTTCCAATTTAAGTGATAATAAAGGTTTCATCGTTCACAAGCAGACTTTTTACTTCCTTTGGGTCAACAGGTTTACTAATAAAGTTTCCTTGAGCATAGTCGCAAGATCTATTGACAAGGAAATCATACTGTTCCCAATTTTCCACGCCCTCGGCAACGACATCAATTTTTAAACTATGGGCCAAGGAGATAACAGCGGAGGCAATCTTTGCATCTGCGTCGTCCCTCTCGATATTAGCGATAAAGGAGCGGTCAATCTTTAGTGTATCAATTGGGAAAAATTTTAAATAGCTAAGTGAAGAAAACCCGGTTCCAAAATCGTCAATCGATATTTTTATCCCTAGTTGTTTTAATTCTTGTAAAACAATCACTGCTTCTTCCGGATTCTTCATGACAATTCCCTCTGTCACTTCCAATTCCAGCGAGTTAGGTGACAACCCTGTCTCTTCAAGAACAGAGATGACCATTCCAACCAAGTTCTGTCTTTGAAATTGTTTTGGTGACAAATTAACACTAATCGTTAACTCACCGAAGCCTAAATCCTGCCATTCTTTACACTGCCTACAAGCCTCCCGTAATACCCACTCACCAATTGGATTAATGAGGCCCGTTTCTTCGGCGATAGGGATAAAGGCATCTGGAAGAATAATTTGATCCAGTTTATTTTTCCATCGAATTAAAGCCTCCATCCCGTTTATTTCACCTGTATGTAAGTTTACTTTGGGTTGATAATAAAGGATAAATTCATTATCATCTAATGCTTTTCTTAACAGAATCTCTAGGTCCATCCGTTTATTAGCATGATGTTTCATATCAGGATGGTATAAACTATAGCAGTTTCTTCCCATCTCCTTCGAACCATACATCGCGAGGTCAGCATTTTTAATAAGAGAATTAAGGTCTGTCCCATCTTTTGGATAAAAACTAATCCCCATGCTTGTTGAGATATTGAGCTTTTGTCCCTTTATCAAGAAAGGGGCTGCCATCACTTCCATAATTCGATCGCAGATTTCAGTAATTTCCTTTTCACTAGATAATTGAGGAATAAGAATGATAAATTCATCCCCGCCAAACCGGGCCAGTTTAACCTCTCTATGATCTGTCGCGGCTTGCAGCCTTTTTGAAACTTCCTTTAGCAGTAAATCGCCCGCTTCGTGTCCCAAGCTATCATTTACGACCTTGAAATAGTCTAAGTCCAGTAAAATAAAACCCAATATGCTAGAGGGTACGTTCTTTTGGGTGATATTCTCCTCTAAAATGGACTGGATTGCCCATCGATTAGGCAAATCCGTTAAGGCATCATGAAAGGCCATATGTTTGATTTGTGCTTCAGCTCTTTTTTTATCACGAATATCTCGGCATAAAGCAAAATACATTTGATTTTCACCAATATGAATCAGGCGAATATTGATATCAACCGGAATTTGAGTATGGTCTTTCCCCGTCATTAAATCCTCGAAATTGCTGGAGGCCTTCTCTTTAGAATCAATTTTTAAATGTTTTATTTTTTCAGGAAGTTTGGAAAAAACCATTTCAGTACTCATCCTAAGTAATTCTTCCTTGGAAAAGTTTAATACTTCGCAAGCAGTTGGATTGACTTCCGTAAACATTCCATCAGTTCCGATTAAGAAAAAACTATCCGCGGCTTGCTCAGTTAAGCTTCTGAACTTCTCTTCACTTTCTTTTAAGCGATTTTCAGCTCTGACACGATCGGTTATCTCTAAAGCAAAACCCAGCAAAAAGTCCTCTTCAGATTCATCGATGTGGATGATCGTTTTACCAGAAAACATATGATGTTCCTCACCTTTGTATCCACTTGGAAATTCTCTGGTGATCAGCTGCCGCTTTTTCCAAACTTCAAGGTCATAAGCTCGATTAAGTTTGGCAATTTCAAGGGGAAAGTAATCAAAGATCGTTTTTCCAACGATTTTATCCAAACTTACCCCATTCGAAAGGCAAACTTGCTTATTAGCATAGATGGTGCGCCCTTCCGGATCTTCTAAAAAGATATTAATGGGTAATGCATCCAGTATACTAAGATATAAGGATTCATTTACGCGAATTTGCTTTGAGAGCTCCTGGTTTTGTTGTTCAAGTTCCGCGACTTGTGAACGCAGCTTTTCTAATTCCATTGCTTGCTGATTAGACTGAACGTTCATCTATACCCTCCTCAAAATAGATACGATCTTGTATTTTTATTTAAAGTAGTTGATTTTAGATTTGTAAAAAATGATTACATATATTTCTATTATATAACATTATATAATAGTAATATTTGCTCACTTTTTTAATTTAAGAACGATTTATGAATATGAAAGAAAAAAATAGAAGCGCGAGCGTGGGTACTGTATAAAATATCTTATTAAGGGCATTTTATAGATAGGACTTGTAGCTCAATGATAGAGCAACTTGCAGTCATCCTATGAAGACTGTAACGTATCTTGTGGGTTTGAATCCCACCAAGTCCTATTAAATGAAGAAGCTCCAGACATCATCATTAATTGGATGAAGTCTGGAGCATTTTTTTCGTGTAATTGGAACTGTTTATATCCCGCCACCCTCGTCATGAATGGTGCTCTTTTCTTTACGGATATTGGCATATAGGCTTAATGTCCCTAAAGCAGCGATTAAAGTACTTAAGATAACGATAATATTGTAAAAATTAGTTTTGATCAATAGATTAATTAAAGTATAAGAAATCACCAGTGACGCTAATGGTGAAATCAGCCATACCTTCAAAATCTTTCTAATTACCGCTTTTTGCCAAAAACCAATCCCTTTTTGTGATGCCCCAATTCCTAAGATCCCACATGTGGTGACTTGAGTTAAAGGAATCGGCAGTCCAAAAATAGAGGCAATCGTAACTAATGCTCCACCAGTAAAAGAAACAGCACTACCCTCTAATAAGGATAGTTTCGTGATTTTCTTCCCATTGGTTTCGATCACTCTGCCCCCCAAGAGAATCGCACCTAACGCAACAAATAGTCCGCCGATCCAAATCCCTTTAGATGTAGAAAGCATTCCTGCTCCAACTAACGGTCCAACCGCATTGGCCACATTATTCATCCCTGCAGAAAAGGCTTCAAAGCACCCACCCAAGACAAGGATTCGCCCCAGCCATTTTTTCCATTTTCCTTGCTTTGTCAAACTTGGCCAGCGCTTTTCGGATTTGGCAATCAGCTTTCCAAAAATAAATGTAATGATAAATGAGACAACTGGAACTATGACCCAAAACGCAATAATAACTAATAGACTATTAATGAATAAACTTTTAAAAGCAATACCCGCACCTACAATAGCACCAACGGTAACTTCACTAGTCGATAATGGAATTCCCATTAGATTTGCTATAAACAATGTTAGGGTTGCCCCTGCCAGAATAAGAACCACTAGTTCAATTGTAAGTATTTTTGAAGGAATTATTCCACTTCCAATCGTCTTTACGACCTCTCCGCCTCCAAGAACGGCACCTAAAAAAGCGGCGATGGCTACTAACACCATAGCAAGCCATTTATTCTTGATCGCATCTGCACCATAGGCCGACCCCATTGATGCAGCTGTTCCGCTTGCTCCAATGTTCATCGCGAAGAAGAATGCTATGATATAAGCTAAATACGTCCAAAACATATCAATCTCTCCTTATGTATGTCTATCTATCTAGCAGAATAAATCTCGCAATGTTCCGAAACTTCAATTCATACTATTCAGGTAGGATTAATTTAATATTATACAATTCTTTTTTTAAATAAGCAACATCCAAATTACTTATGTCACAGAATTTTTTAAATATTTCTTATTAAAGCTCGTTTGATGTGAAGTGTTTTAAAAGTTTATAAAGCAAAAAATGCTATAACCCAATAGGGCTATAGCATCCTTTATCATATTTATAACTCTATTGTTGCGCTCTTAATGCCACACGGCGAATTTTTCCTGAATCGGTTTTGGGCAGTGCTTCCATATATTCAATAACACGAGGATACTTGTAAGGTGCAGTTAAGTTTTTTACAAAGCTTTGCAATTCTTTTGTTAACTCAGATGTACCGTCAATCCCATCTTTTAATACCACACAGGCTTTTACGACATTTCCTCTAACAGGATCCGGAGATGGGACGACAGCGCACTCTTTTACCGCTTTATGTTTCATTAACGCATCTTCCACTTCAAAAGGTCCAATCGTATAGCCGGAACTGATGATGACATCATCTTTTCTTCCTTGGAACCAATAATAGTTTTCCTCATCTCTATATGCTCTATCTCCTGTTAGAAAATATTCACCAAGATAGGATGCGGCAGTGGATTCTGGATTTTTATAATAGTGTTGAAATAAGGCTGGGAAATCCTTTTTAATCGCAATCGTCCCAACTTCCTTTACGGGAGCAGGCTGGCCTTTTTCGTTAACAACTTCAATATATTCTGGCATTAATGGCTGGCCCATTGAACCTAATTTACTCTCATCAATATTTAAATTAGCGATCAATAAAGTACTTTCGGTCTGACCATACCCGTCACGGATAAGGATGTTAAACTCATTTTTAAAAACGTCAATAACTTCACGGTTCAGTGCCTCACCAGCGGAAACAGCAGTATGTAAAGCTGCTAAATCGAAGGTTGAAAGATCATCTAATTTTGCCATCATCCGATATTCGGTAGGTGTACAGCATAATACATTGACCTTATTGTCCTGAAGCAGCTGTAAATATTTATGAGGCTGGAATCTTCCATTATAGACAAATCCAGTAGCACCGGAACCCAAAATCGATAAAAACGGACTCCAAACCCATTTTTGCCAGCCTGGTGCAGCTGTTGCCCAAACAAGATCATACCCACTAATATTCAGCCATTTTGAGGCAGCAATTCGTAAATGTGCATAACCCCATCCATGACTGTGAACAACACCTTTTGGCTGCCCGGTTGTACCAGATGTATATGCCAGGAAGGCTACATCTTCTTTCAAGGTATCCGCATCGGTGAAGGTTTCTGATTCAACCTCAGCTAGTGCTTCCATAGAAAGCCAGTTAGGTACCTCCTGACCGAAGGCAATCTTAAATTGAAGGAATGGTGTTTCCTCTGTTATATTTTCAAATTCTTTGACCAAATTGTAATAAGAAATAACAGCTTTTGCCTCTGAGTGATTCAAGCGATATAATAAATCCTTTGCCCGAAGCAATTCAGAAGATGGACTTATGACAATCCCTGCTTTTAAACAGGCTAAATAAATCACATATGACTCAATTAAACGAGTCGTCATGACAACTACACGATCGCCTTTCTCTAGTCCTAATTTCGTTAATCCATTTGCAAGCTTATTCGCTTTCTTATTGAGTTCATCATAAGTAATTGTTTGAGTTTCACCGGATTCATTTACCCATTTCAAAGCAATTTTCTCGGATACATGCTTTGAGATTTCACTTGCTAAATTAAAGTGTTCTGGTGCAATTAATGATTTTAAATCCACGGTTGTCAATCTCCAATCAGTTAAATTAAAACACACATATTGTTAATTAAAAATTTTGTGCATTTTGAGAATTAGTACCTAGTAATAGTACAAGCCTTTAAAAATTATATACATACTATAATACCACTTTGAATTTGAATGTAAATTATTTAACATCGAAGTTCACTTAATCGTAGGATGTATTAACTAGATATTTGATATTCCTTTATAGATTATTGATTTAACAGCCTCTTTCACCTTTTAAAATAGTAAGAATATTCATTCTAAAACTTTAACAAATTAAAATTTTACTGTATTATTGTGGTAAATCCTCTTACGTGGATGATATATACAAATAATTTTAGGAATTGCAAAGGGGGAAGTTGAATAAGATGGAGGAGTTTTTTACAAAAAAGAAAGTTGCTATTATCGCCAGCAGTGGAGGTAATCTATATTTCTTAGGGGGTAAAGATCCCGCAAAACTATTAGATGAGCTTCTCTTACAGATTGAAGCTGCTGGCATGGTTTGTACATCGTTACAATTTATTGCAGCAAAAGCTAGCATGGATAACATAAAGGATGATACACAGGCCGAGTTATATAGTTGGGATGAACAAACAAAGAGCCCTGCTGTAACAGTAGTAGGAACCATTGCCGAGGTCAACAAGGCAGCAGCCCTAGTTGATAAGGAGATAGCGGAAAAAATTAATGACGGAGAAGTCGATGCTCTAATTTTTATGAGTGCAGATCCAAACGGAGCAAATTTACATACTGTGGAAGCAGCGGCTAAGAAAAAATTGCCTGCAACCGGAACTGGCGGTACCTCAATGGCAACAATTGCAGCAAAAGGAGTAAACGTCATCTCTACTTCCGGAACAACTGGGACAACGAATCGAACACGAGCCGTCACTTTCATTACATCTTTAAGTAAGCATTTTGGCCTATCTTACCGCCCAATCATCGGTAAGGCAGCTACAAATAACCAATTAGAACAATCATCGACTTCAGCATATAAACGTATTAACCTGCGCGGAATGATGCTCTCCTCTCTTCCTGGTTTTATTGCGATGGCACTAATCTTAGCGATTAGCAAGATACCTGGATTGTCCGGACTGAGCGAAGTGTTTGATCTGATGATTAACGCTCTTCCGGTTATATTAGCAGTTGTTGCGGCTAAGCAAGTGGCTGAACTTGACGAGGTCTCGATAGTGGCAGGAATTGTTGCAGGGGTATTATCTGTTAAAGGCGGAATCATAGGCGGAATTGTTGCAGGTATTCTCGCCGGGCTTTTGGTTCAATACATATTTAGGAAATGCGTCGAATGGAGGTTTCCTGCTACAACGGTTAATATTGCAGCAGGAGGAATCGCCGGATTGATTGCCGGTTTAGCCGTTTACTTCCTCATCGCTCCGATTGCCTTATGGCTTGGCGGCGAAATTCGTTCTTTAATAGATTTCTTAGTTTCTACTAATGGTGTACTAGCCGGATTAATTGCAGGACTGTTAATTTGGCCAGCCATTATTGGCGGTGTTTATCATGCTGCGATTTTACCAATTGTCCTGTTGGAAATGGAGAAGACGGGAAACAGCTTTTTAGGAGCAGTTGATATGGTTGGATTAGTAATGGTATCAGCTGGGATTACACTTGCCAATATTATTTCACCACGAGACAAAGGTGAGGCAGCCGTAGCAGCTCCCGGTTTTGCTATAAACATGGGCTTTGGTACTTTTGTTGAAGCGGCCTATCCATTTATGTTTTCCAACAAAATGATCTTTGCCGGTGCAATCATTTCATCAGGTTTAGGCGGTTTGCTTGTTGGCTTCTTTGATGTCCGTGGTACGGCTTATGTTCCATCTTTTATGGCCCCTCTATTATCAAATAATGCAACAGGGTTTATAATTGCCATGGTTGGAAGTTTAGTTTGTTCGTTCCTGATAACTTTCTTTGTAAATAAAATCTCTAGGAAAAACGTTAAAACCATGGAACCTAAAAAGACCTCGAATGATTTGGTAAGTTAATAGTTAACAGAACCTCAGTTATTTATTGATGAGGTTCTGTTTTATTTACTATATCAATTACTAAGTATATTACCTCTCTTAATTGCTCAATTTATAGTTGTTCTAAAAAATAAAGTAAGGATTGATTGTAATGATTTCACTTAATGGAAAGACCGCTCTTGTTACTGGAGGAGGAAGAGGTATAGGCCGTGCTGTGGCCATAGCCTTAGCGAAGGAAGGTGTTAATCTTGGTTTAATCGGATTAAACATGGCTAATCTTGAAAAAGTAACATCTGAACTTGAACAATATAATGTACAAATTTCAGCCGCTACAGCCAATGTATCGGACCTAGAATCGGTCACCCATGCTGTTGAACATATTAAATCAGATTTAGGAAACATTGATTTCCTAATTAATAATGCCGGTGTAGCCAAATTTGGAGGATTCCTCGATTTATCACCCGAGGAATGGGAGAATATTATTCGTGTAAACTTGATGGGTGTTTATAATGTCACAAGAATGGTTTTGCCTGGGATGATTGAGCGGAATTCAGGAGATATCGTAAACATCTCTTCTACTGCCGGGCAAAAAGGAGCACCTGTAACAAGTGCTTACAGCGCTTCAAAATTTGCGGTACTGGGACTTACAGAATCACTTGCTCTTGAGGTAAGAAAGCATAATATCCGTGTTACTGCCTTAACACCTAGTACTGTTGCTACCGATTTAGCAATCGAAACTAATCTTATCTCTGGAAATCCTGAAAATGCGATTCAGCCGGAAGACTTAGCCGACCTGTTAGTAGCCGGTTTAAAACTTCACCCAAGAGTTTTCCTTAAGTCCGCTGGATTATGGTCGACAAATCCATAAATCAAAATGGGAAAGGAGTTTCATCCTTTCCCTTTTTAAACCATAAAAGATCATATTAACGCCAATACAGAAAAGCTAAAACGCGTTACATCATTAAAGTCTATAACAAAAAAAAATATAACTATATTTCAAAATCAACAATAATACTATCTTCCAAGCCAATCTCCTTCAAGTAGCTAAAAACTTCTTGATGTGCTGGATGCGGCCCATAGTTTGCTAAGGAAGTTTTGTCTTCAAAGCGGACCGTCAAGCCCATTTCATAGCCTTGACTCCGGTTTGACAAATTGGTCCCCTGCTGAATGTCTACAATCCCAGGTATCACATATTTTAATAATAACGTCCTGCGAATTAATTCTTGTTTTTGTTTTTCGGTCGTTTTTGGTGAAAACTTTAGTAAGACAATATGCTCAATCATGATGTGACTCCTAGTTTACTATTCAACTTTTCCTTATCAAAACCGGCAATTTGCTTGTATCGATTAGAAATTTCCTCCAATTCCTCATAGGAAACCACATCTTCTAAATCGTTAAAACCATGAGGGGCACGTTCTTCGACAATTTGCATCACCACTTCTGGACCATTCTTCCGATTTAATAGAACAATATTTGCTGTTGCTTCTAACCTAGTTTCTTCATAGACCTTCAATGCTAGCTCAGCATCCCGATATTCCAAAATCGCTTCTCCCAGTGCATCAGCATCAAGGATCGCTTGTGAAGCACCATTCGATCCAATTGGGTACATTGGGTGTGCCGCATCACCTAATAAGGTTACCCGCCCAAAGGTCCATTGCGGCAGGGGATCACGGTCAACCATTGGGAATTCATAAACAGCATCTGTTTCTTCGATCAGCTTTGGTACATTCAGCCAGCCAAAATCCCATGACTCAAAAGCTGGTGCAAAGATCTCCTTGTCAATTTTCCGATTCCAATCTGCCCTTGAAGGCATTTCGTCACCGACAGCTAGTTCCGCAATCCAGTTAACAAGCGATTTTCCTTTCGCAGCTGTATCAGGGCAAACGGGATAGGCAACAAATTTTTGATCCTGGTAGCCCGCCATAATCATCGACTTTCCCGTAAGGAAAGGTGTAGATTCTGTAATACCGCGCCATAGTATACGGCCGCTAAATTTAGGTAAGCCTTCATCCGGATAATAAAATTTCCTCACAACGGAATGAATACCATCCGCAGCGATCATGATGTCTGCATGGTGCGTCCCAAGACTCTCGCCCGTCTTTCGATTTTCAAACTGAGCTACTACTATGTCACCAAAGGTTTGGAAAGATTTTAAATGGTGTCCAGTAAACACCGACTTCTCTCCAAGTTCTTTTTTGACCGCTTCTAATAACAGCATTTGCAGCTTTCCTCGATGGATGGAATATTGCGCCCAGTGGTACCCCGCTTCTACTCCTCGCGGCTCCCGCCAAATATTTTGACCGAATTTGTTAACATAAATAAGTTCGGCTGTAGGCAAGCCAATCTTTTCTAGCTCATCCGCTAAACCTAGTTCGGTTAATACTCTTACTGCATGTGGTAAAAGATTAATCCCAACACCTAGAGCTTTAATCGTTTCTACGCTTTCAAAGACACGCACTGACACGCCCACGCGGTGAAGTTTCAAGGCGGTCACAAGCCCGCCAATACCACCGCCAACTATCATGGCTGATTTGATATTAGTCATATGAATCTCTCCTTGTTATACAAAACTTGCTGATTATTCTTAATTATTACATAAATAATAAATATATCAACAATAAAAATACGAGATACGAAGCAATGTTCACAATATTTTCACTTACGAGAAAATAAACACTACCGCTATAATACGAAAGATAAAATGGAAAGGATGAAGTGTATTGCATCAACTAGGAAAGAAAGTATTTTATTTGGTACAATGATGTGTTTTGGAATGGTTTTGGTTATGACGGTTTATAATTTATTACTAAATGGATTGTTTGGTGAGATACCAGTAGGTGAAATGGTTGTCGAAGGGATCATTGGATTTGTCATTGCCTTGCTGTTAGATCTATTTATTGTTGGTCCAGTAGCTAAAAAAGTAGCCTTCATGCTTCCTTATGACAAATCTAAAAAAGTCTATTGTCTACTAGCGATCTCATTTTGCATGGTAGTAGGAATGGTTCTGTTTATGTCCCTATATGGATTAGCAACTGCCTATCTAGAAAACGGACTAAGCTCAAGCGTTATTACAGACTACTTATCCATAGTAGTTAAGAATTTTATAGTTGCTTTTCCTCTACAACTTTTAATTATGGGACCAGTTGTTCGGTATTTATTCATTAATTTTGTAAAGGGAAAGAAATTTATGAGAGTTGCATAATGAAAATAAAACAAGCTACCCTAATATTTTTGGATAGCGCTAGGAAATATAAAAAGCCTAATTCCTCTTTATTAAATTAAAGAAATTAGGCTCTTTATCGGTACTCCATTAAAGCACCCGATTGTTGAATATCTACCAATCATTGCTTGTAAGCAACCTTGGAATGAGGTATGGAGCTCTCGTTTTAGTTAGTTTAGTGGCACTACAAACGATGCTAACACCTGACATATTTGCGTTTGAAACCAAGCCTCCCTCTATCTATTTCCTTTTGTATATTTTCAGAAGCAAGCAGAATACTGTTTTTTTTCTTGTCCCGCCTGATCTCAACTGGTCCTACTGCCTTTGCGGTTTCAACTGCCTTATCATGGAGCGGCAAATAGGAAATCCCAACAGTGTAAATAAAATTATTCATAGAGGATTTTGTTCGATCAGGAGAATTATGTATCGTATTTTCTACCTGATCAAGCATACCGGAAATCTTGCTTGCACTAAATTCACTGTCCGGACGATTACCCAAAAGCCAGCAGTAACAGCTCCAGCCTGCCGACATTCTAAGTTCTTCACCGCTTGAAATCCATTTATCAGCAACATCTTGAGCAATATCGGTTTCAGCCAAAGTTACTGCAACCACAAAATCGGACAGCATATAAAAATCCGCCGCATCCATCCAACGCTCAAAATCATCCTCAGTCATTGTCATTGGGTCCGCAATGATGCCGGCAAAATACATGGCATCGTAGTTCCCGGTAGAGTAAAGCTGCTCGGCTAATGGCTGATTTTTTTTGATTTTCTTTGCAATCGGCTTCATGGCGCCTGTAGCCACCCCAAAAAGCGGCTCATGTGCACCATTACTTAAGTAAGTCTTTTTTATTCGTTCCTTGCCGAGCGCTTCCAGTTCCTGCATAACCATTTCAAAATCCATCGTTTTGCACTTCCTTCCTTGAAAATATAACTAATGCTAGTTTACGCCAACCATTGATCAGCACCTTCTGGAGTGTCATTTCCTACTTGATAGTAAGAATTCGGCTGAATTTCAGTATTCTCTATTAACGATTTTTTAAAATTAAGGATTCTGTTTTATCGTTCCAAGTTATAGTTGCGGTTATTTTTTCGTTTTCTTGAGTAACTGCACAACCACTACAGGAATGTCCACCAATTTTTAATACTCCATTATTTAAAGAATCATTACCTGCCGATTTTCCTGATACACTTTCAACTACATAATTTATCTCTTTAGGAGTTGCTTTTTGACCGATATATTTTATTGTAAGATTTGTTATTTCGCTATCTTCATCTAGTACATTTACCTCATAATTGACTTGCCAATTTTGACTTTCGCCAACAAAATTCATCAATTTAGAATCTGAACAAGCCGTTAATAAAATAGTTGAAAAAAGAAATAACTTTAAAGTTCTTTTTATCATTTAACCCCCTCCCTATTTTATTATAAATTAAGGAAATGGTTTTTTCTTCCTTTTTCTCACTTCGAAATTCCCATATTAAAAAATAATATCAATTGTAATGATTTTAAAACCCATTAAGATGCTCTAATAACCCTTGGTAAATATAGAAAATGCCGTGTGACCATCACACGCCATTTCCTATATGATTTATATAAAAATCACCCAAATAGAACCTTACACCCAAATTAGGCAGCTTTTTTCCAAAATAATCCCCCTATCGTCACACGAGCTTATGCGCATACCACTTCTTCCCTTTAAATCGCCAAACAAAGATCAGTGTCCGCATCCCCCATTCAATATTCATCGCCACCCAAACACCGATAATTCCAAATCCAAAAGTAATCCCCAATAAATATCCTAGGACTACCCTCAATAGCCACATCGATAGCAAGGATGCAATCGATGTAAAAGTGGAATCCCCTGCTGCCCTTAAAGCCGAGGGCATAATGAAGCTTGCTGGCCATAACAATGGATGACCGACTGCAGAGATTAAAATAAGTATAAAAATGGTTGGGATAATCTCAGCCGGCGGACTGAACAGTTTGATTAATAATGGAAACAAAGGTAGTAACACGGCATCCGCCAGCACAAACAGAATCGTGCCCAGTCCAATCATGGACATAATAAATTTCCTAGCATCCTGGACGTTCCTTCTTCCAACACATTGTCCCACAACCGTTACGATGGCAATACTTAATGAATTGGGTCCTATTTGAAATAGCAAGGCAATCGAATTCCCAATGGCATAAGACGTCAAAGCAAGGGTTCCTAATTGCACAATAAATGTTTGAGTTAACAGCTTACCACCATTGAAAAATAACTGTTCCGCCGCGAATGGAAGCCCTATAAACATTACTTTCTTTAAAATAGCAACATCAATATGCACCGCATTCTTCAACTTAAATCGGATTGTATCATTGTATTTAATGATATAGATTAAAGAAGCAACTACACCTAATAATCTTGCAAAAATGGTGGAAATCACAAGACCTTCTACGCCCATATTAAAAATGGTAATGAGTAAAACATTAAGAATGGTATTGGTTAAATTCATTAATAAAGATAAATTCAAGCATGGTTTGGTCTCGCCGACTCCTCTTAATGCCCCCGTTACAGCTTGGAATATGGCAATAAGCGGATAAGAGAGACAACTGCCGATTAAATAAATTCGGGCATTATGAAAGACATCTGCCTCTGCTTTACCAAATAAAAGGTTTAATGTTGGTGTATGAAAACTAATTACCAATGCACTAAGAATAACTGAAAATAAAGTAACGGCTGTTATAGCCTGTGTGGCTGTTTTGGACACCATCTCCGCACTTCCACTGCCCTTGTATTGGGCAACCATTACGGTACCTCCTGTTGCGACCGCAATAAAGACGTTAACTAAGAAGATATTCAATGAATCTACCATACTCACAGCACTAACCGCAGCAACCCCTGCAGAGCTAATCATGGCTGTATTTAACAGACTCATAATGATCAAGAATGCCTGGTCAACAAAAATAGGCATTATGATCGCAAATAATTTCTTGTAATCAATCGATTCTCCAGTAAAATACTTATCCAACAAAAAAACAGTTCTAGGTTTTATTCTCACTGCAAGTTTATTCATACCGTTACACTTCTTTTCGATTTGTTATGTAATCAATCATAATAGTCAAATTAATATGGACTATTATAGCACTAATTATGGAAGAGATAAGGGGTTTTTTTTTGGCATCTTATAATATCTGTGTTTGTAAAACTAAAAACAAATCCAAAGAATAAAACACTGCTCTTATCTATATGAAGTCCTTCAGATAATTATTATTTGATTTCAAATGGCATAAACACCATGATTAAAAGTCATATTTTTCAAAAAAAATACCACTTCTTGTTTTAAATGGTCTATATTAATAAAATGAAGGGTAATAAAATAAGTGGATACGTAAGCTCACTTCTCTGTATGGAATGTGAAAGGGGCTTGTAATAAATTTAATTGGAGGATAAGGAGGATCATTTATGTTTTTATCCTGTCCCATTTTGGCTGCACTTTTAGGGATGCTGATTGCGCAATTTGTAAAAATACCGATTCATTTTATTTCAACAAGGGAATGGAAATGGAATTTGATGTTTAGCACCGGCGGAATGCCGAGCTCCCATACATCTACCATAATTTCCCTAACGACAGCAATTGGATTAATTTCTGGATTCAAATCAAATGAATTTGCGATTTGTGTTGTTGTGTCTGCGATTGTTATGCATGATGCGACTGGTGTTCGCAGACATGCAGGCTACCATGCCGAAATTTTAAACACGCTTTTAGTTGATTTCAATAAACTAATCGAAGCATTAAAAAACCCGAATATAAAAATGCCCGAGTCTCGAGAGAAGTTAAAAGAATTATTAGGTCACCAGCCAATAGAGGTTTTTGGTGGAGCCATCACAGGCATCATCATTGGTATGGTTACCTATTATCTATATCCGTTCTAAATCTAAAACACATCAACAATCCACCGTAATTCATCGGTGGATTGTTTTAGTAAATAATGATTTAAGCGAATCGATAATAAATCAATAAAAAAGTCGCAAGGACAAATATAAAATTCAAGAAAACAAAGATAAACTGATCAATTTTTGTTTTGTGCATTTTAATTGGCGGGTTATAGAAAGATACACCTTCAATGATAAAGATTAATAACACAATATGAATCATAAAATGACCAATCACTTCAGTCATACCGAATAACATGGTGGTAGAGATAAAAATACCTGTTACAACAAATCCTAATACTCTATTTAAAATACCGACAACTAATAAATAACCTACGACAAATTCTATAAACGCAGCCATCACCACAAATAGATCTGGTGCAAAACCAAACGTAGGTACATGGTGGTGAATGACAATATCTAAGGCCATATCTGGGTAAACCCATTTTTCAACCGCTACCCAGCTTAGCGATAAACCAGTTCCTAAATATAAAAACGGAAAACCTACTTTTTCCAGCTTTGTATTTCCTACCAATAAAACACCAATGATAGCAACATAGAAGCCGTAGTCTAACATATAGAAAATGCCATGGTCAATAGTTACATAAATAAATAATCCTAATAATAAAGTTGCACCCATTTTAGTCGAGATATGGTGAGGGATTAATAAAAGTCCAATCGTAATCCATGTTAAGACGACAGCTAAAGTGTTATGAATATGAAACTCAGGAGCAAATAATGTTCCATTAACCATCTGGATGATCAGTGCTACGGCGGTTCCATATTTTAGTATATAACGAGAATACTTTCTTAAACTAGAGAGACGGTCTTCCCACTTTTTCATTGGTCCCCAGTCAGCCATTTTCGGAATAATTAACGTCAAAGAAGCTAACACAACGGCTGCCACTATGGCTAAAAATATAAACGCCGGTGATACGATATGTTCAATTGACTCCTTATGCGGCTCAACGTTCGTGAACCATTTCACATGAGCTTCGGCAAAAAAAGGAGTCATAATAAGGCCTAACATTAATAAAATCTGAAATATTTTTTTCATCAGTAAATCCCCCCTTGATAACATAAACAATATGAATATAGTGTTAATATACATGATAAAATAGTCCTATGACCGACCTATTTTTGAACATTATGTGAATTGATTCACATAAAATCAAATCAGGAATCTGAATAACCTATTCAAACGTAAAAAAGATATAGTCCACCCAACCTCCTAACAAAAACCTTCAAAGTGGATGGTATAATTTTAGGTTAATTGGATGGTTATTTAAGAATGGAGTTGCGTTATTATTATTATAAACTATATGGATTTGATAAATTTACTGTATCGAGGTGTATCATGAATATAATGCTTGCTTTAGTTACGCTTATTTTAATTTTCGCTGTAGTTTCTACTATACTATTAACTGGAAAGTCAGATGAAAACTACAGCAGTTCCACAAAAAGAAATACGATGAACTTAACTTTAATATATGTTGTCATCATTTTTCTAGCATTAATTTCTCTAGGAATCTACATTTGGTTAACCTAGTGAATAATAATTTAATAATATGTTATGATGTTAAACGGAGATGATTAGATATGACATGGACAATTATTTCAATAATCCTCATTAGTCTATTAAAAATATTAATTACCTGCCTCCCAACCGGTCCGGTAGAATGGTTAATCAGGAAATTCGAAACCCATTCAAAACTTGGTGACGAGAATATCACCTTGAGCATTGACGGAAGACGTCTCGAAGGTGAAGATAAAACGAAGGTGATTAATGACTTTAACGAAGCAATATTTCTAAAGAAACACTATATATTTCCAGGCACCGAGGAATTATATTTAAATCGTGAGAACAGTGACAGTCCTATTGTGATTGAAACTAAAAGAGGCAAAAAAGATGTGAAGTTATTTGTGTACCGATACAAAGATCGCGTTGATGTAGTAAAGCAGTTTAAAAAGAAATTGGTTGCGTATAGTCTCATGTCCGAAAGTCTTCAAAAGTTCTCTATTTAATCGAAAGACCGAAGATGGTATGAACCAGTTCAATTCCTTTTGTAAAAATGAAAGAATTTAGGGCTCAGTACAGTTTACTGAGCCTTTTTTTATACCTAAATTTTATAGTAAATCATCATATCGGCTTCCTAGCCTTTTTGCTGTTTATTTACTATATGCTTTCAACTTCCCTGGTATGGTACACTAGAAGGTACAAAGTATGAGATTACATAAGAGGTGGCAAGATTGAAAACAGTTTTAGTGATTGGTGGCGGTATTACAGGATTATCTGCCCTGTATGAGTTACAAAAATGGAAGAATTCCAATGGAATAGACGTCAGGCTGGTTCTGGCAGAAGCATCCAATCAACTCGGAGGGAAAATTCAAACCATAATTCAAGATGAATTTGTCATGGAAAGTGGAGCGGATTCGATTGTTGCCCGTAAAATGGAAGAAATGACATTATTCGAAGAACTTAGTTTAGAAAAGGAAGTTGTTTACAATGCAACTGGCCGTTCCTTTATCTACACAGATGGTGAATTGAAACTGATCCCGGAGGATGCTGTCTTCGGAATCCCTGCAAGCATTGAATCGTTGGCGAAGAGTACACTCGTGTCTGCAGAAGGAAAAGTGGCGGCACTGCAGGATTTTTATACAAAAAATGAAACGTTCACCAGAAACGATTCCATCGGTTCCTTTCTTGAGCATTTTCTTGGGACGGAATTGGTGGAAAAACAAATTGCCCCTGTCCTTTCCGGCGTCTATTCTGGGAAACTCAGTGACTTAACATTGGCATCAACCCTTCCATATTTGATCGATTATAAGGAACAATATGGAAGCATCATAAAAGGGCTTGAAGCGAATAAACAGAAATTCAAAGGCGGAGAAAGAAAGTTTCTCTCCTTTCAAAATGGCTTAGGCTCAGTGATTAATGCGTTGGAAGAAAAGCTTGCTGATGCTGAAATCTTAAAAAATACAAAAGTGACCAAAATTGAAAAAAACAACAGTCGATATCAAGTGTTTCTTAACAATCAGGAAATCATCGAAGCAGATTTCGTAGTACTTAGTATTCCGAATATAGCTGCCGAAAACTTAATCGATGATCCGGACCTTAAAAACGAATTTTCAAGATTTAAAAATAGTTCACTAATTAGTGTTTATGTGGGCTTTGACGTGCCTGACAGCGTACTTCCCGCAGATGGAACGGGGTTTATTACTGCAAATACAGATGAGTTGTCCTGCAACGCCTGTACTTGGACAAGCCGGAAATGGGAGCATACTTCAAAATCTGGCAACCTGCTTGTTAGACTCTTTTATAAAAACAGCCATCCTTCCTACGCTTCGTTAGAGAAAATGGAAAATGAGGAACTGCTTGAGATTGCACTTGGCGATATTCACAAAAGTCTTGGGATTAGCGCCAACCCAGTTGCGAGTGAGGTCACGAAATGGCCCGATCAAATGCCCAATTATTTAATTTCCCATCCTAAAAGTGTAGAGACGCTTGAAAGCAAAATGGCAGCCGATTATCCAGGAATTATCCTGGCCGGTTGTTCCTATTACGGAGTCGGTATCCCAGACTGTATCCAAAATGGGATAGATTCAGCAAGGAAAATCATTCAAACGTTTTAATAGAAAAGGATAGCTGCCCTATAGCAGCTATCCTTTTAACTTAATTTTTTTATAGCATAACGGGCATCTGCAAATCTTTTGATTCCTTCATGAATATTTTCTTCATTCTCCCTAGAAAAGGTAAATCGTACAAATCCCTTCTCAGAACCCATTGTAGAACCCGGGACAAAAATTACGCCCCTTTTAATGGACTCTTCTAATAATTGAATTTCATTCACCGCTTTTTTTAACCTGCACCAAATATGAATGCCGCCATTAGGAATCGTAAAATCAACCTCTTCCTTTAAAAAGGTCTGAAGACTAACAACAATTTGATCTCTTCTGCTTTCTAACTGTTTAGCCAAATTCTTGATATGTGATGTAAAATCACGTGATTCTAAAAAGTCATTAGCAATCCATTGACTATAACTGGCGTGTCCAAAATCAACTTGCTGCTTTGCATCTGATAACCTTTCAATCACCGCTCTGGGTCCTATAATCCAGCCTATCCTTAATCCGGAAGCCACTATTTTTGTTAATGAGCTAATATATAAAACATTCCCATTATGATCCAGTGATTTAAGCGTCTTCATCTTTTCTCCGCTAAAAGATGTTAAACTGTACGGATCGTCTTCCACTATAGGAATGCCATATTCAGATGATATTTCAAGTACCTTTTTCCGCTTGTCCAAGTCCAATAGAGTACCAGTAGGATTTTGAAAAATAGGACTCAAAAAAATCATTTTAATTCTATGTTTTTTATATAAAGCGGTAATTTCCTCTGGGTTTATTCCGTCCTTATCCACTTGTAAAAAATAAGTTTTAATTCCTGCAGATTTAAAAACTGGCAGATTGTAATGATAGGAAGGATTTTCAATTGCCACTGAGTCTCCTGGTTTTAACAAACATTGAACGACAAGATGCAATGCCTGCTGTGCCCCTGATGTTACTAAAATCGAAGATGAGTCCGTTTCTATTTCACGAAACTGTTTAACATGTTTGGTAAGTGTTTCCCGGAGAATCGCATTTCCTTGCGGATGGTCATACCCTAACGATCCAATAAAAGACCTATTCGATGTAATTTCTCTAAGTGAGGTCAATGGAAATAAATCCTGAGACAATTCCCCACTGGCTAGATTGATGAGTTTATGCTCTGCCATTTCTTTATGAATTCTTTGTGTTACAGGCAAGTTAGGCAAAAAGGAGCCGGCCTCAATATACCTATTCCAACTTGGTATCCGTTTCTTTGTAATTCCCCAAATGTCTTTACTGATGGTTGTTCCGCTGCCTCTATTCCGATTAATGAGCCCATTTGATTCCAAATCGTCATATGCAGCAATAACCGTACTCCTATTGATTCCAAGTTCTTTTGCCAAACCTCTTTCCGAGGGTAAAGGTTTATCAGGAGGAAAAGTCCCATCAGCAATTCCGTTCTCGATATATATAGCAAGTTGCTTGTAAATCGGTGTTTTTGATATTCGATCAGGTTTCCAATCCATTTGTTACTTCCTTTAACTTAAATTTAAAATATTTTAACTCGCTCTATTTTATCATTCTGCTAATTTTAAAAAAAGAACCTTCAATCCAAAGCTAGATCAAAGGTTCTGTGTTTTGTTACCATCCATATTCAATTATTACTCAATTCCTTAAAAAATTTTATATACTTGTTTTTCCAACTAATACCTTGGTTACTACACCAACAAATTAACTAAAAACCAGCTCTTTTTCGCGTAGACCAAGCGTTTGTGCTGTTGAAGTATGAATTTCCTCCAGAAGCTCTGGGTTTTCCATTAGTGACAAACCATAAGAAGGAATCATTTCCTTAATTTTCGGTTCCCACTCTTTGATAAATTGCGGGAAGCATCTTTTGAATACCTCTAACATAACGTGAACAGCAGTAGAAGCACCAGGAGAAGCACCTAGTAAGGCTGCGATTGAGCCATCAGCTGCAGTTATCACTTCCGTACCAAATTGAAGTGTACCTTTTCCGCCCGCTTCCGTATCTTTAATCACTTGCACACGTTGGCCCGCTACTACTAAATCCCATTCCTCACTTTTTGCGTAGGGGATAAATTCACGTAACTCTTCCATGCGCTGTTCTTTCGATAACATCACTTGCTCAATCAAGTATTTAGTCAATGACATATTTTTTGCACCTGCCGCCAACATAGTTACGAGATTATCTGGTTTTACGGAAGTTACTAAATCCAACATGGAACCATTTTTTAAGAACTTAGGTGAGAAGCCGGCAAATGGTCCAAATAGCAGCGATTTTTTATTGTCGATAAATCTTGTGTCAAGATGTGGAACAGACATTGGCGGAGCACCAACCTTAGCTTTGCCATATACTTTTGCATTATGCTGCTCTATCACATCCGGATTATTACATACCATAAATAGACCGCTTACCGGAAATCCGCCAATATGTTTTCCTTCAGGAATACCGGATTTTTGTAGTAAATGTAAGCTTCCTCCTCCGCCTCCGATGAAGACGAATTTTGCAGTATGGCGTTCGACCGTACCACTATCTAGATTCCGTACTTTTACTTCCCACGAGCCGTCGCTTGTTCGTTTTACATCCTCAACACTATGCTTGTAGTTTAGCTCGACGTTTTTACTCTTTAAGTGGTCAAACAACATGCGCGTTAAAGCACCAAAGTTGACATCCGTTCCAGAGTCTATTTTTGTTGCCGCTATTGGTTCATTCCATTTACGGCCTTCCATGATAAGTGGAATCCATTCCATCAATTTTTCCGAGTCATCGGAAAATTCCATCCCTTGAAATAGTGGATTGTTTGACAATGCTTCAAAACGCTTCTTTAAAAACGTTATATTTTGTTCACCTTGTACTAAGCTCATATGAGGTAATGGCATGATAAAATCCTGTGGATTATCTATCAGCTTGCTGTTTACAAGATAAGACCAAAACTGCATTGAAAGCTGAAACTGTTCATTAATTGTTATCGCTTTACTAATATCTACAGATCCATCTGGTTTTTCGACTGTGTAGTTAAGCTCGCACAGTGCCGCATGCCCCGTCCCCGCATTATTCCATTCGTTAGAGCTTTCCTCACCTGCGCTTTCGAGCTTCTCAAACACTGTAATTTCCCATTCCGGTACTAATTCCTTCAAGAGTGTCCCTAACGTCGCACTCATGATTCCGGCACCAATTAAAATGACGTCTGTTTTAGTTTCACTGTTGCTCATTTTTACCAACCTTTTCCCCTAAAATTTGCAGAATAGATGTAGGTCTCACACAAACATAGGGATGACCTAATCAAACACCTTTCTGTCTCAATAATAAATCTATTACAATTATTTATAAAATTAAAATATCTACTATTATATTATAATTATAAATTGTATTAAAATATAGTAAAAAGTGAGAATTTCAGTCCACAAGTCCTAAAAAATACACCTAGTTTCTTGTAATAAATTAAACTATCTTAATATTAATAAACATTAATAGATACGAAACTTGATTGGTTATAGAAAAGATCACCTTCATTATACTCTCTTTTCTTTAAATAAAAAAAGGCAGATTATTCCACCTTTCTTCCATTGATAAACTCCTCATTCCATTTCTTAACCAAACGCTTTGGTGCTGCACGTAAATAGGCTTCTTGAATTAGATCGGTTAATTCATCCCAATTTTCCTTAGCCGGATTTTGAATGGACACCCAGCCGTGATGTCCTATATACGGAGTTTTTAAAAAATACTCTTTCTGAAGCAATAATTCTTGAGTTTCCCGATCTGACTTAAACGACAAGCTGAATCCTGTCTCGCTTTCACCTGATATTACGAAGGATTTTCTATTGATTTTAAAAGTATGATGCCCAAAACCGTCGATAAGTTCAACAGCCTCGGGTAGTGCAAGACAGATATTGCGGACATTTTCAAGCATTTCTGCCGCCTCTTGTGATTTCATATTATTAATCATGGATTCTATTTTGCATTCACATCAGGTTGATGAATTCCGAAAATATTGCCCTCTGTATCCTGATAGTATCCTTGCCACGCCATTCCAGGCAGAGCGTATTTGGCCAATGCCACCTTGCCGCCATTTTTAATAATTTTTGCTTCCGTTAAATCATAATTTTCCACACCCATTGTACAAGAATATGCATTTAAAGGTTGATTTGTTTCTGGCGGAGCACTTTGACGCTGCATTAAAGCACCATTGATACCAGGCTCATCTTCATTACCAGTAACTGCTCCAAAATAAGGCATTCCTGCATAATCACTCCAATCTTGAAAAGACCAGCCGAATACTTCCCCATAAAACTTTTTTGCCCGATCCATATCATTCACATGAATTTCGAAATGTATTAATCTTCCCATGATTACCTCCGATTTTATAATTAATCTTATCTAAGACGTTAACTTCCAGTTTGTCCCTTAATTCTATAATAAATTTTGAATAAAACACAATTTTCATCAATGTTTTTCGTACAAAAGAGAGGCTGTCTCCCAAAATGACAAGCCTCTATATTTGGATTTTCTTACTGGTGTTATTCTGTTTTTGGTCCTTTAAAGAAAAAGTGCATTCCGCGTCCTTTATGAGGAAAGAAATCTAACTCCTTTACCTTATCTGCATGTTTAGTCATGATTTCATTGAAAAGCTCGTCCGCAGACTTATTTTTTGTATCTATTCCCAACTTTTCTGCTGCTTGGAAGATTTTTTTATCACGGACTTCATGGGCTATTTGATGAAAATCTTTATTGTCAGTTGAAATCCCTAGTTCTTTAGCATCTTTTTTTATTTGGGTCTCACGGACTTCTCTGGCTATATCACGGAGGTCCTTCCCATCCGTCGAAATTCCCAGCTCTTTCGCCTCTTTTTTTATTTGGGTCTCATGAATCTCTCGAGCTACATCACGAAGGTCTTTTCCTTCTGTTGAAATCCCCAACTTTTTGGCCTCATTTTTCATGGTAGTTTCAAAGACCTCTTTCGCTAGTGAATCAATCTCTTTCCCTTTCGTACTAATCCCAAGTTCCTCCGCTCTCTTTTTAATCATGGCTTCCCTAACTTCTTTTGCAAGCGTCTCTGTATCTTTACCATCTGTTTTAATTCCCAGCGATTCCGCCTGTTTTTTAATAAATTCAGGATTTTGTCTGAAGTGACCATGACCATAGCCATGGACCTCTGAGGATTGATTTTGTTCATTTGGCTGTGCAGCTGCAAACGCTTGAATTGGTCCAAAAACTCCAATCAGTAATGCAAAGTTAAAAAAATAATTCATCAGCATCTTTCTCATCTTGTAACTTCCTCCTAAAAATTGGTTTTAGTTTTACAGATGGTAGGATGCCCATGAATTATGACCAAATTATGAACAAATTGTTAAATTAATATGCATTCAATGAAACTTCTCTCATACTCTTTCTTGTTGTTTTTCCCAACATAAACGGAAAGTAATGATTAATGGTATAAACGGCGGGTATCAAAATAACGACCGTTATAAGTGTGTATAGGACCCCTTCTACTATGGGATGATTGATTATGCTTTCAAAATTAAAAATAGATTTTTGAATCAGTAAACTAAAGACAAAGAACACGATTTTTTGGTGGAAAGCTAAATAGATGAATGAATTCTTTCCAATATACTGGAGAACCTTATTTTTCTTCATATGTTTAATTAAAATAACAAAGGCTCCAATTCCAGAAAATGCTGATAGATAGAAAAGAACAATATTTCCTAGGCTGCTATTATAAAAATCTACTCTTTCTCCTGTAAGTACATAATTTAGGTAACCTGTGAAGAGATTAACGATCAATAAAAGGACAAGAGATTTTAGATGATTAAACCGTTCCAAATTCTTATTATATTCTTTGAATAAATAACCTGCTCCATAAAAACCAACGCTAATCATGGCCACGTCTATATTCCAAGGCAGCGGTTGTCCAACCATCTTGTTATAAAAACATCCAACAACCGAGATGACTAGTAAAAAGAATCCGATTGCCTTTTTCGTCCGTCCTATTTTTGCAATAAAATAAAAAAGTAATTCCGTACAGAATAAACAGGCTACAAACCATAAAGCACCGGTATGAACGGTCCAGATCGATTTTCTTTCAGCTATGACAGAACCCAATAACGGGGTTAATAGATTGTTTTTATAATTGACCAGTCCAAAATAATTTAATAGTAAAAACCAAAGGTATGCCACAAATGAAAAAGACAAGTACGGGAGTATTAGTGACTTTGTCCTTTTTGTTAAAAACACTTTTAGGCTCGGAAACTTATCTTTATTATATAAATATCCTGATAGGAAAAAGAATAACGGCATATGAAATGTATAGATATACGTTTTAAGTGGAGTTGGGATATCTGCATGCCCTAACATGACTAGCAGCATTCCTAATCCCTTCCCAATATCTAACCAATCTAATCTCTTACTCATAGTATCCCCTCTCTTCTATTCAAATTTGAGGTTGACTGGCATTGAAATTCTAAATGCCTAACAAGTAAGAGTATAGTATGACTATCTTAATTAAATCTTAAAAAGAAAAAAGCCGAATCAGAATCCTGATTTACGGCTATTGATACTGGTGATTAAGGCTCTTGAAAGATAATGTTGATCCAATAATCGTCAGTATCTTCGTTGAAAGCTTCAGCTGTCGTTAATTCATTACAGTTCCAACAGTAACATCTGGTTCTTTCCCATACAGAAAGTGGTTCTCCACAATAAATACAAACATTTTCCAACGCAATCATAACAATTCCTCCCTTTGATATTCTTCAAAAAGTTTCAAAAAATAAGTTACGATAATCATCAAAAATAGTTTGGTAAACTTGATTAGATAGAATGCTAATATTAACTTAAATATATAAAGTATTAAATGAAAATTCAATATCTCAATTATAGGAATTGTTAAAATAATGTGACAATTTTTAAATAAAAAGAATTTGAGTACATAAAAACAGGCACTTATGAATAGTGCCTGTTCTTTTGCTCTATTAGAAAACGATCGTCTTATTCTGATGAACGATAATTCGGTCCTGGATATGCCATTTTACTGCACGAGCCAACACGCTTCGTTCAATTCTCCGTCCAATCTTTTTAAGACTATCCACATTATCATGATGACCTACCCTGCTAATATCCTGTTCGATAATCGGCCCTTCATCAAGATCATTGGTCACATAATGTGAAGTCGCACCGATTAATTTCACCCCGCGGTCAAAGGCACGTTCATACGGTCTTGCCCCCACAAAGGCAGGTAAAAACGAATGGTGAATATTAATAATTTTATTAGGATTTTCCTTAATAAAATTCGGCGTTAAAATCTGCATATAACGTGCCAATACGATGAAATCAACATCATACTCTTTTAAAAGCTTAAGCTGCTCGGCTTCTGCTTGTTGACGAATATCCTTATTGGCCGGAATATAGTAAAACGGAATATTAAGTCCTTCAACAACCTCTCTCGCGTTTTCATGGTTACTGATGACAAGGGCAATATCAGCCATTAAATCTCCGCTTTGCCATTCCCATAAAAGTTCGAGCAAGCAGTGTAGTTCTTTAGAGACAAAGATGGCAGCTTTCTTAAGATTGTAAACATGCGTAAAATTCCATTCCATTGAAAAATCCTCAGCAATATCAGAAAACTGTGTATCCATTTCTTTTGCTTTATCCTTTAGTCCAGGGCATTCAAATTCAATCCGAATGAAAAAGATGCCTCCCTCAGGATTGGTAGAATACTGACTGGATTCGATAATATTGGCGTTATAGGAGAATAAAAACTTTGATATCGCCGAAACAATTCCTGGTTGGTCCGGACAACTAACGAGAAGACGTCCACGATTTTTATTTTGTTCTTGAAATAATTCAATTTGCTCTTTAATAAATGCATTCATATCTTAAACCTCACAATCTTGTTTGAAACATTATACATGAAAAATACTTATTAGTTAATAATTATTTGAAAATTCTTTAATATATTAAAAATACCAGGTTCCACTTTGAACCTGGCACTTTGATCTCATACTATTGTTCAGAAAAAACTATCTTAGTAACCTAATTTTTTATCAACGACGTTAAGAAGTGGGATCCCCTTATAGAAACGCGTAAGGTTTTCTAAAATCAACTTCATAACCCGTTCTGAATGATTACTCGAGTTATAGGCATTATGCGGTGAGACAATCACATTGTCCATATACCAAAACGGATGATCTTTCGGTAACGGCTCGACCTCAAACACATCAAGCCCTGCCCCAGCGATTTTGCCGTTTCTCAGGCAATCGACTAAATCCTTTTCGGCAACTGTATTCCCACGTCCGACATTGATCAAGTAACTATCTTTTTTCATTTTGCTAAAACGCTCTTTATTCATAAAATGGATGGTATCTTTTGTGGAAGGGAGGGCCACTACGACATAATCTGATTTCGCGAGCACTTCATCTACTTGGTCCATACCGATCACTACATCTGCTGGTTCATGTTTCTTGTTTTTCTTATCAGGGTTTCTGCGGCAGCCAATCACCTTCATTTCTAAACCTTTACAACGTTTGGCAATTTCATAGCCGATTTCCCCGTAGCCAATAATCCCCACTGTAGAGCCTGCGAGAGTTCTAACTGGCAGCATTTTGCACCATTCCTGCGTTCTTTGTTTTTTTACCATCGTCGGTATATCCCTAGCAAATGCTGAAATTAAAGCAATTGTATGTTCTGCGATTGGAACAGAGGTACATCCTTTAGCATTGGTAATGATGACGTCACTGTTTTTCACCACATCGGTGAGCATCGCATCCAACCCAGCACTAATGGAATGAACCCATTTTACGTTTTTAGCCTTTTTGAGAATATTCAGGTTGTCTCGCATGCCTAAGGTTAAAAGAATCTCACATTCTGATAAATCGACGGTTACCTCTGGTTCGGGTTCATCAAAATTCCATGGTTCCACCACAATATTAGGGCAAATCTCCTTAAATTGTTTAAGGTACACCTCCGGAAGGTTGTAGCGGATATATATAGAAGGTGAAACTTTTGGGGTCATTACCTTCATTCTTTTACCCCCTCTAAGACGAAGTTTTTTTGCTTGTGTTCTTGATAGGACTCCGCCAAACGCTCAATTCCCCGTTTAATTTCTTCCTCGTTGCAGTAGGTAAAACCGAGGCGGATATGATTCTTTTCATCTGCATTCAAATAAAAATGTGCCCCGTCTAAATAGCTGACACCCTTTTGTAGTGATTGCCGCATAAACATACTCGTATCAGTACCTTGTGGAAAGGTTAACCATAGGAAAAATCCCCCTTCTGGCACAATATAAGAGACGTCTCTATCAAATGCTTCCTCGATCGCCACCACCATGGCTTCCATCCTTGAACGATAGATAGAATTCAGGAAATCTACATGCTGATCAAAATCAATCGTTTTTAAAAATTGCGAAACGATTTCTTGAACATACACACTCGTCGAACCGTCCGATTTTAACATCCGCATTTTATTAATTAACGGTTCGCTCGCAACAGCCCAGCCCATTCGGATACCTGGGGCAACTATTTTAGAAAAGGTACTTAAATAAATCACACGTTCGGGTCCAAAAGAATAAATGGAAGGGACGTATTCTCCCGTAAAGCTTAACTCTACATAGGCGTCATCCTCAAGCACATAAAAGTTATATTCATAGGCCAACTCGGCCAGTTTTTTTCTTCTTTCAAGCGAAAGACTAACCCCTGTCGGATTATGGTAGTTTGGCATAACATAAAGCACTTTTGGCATTGGACGGCCATTTTTTCTAGCTTCCTTCAGCTTATCCTCAACTAAATCTACCCTTATTCCATCTTCGTCGACCGGAAATGAAGTTAACTTTGTTTCCGCCAATAAAAACTGCCGAATCGCTCCGAAAAAAGATGGCCCTTCCACCCATACATGGTCTCCAGGGTCTGTTAATGTCCTAGTAGCGATATCAATAGCCTGACTTGAGCCGGCCGTAACGAGTATTTCATTCGTCTCCGCACGAACCGAACGTAACAGCGATCTTTGTTTAATCCATTCGGCAACCATCTTAGGACCATTTCCGCCTCCATATTCAAGCGGTTTTACTCCCCCTTTTTGGATGGCCACAACAGAAGACTCCTCCATAAGCGATAGATTAAAAGATTCTTTCGCAGGCAAACCAAAAGCGAGGGGAATTAAGTCAGGGTGCTGATCCGCAAACGCAGCCGCGATTAAAGGTAGATTGGGAAATCGTTTTGAATAGGTAAATTCTTTTAAGGTTGTCAAAATAATACCTCCTAAAAGTAAGTTGTCGATTTCAAATACTTATTTAAGTCAATCTACCTTTTAGATAGAGATTACAGAACCTAACAATGCTTCAAAGGCGGATTGTAACAGTCGAGTATAGACTCCAGGTGTTTCTTTACCAATTTTATACTCGTCAACTTGAATAACAGGGCATATTTCCTGGCCCGTATTTGTTATGAACACCTCATCCATTTCCAATAATTCATCCAAAGTAAATGGAGTTTCTTGTAAAATTAAATCGGTATTTTTCAGCAAACGAAGCACCACTTGACGAGTGATTCCATTTAAAATCAAGTGATTGGCTGGGTGTGTAAAGCATTGCTTGCCTTTGATTGCAAACAGATTCGAACTGCTTCCTTCTGTCACAATCCCGTCCCGGATTAGTATCGCTTCCGCTCCGCCCTGTTCAACCGCTTTTTGTTTGGCCAAAACATTGCCTAGTAAATTAAGACTCTTGATATCTACTCTTAACCAACGGATATCCTCAGCAGTAACGACTTTTATTCCGCTTCTCATTTGTCCGAGCGGCCGCTCCATTTCGCGTACATACGCCACTAACGTTGGCTCCGTTTTTTTCGGAAATGCATGGAACCTGGGAGCTGTACCGCGGGTCACTTGGATATAGACAGTACCATTGGTAACTTTACTGTCTTTCACAAGCAGCTGAAGATTTTGATAGAGTGTATTAATGGCTGCCGGCAATGGGAGCATCAGTTCTTTGGCACTCCGTACTAACCTTTCAAGATGTGCCTCCCATTCGAAGAAGACTCCATCATAGATTCGAATAACCTCGTAGATCCCATCGCCAAATTGAAAGCCTCGATCCTCTAAGTCTACTGTAAAGCACTCTCTTGGAACGATCTTATTGTTTAGCAAGATATTCATTTCCCGTCTCCTTTTCTCGTATATAAGAATGACTTTCTTTTTTGAGATTGAGTACGATAAACACAAAGAGGACCAAGCAAATACAGGATGAAAAAACAAACGGTGCTGAAGGGTGGAACATGAAGATCCAGCCGGCAAAAAGCGGTCCAACACTTCTTCCAAGGCTATCCATGGATTGCTGAAATCCCATCACCGTCCCTTGCCCAACAGATTCCAACTTTGATATTAGCGAGATAATCGTTGGTCTTGCGATGGCCTGCCCTGCCCCAACCAATAAACAGCCCGCGAAAACCATCCAAGTGGTAACAGAAAATGCGATACAGGCAAACCCGATAATCTCTATTAGTAACCCTATTTTCGTAATAGACACTTCATGAAGTTTCGATAGAATGAAACCCATGAATAACATTTGAATAACGACAGATGACAGTGATTGAGCACTAAAGGCAAGCCCTGTTTCGCTGGCAGAGGATTGAAATCGGTCAATCATAAAGTAGCCTAAGACCCCAAACAAACTAGAAGTTGAAACGGCTAAACCAAAGGTAATCAGCAGCAGATTACGATAGCCCGGCTTCACCATATGCTTTAACGTATCCTTAAAGGAAACCTCCTTTAGCTTTTGATTCTTCTGCTCCGGCTCACTCAAGAGAAAATGTACAAATGGAATGGTACTCAGACTAAGTATTCCGGCTGCAATAAAGGGCGCATGCAATCCCATCGGGGAAAAAATCCCGCCTACGGTTGGACCGCAAAGGAAACCAAGGGCATTAGCAGCTCCCATATTGGCAAGGGCCTTGCTCCTTTTTTCCTTTTCATTTGAATCAATTACCAGTGCCAGAGCAGCAGGCTGTGTTCCGCTCGACAACATCGCACCAATGATCCGAATAACAAGGAGCTGCCCGTAAGATTCAGCAAAAACCATCAATAAAAAGGCAATCCCAAATCCAAACAAACCAATCAGCAATACAGGTTTTCGGCCGATGCGGTCAATAAGCCTCCCCCAAAACGGTACCACAAGGAATTGAGTTAACGCCCAGCCAGTAATCAAACTTCCCATTTGAAAGGAACTCAGGCCTAAGTTGTCGGCCAAATATGGCAACGCTGGAAGAACGACACCATACCCTGTCATTGATAGCAACATAATGAAAGATAATAAATAAAACGACTTTCTGGTCATAGTTGATCCTTTCTTATTAAGCCTGCTTTTTGCCGAAATCGCTGATATTCCGTTTGAAATGACCGATATCCGTTAAAGAACCGCCGATATATACCTTTAGACCTCCTGAAAGTGCACTATTAACCTAAAAAAATTCTCTTCTTATATTAAATGACAAGCAAGTTGATGACCGTCTCCCATATCTTTAATGTTAGGCTCCTCAACCACACATCTTTCCGTTTTAAAAGGACAACGTGTATGGAAACGGCAGCCACTTGGGGGATTCAGAGGGGTTGGCAGCTCCCCTTCAAGTACAATCCGCTCCATTTGATCCTTATCATGAATCATAGGTCTTGCCGATAATAGCGCTTTGGTATAAGGATGTTTAGGCCGATTAAAAAGATCCTCTGTTTTAGCGATTTCTACCAACTTCCCTAGATACATGACGCCCACACGATCAGAAATGTGCTTTACAACACTTAGATCGTGAGAAATAAATAAGTACGTTAAATGGAATTCCTTCTGGAGGTCTTTAAACAAGTTAATGACCTGTGCTTGGACGGATACATCAAGAGCAGATACTGGCTCATCACAAATGACAAGCTTCGGATTAAGTGCCAGGGCCTTGGCGATGCCTATTCGCTGCCTTTGTCCGCCTGAAAATTCATGTGGATACCGATTCTTCATTCTGGAAGAAAGACCCACGGTTTCCATTAAACTCTCGACTCTTTTCCCCCGTTCCGCCATTGTCCCAACCTTATGTATATGGAGGGGTTCAGCGATGATTTCAGCCACTGTCATCCGAGGATGAAGGGAAGCATAAGGATCTTGAAAGACAATTTGCATCTCCCTTCTGGCTTTCTTTAGTTCCTGACTTGAATGTTCAAGAATATTTTTCCCTTCAAAAAGCACTTTGCCATCGGTTGGTTCAATTAACCGCAATAAGGAGCGCCCTGTTGTACTTTTTCCACAGCCGGACTCCCCAACAAGTGCCAGAGTCTCTCCTTTATAAATGGTAAAGTTCACATCATCTACGGCCTTCACAACCGGAGGTGCCTGACCCTTGATGCGATTAAATAATCCTTGTTTAATAGGAAAGTATTTTTTAAGATGACTAATTTCCATTAAAGGCTCTTTTTCAGCTACAACTGTCGACATTACACGCCTCCCCCTTCCAGGATTTCTTTATGGCGGAAACAACTGACCTTCCGTCCATCTTCTAAGCTCATCAGCGGTGGTTCTTGGCTAGAACATTGATGGATCGCGTATGTACAGCGATCGTGAAACACACAGCCTTTTACCTGCTCATCCGGTAATGGAACCCGGCCTGGAATCGAATAAATCCGTTCACTTTGTTCTTCAATGGACATAACCGATTGAAGAAGGCCTTTGGTATACGGGTGAAGCGGTTCAGCAAATAATTGATCCTTAGTCGCTTCTTCCATTACCTTTCCGGCGTACATCACAATCACTTTTTCACAATAATTGGCGACCACTCCTAAATCGTGTGTAATCAAAATCAACGACATATCCATTTTTTTCATGACCATGGATAAAAGGTCCAATATTTGTGCCTGTATCGTTACATCGAGGGCTGTTGTTGGTTCATCCGCAATCAGTAACCTTGGTTCACAGGATAACGCCATCGCAATCATAGCCCTCTGCCTCATCCCACCAGATAATTCATGCGGATAGGCTTTCATTCTCTGTTCAGGAGATGGAATCCCAACAAGCTTCAACATCTCGATGGCTTTCTCGTTCGCCTCCTTTTTACTGATCGATTGATGAGCAAGAATTTGTTCGGTAATTTGCTTGCCAATCGTTATTAGCGGGTTTAGAGCCGTCATCGGTTCTTGAAAAATCATCGCGATATCATTCCCGCGCAGACGCCTCCAGTCTTGATTTGTATTAGTTAACAGATTATCTCCTTCCCATAAAATTTCGCCTTTTGTTGCAATCAAACCCTTGTTTTTTAACAAGCCCATGATTGCCAAGGAAGTCATGCTTTTACCGCAGCCTGACTCTCCTACGATTCCAAGACTTTCCCCTTTGTTAAGTGAAAAATTAACACCTTTTAATACATCAGTGATTTCACCATTTTTCTGAAAACCGACACGTAAATCTCGGACATCTAAGAGAGTAGACATAGTAGATCCGACCCCTTTCTTATTTAGATGATTTCATTTTCGGATCAAAGTAATCGCGAAGAACATCGCCAAGTAAATTAATCCCTAAAATCGTGACAAACATCACAATGCCTGGAGTAAACAAATACCACGGGGCAAAGAACATATAATCTTTTCCTTGATTGACCATGGAACCCCAGCTAGGATCTGGCGGCTGCACTCCTAGCCCAAGAAAACTTAGACTAGATTCAGCAAGAATGGTTGTCGCCATCCCAAGTGTCATGAGCACCGCTATATTTCCGTAACAGTTTGGCAGGATATACCGAAAAAGAATCCGGCTTACACTTGCACCAAGGGCGTGACCTCCCTCAACAAATTCCCGTTCCTTTAACGAAAGTGTTTGTGAGCGAACTAACCGGCATATTTCTGGCCAGCTGACAAGCCCCAAAGCAAGAATCAGATTAAATACACTTGGTCCAAGCGCTGCCATAATCGCGATGGCGAACAATAGTCCTGGGAAACTAAATATGATATTTGTAATGGCCATAATCACCTTATCGGTTTTCCCGCCAAAGTAACCAGAAAACAGTCCTAACATCGTTCCAATCAGCACTGCCATCAGCTGCACTGCAATGGCAATAAGTAATGATTTTTGACCGCCATACAATACTCGGGTAAACAAATCACGCCCTAAATGATCAGTACCAAACCAGTGAGCTGCACTTGGGGCCTGTAACACCTGCGTCAGGTCATTGGTAATCGGATTATAGTGTGTAATAAGAGGAGCCGTTATTGTACCTAATAAGATAATTCCGGCAAAACCAATCCCGACCATAGAAAACGAAAGCCTCATGCTTCTCTTATTTGCTTTCTGCCTTGGAAAAGTGGACGTTTGCTCTAAAACCGTTGTTTCAACAGTTTCCATACAATCATCTCCTTTAGTCTTGTTTTAGTCCTCCATCTCTACTAATGAGCGATGGAGGTCATGTGGAGTTAAGCTTCAATCTTAATTCTCGGATCAATCCAGCGGCAACAAAGGTCTGTCAATAAGTTTACTAGTAAAAAGACAGTGGCAATAAAGACAACGCAGCCTTGGACGGTCGGCAAATCCCGTTGCAAAATGCTGTCAATCATCAGCCGGCCAACCCCTGGGAGACCGAAAATCGTTTCGGTAATAACGGCACCTGAAAGCAAAAGTCCCATTTGAACACCGATAATCGTCATGATGGGCGGCAGTGCATTTTTCAACGCATGCAACACCGTAATTCTTAGTGAGGAGATTCCTTTGGAATAAGCTGTGGTGATAAAGTCATGCTTCAATACATCAATCATCGACGATCGGGTGATGCGAGCAATCACACCACTTACTGCCAATCCAAGGGTCGCAGCCGGAAGGATTAAAAATTTTAATTCTCCTGCTTGGTACCCCGAAGACGGCAGGATCTTAAACTTTACGGCAAAGATATACATTAAGATCAATCCTAAAAAGAAGGAAGGAATAGAGACCCCCGAAACGGAGAAAGAACTCACGAGAGAATCGATCCAAGTACCACGTTTGTAAGCTCCAATGACTCCAATCGTAATTCCCACCACAATCGCCATGAGTAAACCCAATACCGTAATACTGACTGTTACAGGAATACGTTCCAACAATAACTCAGTAACTCCACTGCGTGTTTGATAGGAGGTCCCGAAATCCCCAACAACTGCTCCTTTTAGAAAATTCAGATATTGAAGGGCGAGAGGGTCATTCAGACCCCACTCTTCCCTTATTTGTTCAATCACATGTTTATCCAGGGCACCTGAGCGTGCATCCATTAATTGCGCCACCGGGTCGCCGGGGATAATATTCATTAAGATAAATACAATCAGCGTAATCGCAATCCAGATTGGAATGGCTTCTAGTAAGCGGCGAACCGTGTATCCCAACATTCTGCTTCCTCCCTCAATTATTCTTGGATTTCATCTACCCACACCTTTGTCAGATCTTGATAATCGATATCGGTCGGTACAGGCTGCAAGCCCTTAATCCACTTCTGATGCACAATAACGGCTTTATTGTAGTTAAAGAACCACCATGGTGCATCCTTGACGATTAAATCCTCCGCCTTTTGGATGTCGGTAATCATTTCCTTGTCGTCAGTCGTCTCACTAGCTTTATCCAGTAAAACATCTACCGCAGGGTTGTTATAATGACTCGTATTTCCAGAGGCTCCATCATTTTTCGAATGGAAATAGCGGCTTAAATATTCAACTGGATTGGTAGAACCGCCGTTTGAGGACATCGCCACTTCATAATCACCGCTATTTAATCGATCGGTTAATGTAGCAAAATCAACTTGCTCTGTCTTCACTTTAATTCCTACTTTTTCTAGATATCCGCTTAATGCTTCAACAGCTGGTAATCCAAAAGCTGGATGTGAAGTGGTTAAGATATTTAATGTGAAACCACCAGAGTAGCCAGCGTCTGCAAGCAATTTTTTGGCCTTGGCAGGATTATATTTATAAGTTGTAACCCCTTTGTTAAAGCCTTGAATCGAAGTTGGAAGTACTCCAAGAGCAGAATAGGCTTTGCCCTGGATAACAGAACCGATAATCGTGTCACGATCAATCGCATAGTTAATAGCTTGACGGACACGAACATCTTGCCATGGTCCCTTTTTCTCAAGATTAAATTTCATATTTCGAGTAAATAATTCTGGCACTTCGACAATTTGGGACTTAAATGTCGGGTCTGTCGCATAACGCTTATACTGTGCATCACCTAAAACCATCATATCAATTTGGTTGGAAGCAAACGCGTTGTCGCGGGCCGTTTGATCCATCATGATTTTATAAACAACTTTTTCTAAGTAAGGCTTACCAGCGTAATAGTCCTCGTTTGCAACTAAATCTATCTCGCTATCTCTTACCCACTTCGAGAATTTGAATGGTCCTGCGCCAACTGGCTCCTGACCAAATTTCTCTCCTTTTTCTTCGACTACTTCTTTTGGCACAGCACCTGTAAATGGTAAGGACATGATCGTTAAGAAGGTGTTATCTGGTTTTGAAAGAGTAATTTCTAACTTTGTAGGATCAACCACTTTAATCCCTGTTACTTCTTTACTGGTTCCAGCCATAAATTCTTGGCTGCCGGCAATTCCTGTTAGACTACCGGCATTTGGCGAAGCTGTTTTGGGAGCAAGCACTCTTTCTAATGTGTATTTAAAATCTTCAGCTGTAACTTCTCGTCCGTTGTGGAATTTCACTCCCTTTCTTAAGGTAAAGGAATAGAGCTTTCCATCTGAGCTAATGTCCCAGCTTTCCGCATTCGCTGGAAGGAACTTACCTTTTACCGCATCGTAGCGAACAAGAGGTTCAAATATGTTCCAGGTAATCATTGAAGTATTCGTTCCATGTGAGCGAATAGCCGGATCCAGGTTTTGTGGATCACCATATATATCTGCTCTGACTAACGTCCCACCGTATGTAGGCTTTCCCGTTTCCTTTGTAGAGGCTTCTTCAGTTGAAGTGGTCGTACTAGATTCACTGCTGCAGGCACTTAATACTAAAATTAATACCAACATCGCTACTAAACTTTTGAAAATACTTCCATTTCCTCTCATCACATTGCCCCCTTGTTTTTTAATTTGCTTAATATTCAGATATATAGAGATAAAAAAAAAGTATCTTTTACCTCTCACCCCCTTAAGTGGATTGATATTTACAAAGATCTTCTACCATATAAATTAGTAGAAGTTAAAAACCGTTGGCAGATCTGTTACTGGGATTAAGAGTGTGTTTTCGTTCATACATAGGGGTGAGAAATTAAGTAAGTAGTAAAACAATGTAATCGATCTTGTTGAGCTGGTTCTGTAAATTGTGTAATTTCTAAGAGGTATGTAAGAAAATTTAACATTAATGTTAGGTTTAGTTGATTTTTTCTTCCACCAGTTCCACTTAATGTTAATTTAATACAGATTATATACCTCGTCTTTTCTTTCGTAAATAGGAAAATGATAAAAAAATATTTTTTTACAATCACTTTTACATTGAAAACATTTACAAAATTTTAAATAAAAAGTTTACCCCTCAACACTTTGTTAGAATTTCTTACAAATAATTTTTATACTAAAATAACAAATTGACCGAACAAATCTGATATATACCTTCTTATTTTTAACGTCACATTTTCTAACACAACTATTTTTCTAGGACTAAACAGGGAACCAGCTTTTAATTAGGGTTTTATAATGTTTCTGTTTAAAAGAGCATAAAAAATCCCTATGGAATTGTTCATAGGGATTCAAGTTTATTTTTAAACACCTTAAATGGCAAAGAGTATATTAAAATACCATAAGAAAAAGTTTACTCTGCAACTCTACTTTTATTGAAAAAATTTTTGTATTTTTGACTAAAAGATTAAAGATTCATTTAACAAGTGGGTCGACCGTTCGGATTTTCCTGTTTTTTGGTAAGTTTTTATTTCTCCGGTTTCGCCATTCCACAAAAAATAGGTTAATACTAATCCCAATGTAGACTGCAAGAGGAAAAGATAAAGATGGACCTAGAAAGATTGAAAGTGGAATTATGACAATCCGAAAGGTGACAAACACCCATGTAATCGCATAACTGCGGAGAATCCATTCCTTATGGGCACTTATTTTTCGCTGAGCTGCTTTGATAACCCCTATTGAAGTCGTCCACAGCCAGAAGAAGTTAAGAACAAGAAAGGCAATTGATGACCCCAGGCCGCCAGTTGCAGATAGGGTAAGATAGGGAACCATTAGAATATTAATAAAAATGGCCACCGCATACACTTTACCAAGCACTTTATGAAGCCCTGGTTTTTTCCTACTTAACTTTGTCATTTGAAACGGTCCAATCGCAAGTGAAATCGTCCCTAATAGAATATGAGGATAGAAAAACCATTTCCACTTCGACACAGAGAAATGGGGGTCTTCCATCTTCCCTTTTACCATTGGAGCATGCTCAACCCCATTAAGGAGGAACATCCAAAAAATATAAATCATAAACAAACCAATCACACCATACATCGATCCTACAGTAAACCTTCCATTTTTCATGTTCTATACTCCCCCTATCATTTTTTCATAGCATTTATACGGAGCTGATCGGAATGGATAGCGGACATTTCCTCTTTCTTGATAACCTGCTCGTTCATACATCTTGACGGCCCCATCATTTACACTAAAGACATCAAGACGAATACTGGTATATCCATTTATAACGGCATATTCTTCGGCAAATTGGAGCAGCTGTTTTCCATATCCCTTGCCTTGGTTTAAAGGATGAACGGCTAAACGATGAATAACCAAAGGGTTCCCCTCCCTATCCTCCCAGTTAAGTTCTTGATATTTTTTGCTTTGGTTTGTATCTACGACAACAGCACCGATTAATTTTTTGTCTGATAGGATGCCATACAGATTTCCTTTCTTTAAATCTGCTTTAATAATAAAACGGTTAGGGTAGTATCTGTCCCACTGATGGATGCGCTTTTTCCTTAAATCAGATGAAATCTCTCGATAAAATTGAAGGACTTCTTTCAACTCTTTCAGTCCCATTTCTTGAATGACCATAAATGTCACCTCAATAATTATAAAAACCGACCGTCGGTATGTTTGTAAGAATAAGTCCCCCATCACTAGGGGATTAGGTTAAACTCTTACTTATCACTTTAAAAATATCATTCATATTCACCTTATCCTTTTCATCTGCGGATAAGATTTGGGTGACCCGTATTCCATATGAAAATGTCATCATCAAAGTAGACATTTTTTCAGCGTCAATATTTGCAGGTATTACTCCATTCTCCTGCCCCATTTTGATCCATTTGGTTCCTATTTCTTTCGTATATTGAAAAATATCCTGGAGGATCTTTTTAACCTTTTCGTTATCCTGGCTTAATAAATAGATAAAAATTAAGTTTCCTGTATCATAGGGATCTTGCCTGGAGTTAAAAAATTGACTGACCACACTAAAACTTTTATTCTCAGTGGTTTCGTCTTTAATGGATTGCGTAATGGCCTGGTGAAAGGTTTCATTCATTTCTTCAATCTTGGATTTTAGAATGAGCCCAAATAATTCATCCTTACTCTCGACATAATGGTAAATGGCCCCTTTTGACAACCCGGATCTTTCGATAATGTCCTTCAAGGTGGTATTACGGCAGCCTTTTTCAAGTATGATTTCTTCGGTGATGGCCAGGATGTGTTGAAAGCTTTGATTATTGTAGATGGCTGAATTTGTCATATGATTACCTTCTTTACTAAATCTAGGAGTATTTACTGAATATGAGTCAATTTATCTAACCGTACTTTCGCATATCGACGGTACACAATGGTAAATATAATGGCGGCCCCAATGATACTATAAAAAACAAGTTGTGAGATGGCTAAAAAGGCGGTTATTGAAAGTTCATAAACAAGGATGGTCTTCACGATGGCCTCGCCCACTAAAGCGATGCCCCAAATGGCTGTCATGATTCTTAGTACAGATCGGAAATAAGGGATTTCCCAGTTTTTCTCGAATTTGCCTTTCTGTTGGGATTCATCTTCAGACGTAAATTTTATCGCAAAGTGATAAATTAATGGTTTAGAAAAGAATAGGGAGGCAATAAAAATGAGTCCTAATAAACCGGTGACCATTGATTCCCTTAATAAAATGAGCCTTTCGTTTCCACCGAGGACAAATGCCAGTAGACTTAAGATGAAGCCGGTCAGCATAAATAGCCCAAAGGAATCGGCTTTTTTATATTTCACGATATGGTATAGATTATCCCCTAGTGGAATTAAGGTGGCAATTAACAAGGAGACAAAGCTTGAATAATAGTCTTTGAGAAGATTATAGACTATTACAGGTATGGCACCATTGACAATCAAACTGACAGCAATCATTTGGATTAATTTCCTTTTGGACGAAACTTTCACGTTCCGAACACCCCTTTTTAATTTCCATATTTTACAATTTTTATTTTACAAACCGACTGTCGGTTTGTCAATTGGTTTTTTTTTACTTCAATTCCTCCAGACGGAAACCATATCCGGTAACACTTATTTCCATTTATTGTAGAATAAGCGTTGGATTTTGGAGAATAAATCTTGAATTACGTTGAATTAAGACCTTTCAATTATTAAAGTGGTAAATATTTTCCAATTATTGTTGAATCCAAGCTTTGATTTGTAGAAAAAAATTATTAATGGTAGAATTACTCCCCAACTTCGTAGAATTTAGTTCCTAATTTGTTGAATTCCTCCTACAGGACCCACATTTATTAATTTTCTTATAAAATCCACTTAAGTTAAAAAGGAAAATTCCTCAATTAACCGTATAATTTCTTGTTAGAAGAAAAAAGAGAACCTCAAAATTTATATTGAGGTTCCCTACTGCTTTATGAAAGTATCCTTTTTGCCCCTGCCACCAAGTCACTTATCAGTTTCTCCGCAGGTATCTCATTTTGTAACAGTCTTGTCCCCTGGCCCGCCCATAACGACATAAACTCCGGATTATTTTGTAAAGCGGCTTCCTTACGAATATCACTCGTCAGCGTATTTTGAGTTGGAAAATCAGCAGGACTAACATTCGCATCTTGGTATGCTTGAATAAAAGCATTCTTAATTCCCCTCGCTGGACGACCCGAAAAAACTTTAGTAATAACCGTACTTTCTTCCGTGCTTTTCACAAGTGCTTCCTTATAAACTGGATGCGCTCCCGACTCCACCGTCGTTAAAAATGCTGTTCCCATCTGAACTCCTTGTGCCCCTAAGGCTAATGCAGCGACAAGGCCGCGGCTATCCATGATTCCTCCGGCCGCGACCACCGGGACTGAAACTGCATCAACTACCTGCGGGACAAGAGAAAACGTTCCGATTGTGGCACCAAGCGTGTTTTTTTCAATTTCAAAAGTACCTCGATGCCCACCAGCATCACTTCCCTGGGCAATAATGATATCTGCCCCCTCTTTCTCGGCCAGTTGTGCCTCACGAACCGTCGTGACCATCGATGTAACCTTAATTCCTTGCTCCTTGACTTTTGCCATTTTGTCTCGAGGAAGTATACCAAAAGCGGTAGAAATGACGGGTACTTTTTCTTGGATTAGAACTTCAAACTGTTCCTCAAAAAAGTTGTTGGTTTCAACTTTTTTGTTCAAATACTCCAGCCCTAGCTTTTCTCGAATCACATTTAGAACCTTCTGTGACTCTTCAACCCCATCATATTGATCTTGCCAATCTGTACAAAACAAATTTACAGCAAATGGTTTTGAGGTTTGCTCCTTAATTTTCCGAATAGCTGCCCTGATTCCTTCTGGCTTCATATAGGCAGCACCCAAGGTTCCTAAACCGCCAGAGTTCGAAACACTCGCAACAAGCTCTACTGTCGTCGGACCTCCAGCCATTCCCGCTTGGATAATAGGATTGGTAATACCGAGTATTTCGCATAGTTTTGTGTCAAGATGCATCTACTACTTCCCTCCATTCCAATTTTGAACCTATATTACTACTATCTAGTTAAAAGATTATTTGGTCAATCTAAATCTTCAACCATAAAAAATAGCACACACTATTGTGCTATTTTTTTCACCTTACAATCCAAACTTTTGAAGTCTTTTATAAAAAGTACTTCTTGGGATGTCGACTAATTTTGCTGCTGCAGTCACATTTCCTTTTGTCTTTTTTAATGCATCCAACATTATATCTCTTTGTATTTTCTCACGTGCGGTTAACTGTTTCTCATCGTCCTCGACATCCTCTTGTTCCATGGCTGGAGGAATGGAAGGATAGTTTATCCTTAATACTTCAATCGAGTTAACTAAAATGTCCATACCATCCTGATTATCATGTAACATGATGTTCAATCGCTCGAGAATATTCGTTAATTCTCTAATGTTTCCTGGCCATTCATAGTCTCTTAATCTAGTTAATAAATCGTCTATGTGAATGTTGTTCCAATTATTCTTTTGACAAATATGCCTAATGATATATGGGATATCTTCTTTTCTGTTTCTTAATGGAGGGACATCGATCGGGTACACGTTCAAACGATAATATAAATCCTCTCGAAAATCCCCATCTCTTACAAGTTCCAATATGTTACGGTGTGTAGCTGTTATAACACGTACATCCAATGGAACTTCCTTCGTACTGCCTAGAGGAGTAATCTTTCTTTCCTGAAGCACTCTCAATAAAGCAACTTGCATCGTATGAGGGATTTCACCGATTTCATCTAGAAAAATGGTTCCCTTATGGGCCTGTTCGAATTTTCCTTTATAGCCCTTCCGTCTTGCCCCGGTAAATGCTCCCTCTACATAGCCAAAAAGCTCACTTTCCATTAAGTCCTTTGGAATGGCACCACAATTTAATGAGATAAAAGGACCATTCTTTCGCGGACTGTTGTCATGGATTGCCTGTGCAATCAGTTCTTTCCCTGACCCGGTTTCGCCTGAGATAAACACGGTCGCATCTGTTGGAGCTACGAGTTTTACCTTTTTTAGTGTGTTTTGAAAAGCCTCACTTGTTCCACATTCACCTTTAAATACAAAGGGAGTTGATGGGATAGAGGAAGTAAACAAAGTCTGGCGATTAGAAGCTGGCAGCTCTGATAAATAAAAGCAGCTTCCTAATAAGCAATTGCCTTCTTTTGATAGGAACGGCATCTCAAAATCAATCTGGTACCCGTTATGTGTAATGTCAAAGAGATTCATGCCAATAGACTGAGGGCTTCTTTCTCGAAATGATTTGCTAGCCGCTACTATCATTTGTTTTTGATTACATACGATGAAGAGCTGATTTGGATGTGACTCAGATAATTGAGTCGCCTGTTGAATAAGTTCTAATTCTTTTTGATAGTACCTCCTGCTTATTTCTTTTTCAATTGCATAAGCAACCGAGGTAACCATCCCAAGCATAAAAGGATGGGAATAATTAATCGGGCATGATACATCAATAACCCCCATTAAGTTCCTACTATCATCAAAGATAGGAGTTGCGGAACAGCTCCATTGATGAGAAGCTACGGAATAATGCTCAGCACCATTAATAATAACGGCTTCTTTAGTTTGTAATGCCGTCCCAATCGCGTTAGTACCTACTTCACACTCGGTCCATCGCACCCCTTCAACAAAATTAATTTTCCTGGCATCATTTAAGGTTTTTTCATTTCCAGTTAATGATAGTACATATCCATCTGGATCGACCAATAATGCCATCATTCCTGATTCTTTTATCGCTTGATCAATCTTGTTTAAATATGGAGATGCTATTTCTATCAACATAGAATTCTTATTTTTTATAGTATGTAATTGCTTTTCAGTTAATAAATTCCGGCCTCTATTTAAATATGGGTTTACCTTTTCTTCCTTACAGCGGTACCAAGATTCTAAAATTAGTTTGTTTATCCGAGCTGTATCAAGAACGTCCTCTTTGACAAAACGCTTCCACGCATCTAAATATAAGGTAGTATTCATGGAACCTCCTCTAATCATGGCCAAAAATTCGAATTAGATTTGAGATAGATTTCTTGTTTTTACATCTAGCGAAGGTGATAGGAGTTAAAGAAGTAGTTTTATAGAATGAGGTTTAGGGCACAATTCAATTATAGTAAACCATGAATTCGCTTTCAACAAATAGCTCATAGTGTAAAGAAAATTTAAAAAAATAAACTTCGCGCAACAAACGCGAAGTTTAGCAAAATTCGTAGAAATTTCTGATTAAACTTACTTTTAAACATGTACAGCGTGGCCAACTGCACTAAGTAATGCTTCATGGACTGCTTCAGAAAGACTTGGATGGGCAGCGATGAAATTTTCCATTGTTTCTGTTGTTAATTCAGCATGGAGCATGACCGTACCTTGTCCAATTAGTTCCGTAGCGTGGGGACCGACAATGGAGACACCAAGGATTTCACCAAATTGTGGTTCAATTAACACCTTAACTTTCCCGTTCCGTTCGTTAGCTATAAGCGCCTTTCCATTAGCAGAAAACGGAAATTCTCCTACCCTTATATCGCCATACTGTTCCCTTGCCTGTTTTTCTGTTAACCCTACCCCTGCAATTTCAGGAGATGTATAGATACAGCGGGGTACAGCACGATAATTTACTTGAGATTCTAGTCCGCAAGCATTTAAAGCAGCCACTGCTCCTTCATGAAAGGCCACATGGGCAAGCTGTATACCTCCGATGATATCTCCGCATGCATATATATTGGGAATATTCGTTTGCATTTGATGATTAACCGTAATGCCTTTTCTTGAAAAATCAATTCCAATTTTCTCAAGACCTAAATGATTCACTCGCGGCTTACGACCGATCGACACAAGGACGTAATCTGCTTGAACCTCATGCAAACCATTTTCGTTTTTAAAATAGGCTGACTTTTGTTCTGAATTCAATTCCTTTAGTGCGGTGGAAGGATAAATTGTTACACCATCACTTTCCAACTGCTTATGTAAGATCAAGGCGACATCTTCATCTTCTCCTGGAAGCAGCTGATCAGCCATCTCAACAATGGTGACTTTTGTTCCCAATCTGCTATAAATGCTAGCAAACTCGCAGCCTATTACACCTCCGCCGACAATCAGTAAAGACGATGGGATCGACGGAAGCGACATCGCCTGACTACTATGAATGACCCAATTTCCGTCAAAAGAAGCAAATGGTAATGAAATGGGGTCAGAACCTGCAGCGATGATTACCTTGTCCGCTGTTACATCTACTTGTTTCCCGCCAGTATCAACCCTTATAACACGGTCAGTGACGAAAGAGCCAGCACCTTTAATGACTTTTACTTTATTTTTCCTCATTAAATATTGAATCCCTTGTACAAGTGTTGAAACAATATTATTTTTACGAAGCAGGACAGCATTCCAATCAATCTCTAATTGACCAGACGGAAGCCGTATTCCAAAATCACCCGCATGTTTAACCTTACTGTATACCTCCGCACTTTCTAACAGTGACTTTGTGGGCATACATCCTTCATTTAAGCAAGTTCCTCCTAGCGGTCCTTGATCAATGATTGTTACTTCTTGCCCCTGCTGGGCTGCAGTAATCGCAGCCACATATCCAGCAGGACCACCACCAATAATGGCAATCGATGCCAAGGCAATCCCTTCTTTCTATAAAAGCATGGTTATTGGCTCTTCTAAGTACTGTTTCACAGTTTGTAAAAACGCTGCCGCCGGAGCACCATCCAGCACACGGTGGTCAAAGGTCAGACTGAGCGGAAGAATGCTTCTTCGCTCTACCTTATCACCCACAAAACTTGGAGTGTCATAAACAGCCCCCACACCTAGAATTCCTGTTTCAGGTGGATTTAAGACTGGTGTAAAGTGTTCGACACCATAGGAACCCAAATTACTAATCGTAAACGTGGAACCCTGCATCTCTTCATTCGAAAGCTGCCCTTGTCTTGCCTTTTTCGCCAGCTCTTTAATAGTTCGTGACAAATCAATCAACTTGTGAGTATCGGCATTACGAATAACCGGAACAACCAAGCCTCTATCCAGCGCAACGGCCATACCAAGATGAACAGACTTAAACAAATGAATTTTATCGTCAATCAATGCACTGTTCATTTGCTGATGCTGCTGAAGTGAAAGGACAACTGCTCGTGCGATATAGTCGGTCAATGTTAATTTTTGATCATAACGATTTTTAATGGTTTCGGCTGTTTGTTTTTGTAAAGCAATGAGTTCAGTTACATCTATTTTCATATTTATGGTTAACTGAGCGGTTTTTTGTAAACTATCGTACATACGTGCGGCAATAACCTTACGGATTCCGCTGACAGTTACTTGTTGTGTCTCTTCTTGCAATCCCACCGGTTTTTCTTCACTTTTTTCTTTCTTCTGAATAGATGACTTCTTTAATGCATCCTGAACGTCCTCTTTGGTAATCCTTCCTCCAGGTCCTGAACCCTGGATTTCCTCAATATTAAGGTTAGCTGCCTCAGCCATCTTTTTAGCAATTGGGGAAATTTTCACTCGTTCTCCTGCTTTTCTGGCTGGTATTGATTCCGAAGGTTTGTTTGCAGAAGCCTCATTTTCCACTTCAGGCTTTTGTACAGGGACTAAAGCCTGCCCCACAGCTACTTCTTCACCAGGTTTCCCAATAAAACAAATGACAGTTCCAGGCGGTACCCCTTCTCCCTCGGGAACAGTAATTTTCAATACTGTTCCCTCTGCTGGAGATTCTACGTCAATTTCAATTTTCTCTGAATTGACGCTAGCAATAGGTTCTCCCTTTTCAACTGAATCCCCGACTCCCTTGTTCCATAAGGAAACCGTTCCTTCTTTCATGGCCATTCCCAGTTTCGGCATGACTACTTCTACTGCCATTCCTTGTCTCCCCTTCCCCTTTACACTTCTAATGGTGCACCTACTAGCTCTGTTACTACCCTAACTACTCTCTCTGGTGTAGGCAAATAAAGATCTTCAAGTGCAGGAGAGAACGGCACTGGAGTATGTGGTGCGGTAATGCGTTTAATTGGTGCATCTAGATAATCGAAACCCTTATCCGCCACAAGTGCCGCAATATCCGTAGCGATGCTACATCTTGGATTAGCTTCATCAATGACGATTAAACGGTTAGTTTTTTCTACAGAGGTAAGTATTGTTCTTTCATCCAATGGTGATAGACTGCGAGGGTCCACAATTTCTACTTCAATTCCTTTAGCAGATAGTTGTGAAGACGCCTCTAATGCGGTATGAACCTGTTTACCGATAGCTACTATCGTGACGTCCGTTCCCTCCCGCTTGATATCTGCTTTTCCTAATGGGATTGTATAATAATCTTCTGGAACATCACCTGTCATATTATAAAGAGTCTTATCTTCAAAAAAGATGACCGGGTCGTTGTCTTCAATCGCAGCAAGTAATAATCCTTTTGCCTCATATGGCGTGGATGGAACAACCACTTTCACGCCAGGAATGGCCGTAAACAATGCATAAAGACTTTGCGAATGCTGGGCAGCCGCTCTAAATCCAGCCCCGTGCATAGTCCGAATTGTAACTGGAACCTGCGCCTTGCCGCCAAACATATAGCGAAACTTTGCTCCCTGATTTAATACTTCATCTAAACAGCTTCCGATAAAGTCATTAAACATTAACTCTGCAATTGGTCGTAGACCAGTAGATGCTGCGGCCATTGCCGCACCCATATAACCTGCTTCGGTAATCGGTGTATCTAGTATTCTCTCACGTCCAAATTCCTGAACAAGCCCTTTGGTGACCCCAAGTACACCTCCCCATGCATCTTCATCTTGCAAGTGATCGACCTGAGCTCCACCAGCAACATCCTCACCCATTAGAATGACATTCTCGTCCTTACGCATTGCAAGTTTCATCGCCTCATTTATGGCGGCTGACATACTCAATTTTCTAGTCATGATTGATTCCTCCTTTTAATTGAAAAATCAGAAATTATTTTTTAGTTCCCCTTCTACAAGTTTCCATTAATTAATAGGAAACGTAGACATCGGTTAACAATTCCGAGGGACTTGGATATGGACTCTCTTCACTAAATTTCACCGCTTGGTTAACAGCTTCTTGGACAGATTCTTCTAACGAAATTAATTCTTTTTCAGCCATAAGCTGCTCATTTAATAAATGATTTCTAAATAAAAGAATGGCGTCTTTTTCTTGCTTATGCTCTGTTTTTTCATGCTCTGTTTTGTATTTCTGGGCATCTCCCTCAAAGTGTCCGTAATTACGATAAGTCACACACTCAATTAAGGTTGGGCCTTCACCACGCCGCGCTCTTTGAACCGCTTCTTCCGCCGCCTGGTAAACAGCCAAAACATCCTTTCCGTCAACCTTAATCCCAGGAATGTTATAACCAATCGCACGATCCACAATTGATTTACAGCTGGATGCGTATGAAAATGGTGTAGCTTCTGCATAACCATTATTTTCTGCAACGAAAACAACTGGAAGCTTCCAAATGGCAGCTAGATTTATTCCTTCATGGAATGTCCCGTGGTTTTGAGCACCGTCGCCAAAGAAGCAAACGCTTACATTATCTGTCTTTTTATACTTGGCAGTTAGAGCTGAACCGCATACGAGTGGAAATCCGCCGCCAACAATTCCATTTGCCCCAAGCATCCCTTTGTCAAGGTCCGCAATATGCATGGATCCTCCTTTTCCTTTACATAACCCCGTAACTTTCCCATAAATTTCAGCCATCATACCGTTTAAATCGCAGCCTTTTGCAATACAGTGCCCATGTCCGCGATGGGTGCTTGTAATACTATCTTTATCATTTAAATGGGCACAAACCCCAACGGCTACTGCCTCTTCTCCAGCATATAAGTGAACAAATCCAGGCAAGATTCCTTGGGCAAATAGCTCATGGACCCTATCCTCAAATTTACGGATTTCTAACATTTTTTGATACATCCACTGTGCTTTTTCCTTAGTTAAAGCTACATCTTTGCTTTCCAACGTTCTCATTATTTCAACCTCCCCGATAAAATTGATTACAACTTTTATAGTTGCAAGAACCATGCCAAGAATTTAAACCGGACCATTTCAACATTCAACAAAAATGAACGAACAAAAAAAGAGACAAAACGAGACAGATGTCTCGTTTTGTCTCTTTTTGATTAGGTAATCATCATAAAAGAAAGGATATGTGTAATACAATAAAAGCAAAAGGGTTAGAAGTCTTTTTAAAAGATCTCTAACCCTTTTGGCTTTTTAATAATAATTAAAGAGCATTTTTCCAATCAGCAGCAAACTTTTCAATACCTTGATCAGTTAATGGGTGTTTTGATAATTGCTCAATTACTTTAAATGGAATGGTTGCAATATGAGCGCCAGCTAATGCTACACGAGTAACATGGTCTGGGTGACGAACGGATGCTGCAATGATTTGTGAATTTAAATTTTGAACACGGAACAATTCAGCAATTTTTGCAACAAGTTGTACACCATCTTCGCTAATATCATCTAAACGGCCCAAGAATGGGGAAACATAGGTTGCGCCAGCACGTGCTGCCAATAACGCTTGGTTGACAGTAAAAATAAGGGTAACATTTGTTTTAACACCTTTTTTAGTAAGGTAGCGGCATGCCTCTAACCCATCCAATGTCATTGGAAGTTTAATGGTGATATTTTTATCTCCGCCATTAATTTTGATGAGTTCGTTTGCTTCTGCAATCATTTGTTCAGCTGTTAAAGCGTTTGGAGTTACTTCTGCAGAAACAGACTCAACTTCTGGAACAGCATTTAAAATTTCAGCAATACGATCTTCAAATTTAACTCCCTCTTTAGCAACCAAGGAAGGGTTTGTAGTAACACCTGATAAAACCCCGATTTTATATGCCTTTTTAATTTCGTCTAAATTTGCAGTGTCGATAAAAAATTTCATTTCATTTCCTCCAATTCATATTATACCCTCTTATTTTGACTCTTTTTCGACCGCATGTCCACCAAATTGATTTCTTAAGGCGGCTACCACTTTTCCTGTAAAGGTGTCATTCTCTAAAGAACGATAACGCATCATTAATGAAAGAGCAATAACGGGAGTCGCAGTTTGAAGGTCAAGGGCTGTTTCAACTGTCCATTTCCCTTCACCAGAAGAATGCATAATCCCTTTAATTTCATCCAAATTCGGATATTTTGAGAAAGCATTTTCTGTTAATTCCATCAGCCAGGAGCGGATGACAGAACCGTTATTCCAAACTCTGGCTACTTTTTCATAATCGTAATTGAAATCACTTTTCTCAAGGACTTCAAATCCTTCCCCTATCGCAGCCATCATGGCATATTCAATTCCATTATGAACCATCTTTAGGAAGTGGCCGCTGCCGGCTTTACCAGCGTAAAGATATCCATTTTGTACGGATGTATCTCTAAAAAGAGGCTCAACGATTTCCCAAGCCTCAGGATCACCGCCAACCATATAGCAAGCCCCGTGCCGTGCACCTTCCATACCGCCTGAAGTACCAGCATCCATAAAATGAACCCCAATTCCCTTCAATTCGTTATAACGTTGGGTAGATTCTTTATAATGGGAATTCCCTGCTTCAATGACAATATCTCCTTCATTTAAAAACGGGAGAATTTCACCAATCACGGAATCCACATGTGCGTGTGGAACCATTATCCAAAGAATTCTTGGCTGATTTAACGATTGAACAAGTTCTTTAAAGCTTGAAACGCCTGCTGCACCTTGTTTTTTCATATCCTCAACAGCACTAGGGTTTACATCGAATGCTACTACTTCATGGTTGTGTTCGATTAGATTTTGTCCTAGGTTAAAACCCATTTTTCCTAGACCAATTAATCCTACTTTCATGATATATTCCCCCAGCTTTTTTTACTTATTTAAAACGGCTTTGGTGATATGAACGACATTTTCAGTCGTAAAGCCAAAATGTTTCATGACGGATGCACCATCTCCTGAGGCACCGAAGGACTCAATCGAAAGGACTTTTCCTTCAAAACCAACATAGCGTTCCCATCCTAATCGGATCCCCATTTCGATTGCCACACGTTTTGTCACCGAAGAAGGGAGCACAGCCTCTTTGTAATCAGCTGATTGCTTGTTAAACAATTCCCAGCTTGGCATTGCGACAATCCGAACTGAAATATCTTCTTTTTCAAGCTCGGTCTTTGCATTAACAGCCAAGGAGACCTCAGAGCCTGTGGCCATTAAGATTACATTAGGGTTCGAATTGGTTTCGGTTAATACATAAGCACCCTTAGATACCTTGTCTAGATTAGCCTGCGTTTCATTATATACCGGTAAGTTTTGACGGCTTAGAACCAAGGCGACTGGTCCTTCTGTTTGTTGAAGAGCATAGGCCCAGGCACTTGCTGTTTCATTTGCATCTGTTGGTCTAATCACAGTTAGGCCAGGGATCGCACGAAGAGCAGCTAAATGTTCCACTGGCTCGTGTGTTGGACCATCTTCCCCAACTGCGATGGAATCATGTGTAAACACATAGATAACCGGAAGTTTTGATAGAGCCGCTAAGCGAATAGAAGGACGAAGATAATCATTGAATACAAAGAATGTACTAACAAAAGGCTTTAATCCGCCATGATAAGCCATCCCGTTTGCTGCGGCACCCATTGCATGCTCGCGGACACCGAAATAAACATTACGAGCACCGTAAGATTCAACAGCGTAAATTTGTTCCCCTTTAATCTCAGTCATCGTAGAGTGAGAAAGGTCTGCGCTGCCTCCAAAAATGGCTGGGACGGATTTCACAAAATGGTTAATGGCATCCCCGCTGGCAACACGCGTTGATACCGCTTTGCCACTATCAAACGTTAAAATATCGTTGGCATCAATGAGGACTTTTCCGGAAATCGCATTAGTTAACTGTTCTGCCAATTCTGGATTCTCTTTTTGATAAGAATCAAATAATTGGTTCCAGCTTTGTTCTGTTTCGATCCCCTTACGCTGTAATTGTTCAAAATGGGCTTTTACTTCATCTGGAACGTAGAAATCCTCTTCATAAAGCCAGTTATAGGCCTGTTTCGTCACTTTACCTTCTTCTGCTCCAAGCGGTGCACCATGAGCTTTATTAGTTCCTGCTACTTTCGGACTACCGAAACCAATGATTGTTCTGATTTCGATCAAACTTGGCTGGTCCGTATTTTGTTTTGCCGATTGGATCGCCTTTGTAATGGCCTCAATATCGTTGCCATCTTCAACTCTTAGATAGTCCCAGTGGGCAGCTTCTGCTCTTTTTTTGACATCTTCAGAGAAGGAAACGTTCAATTCACCATCAAGGGAGATATCATTGGAATCATATAACACTACCAGCTTTCCTAGCTTCATATGCCCTGCCATTGACATCGCTTCGTAGGAAACCCCTTCCATTAGGTCGCCGTCCCCCACTAATGCATAGGTATAATGATCAATTACAGGAAATCCTTCTTTATTAAATTTGGCTGCTAGATGGGCTTCCGCCATAGCCATCCCTACAGCATTGGCAATCCCTTGTCCTAATGGACCAGTCGTCGCTTCAACACCAGGCGTATGACCGAATTCGGGATGGCCTGGGGTTTTACTATTCAATTTTCTGAAGTTCTTCAAATCATCCATCGATACATCATACCCAAATACATGTAGCATGCTGTATAATAAGCTGGAACCATGACCGGCAGATAAAACGAATCGGTCACGGTTAAACCAGTGTGGATTTTTGGGATTATGATTCAAATGGTTCGCCCATAATGCATAGGCCATTGGTGCTGCCCCCATCGGGAGACCCGGATGGCCAGAATTGGCCGCATTGACCGCATCAATGGATAAGGTCCGAATCGTTGTTACCGCCAAGTTATCAATATTTTGTGTCATCTCATTTTCCTCCTAGAGCTTCTTTAATTCTGATGTGCGATCTCTTTGCTTTCTTGACTATTGTCCAACCACCATTTGAACCCATTTTCTTCTATTAGGGAATCTGCGGCTTCAGGCCCAAAGGAACCAGCCCAGTATTCATGAAGAGGCAATCGATTTTCCTCAAAAGCATTCAGGATTGGCTGCACCCACTCCCAAGATAATTCAACCTCTTTCCAATGTGCAAAGAAAGTAGAATCCCCGATTACCGCATCATAAATCAGTCTTTCGTAAGCTTCAGGAATACCTAATCCCTTGTGCTTCGAATCTTCACAAGAAAAATTTATCCTTACAGGTTTTATTTTCCCGTTTAATGGATTCTTACTATTCAACTGCAGCGTAACATTTTCATCTGGGCTGATTTCAATGATTAATAAATTAGGCTCTACTTTTTGTTCATCTTGGTTATAAACAAGTTTTAAGCTGTTTTTAAATTCGATAACGATGCGAGTAGACTTTTCTTTCATTCTTTTTCCAGTCCGGATATAGAATGGAACATCACTCCAAAGTGGATTATCAATCCATAAACGTGCAGCTACAAATGTATCTGTTTGAGAAGAAGGATTTACTCCCGGCTCCTCACAATAGCCCGCTACTAATTTCCCATCCATCTCTCCAGAAGCATACTGTCCACGAACAATGTGAAATTGAGCATTTTCTTTACTTACCGGGCGGAGGGCTTCCATTACCTTACGTTTTTCATTTCTGATCTCAGCGGCATTTACCTTGTAAGGCAAGTTCATCGCGGTCATCATGAGCATTTGCAGCATATGATTTTGTACCATGTCGCGAATAGCACCCACCTGATCGTAATAACCTGCTCTTTTTTCAACTCCAACCGTTTCGCTAGCAGTAATTTGAACATTCGCTATATGATCTTTATTCCAGATCGACTGTAGGACGGGGTTTGCAAATTCAAGCGCTTCGAGGTTCTGAACCATTGGCTTTCCTAGGTAATGGTCGATTCGAAAAATCTCTTCTTCTTCGAAGGCCCTGCTAAGTTTTTCATTAAGCTCTCTAGCTGACTGAAGGTCATGTCCAAATGGTTTTTCGATGATTAATCGTTTCCATCCCTTTGTTGCACCTAGTCCGCTATGTTTAATATTCAGCGCAATGGTATCGAAGAATTCTGGTGCAACTGACAGGTAAAACATGCGATTTTCCGCAATTTGCAGTTCTTCTTCTCTTTCCTTGATCAATTTGAGTAGTTTTTGATAATCCTCTGGTTGTTTGACATCTAATGTACTGAAACGAAAATCCTTTAGAAAATCCCCCATTTGACTCGCTTCATGCTCTAAGCGGCGTGAGTACTCTACGATAGATTCTTTTACTTTTTCTTGAAAATCAAGATGTGTTAAATTACCTCTGCCAAGTCCAATAAAGGAAATGCGTTTTGGCAGCTTTTGATCTATATATAAATTATAAAGAGCCGGGTATATTTTTCTCTTTGCTAAATCGCCCGTTGCTCCAAATAATACAAAAGTCATTGATTCCATTTTTGTTTCTCCTCTTAATTGAAAAAATTATCTATAAATTGTACTACTGATTTATTTTCCCTAATTCAAACCCGATTTATTTTCGCCTATTAATGTCAATTTCCTTTTGTCCATTTAAGGTAATGACGATGTCAGCCATTCCAACAAATAACCCATTATCCACAACACCAGGTATGAGATTCAGGTCTCTTTCTAACTCACCAGGATGGGTAATCTTTTGGAAGCTGCAGTCAAAAATATAATTCCCATTATCTGTTTGATAGGGACTTCCATTGTGTTGCCGCAGCTTTGGTGAACCGCCAAGCACTTCCAAATATTTTTGTGTCATTTCCATGCCAAAAGGCACCACTTCTACGGGAAGTGGGAAGGCTCCTAATGTATCGACTAGTTTTTGTGAGTCGGCGACAACAATAAATGTATTAGCTGCTTTCGCGATGATTTTCTCTCTTAAAAGGGCACCTCCGCCGCCTTTAATAAGGTCTAATTCAGGGGTTACTTCATCAGCTCCATCTATCGCCACATCAATATGGTCTATTTCTTTAAACGAAGCCAATGGAATACCTAACTCTCTAGCCAATTTCTCTGTCTGCAAGGAAGTTGGGATGCCTTTTATTGAGAGACCTTGTTGAACTAATCTTCCTAGTTTAGTGATCGTATAAAATACAGTTGAACCCGTCCCAAGTCCAATGACCATTCCATCTTTTACATAATCGGCCGCTTTTTCTCCGACTGCTTTTTTCTCATTCAAGGTAGTTTTGCCCCTTTCATTCAAGACCTTGAGATATGAAACTTGCCTACTTAATTTAACCTTTGTTTCTTAATTTGTTCCTTTGCAATCTTTAAAATTTGTTTTTCAGGTGTGCCCTTCTCAACCATTACATTTGTTAAATAATTTTTTCCTCTGTAATGAATCATCAAAGTAACTTCCACCATTTTTACACATCCCTCAAAGTTCATTTATTGAAAAAAACTTTTCTATATAAGGTAATAATAAGTAACCTGTATTAAATAACGTAACCATCATACTCCCACCCCTTTTTTATCGTCAAGAAAAATAACTCGACTTAAAGATATTCGATAATAAAAATAAAGCACAAGTTCTATCTGACTCCTTTTGAGCCACCGCGTAATTGGATCTAAATATTCACAAAGTGAAATCGAGAATATCATTAACCATGGAAGAAATGCGATGCCTTCTGGCGTCATTTCGCCTGATCAAGCAAAGATTGTTTCCGAGTGGCTGGCTCAGAAAAAGTAATAAACAATAAAAGGAATGCCTTTAACAAAATTCAAAGATATAAAAAACAGTGGATTTTTTATACCCACTGTTTGGTCCCCCTGCTAACTTTCCTCATTAATTTTTAAACCATTCTAGGATTTCTTTGAGTTGCTTCTTTTCAAAAGTTAGTTAAAGGGCATTTTCTGTTTTTTCCTTTTTTCGATAAGTTGTTGGAGACATACCTATATACTTTTTAAACTTATTATGGAAATAATCGACATTTGTATATCCTACCTGTTCTGCTACCTGATAAACCTTATACCCCTGAGAAAGTAAGGCTTTGGCATTTTCCATTCTAACTATATCAAGGTACGTATTAAAATAATTCCCTGTATAATTTTTAAATAGTTTTCCCAAATAGGCACTATTATAATTAAATAAATCAGCAAGGGTGTCTAGCTTTAGATTCTGATGATAATTACGATGAATAAAATCTACTAACTTTTTAATTTGAACCGTTTGATCCCCTACATCTAAATTTCCGATAATTTCCTTGAAGATTTTATTGATATAACCAATAAGTGACTGAAAATTAGGTTGATTTTGGATATCGACCACATTTATTGAGACCTCCGTTATTACCCGTTGAAGGCCAGTCTTAGCCACAGAACATTTACTTAAAAGATTCGTAACTAACTGAATAAATCTCTTTTTGATTTCTTCTTCTGTAAAATGTAAGTTGACCATTACTTGTGCTGCTTCCAGGATCCTTTCTGAAAGTGCCTCTATATTAGCAATATCAATTGCATAATAGATTTTTTCAGAATAGTCTTGTAAAGGGAAATCATTATGTAAAATCTCTATGCTAGTCGGTTGATTTCCCTTAATGAATACTTCCGAATCCTTTTTTAAGATACAATTCTCTTTGTAAAAGAATTGTTGATCCAATAAGGATTTAGTTTCATGAAACGCATGTTTAACCTCATAGATATTACTAAATTCTTCACTTATACTAATAATAATACTTATCTTATTAGCTGTTTTTGAGATGGTTTCATAAAGATTTTTTTGACTTTCTTCTGTTTTTACGGATTCCTTTAACAAAATACCTAAATAATGTTCAGTAGAAAATACCATTCCTTTTTGCGGTTCAAATGTAGTTTCGAGTTTCTCTTTTAGAGAGTTTAGGGGAGTGGCCTCTGGTTTGGTAGAATTCCGTTCTTTTATTAAAACCAAGGTAAACTTTTTCCAATCTAGTTTAAGTTGTTCAACTTTAGATTGTACATCAAGATGTTCCGTCGCGTCTTCTGTATTTAACAATCCTTTCAGCAGGTTGTCTTTATGAAAGGAAAGGTTGTGACTTTGTAATTGTATGATTTCCTTAGTCTTGTCCATCTTAGCTTTTAGAGGCCCTAATATCTCTATAAGTTCGTCTTCATCAATTGGCTTTAATAAATATCCAGTCACATTAAAGCGGATGGCTTTTTGTGCATAATCAAAGTCTGCATAACCACTTAGGATAATAAAATGTATGTTAGAATTTGTCATCCTAATCGCTTCAATTAATTGTATTCCATCCATTCCTGGCATTCGAATATCTATAATCATCAAGTCTATGGAATGTTTTTTTAGTTTTTCTAGTGCATCGTATCCATCAACGGCTGTATCCACTACTTGGAAACCATGATCAGACCAAGGTATTAAGCTTTTTAAGCCATCACGAATCAGTGGTTCATCATCAACAATTAAAACACTAAACATATTCGTTTCCCCCTTTTGGTATGCTGAACGAAATACATGTCCCCTTGCCAACTTCACTCTCTATAACAAGTCCGCTGCTATTGCCAAAGGTCAAACATAATCTTTGATGAACATTCATTAATCCAATTCTGTTTTCCTTGCTGTCATCGATATCGTTTAGTGTTCTATGAATTGCCTCGATTTTCTCCTTACTAATTCCCGTTCCATTATCCTTTACTCGGACTTGTAAATGGTTATCAAAGACCCTGGTTATGACACTTACCTTTCCGCCTTTCCCCTTATCTTCTAATCCATGGATGACAGCATTTTCTACTAAAGGCTGGATAATTAACGGGTGAATTAAAAGGCTCTCCGATACTGGATCTATGTCTAACTCATATTCAAGTCGGTCTTCATATCGAAACTTTTGGATTTCTAAATAGGAGACTACCATTTCGATTTCTTTCTTTAAATAAATCATTTCGGCAGAAACTTCTATACTTTTTCTCATTAACTTTCCTAATTGCTTTACAACACTGGAAATTTCCTTTTCACCTTTTATATGGGCCTTCATACGAATGGATTCTAAAGCATTAAACAAGAAATGTGGATTAATCTGGCTGGCCATCATTTTTAGCTTCATTTCCTGCTGTCGTTTCTCCAAAATATTTTTCTCAAGATGCATTTTTTCTAGCTCCGTGATGAGATCTTTAATATTTTTGACCATTCGACTCAACTGGTTAGAAAGTAACCCAATCTCATCACTGCCCTCAACGTGTATCACTTCATCTAAATTTCCTTCTGCAACCACATTAATTTGATTACTCAGGGTAACAATGCGATGAGAAATTAATTGGGAGAAGAGATAAATCAAAATGACAGCGATTACAAAGCTAATAAAAATAACCGTAACTCCAAGGTATACAAAGCTATTTGCATCAGCTAATATCGTATCGTTAGGAATAACCGATACAAACTTTAGTTCATTTAGGCTTGTGTCAGGAAGCAATAAATCTACCACTATCTCTGATTGTTGGCCATTCACTTTCCCACGAATGGAGCCCTTGTTTCCTATAAGCCTTTGGTCCGTTTTAATGATATGATCTAACTTCTTTCCGATAAAACTTTTCCGGTTGGAGACCACAACATTATTGTTATCATCGACAATCATGATGGGTGAACTTTCTTGATTTAGGATCGTATTTAGGTTATCTGTATTGACATCGATAACTAAAGTCGAGCTTGTCTTATAATCAAAATAATTAATTTTCCGAACCAGGCTTAAATACATACGGCTTTTTTTGGTCTCATCTGGCATATAAAACCATCCATTAAGCCCATTTGCCTTGTCCGCCGACTTATACCAAAAGGTATTCTTAATGGAGTCCTCTGCCGGCATAAACTCCCAATTATTCAGCATGGTGGAATTGTCCACATATAAACGAATATTAGATAGTTCATCAAAATTATTGAGAGATGTTTTGAATGCTGTATACCCTCGGTAGGCCTCCACGACTTGCTGTCTAGTGCTATACCTCGTATTTACAAGCTCCTTTAATTGTTGGTCTAATGTTAGATTGTTGGCCACATAAATAGCTGATTCCAATGTTTCGGCTGTTCGTTTCTTTACCCTCTCAATATTGGCGGCTGATTCACTAATGGCATCGTTTAATGCCTTAGTCCTAAGTTCATGCGTCAAATAAAATCCAACAAGAAGCAAAGGGATAATGACTGCCACAAAAAATGAAAATACCAGCTTTGAATGTATGTTACGGTCATTAAATTTTTTGATAAAATATTTCAACAAAGGCCCACCGCCATGAGGAATAATATGTAAATTTGGTGATTATTTAAATTATACACTAGATTCATATAGTGTTGAAGATATATTAAAAAACCTGCCGAAACAGGTCTTCATTTGTAAATTTATAGTTTTAGTTATCCTGTTCTATGTTTGCTGCAGCATTAACTGGGTAATTCTATTAATTCAAATTTATATTTCTTTTTACTACATAGAGTGAATCGTAATCATTATCTTCTCATTTTCTTCCATAAAAAAAGTTTGTGGATGCTCTAACACTGTACCGTCGGATTTCGTAATTTTTAGTGGTGCATGGAAGTATCGTACCTGACACTCTCCTTGACGTGTCGACACAATTTCCGCCTTTTTCAAACGGTAATTCTCCCACTCTACATGTATGATATATCCGCCCCTAGCCCTTATTCCCCTGATATAACCGCTAGGCCATTTCTTTGGCAATGCCGGTAGTAAGTCAATACCGCCTAAATGGCTTTGGACCAGCATTTCAGCAATACCGGCAGTACCGCCGAAGTTCCCATCGATTTGAAAGGGAGGATGATCATCAAAAAGATTCGCATGGGTAGAACGGGCTAATAAGGTCTGAATGTATAAATAGGCCTGTTCTCCGTCCTGAAGGCGGGCAAAGAGGTTAATCAGCCATGCACAGCTCCAGCCCGTATGGCCTCCGCCTTTTTCTATCCGAGCCTCCAAAGATTTCCTTGCCGCATGCATTAATTCTGCTGTCTGGATAGGGTTGATTTGATTCCCTGGATATAAACCATATAGATGGGAAAGATGCCGATGCCCTGGCTCATACTCTGGAAAATCCTCAAACCATTCCTGAATACGGCCCTTATCATTGATTCGAAAGGGAACTAATCGTTTCTTGGCAGCCTTTACTTGTTCACAAAACTCTTCATCGATAGATAACAGGCCGCAGGCTTCGATAAAATTAGAGAACAATTCCCTTATTAGTGTCATGTCCATCGTCGAAGCAAACGAAACACTACAAGGCTGTCCCTCATTTGTTAAAAACTTATTCTCCGGTGAAGTAGATGGATTCGTTACGAGATAACCATTAGGACCTTCGATTAACCAATCAAGATAGAACTCAGCCGCCCCTTTCATTAAGGAATATGCCTTATCTCTTAAGAATGAAAGGTCCCGAGTAAAGAGGTAATGTTCCCATAAATGACTTGTTAACCATGCCCCGGCGAGAGGCCAGAATGCCCATGAGGCTTGTCCCGACGAAGGTGTAGACATCCGCCAGAGATCAACATTATGGTGAACAGCCCACCCTCTTGCACCATACAGTCCTGAAGCGGTCTTCTCCCCAGATTGGCTTAAATCTTCAATCATAGTAAATAATGGCTGATGGCACTCACTTAAATTACATACTTCTGCAGGCCAATAATTCATTTCAACATTAATGTTGGTTGTGTAATTAGAATTCCAAGGTGGCTGTACAGATGGGTTCCATATCCCTTGTAAGTTTGCTGCTTGTGTACCCGGACGGGAACTTGTCAGCAGCAAATATCTTCCATACTGGAAGTATAGCGCTTCCAATTCTAGATCATTTTTTTCAATTTTATACTGTTGCAGCCTTACATCCGTTGGTAAGTGATTGTGATGTGATTCTCCTAAATGAATGTCCATCCGACTAAATAACTGACTGTGATCTTGAATATGATGGTCCAACAATTGGACAAATGTTGATTGCGCGGCCGTTTTCAGCCGTTGATAGGCTTCACCTGACATTTTTTCAAGATTCGGGTCAGGTTTTTCATTGAACTCCGTGAAATTAGTGTTGGCTGTTAATAAGAGAATGACGGAATCTGTATCGCTAATCTCGATTTTGTTATTTTGAATAGTTATGGTTCCCTCATTTGTAATAGCCTGAAGACAGACAATAAATTGTATTCCTTCATGTTCGTCATATTCTATTTGATTTGGGACTTTAACGGATATTGGGCTTCGCCCACGGAGAGTTACTTGATTTGCTGCTTCATCGATCGTATGTTGAAGTAATGAGCCTAAATAAGCGCTAATATGAATGGAAGGCTGATTGGCCTGGATCTTCACCGCAAGTACTTGATGGGGATAACTAATAAACGTTTCCCGTGTGTAATGAGCTTCATCTACATTGTACTCCGTTTTTGCTATCCCAGTGTTTAAACTCAATTCTCGTTTGTAGTTTGAAGCTGTCCCATTAAAATGATGGTCGATATACAAGTCGCCAAGCGGCTGGTAAGCCTCACCATCCTCACCGACCATGTTTGCCTCTATCAGCTGCTCTGCTTCAGCATATTTCCCCTCAAATATAAGTTGTCTCGCTTCATGTAAATAATCATAAGCTTCATAATTAGTTTTATCTTGTACCGTACCAGACCAAAGGGTGTCTTCATTCAATTGAATTCGTTCATTCTGAATGCCCCCAAAAACCATAGCGCCAAGCCGTCCATTCCCGAGCGGCAATGCTTCCTCCCACTTGGCTGCAGGCTTGTCATACCATAGCTTCCAGATCTTTTGATTGGTGGTAATCATGTTAACCTCCATTTATACCGTTTTTTATACACCCTAACCTCGGGAGGATACCTCCGAGGTTAGGGTGTATGTTATTTACTAACCAAAAACGGAAAGTACTTAATTGAATTGTACCTTTAAAAAAGTAGATGCTGTCTATATTTTATAGAATAATAGTAAATCTTTTTACTCCTCTTTCAGGCGTAATTTTGACACCCAGTTCAGTGGTTTCAACCGCACCATCGGTAACCTCTAAAACTTCCTTAATACCACGAACCACTAGACTCCATGGTTTTCCTACATTAGTATTTGTAGAAACAAATAGCTTGTTGTCTTCGCGGCTTATAGAAACCTCCAATTCTGCTTCAGCAGACATATTACGAACTATGCAATTTGCTGTTTTTTCATCGTCTAGATTAAATAAATGAAGGTTCACCCCATCAGCATAATCATAGTCAGGCTTTGAATTTACTCCGCCAAATGCGACAATCGAGTTTGGCCGCACATATAAAGGAAGACTAAAATAATCGTTTTCTTCTAGTCTCCAGGTACCGCCCTCCACCTGCTCATTTGATAATAAATGAGTCCATTTGCCTTCTGGCAAGTAGAATGATGCTTCCCCTTCTTCATTAAACACTGGGGCAACAAGTAGAGAGTCACCCAACATATATTGTCTGTCAAGCGTTTCAACCGCTGGATCTTTTGGGAACTCTAAAATCATCGCTCTCATCATAGGCAGACCAGTGACAGCAGAATCTGTGGCAGAATTATAAATATATGGCATTAAACTGCATTTTAATTTTGTAAAGAAACGCGCAACATCAGATGCTTCTTCGTCATATGCCCATGGCACACGGTATGAGTTGCTGCCATGCAAACGGCTATGGCTGGATAGTAATCCGAAGGCAAGCCAACGCTTGAAAAGATCTGTTGGTGCCGTACTTTCAAAACCGCCAATATCATGACTCCAGAAACCAAAACCAGTTAATCCTAAGGACAGCCCTCCACGAATGCTTTCTGCCATTGACTCATAAGATGCATCACAATCACCGCCCCAATGAACAGGGAACTGCTGACCACCCGCCGTAGCAGAACGTGCAAACAATGTCGCTTCGCCCTCCCCTAACTGATCTTTTAACACATTATGAACAACTTTGTTATAAAGGAAGGTATAGTAATTATGCATTTTTTCCGGATCAGAACCATCAAAATAAACGACATCTGTTGGAATCCGTTCACCAAAGTCTGTCTTAAATGCATCTACTCCCATAGCCACTAATCGACGTAAATGACTTGCAAACCATTCACATGCTGCAGGATTCGTGAAGTCGACGACGCCCATTCCCGGCTGCCATTTATCCCATTGCCAAACGTCACCATTAGCTTTTTTCAATAGATAACCATTTTCTACCGCTTCATCAAAAAGAATGGATTCTTGGGCAATATATGGATTAATCCAGACACAAATCTTCAGCCCTTTTTCTTTTAAGCGCTTGAGCATCCCGGCAGGGTCTGGGAACATACTCTTATCCCATTCAAAGTCTGTCCAATGAAGCGCCTCCATCCAGAAGCAATCGTAGTGGAAAACCGATAATGGAATATCTCGTTCACTCATTCCTTCTACGAAACTATTAACAGTATTTTCATCATAATTTGTTGTAAAGGAGGTTGATAACCATAAGCCGAAGGACCAAGCTGGCGGAAGTGCAGGTTTTCCTGTTAAACTTGTATAATTGCTAATGACTTCTTTTAAATTTTTGCCGCCAATGATGATATATTCGAGTGATTCACCTTTTACACTGAATTGAACCTTTGAAACCTTTTCAGAGGCAACCTCCAGAGATACATTTTCAGGATGATTGATAAACACGCCATATCCTTTATTTGAAAGATAAAATGGTATGTTTTTATAAGATTGCTCCGAACTTGTTCCACCATCTTTATTCCAAATATCTACACTTTGACCATTTTTGATAAATGAAGTAAATCGCTCCCCTAAACCGTATATATATTCGCCCACTCCTAGATTCAGTTCTTCACGCATATAAGTAGTTTTATTTGAATCGGTTATATGGGACATAGCTTTAAAGCTGCTGGCCGTCATTTTTTTTCCATTATATTGGTACTCGACTCCCCATGGACCCTGTTTTGTTAGTATCGCACTGGTTTTACCGCTAGTAAAAATAATTTCCTTTTCTGTGTCCGAAATGGATACCGGTCCTTGCTGCTCATTTAATTCAAATTCCGGACCGCGTTTTTTAACACCTTTATGGTGATAAACTTTTACACGGATGCTATCTTCTTGGGGAGAAGAGAACTCTACCGTTAGTAACGGTGTATCCAATTGGCCGCCCCGGGCGGAGAGATCCCTTGGTCCAACAAGAACTTTTAATCTATTATTTTGTTGAATGGCTTTGAAAAATTGTACACCAGAAATTAACTCAAAGCCTTCACGAATTTGCCAGTTTCCATCTGTAAATTTCATTATTCTTCACACACCTCGTATTATTCTTGAAGAGAGACCCAAGCATGCTGGGTCTCCTTTATGACATGATTATTTCCAGAGCTCAACTCTATCTTTGATTAGCTTTGTACGCTCTTTTTCTGCTTTTTCTACTCCAGCAGCATCGAGGTCTTTAAGGAAAGTATCATAGATTTTGTCGAACTGAGATGGTTTTGCAAGAATCGCCTCAGGAATACGCTTTTTCACAATATCCAGTGCTTTTTTCTCAATTAGAGCTAATTCCGAATCACTTGCAACTTGGATATTATAAGAGGCACCCCAAGGTTTTACAGTGAACTCTTCAGCTTTCGGATAAAGATCTCTCCACATTTCAACACCATAGTTTTTCAATACTTCCTTCTCTACGTCTGTGTATGAATCTTTTACTTGTTCTGGTGATGCGATCGTATAAGTTTGACCACTTTCATCCGTTACACCATCACCATATGAAGGTGCCCAGCCTTTTAATACGCCAATACCAGTCTTCTTTACATAGTTAGCATCCGTATTACGTTTTTGCATTTCATCAGCAGGAATTACACGTTTGCCATTTTCAATAGTATAGTTTTTCCCTTCAATACCCCAGTTCTGAAGAATTTGTCCTTCATCTGAAGCTAAGAAATCTAAGAATTTAATAGCAGCTACAGGATCTTTACAGTCTTTTGTAATCCCGATTCCCCAGCCAGCTAAGTATCCGCTGCTTTGGAAGTTTGCTTGTTTCATATCACCCGTAAGAGTCGCAGGGTACATACCAAACATTCTGTCAGCCTTTCCTTGTTCCTTCAATGCACGTTGGGCTTCTGCGAACTCCCAATCATCATCGGTAATAGCAAGGACACGGCCAGAAGATAGTTTTGCGATATATTGGTCATATTTTTGAACAAAACTTTCAGGGTCAAGTAAGCCAATATCGTTCATATGGTTTAACCAGCGGAAATATTCTCTCTCATCTGGACGTTTATAGTGCATAGTTGCTTTATAGGTTTTAGGATCAATGTAATATTCACCATCGTCTGAGGCACCAGTTGCCCAGAAAGCAGGGTTTGTGGTTGAAATCATTATGCGCCAGTCATCTGCAAGTAAAGATAAACCAATTGTGTCTTGTCCATCAATTTTTGGATATTTTTCTTTGTAGGCTTTTACCGCATTTTCAACATCTTTTAGTGTCTTGATTTGTGGATAACCAAGTTCTTTTACAACTGAGTTCTGAAGTCCTACACCATGACTTGGACTAAAGTACTGTGTATCTATCGAACTTGTTGGTAAAATATAAATGGATTTGTCATCATTGCTCCACTTTAATCGGCTAAAATAGTCACCATAAATTTTCTTAAGGTTTGGTGCGTATTTGTTAATTAAATCTGTAAGGTCAATTAGGGCACCTGCTTCCACTAACGTTCCTGCACTACCTTTAGGGAAAATTAAATCAGGGTATTCACCACTAGCTACCATTAATGAAATCTTTTGAGTACCACCGTTTACATCAAATTCAGGTTTAACGGTCACACCTGTTTTTTCTTTAATAACTTTACTTACGGGGCTCTCCATATTATCCCATTGCGAGTTTGGATCGGCACTAAATAATGTTAGTTCCACTTGTCCATCCTTATTTTTAGTTACTTTTTCTTTGGATGTTTCTTTGCTGCAGCCAGTGATGACCAGCATAAAAATGAGGACTGATAAAAAGATAAATCTACTAGTGCGCTTCATACTTTACCTCCTAATATCGTTTATTATTGTTTTACAGATTACTCTGGTAACAAACACTTTCCAAAATTTTTTATTATCCTAGCTTTTAACGGCTCCGATCGTCATCCCTTGTACAAAATGTTTTTGAACAAATGGATACACAATCAGGATAGGAACAACTGTTACGATAGTAATCGCCATTTTAATAGATTCAGGTGAAACGAACTGAGCCATTTGATCCTTTGATAATCCCTTCATGGCATTTGGATCCGTAGCCCCCAAATTTGTATTTTGTAAAATTTTCATTAATTCATATTGTAAAGTCGTTAAGGCTGGGTTTTGACTGTTAAATAAATAGGTATCATACCATGAATTCCATTGACCAACTGCTACAAACAGGGCGACGGTTGCAAGTACGGGCTTACAAAGGGGCATAATAATCTTCCAAAATATCGTAAAATCATTTGCTCCATCAATTTTTGCCGATTCTTGCAGCGAGTAAGGAAGCCCATCCATAAAAGAACGTACAATAATGATATTAAAAGCGTTTACAATACCAGGAATGATATAAACCCAATAGGTGTTAATCATCCCTAAATCTCTTATTAACATATAGCCGGGAATTAAACCGCCTGAAAAATACATCGTAAGTACAATAATCGTTGAAATCACTTTTCGGCCCTGAAAATCGGCTCTGCTTAATGTAAACGCAACCATAGCAGAGGATAAAACACCAAGAATCGTTCCAATAACAGTCCGAGTAGCCGAATTGATAAAACCAGTAATTAAATTATCGTATTTAAATATTTCACGGTAATTGTCTAATGTGAATTCCCGCGGCCAAATATGAATCCCACCGCGAACCGTATCGATGGAGTCGTTTAATGAAATAGCCAGTACGTTTAAAAAGGGATAAACTGTAACTATCGCAACCACCGTAAGAAAAATAAAATTTCCAATATCAAATAGCCGATCGTAGTTTTTTTGTCTACCATATGAAACTGTCTTCGCCAAAGTACACTCCCCCCTTACATAACACTTTGATTTGAAAAGCGCTTAAAGATTCCATTGGCAATAAGCAGCAGGATAATACTAATCACTGAATTAAAGATCCCTATTGCCGTGCCATAAGAGAAACGTCCTAAGCCAATACCGTAGTTTAATGCATACAGATCAAGTACCTCTGAATAATCTACCGTTAAGGAATTTCCTAATAAAAATTGCTTTTCAAAGCCGATGCTTGTTAAATGTCCAATCGATAGAATTAATAGAACTAAAATAGTCGGGCGAATTCCCGGCAGGGTTACATGCCAAATTTGTCTCCATCTGCCTGCTCCATCAACTTTTGCTGCTTCATATAACTGTGAATCGATTCCTGCTATCGCTGCTAAAAAGATAATAGCATTCCAGCCCATTTCCTTCCATAAATCAGATGCAACAACAATTCCCCAGAAATATTCACCTTTTGCCATAAATTGAATTGGTTTATCAATAATACCCCAATTTACTAATAGTTCATTGACAACTCCGCCATCAATGGAGAGCATTTTCGTGATAATCCCCGCAACAACAACCCATGAAACAAAGTGTGGTAAATAAGTGATGGTTTGGACCGTTCTTTTAAAATAGGATAATCTCACTTCATTTAATAGAACAGCAAACATAATGGGAAACACGAATCCGACAACTAATCCCAAGATACTCATCGCAAGTGTATTACGAAGTACTAAGTAAAACCTGTCGTCAGAGAACAGTTCGGCAAAATTTTTAAACCCGACCCACTCCTGTTCTGAAAATGAGATTCCTGGCTTATAATTTTGAAAAGCCATTGTCCAGCCCCATAATGGCAAGTAATTAAAGATGATAACCAGAATAACAAAAGGGATGGACATCATATATAAATATTTTTGCTGCAAAAACACATTCCAAAAGCCCCTTTTCTTATTTCTTGGAATCAACGTATCCATTTGGGATTCTAGCACCAATGTATCCGCTTTCTTAAAAATCGTTTTCATTTGACCTCCTCCTTACTATTTGAATACATCTTATCGAAATTAAACGAATCTTAAAACCTAACAAATTAACACAAAAATCATATAATAATTTGATAAAACCGGTAATTCTGTCTGGAAACTAAAATAGGCACCATCCTCATACTTAGGACAGTGCCTTCTTCCAACCGCTATTATTTTCTACAAAAGATGGTTTGCCTTCCCTCGTGTTCGTTTTCTTCATAATAAAGAACTTGCCATTCCCCGAACTCATTTAACAACTCTTTAGGCTTCAGCTTATACTGATCTGATACTCCTTGTTTCACAGTGTTGGGTGTCTGATAATAGGTCTCCATGAAAAAGTAACCACCTGCTTTAAGGATCTTTTTTATCATAGGAAAAAGCGTTCGATCTAGGTAATAGGTGACAACAATCATGTCAAAGGATTGGTTGTCCCAGCTGTGTTGGTCCAGTGTAGTAAGATCTGCCATCCTTGCATCGATTGGGAAATTATTTTTTGCAGCCTGGTCCTGTAAATAAGCAATCGCAACATCTGAAATATCGATAGCTTGTACGTTATAACCCCTTCGAGAAAGAAACAAACTGTTTCCTCCTAGACCGCAGGCAAGATCAAGTGCATTGCCACCATTTAGATAAGCCGCTAGCTTCATTAATCTAGCATTCGATGCAGGTTCGGTGCGTTGTTCCATCCGTTCCCGATGTTTATTGTTCCATTTTGATTGAATGTCCATATTTAACCTCATCTTATAGGCCATTATTCTTGCAAACTATTTTTAAATTGATCATAATCCGTTTTGACATAATGAAAGACTACTGCGTTGCCGCCTTGATCTGGGTGGGTTATTTTTAATAGTTTTTTATATCTTGTTAAAACTTCCTTTTCACTCGCCGTTTTTGATAGCCCTAATTTTTGGCGAAAATCAAGTCTTTGTGCTGGTGGTGTGGCCTGGGTCCTATCAGGAACTTTTTTCCCTTGTTTAGAAAGTTTTTCTTTTAAGTATAACAATTCGCTATTCAGTTCAATATTCTCTTTTAATACTTTTCTCATTTCCTTTTGTAATTCATTTTTTTCAAGTTCTAAGTTGAGGATTTCTTTTTGTAATTTATTTCTTTGCTGAATGATAGTCCTGACTGACGATTTATGGAGCTCCTCTAACTCTTTTATATGGTCATCCTGAACTTTTACTTTAGCTTTTAATTCCCGGATTAGTTTATCTTGCTCTGAAGGTGGCTTGATTAAATGCTTAGGATTTTTTACATTTGATATGTATTCGGTTAGTTGATTTCCGTTTCCTACTTTTTGAATCTTACCCTCATATAGCCAGCGTTGAACGACTTGAATACCCATACTTGCAGCAACACCTGCATCATTTAATAAGTTTATCGCTTGATCTGTATTTTGAAGTATATAGTCTGTTTGTTGAAATGCACCTTTAGCCTCGTATTTAATTTTACGCTCACGCAGCCAACGTCTTACCGTTTCAACACAAATATCGTCTGAAACTCCCGCGGCTTTTAAAAAATCAAAAGCTTGATCTGTGTTCACAAAGATCTCCTTTCCCTCACTGAGTTAAAGAGTTTACTCAATCGTGCTTAAATTTTTTATAATATTTATCTTATCGAAGTTAATGGTTAAAGTGAATGGCTCAAAAAGACTATTAGTACATGCATTTTTCGATTTATATAAAACGTGTTTGAATCAAGGAACCAAGTTAAAAAATCCTCTTTACTGTAAAGACATTTTAATAAGTTTACATAATTTTTATTATCGTTACACTTTTCTTGAATTTGTTTATTAAACATAAGAAAAGCACCCAAAAAGGATGCCTTATCAGCCATTTCAACTTATGAGATTAAGTTCTTTCTTCCAACCCTATGCTGATTTAAAACCATTTTCCGCCATTAACCAGGTATGAATTAGAGATTCTGAGGAAAAATATGCATTGGTGTAATATTCCTTGAATTGGCAATCATGCAATCCAATAAATGATAACCTTTTAAGTTAATCACCATTTTAGACGGACACATGCTTCTAGTATCATCAATTATTCGCTGACATGAAATTTTTTACGGGGGAATGGAAATGTGGAAAGCAATTGTTTCATACCTTCCGGACTGGAGTGTTTTTATGCAAGCTTTTATGGCATGTATTATTCCATACGCGATCTCACGATTTTTTAAATGGATTCGTCAAACTGAGGATGAGTGATCGAAATGAGAGCACGGAAATTAAAGTACAAAAAAACAAAAAGAAATGCCGATACACAGGAATCTACTATCCCTCCCTATTTATCCGCTCCATTTACCGGTAATTTTAACGATGATCTGGATCTTGTCAGAAAAGAAATCGATGATCATGATGATGTCCATTTACGGGAATTTAAAATTGGGCGTACAAACATTCGTGCAGCCATCATTTATGTAGAGGGGCTGTCAGATAAGGAACTGATCGACACTCATATTATGAAATCATTGATGGCTGATTTTTCAAAGGAATATAACCACCAGCCAGCTTATGAGAAAGGGACCCTTTTAACAGAGTTGATAAAAAATCAAGTTCTTTCCATTAGCGAAGTAAACGAAACCCATCATATCAAAGAGGTGATGACAAAAGTTCTAACAGGTTCGACAGCTCTTTTGATGGATGGATCATCAGACGCGTTTATTCTTGGTACAGCGAAAGGAAAAACAAGGAGTATTGAAGATCCCGTATCAGAGGGATTAGTCAGAGGTCCACGAGTAGGTTTCACGGAAAGCCTAAGCGATAATACGGCCCTATTACGGCGTCATGGTGAAAACGAGAACTTATCCTTAACAAAATTCCAGGTAGGAAAACGGACAAAAAAAGAACTGGTCGTTGCCTATATGAAGGAGATTGCTGACCCGCAATTAGTAGAAGAGGTTAAGAAAAGAATCAACAAAATCGATATTGATCATGTAGCCGAATCCGGCTATATCGAGCAGCTCATCGAAGATCATTATCTCAGTCCTTTTCCGCAAATACAGAATACAGAGCGGCCTGACCGCGTTATCAGTGCCTTAATGGAAGGACGGGTAGCGATTTTGTTAGATGGGACACCCTTCGCTCTAATCGCTCCGGTTACCTTTAGCATGCTATTGCAATCGCCGGAGGACTATTATGAACGTTGGATTTCTGGCACCTTCGTCCGCCTATTGCGTTTTTTTGCAGCCTTTATTTCTCTTTTTACCCCTGCATTATATATTGCCTTTATCTCGTTTCATCCCGGATTGATCCCAACCAAGCTGGCGATGTCCATCTCAGGAACGCGGCAGGGCGTTCCCTTTCCTTCGCTTATAGAAGCATTGATTATGGAAGTAGCCATCGAAATTTTGCGGGAAGCCGGGCTGCGCTTACCCAAGCCGATTGGCCCCGCGATGGGGATTGTCGGCGGTCTAATCATTGGCGAAGCAGCCGTACAAGCAGGAATCATCAGTCCGATTATGGTAATTGTCGTGGCGGTAACCGCCATTTCCTCCTTTACCATTCCACAGTATAGCACGGGAATTACGCTGCGTATTCTCCGTTTTGTCGCCATGTTTTGCGCGGCTATATTTGGATTGTACGGGATTATTCTGTTTTTTCTTTTTCTTTGCAGTCATTTAGTCAAATTGAAGAGTTTTGGTACCCCTTATACCAGTCCGCCTGTGCCTTATTACTTAAGGGATTGGAAAGATTTTATGGTTCGCATGCCACTTATGATGATGAAACGCCGTCCAAAAATAATGGATACAAAAAATGCCGGCCGCAAAGGATAGCTCGCGATGAAAGGAAGTTGTTCCAGGAAGATGAGCATTCCCAAAGACCAAATTACCACTCCACAAACGGTTGTGATCGTCACCAATACGATACTTGCAACAGGGGTTCTTACCCTGCCGAGATCAGCCGTTGAGAAAGTAAAAACACCTGATATTTGGATCACCGTTATTTTAGGCGGACTGATGACGATGATAGCATCTATCATCATCGTGAAATTATGCCAACAATTCCCTGAAAAAACATTTTACCAATACAACAAGGAAATTGTCGGGAAATGGGTCGGCGGGTTGCTTAGTTTGCTCGTTATAAGTTATTTTCTTTTTTCAGCCAGCTTTCAAATTCGTTCAATGGCGGAAGTGACAAGTTTTTTCTTACTAGAAGGCACCCCCACCTGGGCCATTGTCATGCCTTTTATGTGGATAAGCCTCTACCTGATGATGGACGGCATCAATCCAATTGCTCGTCTGTTTGAAATTATATTCCCTATTACGGTTATCTTTTTTTTGCTGGTCGCCTTCCTAAGCTTTAAATTATTTGAGATTGATAACCTGCGTCCGATATTAGGGCTGGGAGTCGTACCGGTACTAAAAGGGATCAAGACAACAGCTCTCGCCTATACAGGTCCTGAAATCATGCTGATTGTTTTGGCGTTTATGCAACAGCCCAACAAAGCCGTAAAATCGGTTCTCGTTGGAACAGCTATCCCCTTAGCCTTTTACGTCATTACCGTTGTGATGGTCATCGGAGCCCTATCCATCGATGGAGTCACCACGAGAACATGGCCAACGCTTGATCTCATCCGAAGCTTTGAAATCCACGGTTTGTTATTTGAACGGTTTGAGTCTGTGTTACTCGTGATCTGGATCATGCAAATGTTTGCCACTTTTACCATCATGTATTATGCGGCTGCCTTGGGACTGGCTCAACTATTTCAAAGCAAGATTAATCGATTTATGTATGGCTTGCTTCCGCTTATTTACATCATTTCCATGGTGCCTAAAACGATCAATAAACTATTTAAACTCGGGGATATGATCGGGAATGCCGCGTTGTATTTATTTGCTGTACTTCCTATTCTGCTTCTTATCATCGCAAAATGGAAGGATAGAAAATATGAAGAAAAACTTTAAAAGCAGACAATTCCTTCTGGTTTCGCTATCACTTTTTCTACTCCTGTCTCTTACAGGATGCTGGAGCAGTCACGAAATTGAAGAACTTCGATTAGAGGTCGGTATCGCATTAGATAAAGGCAAGGAGTCAGCCACTGAGAAAGAGCTGGAGGAACAGGGCGGAGGATATCCGAAAAGAAACATCATCACCCTGACCCACCAATTTATTAACGCACAAGCAACCGGCGCGGGCAATAAAGGTACTGGTACACAACAAAAAACATACCTTAATATTTCTGATACGGGAGATTCTATCCACCAAATCATTCGTGAACTGCCATTGAACGGAAAGGGGAACTTTACCAGTCAACACACGAAAGTGATCGTGATTGGTGAGAAACTTTTGCGTACATATAGCTTGGACCGATTACTTAATGAATTTCTCCGTGATAATGAGATTAGACCAAGCTGTCTCGTCATCATTAGCAAGGGACGAGCCAGTAAGGCGCTTGAATTAAACAATCCGGGAGAAGTTTCAGCGTTTAGCTTAGTTAAAACGACAGAGAGTCAATCCAGAACAACAAGGATTTTGCCTCCTATGCCGCTGGCTAAATTAACAGGCAAGATGCAGTCGGAATCCAGTTTTTTGCTGCAAAATGTCGTCTCCGCGAACGGAGAAGTTAAGTTTGCGGGTGCTGCGGTGATCAATGGAAAGACAAAAAAGCTAGTTGGTTTTTTGAATGAAGAGGAATTAGAGGGGATCACTTGGATTACTGGGAAAGGAAAAGGCGGTGTAGTGAAAAGCTTTGATCAAGAGACAAAAGAACTCATTATTTACGAGATAGAAACAATGAATAGCAAAATCATACCGCATGTGAAAGGAGAAGACATATCCTTTGATGTCAACATCGAATCGGAGGGACGTCTATCCGAAAATTGGGTTGCGAAGGGAAATCCTTTTAATAACAAATTTCTCAACCGGACAAAAAAGGCTGCTGAAAAAGAAGTAAAGCATCTCGTACACAATGTAACAGACAAAATGCAAAAAGAATATCAAACAGACGTTGCCGGGTTTGGCAACCAATTAAGAATAGAGCATCCAAAATTATGGGAAAAAGTCAAAAAAGATTGGGATGAAAGATTTAGTAACGTTCCTATCAAGTATAATGTAAAATTGACGATTAAAGATTATGGGACGTTTGGCGCCAGTAAATAGCTCCAACCTCGTGTTGGAGCCATCATTTTTACTTCACATTATCAATTCTTTCCCAACTCTTATACTCCGAAGACCTCTCAACAGCCTCCATAATGGCTTGAGCAATATATCCATCAACAAAATTTGGAGAAGGTGATACCCCTTTTTCCATTCCATTCATCAAAGTAACAATTAAATTGATAAAGGTATGCTCGTATCCAATAATATGCCCAGCAGGCCAATAGGCTCCCGCAAAAGGGTGTGGTTCCTCTGTGCAATTGATTTTCCTGAACCCTTGTAATCCATCTTCATCAGTGGCAAAACTGGCTTTACCCCCAATTGAAAGAAGGTAGAGAGACCTTGATAGGCATGAGAATGGTCCTTCCCCATGAACTTATAACCAACCATCCCAATTCGAACTTCTTTCTTTAGGCCCACCATAATTCCTTGGCCCCCTCTTGAATTACCATATCTTTCAAGAACGACACCGCCTTACTAAATCCTTCTTCAACGCTCATGAGGCCATCCTCATGTTCAATACTAATGGCACCTTGATACCCAATCACTTGAAGAGCACTTATAATATCTCTCCATACATCTTCTCCGTGACCATATCCAACTGTTCTAAATACCCAAGACCGATTCGCGATATCCTTGTATGATTTTGTGTCTAGGACCCCATTCAGAAGACAATTTTGGTTATCAACCTTCGTGTCCTTCGCATGGAAATGGACAATAGCATCTCCTAATGCCTTAATACTGGCGACTGGGTCCATTCCTTGCCAGAAATAGTGACTAGGATCAAAGTTGATACCGATTCTATCACCGCACTCATTTCGCAGGCGCAGTGCCGTTTCTGTGTTATAAACTACAAATCCTGGGTGTGGTTCTATAGCCACGCGAACATTACACTCTTCTAATAGTTCAGCCTGTTTCTTCCAATAAGGAATGACTTTATTTTCCCATTGCCACTGTACCACCTTAGAAAAATCATCCGGCCAAGGATTCGTGATCCAGACTGGGTGTTGGGAATACTCGGACTCTCCCGGACAACCCGAGAAGGTAACCACATTTTCTACACCCAAAATAGACGCGAGCTTTACTGTATCGACAAAAGCATCATGGTGTTCATAGCCAATTTCTGTATTTGGATGGAGCGGATTTCCATGGCAGCTTAAGGCACTAATCTTGATCCCTCTTGATTCAAATGCCTGTTTAAATTGTTCCAATTTAGATTGATTTGCTAATAATTCACTAGGATTACAATGAGCATTACCCACATATCCACCTGTACCAATTTCAACGGTGTCCAAGCCGCTTTCTTTAATGTAATCTAACATTTCTGCTAAAGACATTTTTGAAAATAATACTGCAAATACACCTAGTTTCATAGTTTCACACTCCTCATTTCAATAATATCTTGAACATCAATTTCCTTGTTTTGTTTAATCGATAGTAAAGCTGCTCCCACAACGGCAAAGCTTTGAATATTATCAGAAAGAACGGTTACCGGTTTTCTTCCTTGTTTAATGGCTGATACCATTTCATAGATAGAATACTCACGATCCTTATATTCCATTGGCTCTATTTCTAATTGTTTGGTTTGCCCATTTTCAAACGAAACCGTAGGACAATTATCCGTTAGTTCAATGATACCCTTTTCCCCCACCAACTTAAAATCACCATTCCATGGTGTTTCTTTCCCTCTTGTTACCCAACTACCAAAATAGTTAATTAGAATTCCTTCAAAATCCATTACTAGACTAGCCGCACTATTGCCGTTAAACCAACTCCAGGAGGGCTTCATACTTTTGGCAAAAACCGCTGAAGGATTGACATTTAGTAGATATCTCATTAAATCAAAGTGATGAATGCTCATATCCTCGATAAGAATCTCGGAATATTGATCCCTCCATCCTCCGAAATTGGTAGCTCGGCGGAAGTTCCATTCAACGTATTCTACTTTGCCAATGACCTCTTTTTCTAGTGCCTTTTTAACCGCTTGTATCTCCGGTCTCCAGCGATAATTTTGACTGATCATAATAAATTTCTCGTAGATATTGGATTTTTCGAGTAACTCTTTCGCATCTTCAAAGGTTTGCGCGATTGGTTTCTCCATAAAAACATGTAAGTCATTGGCTAATGCATCAAGCGCAAGCTTTTTATGTGTTTGTGGTGGTGTGATAATCACCGCAATATCCGCCTTACTTTTTGCAAAGGCCTCTAAATGGTCAGTGTAGTATTCAACTAAAGGATTCTTAACAAACTTTTTCGCATTTTCAAGATTTTCTTGATTGACATCGACTACCGCTACTAACTCTAGTTCTTGAAAATTATCCAATATTTCAAGCCAAGAGGTTCCAAATCCTCCTGTTCCAACTTGTATCGCCTTTAATTTACTCATTATCGGCCTCCTATTTTGAATTTATCAAAAATATAAGTACTGCAAAGGGGTTAAAAAAACTGGCTCTGTTAAATTTGGCTGTTGATTTCCAATCAACAGCGTATAAAAACAACAATGTCATTTAACAGAGCCTAAAAATGAAGAAAAACTACTCATTTCAAAATGAAACGAGTAGATTTTTTCAAGTTAGTCTACCAACATCTATACTAAAAAAGGGTTTGATAGGTTTATTTAATAAATATTTTCAGAGAAGCTTCTGAAGTTTACCAAAAGATTTTAGATCTACTTAGCCTGTAATTCAAAAGGAACTGATTCAGGGCGCGTACATGTACTTTCCATTAGATAGTGTTTACCATTATCCGAGGAATCATGGAAGCCATGCATCGCTTCTAAAACATGATACGCTAAATCGCCATTTGCTCGATAATTTCCACCTTCGAGAATCGCTTTGGCCATATCAGCGACACCAAGTCCTCTACTGTTTTGGGCGTTCCCGTAAGCTAGAGGAACCTCTTTAAATTCATTTTCATCACGTTTTCTTATTTTGACAGGACCACCGAACGTATTTGGATCAGGTACTAGTAAAGTCCCTTCACTTCCATAAATTTCAATAGGAGGCAGAGAGGTACCGCCAAATGCATCAAAGCTTGTTGTAATGTTTCCAATTACCCCCGATGCAAAATCAATCACACCTGAAATGTGCGTTGGGGTTGATACTTCAATTTTAGTACCTGCTTTTGGCTGGCTAAGCACCGTTCTTTCCGGATAACTAATCCGAACGGATCCAGAAATTCGTTTAATCGGTCCTAAAAGAGCCACCAATGCTGTTAAGTAATAGGGTCCCATATCAAACATCGGTCCGCCGCCGGTATCATAATAGAAGGCAGGATCTGGATGCCAATGTTCGTGACCGCGGCAAATCATGAAGGCTGAAGCACCAATCGGTTCACCGATTTCACCTTGTTCAATCAAATGAATGGCGGTTTGAATACCCGCACCTAAGAAGGTATCAGGTGCACTGCCAACAAGGAGATTCTTCTTCTTGGCTGTTTCTAAAATTTGTCTTCCTTCCTCGCGTGTAACAGCTAGTGGTTTTTCTGTATAAACATGCTTACCTGCTTCAAGTGCCTGGATGCAGACAATGGCATGTGCTTTTGGAATCGTTAAATTGATAACTAGTTCAATCGCTTGGTCAGAAAGCAATTCTTCCACGGAACAAGCTTTAGGAATACCAAACTTTTCAGCTTGGGATTGTGCACGCTCTACATCTAAATCCGCACAGGCAATCAGTTCGAGGTGAGGGAACTTCTGACAGTTTTCCATATAAATAGAACTAATATTTCCACAACCGATAATACCGATCTTTAGCTTTTTCATGATAGCTCCTCCTAGTTTAATATTCTTAAACACTTTCTTATTGACTGTCTCCCATGCCAGTATAGGCACGCACATTTCCGTAAATTGAATCTACATCTAATTCTTCAGCCCGTTTCTTTCCTTCAGCAGCCCATAGGAATCCGCGTCGCATAATCAGCGAAACTTCAGGCATGGCAACGATGTTTGCCTGATGGCCTAATGAATTATAAAATACATTTCCAAGGCCCCAGCGTTTTGTCCATACTACTGGCATATCCACTGCTTTGTTGGCAGAATGCGGACCATGAAATACTGGAAAGCGAGTAGTCGCTAATACTTCCACAGCTGGGTCGTAATGAAGGTAATATTGCTCACTAGCAACTTTAAAATCAGAGATCCCTTCTAAGAGCGGACTAGAGGAATGCTTGATGTTTACTGTGTATTCCACACCATCATTACCAGGATGAGCGACCCAATTTCCGCCCGTCATAAATTGCCAGTCCACATTGTTACGGAAAGAGTCACACATGCCACCGTGGCAGCCGGCTAAGCCAACACCCGCTGCGACTGCTTCAGAGATATTTAAGACATACTTTCTTTCAATTTGTCCCATCGTCCAGTGAGGAACGATTAGATCTAAGGACTTTAACTTCTCCTTATCTGCATATGAGTCTAGTGAATTGGAAACCTCCACTTGGAAATTCTCTTCCTCAAGGATTCCTTTAAAGATTTCTGCTACCTGCTCTGGCTGATGTCCATCCCATCCGCCCCAAACGATTAATGCCTTTTTTTGCATAGCTCATGCACTCCTTTGATATTTTATTTTAAACGTCAGAAATTCGGATCCATTGGCGTTTTTCAATTGATAAATCAACCGCTGCTAAAACTTCTTGGCACTTTACGCCATCGCGGAAGTTAGGAACTGGCTGGCGGTCTTCCCGGAAAGACTCCATCAGTTCAACCACTTCATGAATAAACGTATGTTCATAACCAATCGTATGTCCTGGCGGCCACCAAGCTTCGGCAAATGCATGCGTTGGGTCAGTCGCTAAGACACGGCGGAAACCTTGAACATCGTCTCTGTCATTCACGAAATAAACTTGCAGTTCATTCATCCGTTCAAAGTCAAAGACGACACTTCCTTTACTGCCATTGATCTCAAATGAATTGGTACAGCGGTGTCCAGCAGCAAAACGAGTAGCTTCAAAGCTTCCTAGAGCTCCGTTCGCAAAACGAGCCAAGAATAGGGTTGCATCATCAACCGTTACTTCCCCTTTTTCACCACTATCACTGCCTTTTGCTGATAAGCCTGTCATTTGAGTTGGAATTGGTCTTTCTTTGATAAATGTTTCGCTCATTCCAATCACTTCTGTCATATCCCCAATGAGATAATGCGCCAAATCAATCAGATGGGCACCAAGATCTCCGTGAGAACCTGAACCGGCAACATCCTTCTGTAGTCTCCATGCTAATGGAAAGTTTGGATCGACGAGCCAATCCTGTAAAAAATGAGCGCGGAAATGATAGATTTCTCCTAGGTTCCCTTCGTCAATAAGTTTTTTAGCAAGCATGACTGCAGGGGCAAAGCGATAATTAAAACCAACCATGTGCTTAACACCAGCCGCTTCAACCACTTGAAGCATTTCTCTCGAGTCCTCCAATGTAAGCGCTAACGGTTTTTCGCAAAAAACATGTTTCCCTGCTTGTGCAGCCGCAATCGTTATTTCTTTATGTACATCACTTGGTGCATTTATATCTATTAAATCAATATCATCTCTGTCTAAGAGAGTTTTCCAGTCAGTGGTATATTCCTCCCAGCCGAATTGCTTAGCTGCAAGCGCCACACCTTCAGGATCACGTCCACAAATCACCTTCATTTCAGGATGGACTGTGTTTGGGAAAAAGAGTGGAAGATCCCGGTATGCATGACTATGTGCTTTACCCATAAATTTATAGCCGACCATTCCAATTCTAATATTTTCCATACTTATCTCCTTTTTATATTTGATTGTGATAAGATTAAGCGATTAATAGTCTCTTGTGCTCCATTTAATAGATGCTCATGCCATTACTCTAAGAATTACAACCAAAAAACTTGCGATTAAACTCTATTTTTTATTTTTCTAACTATTTAAAAATTTATCATTATTTGGTTTGACACAACAAGAAAAAACTTATATAATCCTAGACAAAATTTAACTTTTTTTCAAAAGGACCAATAATAAAATGTTAATCTATGAAGCACAGCATTATGATTTAATGACTAACTATGAGACGACTGATTTAAACTTTCCAAGCCATCTCCACCGATGTTTTGAATTAGTATTTGTTGTAGAAGGAGAAATGGAAGTCATAATTAGTCAAAGATGTTTTCATTTGAAGACTGGACAATTTTTACTAATATTACCGTATGAAATTCATTCATTTATTACGAATTCACAATCACGAGCTAAAATTTGTATCTTCTCTCCAGATTTTGTACCGACTTTTCAAAGGATGATAGAAAAAAGCTCCCTAGAAAACCCAGTTTTCAACCTATCACTAGAGGCAAAAACACTTATTTCAAGGATACTTTTTTCGACTAACTCAAATCTACTAGAACAAAAAGCAAGTCTCTATTTATTAGTATCAGAGTTAATGAGACAAACAACCCTCATTAAAGTACAAAAAGAACCAGAGCTGCTCCATTCCATTTTAACCTATATACAGGAACACTTTACGGAATCTATTTCTTTAAACAGTATGGCTGGGACATTTGGTTACAGTTATAATTATTTATCCAAATATTTTAATGCTCATGTTAAAACGTCTTTTGTAGATTTTCTAAATGAAACCAGGATCAACTATGCTTGTTATTTGTTAAGTACTACGGAAAAAAATATTACCGAGATTGCATATCTTTGTGGATATGAAAACATACGTTCATTCAATCGCAATTTTGTTAAGATAAAATTATCTACACCAAAAGAATACAGAGAAAACCAAACCTCTCTGTATTTTGAATTGTGATTTGTATCCTGATACTATTATTTATAACATTTGTCATACTTCACTATAAAAAAGCTGTCCGCAAAATATTTTTTGGGACAGCTTTTTTTGGGAACTTGGGCAATTCTCCTTGAGCAGCCGCATAATAAAAACTTCAATTGTTACTGGTTCAAGTTAATCGAATACTTTGCAAAACCTCCGGTAGAGGGACCCATGTATTTTATGTTTGGATATTGTCCAAGATATTTTTGAGCATTTGGTGATGAATCAAATACAAGGATGGACATGCCTTTAAATTTTGCTAGTGACCAATTTTGATCCGCAGTTGGATTAAGAGATTTGTCTGCTTGTATATAGTCCATGACAATTTGCCGATTTTCATCTGGAGCCTTTAACACAATCTCACCTTGACTAACTCCAGGGAAAGTGGTACTGGTTGCACGGTAATTATTCGTCGCCACAACGAACTTTTGATCATCTGCCACTGTCTTACCTTGAAAAGTCAAATTAATAATCCGACTAGAACCAGAGTGAATCATATTCCCGTTTCCATCATATTTAGCTGGCTTGGTTATATCTATTTGGTACTGAACTCCATCGATCACATCAAAATTATAGGATGGAAAACTTAAGTTAATTAATTGGTGTTCCCCACTGGTAGCAGGATCAATTTGATTGAATTGCCCCGCACTCATTTCCAGCCATTCTTTAAGCTGTGCACCAGTGATCAATTTTGCCTGAAGTGTATTCGGGTACAAGTACAAGTCAGCCACATTTTTAATGGCCAATGTTCCCGCAGGAATGTCCGTATAATAACTTGGACCCCCTCGCCCTCCTGCCTTAAAAGGCGCTGACGCTGAAAGAACCGGTATTCCTGCATATTTACTATAGGCAGGGTCTTTTAGTTTTTTCACCAAATAATCCGTTTGGGCATTATTAATAATCTGTACAGATGGATCATCTTGAACGAGTGCAAAATAGCTAATAATGGGAGCGGTCGTTTCACCTACAGGTTGATTTACATATTTGATCGTGCCCTCATGCTCCGGCATGATGCTATCCATTATTTGTTCGTCGGTTTGGACAATAGAATTTCCACTTGCATCTACAATCGGCCGCAATGAAGCCTTACTGTCAACCACCTTCCACTTGCCGCGCTGTTTTTGTAATTGAAGATCAATTACACCAAGATGGCTGCCGAAAGCCCCAGCCATTACAACCGGCTTCCCGTTAATTGTGCCTTTCTCCAGATTAGTATTTGGTAAATCCTTATAGAGAGGACCCGGGAAGGTATTATGCTGATGCCCTGTGAATACTGCATCAATGTCCTTTATTTGTGTGACATAATAACCTGCATTCTCCATGTCAGGCTGATAGGGTTCACCACTAATTCCGGTATGGGCCAGAGCTACAATCACATCAGCCCCCTCTTTCTTCATTAATGGGACGTATTTCTTTGCCGACTCTACAATTGATCTAGTTTCCACTTTTCCTTCTAAATTCCCCTTATCCCATTCCATAATTTGCGGCGAAACAAAGCCAACCACGCCTACCTTGAGTGTGTGCTTTTTCCCCACGTTATCGATCACAGTTTTCTTTAAAATAACATACGGTTTAAAATATGGCTGATTGGTTCCGGCCTTAAACACATTGGCGTTGACCACAGGCATTCTCGCGTCATTGAGTGTTTCGTTTAAAAAATCTAAGCCGTAATTAAACTCATGATTTCCAACCGTGGCGGCATCGTATCCCAACAGATTAAAGGACCTGTAAACAGGATGAACCTCACCAGGTTTTAACCCCTTTTTTGCCATATAGTCTCCCAAAGGATTCCCTTGAATTTCATCTCCATTATCAAACAGCATTGAATTTTTCACTTCATCTCTTGCCTGTTTGATGAGAGTTGCTGTTTTCACCAAACCAACCTTATTGTCCTGTTTTGTCTGATAATAATCATAGTTCGCCAAAAATATATGTACATCAGTCGTTTCAAGCAAGCGTAATTGAACCGTACTATCCAGCTTTTGAGCAATTGCTTGTAAAGGAAAAAAATGTCCAGCTATCACAAGTAAAAATACTGCAAAGAATACAAACAGTTTCACCAATTGGAAAATTCCTCCTTTTCATAAAAATCCTGCAAACGAAATTAGTATTCGTAACCTTAATAAGGAATATAAGTTCCATTGGAAAAATAACTAAATTTTTTGAATCCGGAAAGATTGAAAGAGGCACCACACATTTATTAAGTGTGATGCCTAACCTCTAGTGTTTTTAAAATGGATGCCTAGAAGCCAGTCTTTGGATTACTTCTGGCAATAATCGATGCTCCTGCTCCTGTATCTTTTTTGTTAATGTTTCTCTTGTTTCATCCGGATCGATTGTGACTGCTCGTTGGTCGATAATCGGTCCTGTATCCATTCCTTCGTCGACATAATGAACCGTGACCCCAGTAACCCTTACCCCATAATCAAGCGCTTGACCAATGGCATCTTTTCCTGCAAAAGCTGGTAATAGCGAAGGATGTATATTGATGATTTTTTGATCATAAGCCTGGAGTAAAACAGGACCCAACAGTCTCATATAGCCAGCCAATACGATAAAAGCAACTTCCCTTTTTATTAACTCGTTAAGTATCTCTTCTTCATAGACTTGTTTATTTGGATAGTCTTTGGCATTAAAAGTGAATACAGGGATCCGTTCATCCCTGGCTTTCTGTACTGCAAGGGCTTTTGGGCGATCACTGACTAGTAAAACCACTTCAACATTCATGATTTTTTTCGATTGAATGGATTCTAGAATCGCAGCAAAATTAGAACCCGTACCAGAAGCAAAAACGGCGATCTTCATAACTACTCCTTCTTAATAACGACATCATTAGTACCACTTTGCACGGTACCAATTTCGTACGCAGTTTCACCTAACGTTTGTAGGTGCTCTAAAATGGTCTTGGTGTCTTTAGAATCTACCACTAAAATCATGCCAATTCCCATATTAAAGGTTCGGAACATATCATAATCGGATATATTGCCTCTATCTTGGATAAAGGAGAAAATTTTTGGGACCTTCCATGACTCATGGTTAATTACAGCCTGCAAGCCTTTGGGAAGAATTCGTGGAATGTTATCATAGAAGCCTCCGCCTGTCACATGCACCAGACCAGAGACATGAAATTTCCTTACAGTTGAAAGGACTGATTTCACATAAATTTTGGTTGGCGCAAGCAGCACTCTTCCCAATTCAGATTCTAATTCATCAACATAGTCACTTAATGAGAGTTTGGCATCCTCTAATAGAACCTTGCGGACAAGTGAAAAGCCGTTGCTATGTATACCACTCGAAGCTAAACCAATGAGAACCTGACCAGCTTTTACTTTGCTTCCATCAATAAGATGTTTTTGATCCACCATGCCTACTGTAAAGCCGGCGATGTCATATTCCTCGTCTTGGTACATACCTGGCATCTCAGCTGTCTCGCCGCCAATTAGCGCACACCCAGCCTGTACACATCCATCTGCAATCCCTTTTACGATGGCTTCAATTTTTTCCGGTACGATCTGACCGCAGGCAAGATAGTCTAGAAAAAAAAGAGGCTCGGCCCCTTGGACGATTACATCATTCACACACATAGCAACGGCATCGATTCCAATGGTATCATGTTTGTCCATGGCAAAGGCAATCTTCAATTTAGTCCCTACTCCATCCGTACCTGAAACAAAAACAGGTTCTTCTATCCCTGAAATCTCTGGTTTAAATAAAGCCCCAAACCCTCCTAGTCCCGTTAATACCTCTTTACGGAAAGTTTTTTTTACATGTTTTTTCATTCTTTCAACGGCTTCATTTCCCGCATCAATATTGACTCCAGCTTGACGGTACGCGTCACTCATCTGTTTCACTCCTTTACGGTAAACTTGCAGAGATTTCCTGCATATTAAACTTTTTTAGTAATCCAGAACGCATAATATCAGGAATAGTATTCCGCCAGGCTGCATCCAATGAAGCAACAGGTTGTGAGATGACGTTATTTCCATTATGAGAAATAGAAAATTCGTTGCCCTTTACTTTCCCGATTTCTTTTATCAATACCTCTTGCTGATTGGCCATTTCCTTTATCTTTTCAACGTGTTCCTCTGACACAGATACAATGATTCGAGATTGAGTTTCACTAAAGAGACTTAGGTCCGTACGCAATTCATCCGTTAAATGAATTTCTGCTCCCCACTTTCCGCCAATACAGCTTTCAGCTATTGCAACTGCTAAACCGCCTTCTGCCGTATCATGAGCAGATTTTACGATTCCTCCTTGAATGATCTTAAGGGTAAAGGCTTGAATCTTCTTTTCTAAATCAAGGTTTAACTGCGGCGGACGTCCTTCGATCTTGCCTGTCATTATTTTTTGGTATTCAGAGCCGCCTATTTCTGCTTTGGTTTCCCCAATTAAAAAGATTACATCGCCTTCATTTTTAAACTCCTGTGTTGTTATGTGAGCGATATCTTTCATGAGCCCAACCATGCCTATCGTTGGGGTTGGAAAAATGGCTTCTCCTTTTGTCTCGTTATAGAGGCTAACGTTTCCGCCAATAACCGGGGTATTAAGTTGTCGGCAAGCTTCACTAATGCCATCAGCCGCCTTTTCAAACTGCCAGAAGATTTCTGGTTTTTCTGGACTCCCAAAATTCAAGTTATCTGTAATCGCTAAAGGTTCTGCACCGGAACAAACAACATTACGGGCCGCTTCTGCTACTGCGATCGCTCCTCCAACAAACGGATCAAGATACACATACCTTCCGTTGCAATCCGTCGTCATCGCCAATGCTTTCCGTGTACCTCGGATCGCAACAACAGCAGCATCCGATCCTGGTATGACGACGGTATTTGTTCTCACCATATAATCATACTGTTGATATACCCACTCTTTACTGGCAATCGTAGGTGAGGCAAGTAGCTGCTTTAAAACCAAATTATAATCGTTTGGCTCTTCAATGGTTGCAGCTGGGTCTATCGATGAAAATGGTTCATAGTAAGGAGCCTCTTTAGAGGGCTTACAATAAACCGGCGCATCTTCTGCCAGTTTGTCTGCCGGGATTTCCGCAACGACCTCTCCTTTGTGGAGTAATCGAAGATGATTATCATCTGTCACTCGGCCGATCACAGCAGAGTGAAGTCCCCATTTGTCAAAAATCTTTTTTACTTCCTCTTCTTTTCCACTTTTGGCGACAACCAGCATTCTTTCTTGGGATTCTGACAGCATCATTTCATAGGCACTCATGCCTTTTTCACGTTGTGGAACGAGGTCTAGGTTTAATTCAATGCCATTTCCCGCTTTACTAGCCATTTCAGAACTGGAGCTTGTTAATCCTGCAGCCCCCATATCCTGTATTCCTACTACATGACCTGAGGAAATCAATTCAAGAGTGGCTTCTAGCAGCAATTTTTCCATAAACGGATCGCCTACTTGAACAGCTGGACGTTTTGCTTCTGAATTCTCACTCAACTCCTCGGATGCGAAGGTTGCTCCATGTATACCATCTCTTCCGGTGGCAGCTCCAACATAAATAACCGGGTTATTAATCCCTTTAGCGACTCCTTTTTGAATTTCATCATGGTTAATTAACCCGACACACATGGCATTAACAAGGGGATTGCCTTCATAGGAAGCATCAAAGTAGATTTCCCCGCCAACTGTAGGAATGCCCATACAGTTACCATATCCTGCAATACCGGCGACCACATTTTCAAAAATATATTTCGTTTTTGGATTATCAAGTTCACCAAAACGAAGTGAGTTTAATAAGGCAATCGGACGTGCACCCATGGAGAAAACATCACGAATGATCCCGCCAACTCCCGTCGCAGCACCTTGATAAGGCTCAATGGCTGATGGATGATTGTGGCTTTCAATTTTAAACACGACTGCTTGGTTATCACCAATATCAACAATTCCAGCCCCTTCTCCAGGACCTTGCAAGACATGCGGGCCTGAAGTGGGAAAACGCTTTAGGACCACCTTCGAATTTTTATAGCTGCAATGCTCGGACCACATGACACTAAATATTCCCGTTTCCGTATAATTAGGTTTTCGCCCGAGAATCTCGATCACTTTATCGAACTCTTCGTCCGTTAACCCCATTTCCCGGTAGACCTTTTGATGAGCGATTTGCTCGGGAGTTGGTTCTTTATGCTGTACCATTTTGTTGCCTCCAGTAACTTAAAATAGATGAAAACATCCGTTTTCCGTCATCAGTTCCGAGCCATTTGTGAACGGCACGTTCCGGATGGGGCATTAATCCTAAAACATTTCCTTTCTCGTTGATCACCCCTGCAATCTCAGAAATAGAACCATTTGGATTGGTCCCTTTATATCTGAAAACAATTTGTTTGTTCTTCTCTAATTGTTCCAATGTCTCTTGGTCACAATAATAATTTCCATCGCCATGGGCAATGGGAATACGAATCGTTTCGCCTTCCTGATATTCTAATGTGAACGGAGTTTGGTTGTTTTCTACTTTTAAATCAATGGTGTCACAATGAAATTTCAAACGTTGATTTCTTCTTAAAGCGCCTGGCAATAACCCTGCTTCGGTTAGTATTTGAAATCCATTACAAACACCAAGGACCAATTTTCCTTCTTCCGCTGCTATTTTCACCTGCTCCATGACGGGAGACAGACTCGCGACAGCACCTGGCCGCAAATAATCCCCGTAGGAGAATCCTCCTGGGACAAGAATCGCATCATATTTCGATAGGTCTGTTTCTAGATGCCATACATATTCGACAGATTGTTCTATCGTATCTAAAACCGCTTTATACATATCAATATCACAATTTGAACCAGGAAAAACCAGCACAGCAAAGTTCAACTTAATTCCCCCTATCCTCCAATGTTGTTGAGGTCAAACCTAAAGTCTTCAATCACGGTATTGGCTAATAGCTTCTCACACATATCCCTCACTCGTTCTTCTGCCGCTTTTTGATCATCACTATTTATTTCTAGCTCCATGTATTTCCCTATGCGTACATCTCCCACCTCTTCATATCCAAGTGAATGCAGTGACTCCTGAACGGCATTCCCTTGTGGATCTAAAACACTTTCTCTCAGCGTTACGTATACAGTTGCTTTAAACATTGACACTACCCCCGATTCTCCTTAATATTTCTTGATATGCTTCTTCGACGCTGCCTAAATCCCGTCTAAACCGATCTTTATCTAGCTTTTTCATTGTATCGGCATCCCAAAATCGGCACGTATCCGGGGAGATTTCATCCGCTAAAATGATGGTCCCTGCTGGGGTTTTGCCAAACTCTAATTTAAAATCCACCAAGATAATATTTTTGGTCTGTAGGAATTCCTTTAGGATTTCATTGATTTTTAGAGCTTGTTTTCGAATTTCAACTAATTCCTGTTCTGCAGCGAGCCCAAGAATGTCAATATGATCATTGTTAATCATAGGGTCTCCAAGCTCATCATTTTTGTAGTAAAATTCCACAATCATCTTCGGGAGTTCCTTTCCTTCGTCCCATCCAAGCCTTTTTGCCAGTGATCCTGCCGCGATGTTGCGAACAACCACCTCAATGGGGATAATCTCGACTTGTTGAACGATTTGTTCTGTTGCTGAAATTTTTTTAATAAAATGATTGTCTACCCCTTTTTCTTTCAGCAAACTAAGGAAAATAGAACTAATCTCGTTATTTAGCGTTCCCTTTCCGGCTATTTGTGCTTTTTTCTCCCCATTAAAGGCAGTCGCATCATCTTTATATTCAATCCAGTACGTTTCTGGTTCAGAAGTTTTGAATACTCTTTTCGCCTTTCCTTCATAAAGCTGTTCTAGTTTTTCCATTATGGGTTACTCCTTCATTCACCTGTTTAGTAATTTTAAAAAGAAAATAATAATACGGCCTATCCGGATCCTTTAGGTCCAAATATTAAGATTCTTTATTCTCTGGTCCACTTGTTCGATTGATGAACCTAAAAAATTGATATGGCCCATTTTCCTATTTTCTACACTTTCCTTCTTACCGTATAAATGGAGCTTGGCTGTTGGAGGAAGCTGATTGATTTTAGTAAGCACTTCACTTAAATGTTGACCTAAAATATTCACCATAATAATCGGGCTTAAGAGGGTAGTATCTCCTAAAGGCAGTCCACATATGGCCCGTATATGCTGTTCGAATTGCGATGTTATACAAGCATCCATTGTATAATGTCCAGAATTATGTGGTCTGGGTGCTAACTCATTCACAATAATTTCACCATCATTGGTAAGAAACATTTCTATAGCAATTAATCCGATAACTTGTAATGACTCAGCCACTTTTAGTGAGATTTTTTCCGCTTTCTCTAGTTGCTCAGCAGTGATTCTTGCAGGAACGATAGACTGGTGCAGAATATTATTTACATGTATATTTTCAGCAATTGGAAAAGTCTTTGTCTGCCCTTGTAAATTTCGGGCAACAATGACCGATAATTCTTTCGAAAAGGGAATGAACTTTTCAATAATCATGTCTTTCCCCGCATTTTTCCAAGTCTCAATCGCATTTGGAATATCATCCGTGCTTTTTATGATCCATTGCCCTTTTCCATCGTAGCCCCCGGTAGCTGTTTTCATTATGGTAGGAAAACCAAAACAATCAACAGCTTTATGTATATCATTTTCGGATTCTATGACCAAGAAAGGAGCCACGGGCACATCATAGGAATGCAACATTGACTTTTCACGGATCCTGTTTTGTGTTATTCGCAATAATTCACTTCCTTGTGGGACAAAGGATGTATTTTCTAACAAGGAAGTCACATTTGAATCGACGTTTTCAAATTCGTAGGTAATAACATCTGAGGAATCGGCTAATTCCTTAGCAGCCTTTAGATCAGAAAAGGAACTTATTATTTGTTGATCCGCTGATTGCCCACATGGAGAGTCCGGTGTCGGATCCAGGGTAATAAAGCGATATCCCATGTTTCTCCCGGCAATCGAAATCATCCTTCCTAATTGCCCTCCGCCTAGGATGCCAATTGTTGAACCGGGTTTAATTACTTTCACAACATTTTCCCCTTTCAAACAACAAAAATTCTTGTGTGTTTTTAATCTTTAATGATTTTAGATTATCCTGAATCACCCTCCTTTAATTAATAGCTAAAAACTTTTAAGCTTTGAGCAGCCAAAACAGGCGAACTAGGAAATGAATAAAAAAGGATAGAAATTTCCCCTTTGCCAAAAATAAGGGAATGAAATTATGGGAGGAAGACAAATGGATTCAGGAATGCAGGAGAAATGCGGGGTATTTGGAGTTTTTAATCATCCGAAAGCGTCCGATTTAACTTATTACGGACTTCATGCCCTTCAACACCGCGGTCAGGAGAGCGCAGGAATCGTGGCTAGTGATGGGAAGTCATTTAGGCATCACAGAGGAATGGGGTTAGTTACTCAAGTATTTTCACGTGAGATTCTTGATGGATTAAGTGGAAATATGGCCATAGGTCATGTACGATATTCCACTTCTGGTGCTAGTTTACTGCAAAATGCACAGCCCCTTGTCTTTAAATATAGTGAGGGTGATTTGGCGGTGGCCCATAACGGGAACCTGGTGAATGCTGCTATCGAACGGAAGGTTCTCCAACAACAAGGTGCCATTTTTCAGACAACAACAGATACGGAAATTATCGCTCACCTGATTGCCCGTTCCAGTAAAAAATATTTTGAAAAAGCTGGACCTGAAGTGCTTAAGCGAATTGATGGTTCATTCGCTTTGCTTATCATGACAGATAAACAAATGCTTGTTGCCTTGGATCGACATGGATTACGACCTCTAAGCCTCGGAAAAATTGGTGAATCTATTATTGCCGCTTCCGAAACCTGTGCTTTAGAGGCGGTTGATGCCAAGTTTTGGAGGGATGTCGAGCCGGGAGAATGGCTTCTCATTGATGAAAAGGGTATTCAAACAGGCCGATTTGCCGAAAAAGGCGATATTTCGCTATGTTCCTTTGAATTTGTTTATTTTGCCCGTCCAGATAGTGTCATTCATGGAAGAAGTGTCTTATCCATCCGGAAAGAATTAGGTCAAATCCTTGCAAAAGAACATCCAACCCAAGCAGATGTGGTTGTGGCCGTTCCGGAATCAAGTGTTCCTGCAGCCATGGGTTTTGCTCAACAATCGGGTATTCCCTATGAAATGGGTATCATCAAAAACCCTTACGCAGGTCGTTCTTTTATTGAACCGACCCAGGAATTGCGGGAACTGGCCGTTCGTCTAAAATTAAGTGCCGTAAGGGAAATTCTTGAGGATAAGCGAGTCGTGCTTGTTGATGATTCGATTGTTCGTGGAACAACAAGTAAGCGTATTGTTCAATTGATTCGTCAAGCAGGTGCCAAGGAGGTCCATGTACGAATAAGTTCCCCTATGGTCAAAAATCCTTGTTTTTATGGAGTGGATATGCCAACAAAAGAGGAACTATTTGCTAATAAACATGAGCATGAACGTGCGATGGGAAAAGTGATTGGTGCAGATTCATTAGCCTTTTTAAGTACCGAAGGGTTATTAGAGGCTGTAGATGTAGATTTAGCAGACACAAGCAGCCGCTGTATCGCCTGTTTTAGTGGGGCTTATCCAACTAAATTGTATTTGAAGTAATAAACCAACGGACACTTTGATTTAATCAAGCTACATTTCACAGGGAATCACCCCCAGGGTGCATTCCCTTTATTATTCATGTATGATAATTGACTTCCAGATTGTTTTGATAACAAAAAATCCGAAATGCTTGCAAAAAGCAAGACTTCGGATTTAGTCTATTTATGAGACCTCTCAAAAACCATTAAGTAAAAAATACAAAATAATAGTTTTCGGAATCTAACTATAAGAACATACTCATATTCATCGTCGTAATAACAGCCTGATCAGGAAAAATGGTCCGAGAAACAATTTTATATTCATTATTAACCATCCTGATAATATCATTTCTCTCACCAAACAATTCTTCTATTACATGTGTAGAACCTCTGCTCCTTTTATATAAAAAATAACTAATGACCTTAAATTCATTGGGATCCTCAGTAGGTTCAACGACAATGTTTGAGATAAAATGACGCTGCCGTGTTGCTGGATTTTCCACCCAAGCTGATTTTGTATACAACCGATTGACCCGTGTAGTAAGTGAAAGCTTCGTTTCTTCATAAAAGGACGAATCACTCGCAATGTCATCAACTCCAACACCTTCTACCGTTTCACGCAGAGGCATACGATATTCGATTTCATCAGCCAGCAATTCGAGCCATTCTTTATATTTTCGGTGATCTAAAAAATAAGCCTCTTTATGAAGAAAACGGGTAATTTCTAATTCCACCTGAGGAGAGATCCTCATTTGAACCTTGGAATCCATTTACACTCCCTCCTTAACAAAGAGATCCTTAGAAATTAACTCAAGCCATTCTTCATGCATTTTTCTAGAAATGGCATCAAGATAACAGGTTGGATAGGCGGTTCCAGGGCCAGGAAAATTTTCATCCGGTTCAATCCGGTTCATTCCCATTAAATAGTTGCTAACGTTGTTATAGCTTAATTCTTTATCCCGCATCATCAATCCACTGCTTACTTCGACTATTCGTGCCCATGTTTCCGTATCATCCTGCTCAAGAGTTCCGGTCGGACCGAACGATCCTAAATAACCTTTATATGCTGCTTCCTTATATTCCTTTGGGGCCGCTTTATCAATAAAGAACCAGCACCATACCTCTACTTTTTCAGGTCCTATCGGTCTCCATAGCCGGAAATTCAAATAATTGTGCAAATGCCCTTCCGTCCCATGAATCGGACTGACAAAGGATAGATTTGGATACACGCCGCCAACAAAAACCGTCACTCTTGAAAGGATGTCATATTGTTCCGGAGTTACGTTTTTCTTGAACATCGGCCACATTGATTCAGGAGTTCCTTGAAATGGCACTCTAACTTCACCGGTTTTAGATGTAATCACATTTATTCCATGTGCATGGTCCATGACAACCTGGTGTCCATATCCTGCATAAAGCGGGTCTTCTGGACTAATTCCCATTTCAACTGTGGAGCGGTGGGTGGTTTGGACATGGTACGGGTCAGCAGCAAAGTTTTCCGCCGTTGCCTTCCAATTCGCTTTTGCTACCCAGCGCTGCGGCAGCCCGATAACTTCCATTCCACCATCACTTCTACCCATCATCATATCCAAATACCATTTCATATCACCTAAGTAATCTTCAAGACTTTCAGCATTTGGATCAAGGTTTCCAAAAATCATCCCCTGGTAACTGCCAATCTGCGGGACTTTACGTAGTCCCCACTCGGATTTATCCATTTCTTCACCGTACACTTTATTACCGGCGACGATGCCGATTAAATCCCCATCAAGATTAAAGCTCCAGCCATGATATGGACAGGTGAAAGACTTTTTGTTTCCCCGGTCCGCCGTGCAAAGCTGCGTTCCACGATGTGTACAAGAATTAAGATATCCGTTAATTTCACCGTTGCGATTTTTCACGAGAAGAATAGGATCATTTACCATCCACCTTGTCACATAGCTGCCTGGCTCTTTTAACTCCGATTCATGTCCAAGAAATTGCCATGTATGCCCATATATTTTTTCAATTTCCAGTTCATAAAGATCCGGATCTGTGACAACCCACTGGGGCAACAGTCCTTGCTCCATTTTTTCTTTTAATAGCTGGAACGCTTTTTCATCCAATGTCTTTCTAAAGAATTGCATTTTATTTACTCCTCCTTCACTTTAAAGCGAAAAACGTGATCATGGTTAGGTAATGAGCCGATAGCTACTCATTAACAAATCATTTATGCTTTTCTGTTTATGTAATATCACACCTACTATTCTTTTAAAAAATGAACCAGCCCCTGTCTTTTCCCTTTGGAAAAAGACGAGGCCGTTTTCATCCTGCTAAATTTAAGATTTATTTCTCAACAGTTAAGCTCATTTGCGTGGAAACTCCTCTGTTGACGCATAAAACAAGGATACAGCTGGCAGCAAGGAGAACACCATCCAACAACAGCGGCGCTCCCCAACTTCCTGTACTATCACGGAGAACACCTGAAACTACAGGAGAGAGAACAGCTCCAATCTCCGAGATAAAATTAAACATTCCAAACGCTGCACCACGATTATTTTCAGGGGCAATTTCAGCATTCAAAGCATGCGACACTGGCTGAAGGGCAAAGAAGAATAAACCAGATACAAAAAGGATGATCGACATGATGACAGGATTGTTATGACCCGTCATTACATAGGCAGCAAATATAAAGATAGAAACGGTCAATAATGCTGTCACTACGGCCAGGACATTACGCCGGCCATTTTCCGTTCCGGCTACCATATCGGAAATCTTTCCTCCGATTGGGAAGCCAACAATTCCAGCAATACCATTAAAAGAAGCAACCAGCGCAGCAGCAACGAGTGCCCCGCCGCCAAAATCCTTTACAATCGATACCGACCAATAACCATACAGCCACAAGTGCCAAATAACCGGAATAAAGGATACGTAAAGGAAAATTAAGTTTTTATTGGCTAAAACAGGGCGTATTTCGGATTTCCGAGTCTTGTATAGGAAAACAATAAAGAGCGGACAAAGGCAGACTAAAATAAAAGCAATGGAAATATCGGATAACCCCATTTTTAATGCAGCAAAGTAAATGCCCATTATCATGACAACGAAAACCGCTGCATACTTCAACATTAGCAGAAAGGCACTTCCATACACTTCTTTGACTGCCGGAGATTCTGGGTTCATTTTCTGAACAGATGTAGATAACGGTTTCATATATTTAAAAATTAAGAGTGAAGCGATTAAAGTTATTACACCGAGTACGATAAAAGGGGAGCGCCATGCCTCTTTACCCATCACTGGTTCCATCGCGTTTAGAAGGAGGGGGACACCAAGAGTCGCTACAGTTAGTCCAACCGAAAGTCCGGTTATGACCACCCCCATTCCAAGGCCGACTTTTTCCTTCGGTGAATGATAGACAATATAGGAGCGGTCATTCGAATAAAAGACCCCTTCTCCCAATCCCAATAACACACGTAAAAGAACAAACAGGATTAAGCCCGTGATAAACCCTGTGAATAGGGTCGTAATCCCTGCCCATACAATACTTAAAACCACAACTGTCCGGTGCCCAAATTTATCCCCAATGGAACCCCCAGGATATTGGTTCATCATAAAACCGGCAAAGAATAAACTGCCGATTAATCCCCCTAGTCCATGTGGATTTGGTACATTTGAAAGGAAAGACACCTTATTGTCAATCATCCATGTAATGATAGGTCCGGTTGCTGTCCGGTCAATATAGGAAACAAACCACCCTAAAAACAGCATTGCCCAAATAGTGTGATAGCGCTGCCAACCCTTTTTCTTCATGCGTTATCCTCCTTATTTTTAAATATAGATTTTTTTGAATATCCCTTTATATTTGGAAATATAGCCTTAAACATAGGCATTTTTATTTGCTTGTTGACCCCTTTTAGAAGAGACTTGAACACAAAAGTTCAGATCTTATAGTTGCTGATGGGACACATTCTGCAGCCGTACATCTAATACAGCCGATCTTCCGCTTTTGACAATCTCGATTGCCTTGACTAGGCCGTCCATCAGTTCTTCCGGTTTTTCAATAATTTGAGCATAGGCTCCGCCAGCGGCTTCGGCTACCTTCGATAAATCTGCGACCGGGTCGAAATTCACCCAAAATTGATCGGTTTGACTGGCAATCCCATTTGGATGTACACCCAATGTTGACATCCTAGGCGCCCCCCAGCCATGATTGTTATAAATCACCGTTAAGAATGGTACGTTATATTTTCTTGAGATCCAGTGGACAGGTGTCGGATTACTGAAAATATAAGTCCCATCTCCTGTAAGATTGATAATCATTTTCTCCGGAGCTGCCAACTTAGCACCAATGGCGGCACCACCGTGCCAACCCAGTGAGCTTGCCCCACTTCCAAATAGCGTTCCAGGCGTATTCCGTGGAAGGTGTTTGGAAACAACATCATAATTCGTAATAGACTCCGTCATCACAATCGTGTTTTCATCAATCGCCTCGCGAATACAGGCTGTTAAATACTGGGGTGTAATGATGTCTGGGTTCTGTAAATTCTCATTCACTTTCCATTCCTTTCTTTGTTTCGAATGGATATTAGCTATTTTGAGATAGCGCTCAGAAATTTTCACTTGATTTATATCATTGACACTATCAATATAGGAATTCAACTGCTGAAGAGCCACTAATGAATCCGCTTTAAAGAAGCTTTCAGACGGAATGTACCAAAGTGGTGTTTTCTCTTTTAATGGATCTACGTCAATATAAGAGATCGCGCATCCTTCAGCCGGCTTATTGACTAACGGAATCCAAGGAATATCGCTATCAATGACCAGAATAAAATCAGCTTGACTTAATAATTCATTTTGCACAGGAGCATTCCATTGATACCCCACATGCATCGGATGGTCAGCGGGAAAATTCACATAGTTTGGTACGGACTCCAATACAGGAATCGCTAATTTCTCGCTAAGCTTGACCAACTCCGAAACCGCTTCAGTATTTCGGCCAAGGTAGGAAGTGACAATTAAAGGATGTTCCGCTTTGATTAGATTCTTGGAAAGTTTTGCTACATCGTCTGGTGCAATCGCACACGATGAAAGTGGTTTCCAGCCACGATGAGCAACTGCAGGTGGTTCAATTTCTGCTTCCAACACCTCACGGGGTGCCATTAAATAGACGGGTCCCTTTGGATCGCTCTCTGCTATTTGCAACGCCCGCTGAACCACCTGCTTTACATTTTTCCCTGTCCGGATTTCATTGTCATATTTCACATATTCCCGTACAATCCCACGCTGGTCAAACACATCCTGGAGCCAGTGAATATGTTCATTCCGGCTACCTAAAAGCTCTCCTTCCTGCGTATATGGTGAAGCCCCAGCAAGTATAAATACAGGTACTCTTCCTCTCGCCGCATTATGTATGGCCCCACCCATATTTTGGGTTCCACATTCGACATGAACAAAAACAGCCTGCGGTTTTCCGCTAACCTGTGCAAATCCATGTGCTGCACTTAAAGCAACCATTTCATGTGGGCAAATGATCACTTGCGGGAATTCTTTATTTTCCATTTGAGCCTGCGCCCAACTCTCTATAATTGCCGGATGGTCACTTCCTAAGTTCGCGAAAATGTAAGAAACACCTGATTCTTGAAGCGCCTCCATTAAAGCGGAGGAAGTTGTGTACTTTAAATTTTTGGCCTCTACTTGAGCTAATGCCATAGATGTTTTTTCACTAGACATAATCACATCTCCTGTCCTTCGATTTAAATCCAAAATAACAATTGGGAATATTTAGACTTTTAAAACTTTAATGCCATTATATTTGTAAACCCTTTCATTGTTCAATATAATATTTTTAATGATTATCATAGATATAAACTATTAAAAGGGAATGTGAAGCTAGTGGAGTTTCGTCTATTAGAATATTTTGTAACCGTTTCTCAGGAATTACATTTTACAAAAGCCGCAGAAAAATTAAGAATCAGTCAGCCTACATTGAGCCAACAAATCCGGCTGTTGGAAGCCCAGCTTGGTACCCCCCTGTTCAGCCGGGCCGGAAAAAAAGTACGTTTAACCTATGCCGGAAACATTCTATTGGAACATTGCGAACGGATCTTTTTTGAATTGGAACAGGCAAGTACGAAAATAAAGGACGTGAGGGGGATTTTACGGGGAAAATTGTCGATTGGATGTTCAGGAGGGCATCTACTCACATCTCCAGTCTTATCCTTTCATGAAAAATATCCTGGAATCGAGCTTTCTATCATTGATTTGAGAACAAAAGAAACCTTCAATAGGCTTTTGCAGAACCAATTAGACTTGGGAGTAACCTTTTTAATGGAGGAAGACAATCGGCTAGAAACGATTCCACTTTTTGAAGAGGAATTTTATTTAGTCATTTCCCATCTTCATGAACTTGCAGAGTTCGATTCCATTCAGTTAAAAGATTTGCAAACCTATCCGCTGACACTGCTGCCCCATCAATTTACCATGCGTCACTTTTTTGAGGAAGAGAGTCAAAAGGTGGGCTTCACCATCCAACCAAGAATTGAGTTCTCGACAGTAGAGGCACTGCTTCAACTCGTAAAAAAGAATCATGACTTAGCCACCATTCTACCAAAGTCCTATCTTTCTACCATTCACGACGACAAGATTAGGCAAATACGGATCATGGATCGTGACTTCCGAAAAATGATAGGGATCGTGTATAAAAAAGATTTATTCATAGACAACACGATGGATGCATTTATTAAGCAATTGATTAAAACATACAAAAAATAATCGATGAACTGTCAGTGATTCCTAATTTGCTAGACTAAGTATTAATTTTTTTAACAATGTTGCATATATGGCAACAATTGAGTTTACTTTCCAAAATATCGTTGCTAGAATTCGCACTATTCAGTTGAATATTTAAATAGTTTAACTGTACATAGCCACGTACAACACTTTTGTAAGCGCTGCAATATTAGAGGGATTATTAGCTTATTGATGGGAGGAGTTTTTTCATGCAAGCAGTTGGGTTGTTAAATCAAAGTTTTATCAACGGTGAATGGACAGAAGGCCAAAGTGAGAGAACCTATGATATTTTGAACCCATATGATGATTCAGTCATTACTTCCGTTCGCCTAGCATCAAAAGAACAGTTGGATGAAGCATTTCAAATTGCCCAAGAAGCACAGAGGCAATGGGCAAAGTCAACCGTTGAAGAAAGAAGAGCAGTTCTCCACAAAGCAATGGATTATTTAAACAGGAACCGCGAGGAGATTGTCAAAACTATTGGCCTTGAGACGGGCGGCACCGTGTTAAAATCTAATATCGAATTCCACCTAACCATCGAAATTTTAGAGGAGTCGATAAAATTTGCTGATGAAATCGGTAAAGTGCGAGAAGTGCCAGGTCCGGATAATGCCAAATTAAATCATATACACCGACTGCCATTAGGCGTGATTGCTTCCATTTCACCTTTTAATTTTCCGATGAATTTATCAATGAGGACAATAGCCCCGGCCATTGCACTTGGAAATAGTGTTGTCCACAAACCTGATATCCAAGTTGCCCTCTCCGGCGGTACAATTATTGCAAAAGCGTTTGAATACGCTGGTTTACCTAAAGGTCTTTTAAATGTGATTTTAACGGATATTAACGAAATTGGTGATGACATGTTGACAAACCCGATTTCGAAACTTATCAGTTTTACTGGTTCCACTTCAGTTGGACGCCATATTGGAGCCATTGCCGGTCAAAATTTAAAGCGGGTTGCACTTGAACTTGGCGGAAACAGCCCATTTATAGTTCTATCTGATGCGGATATTGACCAAGCTGTGAAGGCAGCTATTTTTGGAAAATTTGTCCATCAGGGCCAAATTTGCATGATAATCAACCGTTTCATTGTTCACAAAAACAAATATGACGAGTTTGTCGCCAAATTTGTAGAACGGGCCAAACAGCTTCCATTTGGCAATCCAAGTGATCCAAATACCGTCATCGGGCCATTGGTGAATAAGCAACAGTTAGAAAAAGCACTTCAGTATATTGAAGAAGCTAAAAAACAAGGTGTAACGGTCGCCTTGGAAGGACAAAGGATTGGCAACATCCTCACACCGTATGTTTTTACAGATGTTAAAAATTCGAGCAAGCTAGCGCAAACCGAGCTTTTTGCTCCGATTGCTACCATTATTAAAGCAGAGACAGATGAAGAAGCCATTGCCTACGCCAACGATTCAGAGTATGGATTAAGTTCTGCCATTTTTACTAGCGACTTAAAACACGGGGAAAATCTGGCATTACAAATTGATAGCGGCATGACTCATATCAACGACCAGACGGTGAATGACTCACCAAATATTCCATTCGGGGGAAATAAAGCGAGTGGATTAGGCCGGTTTGGCAACCCATGGGTGGTAGAAGAATTCACAGTTACAAAATGGGTTTCCATTCAAACAAAAGATCGCCAGTATCCATTTTAATCATTATATGACTCACCCCTATTATCAAACTAGGTTGAAGCTACCTATGGAAATAACTCTTACAAATTAAGAATATAACCTATGGTATCGCAAAAGATAATGATGAGGTGGTCATATGAATTTGGATCGTGTGAAGGAAATCATGTTTTCCGATCAAGAAGTAGCCGTACACTATCATGGAATTCCCGTATGGATTGAGAGTGTCGATGAGCCATCAAACAAGGCTGTTGTGTCCGAACGAGGTATTCATAGTGAAAGACAAATCGTTCCGATTAGGGATTTGGAAGAAACAGGAAAGTATTATACGTAAATATGACAATTGATGGCTCCAAAAGTCTATTGAAATTGACACCAATTGTGTTAAGCAATTGGTGTCAATTCCGTTGATAACGAAAAATCCCACCTTCCATCAGAAAGTGAGATTATTACTTTTTATGCTCGATTCTATCATTGTGTTACTTTAGCTGAGAGACTAGTTCTCCAGCCTGTTCTTCTTTTGATTTTTGGAGCTGTTTTAGTTCTTAGATACTTCCATTTATCTCTTTTAATAAATATGGCGATAGGCGTGGAAACTCTTCACATTTAACTATTAAACAAAAAAAGCGATCATTACTTTCTCACAGTTAAGTGGTTCAAATAACTGTCTAATCACAGTTCAAAAATTGCTTAAACTGTTGATAACACTGATTTTAATTGGCGGGACTGCGAGGGACATTTTACAGGAATACTGACCATTACTTTAATAAGGAAAAAGCATTAGATACGACCCAAGGATTGCTGCTCAACTTTGGACCGAACATCGTTTTTATTAACACCTGCCCCGAACCCCTTGCGTACTCCACTAATGAAAAGGCACCGGCAGGGGTTTCCACTTGAACATCTACTCTTACCGGGCATTTTTTTAATTCTTCCACAATCTCCCTCACTTTACATACCTTTGCCATTGTTGGATTAACTATGTATCTCTCTTATTTTATCTCTAACAAATTAACCAGAGGGCGCATCCATGGGTCTGCTATTGCCATTACCCTTGGTCTTGTCCTCGCTTACATCGGCGGAGTGGTTACCGGAGGAGAAAAAGGGTTATCAGACATTACCCTTTTTTCTGGAATTGGGCTAATGGGCGGCGGAATGCTCAGGGACTTTGCTATTGTTGCTACCGCCTTTGGGGCCAATTTTAGTGAAATAAAGAAGGCTGGTGTAAACGGGGTCTTATCCTTATTTGTAGGCGTGGTTCTCTCTTTTGTCGTCGGTGTCATTATTGCACTTGCCTTTGGATACAGAGATGCTATTAGCTTAACGACCATTGGTGCAGGCACGGCTACATACATCGTAGGACCAGTAACAGGATCTGCCATTGGTGCAAGTTCTGAAGTAATTACCCTTAGCATCGCAGCAGGACTGGTAAAGTCGATCTTGACAATGATCGGCACACCATTTATTGCAAAATATATTGGATTAAATAACCCGCGTACTGCCATGGTATATGGCGGAATCATGGGAACAACGAGTGGAGTTGCAGGGGGGTTGGCCGCAACAGATCCAAGACTTGTTCCTTATGGAGCGGTTACGGCTACTTTTTATACTGGCTTAGGCTGCTTACTTGCCCCATCTGTTCTATTTTTACTGACAAAGGCCATTTTTGCATAATAGTAGAACTTATATCCTTCATAAAACTTTGTACTTCTAGAGCATTTTTTCTCTCCTATGAATTATTTCATACTTTTAATATGGTTCCTAAGCAATCTTGGTATTTCTATTCTTAACAGGACTAAGATTGCTTATTTTTTTAAGATCCTTATTCAAGTAAAATATCAACCTTTAAAATCAATAGTAAAAACCATTTCCTTTATCACTTTATAGCTACAATTAGAAACGGCAAAATAATAAAAGAGACAAGTGTGGTCCAGAGTATACACCTAGATACAATATTGGGTGAAGCATTAAATTTTTCCGCGAGAATGCCGGCATTCACTGCTACAGGCATACACGCCAAAACAAATAGAATCGATTGCAATAAGCCTTTTATTTGTAAGATAGATAAACAAACCAAAGCAACCGCCGGAGAAATCAACAAACGAACGGCCATCCCTGTCCAAAAGGCGGGGTGAGAGTTCCATTCGTACTTTTCGATTTTTACACTTGCAATTTGGGCGCCTAATATAGCCATGACAACTGGAGAGTAGGCATCTGCAATCATGGAAACCCCTTTGGCCATTCCGCCCGGTAAGGACAGATGTAAGCTGCGAAGGACAAGTGCAAGAATCGCAGCATAGATAGCGGGAAGGGTAAATACCGATCGCACCGCGTTTTTTATTGAAAATTGCGAGCGCGCCGCAAAATAAACCCCGATTGTATTGACGATTATCATTTGTATGACAACATAAACAGATGCCTTTTCGAGCCCTAATTTCCCGAAAGCAAGTAATACAAGTGGAAGCCCATAGTTGACACTATTTGTAAAGGAAGACACCAAGACCAGGGCTGCCTTTTCATTAGCCGGAAAATGAAGAGGCTTACTTAAACTTGTGGCAATAGCCCAAAGCATAACAAGATTAAGCAAAGAAAAAGCAAGGGTTTGAAAGATATCACTATGAGATACACGGGCAGTCATTAATGTATCTAATATGATGGCTGGGCTTAAATAATATAATGTAAGGATTAATAATGGCTTGGTGTCGAGCTGAGCAAATCGGCCAAGGATGGCCCCCGCAATAACCGGTATCGATAGAGGAACCATTACATGAAAAAGGGTCACAATCACAGTTTGAATCAAATCAATAAACGTCCTCTCTACTTTATTATTTTCATGCTACCATTTGCTTAACGGGAATGTCCATCTAAAATTATCAGTGCTCAAGGGGACTCTAAAATCCACGTTAATCCAAAAAAAAAGCTGCCATAAGACAACTTTGCTGCTCACTGCCCTGTAGAAATAGTTGACCATTGATCAAACACTTGTCTAACCGTTTCTAATTTGGTTTTAACATTTGAAGATGATGTTTAAGAACGGTAATATGACTAGGTGTCTTGGTATACACTTCTCCATCCATATCTACATCCTGTTTTTCTTGTGTATGAATGGTGATTGATTGTCCAGAGTAATGGTCCATTTCCTGGCTTAACTCATTATTCTGAATCGTAATATCTGTGGTGAAAAGTTCTTTCAACAACGTCATATTTGTATGTTTGATAATAAATACATCTGCGAGTCCATCAGTATAACTGATCGCATTAAATGGCATCCTCTTTGCTCCTATGTAATTCCCATTGGCTGCAATAATTAATAGTGCCTCTCCTTCCATGCTCTCCCCATCTATATCTAGTACATAGTGAAATGGATCCATATTTTTTATCGTCCGAATGGCGCTGAGCATATAACTAATCTTACCGAGATGATCTTTTTCCGTTTGTTTAATATTATTGGAGGTTTCTGCAATCAAACCGGTGCCCCAAAAGTTTAAACAGTAATGGTCATTTACTTTGAGAACATCGACTGGCTTGCATTCACCATGGATGATTTGATCGGCAGCAATAGCGATATCCTGGTCAATCATTAAGGACCTTGAAAAATCATTACAGGTACCAGCAGGCAGTATACCGATCATTGGGCGATGATCGAGGTTTGACAATCCGTTGATACATTCATGGACCGTACCATCTCCTCCAAGGATAATGACCAAATCAACTTCCGGTCCATGAAACTCACAAAGCTCCTTTGCATGGTTGATTCTTTGCGTTTGTACAATTATTAAATTTGAAATTCTCGATGAGAGAATTGGGACCGAGACCCCGAGTGCCTGTTTAATGTCCTTTTTTCCGGCATTTCCGTTATAAATTAATAGTGCTCGTTCGAAACGCATATCAATCACTTCCTTATTACGATCTTATAAGTTATATACCCTATCATTTTGTATCATTCACTTCTAAATTCTACTAATCAAGAATTCTAGGAACTTCATTATGATAAAGGACAGTTCCCGGATTCCCACTTTTGACTATTTAACAATAACTGTGTCATAATATTTGTCCTTTCGGCTTAAAATTACAGTAAGACTTCAAAGTCGTTTTTAAGAGGTGGCCTCTTTAAAAAATTCATTAATTTCACACAGATAATTTTTTAACCGTGATCAAGAATTTCAGTTAAAATGTGGTAAGATGAATCCAAATAGAGAAAAAGGATGGCTAGAAAGATGCAGATTTTAATTGGCAGACCTGACATCAATAGGTATATGAACGCATTAATTGACATAGTGGAAAGCATGGGAGGAAGAGTACGCTTATCAACTGAAAATCGGGTGAGCTTTAAGCCGGATTTAACAGTGACGGTCCCACCGGTTGCGGAACTAGAGAACCTATATGCGCTTGCGCATGAGACAGGGCATCTAATTGACTACATCGAGGGGAACCTAGATTACGACTCATGGATTTCGAACCGTCCTTATCGTATCAACGCCGAAATGAAGGCATGGGTCAATGCCTATCATCTCCTGAAGGAAATGGACGCACCCTTAGAAGAGTGGGAGCAGCATGTACAGAAGAAACTGTTTACGTATTTTCAATATGAAGAGGTATCATGAAAAAAAGACCATTTCCCCATAATTATTAAGCTGACCAGCTTATGGTTTTTCTAGAAATGATGGCTATGCTTCTAATTTCGTTAACCGGGTAAACGAATGGTATAAGAATAATTATACTTGGAGGTAAACCCCTGACATATAAAAGAGATAACCGAAATGACCATGATGATTTAGACAAAGCTCCAATGTCATAAAAAAAGCCTCTTTTGCTTTGTTTAGACTTCCAAGACTAGCAAAAGAGGCTTTCAAATAGGCCTTTATTATCCTATTGAGCCAGATTTAATTATATTAAATATTTTTATAATCCTTCATAATTGGATTCAATGGTCAATCGCTTATTTATTTCTTCAGGCACTTATATAATAATGACCCTACTTACATTGTACTATTTTCAATATAAAAGTGTTAGCACACTGAAATAGAGCATGATACTTCCGGCTATGACGAAAAGGTGCCATAAGGCATGGTGATATTTGAATCCCCTCCAAATGTAGAAAACAGATCCAAAAGTAAATAACAACCCACCTATAAATAAATAGGTTAAACCAGAATGCTGCATGTGTTTGGTTAAAGGTTCCCAAGCGAATACAATTAACCAACCCATTAATACGTATAACGCAGTGGATGTGAATAAAAATTTCTTTACAAAAAAGGATTTAAAAACAGTTCCACCGATCGCAAGCCCCCATACAATACCAAAAATAGTCCAACCTAGCCAACCTTTAACAACTAAAAACAGGAATGGTGTATACGTTCCAGCGATAAAAAAATAGATAGAAGAATGGTCAAATATTTCAAATAAATCTTTAACTCTGCTTCCTTCAGGGAAAGCATGTAGCAGTGTAGAAGATGTATACATTAAGAACATTGTAGAACCGAATAGAGTGAAACTGACAATATGCCAAGCGTTTCCGTATAATGATGAAGATACAATTAGTAATATTAATGCTGCTATACTAAGAAGAGCACCTATACCATGAGTAATTGAATTTGCGACTTCCTCGCCTTTGCTAAAATTGTGTGTGTTAGCCATAATAGTTTCTCTCCTATGTATTCATAATGATTAATTGTAACAAGGTCAGTAGCAATAATGTAATATACATATGTCATATTTTGAAGAAGTGTTTCAAAAAAAAACGAAATATACAAATGCCCTTGGAACGATAAAAATTGGCGAATTAAAATAAGTAGTCCCAGCGTAAAAAAATAGAAGTCCATAATACTTAGACTTCTAATTGTTTGCTGATTCTATTTAATTTTAATTCCCTGTTTTGCTTGTTTTTCAGTAATAAAATCATTATCGTATTTAAATGTTTCTACCGATTACTCTTGGTAGGACTCATTAGCTATTTATAATTTAAATTTTTCAAAGAAAAACTGAGTCCAGGACTCAAACTCCTTCTATTGTATTCGCTGCTTTTCTCGCCCTCAAAAATCGGACTAAATTTAAAACAATGACTTTTGAAACCGCATAAGTCGGTACCGCTAAAACCATTCCAAGTACGCCTGCCAGATTACCTGCAGCTAATAGAATAATAATAATCGTTGCCGGGTGCGTATCCAATGTTTTTCCTAAGATCAAAGGTGACAAGAAGTTCCCTTCTATCTGCTGAGCAACCAATATAACGACTATGACTAATAAAGCCTTCGTTGGTGAATCAAAGAAAGCAATAAGCACTGCGGGCGCACCGCCAATGATTGGTCCAACATAAGGGATAATATTGGTAAAAGAAATGATAAGTGCCATGATTAACGCGTACGGCATACCAATGATTAAAAATCCAATAAAAGCCAAGGTCCCGACTGCGAGCGCCACCAACACCTGCCCCTGGATGTAAGCTGATAGCGTCTCACCTGTTTCTTTTAAAATTTTTAGACTCTCATCTCTGTAATCGGCAGGAATAAAATTGGATACGGCTTTTGGAAATTTATGTCCATCCTTTAACATGTAAAATAATAAAAATGGGACAGTGACGAGAATGATCGCGATATTGGTGACCACACCAAAGAAACCCTTTATTCCGTTCGTCAGTTTGTTTGGCAGTGTATTCGCATATTCCATTAACCGTTTTTGTACCGAGTCAATGATTTCACTCTGCTGAACCATTATGTTTTTAAATTGTGATGAATGGATTACATTATTAAAAAAGTCAGTAGTCTTGTTGGCGAATACTGGTAAATTGTTAGCTAGTTCGGTTGCCTGTTTTGACACAGTTGGAACCAAACTGCCTATTGCCAAAACAAGAAGACCTGCAAATCCAACATATATGATCAGGATAGCCGCTATCCTTGGAAGCTTTTTACGTTCCAAAAAATTCACCAAAGGACTTAAAAGGAAATATAGGAAACCGGTTATCAAAATAGGAAAGAAAACCGTCGAGAAAAACACTCCTATGGGCTTAAACATAAATGAAATCTTTGTGGATACGAAAATAATCGTTAAGATAAGTAATATTTGAATTAACCAGAATTGTATTTTTGATTTTGACACTATATGTACCTCTTCCCTCACCTATTTCATAAAAGTATAACAAAATCATGGGATTATATACAGTATTATCCTTTAATTCATTCAGGACACCATAATCAGGACCAGAAGCCACAGAAATACATCACCACAAATGTACTAATCTTTACCTGTTTTTATTGCTGCAACGAGACTTAAGTAGCATAAAATAAAAGGGTTGTATTAAATCTTAAAAATCAATCTAAAATTAATATTGGTTTAATCTTGTTTTTAGATATATAATCGAAATAAGAAAAAGGAAAGCGTTTTCAAAGTGTAGCCTCTTCGCTACTTCTCATAAATAAGGAGGATTTCAAATGAGCCAAATTGAAAGAGATTTCAAAGTGAAGCATTTATTAGAAAAACAAAAATTCAATGAGAAAGAAATTGCCGTCATGACGGATCCACAGATTGAATATTATCACTGGCTCTATTTTGAAGACTCCGTTTATGATTATATGTAGTAGAAATTGAATGAATGTAATATTAACTAACAAAAATATAACCTCTGTCAAAGTAGTGTCTATATACTTTTGACAGAGGTTTTTCGTTTTCAAATTAACTAAGGATTAATTATTACTTATAAAAAAATGCACCACCAACTGTTAGTAGTCTAACAATTGAGGTGCAGTGTGTTCTAGCTCTTACTTAGATTACTTTTTCCTCTAAATTTAAGCCATCCGCCTTTTTTCTTGAAAATAAATTTCTAAGTGCATCTGGAAGTGCGATCATCGCCGGCAAAAAAACAGGTAGTAGGATAAAGCAAAGCACTACAAGGCCAGTAATGACCGCAATAGCCAATTCAAACAATAGCAGTATTCCGGAAGGCATAAGTGTAGCAAAGGTCCCGCCAAGGATGATAACTGCAGATATGATGACCCCGCCAGTCTGCCTAGAAGCCAGAACGATGGCCTCTTTTTGCGACAATTGAGGATATTCCTTAAAGCGCATCATAAGGAATATACTATAGTCCACTCCCAAGGCTACAATGATAATGAAAGAGAAGAATGGAACGAAGGAAGATATTCCTTCATACCCCAACAAATCTATGAAAATATAATTGATCATGAACATAGCTGTATAGTATGCTCCTACAAGAGAACCAGTGATAAAAACCGGAATCCAGAAAGATCTTATCACAAAGAACAGCACAAGTAATACTCCGATAATCACGATAGCTGTTGTTTTATTCAGATCCCGGCTCAGAATATTATTCATATCGTTTGTGGTCGAACTTGGTCCTGAAACACCAGACTTTGCTTTTGAAAGGCTAGTGCCTTTAAGTCCATCAGAAACAGTAGAATTTATTTTATTGATCGTACTTAAAGCTTCTTTGGAATAAGGATCAGCTTTCAAAACGATTGTCATCTTTGTGACTTTTCTATCATTGGACATGAACGCATCTAATGATTTTTTGAAGTTTTTGTCCGTCAACGCTTCTTTCGGAATAAAGAAGGTTTTATTTGTTTTAAATTGCGTTAAGAAACCATTTGTCTGTCCTAGTCCGTCAGAAATTTGCTTTAACCCATCGTTTACATCTGATAGCTTTTGTCCAAAAGTACTGAAACCATTGAGACCAGCAACAAGCTGCTCCTGTCCTGATTCCATTTGGCCAAGCCCAGCGGATACATTATTCATATTCGTGACAATGGTACCTATTCCTGAGGAAGCTTTCCCAAGGCCGCTTTCAAGTTTTTTCAAACCATCTGCCATTTGGGACAAACCGCTGCCCATGGTGGCAAGATTTTTATTTGCTGTACCAAAACCAGCTGTTACCGCATTATAATTTTCATTTAATGCCTTTATTCCGTCAGGTGTAATTGGACTTAAAGACGATGATAACTGATTGATTGTTTGCTTTAATGCTTGGTAATTTGCATCACTCTCTGAATCTGCATAACTATTTCCTAGAGCAGCCACCATTAATTGCATTTGTGAGAGAGCACTTTTCACACCAAGAAGTGCTTGGGCAGCATCTTGGTAATGGGTTCCCATCTCTTTGTAACCAGCCTCCATTTTTCCATAATTATCAGCTAACATGGCTACGCCGCTGCTCATCTTTGAGAGATTCGTTTCTATTGCAGCCATACCATTACTTATCGTTTGTGAATTATTTGCCCCATCATCAATACCAGCTTGGATTTGCTTTAATCCATTGGTTAAGGCAGCCATTCCATCTTGAAGCTTTGCCGTTCCATCAACCATTTGGCTGACCTGCGAGAAGTCTGCCGATCCAAGCTTTTCTTGAGCCAGTTTTAATCCGTCATTTATTTGATCCACACCATTTTGAGTTTTTGAAATTCCATCCGTAACGGCCCCCATTTGACTATCGACGTAAAAATCATCAATTTGCGTTCCTAGAGGTTGTGTGACCGAAGAAACCTGCTTAACTCCTTTGATGCTCTTGAGTCTTTCAGTTATGTTATCCACTACGGCAAGAGATTCATTATTATCAAGGGCTTTACTATTTTCAATGACAACCGTAGCAGGCATGGCCTGACCTTTACCAAAATGGTCCGCAACTAAATTAATGCCTTTAGAAGAAGGATATTTATTTCCAAGTTCTCCAATGGTATCAAAATTAAGCTTTTCTTCGTGTAAATACACCATTGGTCCTATGATCAAAAGGATAATGATCACTGGTAAAATAGGATGCTTGGTTGCAAAAGAAGATGTCTTACCCCAGAACTTGTTTTCCTTATGTCCACCAACATTTTTGGAAGGCCAGAAAAGTTTTTGACCTAATACTTTCATGATGAAAGGTGTTAGGGTTAAAATTTCCAGCAATAGGATCGTTACACCGATTACCACCACAACACCAGATTTATAAATAGGCGATTCAGCAAAAACGAGTGCAAGGAAAGCAATAAATACAGTAAGAATACTGTAGGCAATCGTTTTACCCGCCGTCTTATAGGTGTTGACAATCGCCTCCTCTATAGAGTGGCCATGGGATAATTCCTCCCTAAAGCGATTAAAAAGAAGGATGTTGTAATCCGTACCAATCCCAAAGAGGATCAGTACCAGGAGCATTTGCGTAAGACTTGTAATCGGAAATCCAGCCTTATCAATTAATTGCGCTGCAATTCCCATGGAACAAAGATAGGAAAAGGCAACAGCCACTAAGGATATCAAAGGAGTAACTACTGACCGAAACGCGATGATTAGTACGACTAAAATAAAGATAACGGTCAATGCAGCACTCTTCTCTACCCCACTTTGAGACGCTTTTAGATAATCATTATTGATGAAGTCTTCACCGCTTAAGTAGTATTCCACAGGTACTTTACTAAGTTTGCTATCTAGTTCTTTTTTTATCTCATCTACTTCTCTTGATTTCTTATCAAGCTTATAGCTTACCAATAGAGTCGTGCCATCTTTAGAAACTAAAGAGCTTTTGGCATCCGGCATGCTAAAGGGATCAATCATATCTGTAACACCTAGCTCTTGACTACTATCGCTAATAACCTTGAGCACATCACCAATTTTGTTCATTTCATCTTCAGAAATTTTATCTTTATCGTAAAAAACGATAAGGTCGTTGGTTCCTTTTGCGGTATCAAGCTTTTTTAAGATATTATCCGCGATGACTGATGGGCTTTCGCTATTTGCTCCTTGCTGCCCCTTTTGTCGAAGAATGGCATTGATGTCTGGTTGAATGACAGTAAGCACTATCGTCGCAATTAGCCAAATTGCGAATATAGCCCAACGGCCTTTTATGATTTTTCTCACCTTGTATCCTCCCTGTTATCATCATTTAAAAATTTTTATATTCACTCATACTTACAATAAAACAACCAGTTATTATTCAAACACTCTGTTGATTTAATGGCGTAAAAAAAGTATATTAAATCTAATTCATAGTAACAATAATCAATTTGAAAACTTGTGTTATTAAATAGACATTTTTTTGAATTTTGTTCAATAAAAACCACATTGAAGTGAGTTGATTTATCATTAGGAGGAGCATTACATGGTTGGTATAAAAGGAAACCGAAGAACATTGTATAGTAAAAAAGTAATTATCGATGCTTTTTTAAAGCTGCTTCAGGAAAAAAACTTAAATAAAATTACCGTTACCGATATTTGTAAAGAAGCGGATATTAATCGTGGAACATTTTATTCATATTATAATGATCCATTTGATTTAATGAGAAGTATCGAGGAAGAACTGATGGAGAAAATGGTGAGTACCATTAATATCTCAGGAGACGAATCCATCAAAAATATACTTAATGATATTTTTAAATTGATACTTGAAAATATTGAGCTCTGTAAAATAATATTTAATGAAAAAAATGGCTCGCATGTACTAAATACCATTTTGAAATCTGCTTATGTAAGTACAATTGAAGAACAAAAAAAACGGTTCCCAAATGCTAATGAGACTCAATTAGAATATTGTTTCACTTATACAACAGGAGGAACGATTGAAATAGTACGGAAATGGATAAATGATGGTATGAAACTTCCTGCTGAAGAAGTTATACGCATCTTAGAGACTATGTACATGATCTAATCTCAATAACATTATTATTAATAATGAAGGATTGCCATTTATTGTTGCAGATATTTACTTTAAATTTTTACTCCGAACCATTTACAAACTTTTAAAAAATCAAAAAACCGTCAAGATAAATCTCGACGGTCTTATATCGTTCCTCCAAATGTTTACAATATTCAAGTTTCTATTCTCTTTCACACTTTTTCATACATTAATGTTGATTTCGTTAGTTTGTCTCCAATTTTCTTTGTTGTGCCTTTTCCATATGAACTTTGGACTCTATTTCGGAAACTTGTTTAACCTTCTTAATAAATAAGGAAAGAAGTAATCCGATGATTCCGATCCCAACAATGACAAAGTAGGCGTCATTAATCCCCTGAATGGTGGATTCCTTAATAAGCTGCGCTTGGGTCAAGCCCTTAGCTGCTGCAGTAGGAATCAAATCCTGCAGATGTGTTTTCGTCCTGTCCGACATAACGGTAACAAGAAGCGACGTACCGACGGCCCCCGCCACTTGCCGAATGGTATTGCTTATGGCTGTTCCGTGTGCATTTAACTGCTGCGGCAGTTGATTCAAACCAGCAGTCTGTAAAGGCATCATCATCAAGGCCATTCCAATACGTCGCCCTGTTGACATGAGAACCAAGTAGGTGTAACTTGTCGAGTCCGTCAAATTGGTAAAGCCCATCGTTGTAGCAATGGTAATAATCATTCCGATCACCGCTAGCCATTTTGCACCAAAGCGATCGAACAGCTTGCCGGTAACAGGCATAAGGAAGCCCATGATTAGCGCTCCTGGAAGAAGGAGAAGACCGGACTCAATCGCTGTGTAACCACGGACGTTTTGAAGGTAAAGCGGAAGCAGCATCATATCCGCATACATCACCATCGTAACCGCGATATTGATAATGGTCGTTAGCGAGAACATATTGTATTTGAATGCACGTAAATCGAGCAATGGATTTTGCGACTTTAACGCCCTCCAAGAAAAGAGTGCAAGAGACAAGACGCCCACAGCAATTGTACTTAGTACCTCAATATCTGACCATCCTAGGCTTCCGGCTCGGCTGAAACCATAGAGTAATGCGCCGAAACCAATGGTAGAAAGGACAACACTTTGGATATCGAGTTTTGTCTTGATTGGTTCGGATACATTTCGGAGATAAATGAATCCCAATACAATGACAATGACAGCAAATGGAATCATACCGTAAAACATCGTTTCCCATTTGTAGTTTTCAATAATATAGCCGGCAATGGTAGGCCCTATGGCTGGGGCGAAAATAATCGCAAGCCCGACCATCCCCATGGCTGCTCCTCGTTTGTTGGGAGGAAAGATGGTCAGAATGACATTCGTTAAGAGCGGCATGATAATTCCTGCACCAGCCGCCTGAATCATTCGTCCGGTCAATAATAAAGGAAATCCCGTTGCAATAGCAGAAACGATGGTCCCTGCTAAAAAGATAAACATGGAAGCTTGAAAAAGCTGTCTTGTGGTAAACCGCTGCATAAAGTAAGCGGTAATGGGGATCAAGACACCGTTCACGAGCATGTAACCTGTCGTTAACCACTGTGCTGTTGCAGCTGTGATTTTAAATTCGACCATTAGTTCAGGAGTAGCGACGCTCATGAGTGTTTGGTTTAAGGTTGCAATGAAAGCACCAAGGATCATTATGAACATGATAGGTCCTTTTTTTATTGAATTTGTGACAGTTTTATGATTATTAGTCAATTCTCTTCTATCCTTTCTATTTTTAATGTAGACTTTTTTTACAATGTGTTTAATAATCAACATTGTATAAATTACTTTATAATGAGATCGTTGGTCTGACAACAGACAATTTCTGAGGAAGTGTAAATTAGTTATCGTTTATTTGAATTTTGTTGTGAAAGCCGAAAATAATAGACAGAACTGAAGTTTTTGTAAATTACCAAATAATAGGAAGGGTGATTAGACATGTCAGACAATGCAAAGCAACGAGTAGATCCTCGGATCCTTCGTACGCGCCAATTGATCAAGGATGCATTAATAGATTTGCTGCAGGAGATGGAAATCAATAAAATAACGGTTAATCGGATTGCAGAGCGCGCCACTATCAACCGAGTTACGTTTTATCTCCATTACGATGATATTCAAGACATGCTCGAGAAAATGGCGCAAGAAATGGCCGAGGATATTGAGTCAATTTTGAAGAGTACGACAACTAGTCAAAATTCCGCTGATGATATCGGATGGTTAAAGCTTGTCACTCTGCTTGAGTATATTGCTGAGAATGCTAAATTTTATAAAGTCGTCCTTGGTTCCAGACGAACTCCAATCTTTACAGAGCGTTTGTTAAATATCATTACTGAAACGATAACGGAGAGAATTGATAGTAATTTGCTTGCTACTAAAGGCATTCAAAGGGATATTGCTATTTGGCACGGTTCCTCGGCTCTAATCGGCACGATTTCAGCGTGGTTACGTAAGGATTTGCCCTATACACCGCAATTTCTTGCCAAGCAGATGTCCTTACTTTTTCAATCAGGCAAGAAATAAAGGATTTACACAATAAAAGGTCTGTACTTCTGTGCATTAAAATTACCCTTTAGGGGAATTTTAAAAAAGAGAGGAAGGTGGAGTATGTGCCTGATCTTTTGGAAGCGTTGAAAAGTGTAGTTCAGTCTTTTATTAAAGATGAGAATAAAACGCCTCTTCACATTGGCGAGGCTATGGGATGCTGGATATTCTTAGCTTTAGTTGGCGAGACACAAGTACAGACTGAAGCAGGAATTAACAGTACAACGGACCCTGAATTGAGAAAAGCTCTCCAAGAAGCAGTGAACATGTTAAAATCGCAGAAAGAGCGAATTTCGGCATTGATGCGGTCAGAAGGGATTTCATTACCACCTCTGAGTGAATCGAAACCAATCTCTGACCCGAATACTGTTCCATTGGGTGTTAAGCTGACAGATAACGAACTTGCAAACAGCCTTAAGAAAAAAATATCGATGGCGATTACAAACAGTTCGGAAACGGCGGCACAATCCCTTCGCAGCGATGTAAGTCTGATGTGCGCCGTATTTTTACAAGAACACATAACTTTTTTAATAACATTTAAATCATTGATGCGAAAACGGGGATGGCTTAAGGTTCCACCACCGTATTATCCTGCAGGTTTGCCACAAACCGAAAAGTGAGGTGAGGAGTATGCCAGATGTCATAAAAGCTGTTAATAATGTTATCCAATCATTTGTTGATGATGAACCCAAATCACCATTACATGTGGGGGAGGTCATGTCCTGCTGGTCCTATCTTTCCGAATTAGCAGATGAACAAGTTCATTCCGAAGCAGGGATTAACAGTACAACTGACCCCGAATTAAGAAAAGCTTTCCATGAAGCCGTAGAGATGTTCAAATCACAAAAAGAACGAATTATTACCTTTATGTTAACAGAGGGAGTTCCCATTCCGCCCTTAAGTGAGTCCAAGCCTCAGTCTAACCCAAGCGATGTTCCATTGGGTGTCAAGCTAACGGATGATGAACTTGCAAACAGCCTTAATATTAAAATGGTTATTTTAATTTCCTATTGTGCAAATGCAATCATTCAATCCGCGCGAAATGACGTTACCTTGATATGGCTTGAATATTTACAGGAATATATGACGTTTGGAGCAACACTAAAAGAACTTGTGAAAAGACGGGGATGGCTTAAAGTGCCTCCTTACTACTATGCTCCAGGAGCACCGATAAAATGACAAGGCTTAAAAAAGGGACCTCGATATTCCACTCCCCTGTCCTTTTCAACTGTTCTGTTTCGCAAATTTTGTTCCTGCTTTTCCCCAAATAAAGGGCGCAATTCTTATTTCAGAAAAGTGCCCTATTATTCGTGAGTGGGGTTCCATGCTTTTTAAATAAAATTTTTAAATAAAAAAACAGACTCAATAAAAAGAGCCTGCATGAGTTGCTATTATTAATATTTACGAACGTTTACTGCTTAAGCTCCACGTTGACCTTGCTCAACATCGAAAGCATAGATTGACCTTCTTCTAAAGGCCCCATTATCAATGGCACGCTTAAACGGGATTAATTCGAGTTTTTTTAGACCTGTCAGATTTTTATATACGATTGGTAACTCGAGATGGGAATCAACCGATGTATCTCTATGTCCAGGAAAACCTATTTCACTTTATATCATAGGTAATTCAAACCAGAAGCATGTATATCCTTCTTCAGGACTATCTACACCGATTTTCCCATCGTGACGGAGTATGATCTCACGTGCAATCGATAATCCTAGGCCACTCCCCCCCATTCGACTTGTTCTCGCGGTATCGGAACGATAGAAACGATCAAATACCCGTTCTATTTCTTCAGGAGATATACCAGATCCACGATCCGCTACTTCCACACGCACCCAATTGTTTTGAGAACAAACACGAACCATGATCCAATTTCCACTTGCACCATACTTCAGAGCGTTTTCTAAAAAATTGCTGATTACCCTCTCAATCTTCCCTGGAGTGATGCTTACCCAATACTCCTCTTCAGGCACATGGATATCTATCTCAACACCTGCCGTCTCTAATTTAGGAAAAATAGCCACTACTTCCCGTCGAACTAATTCCGTTAGATTCAAACGAACTCGTTCCCATTCTTCTTGATGTGCATCTAAAGATGCAAGTTCGAATAGATCGTCAATCAATCCTTTGAGTAATAATCCTTTATTATGGATAACGGAAAGCGATTGTTGCGGGTTTTCTGTAATTCCATTTTCTAATGCTTCCGCATGGGCAAGAACAGCTGTAAGTGGTGTACGAAGGTCATGAGAAGCAGCTGCTACCATATACCGACGAGCTTTATCCAACTCTTCAATCTTTCTATTCGCTTCTTGAAGATTATCTGCCATAACGTTTATATCCCTTCCAAGCGTACCTATTTCATCTCCTCTTTTAAAGAAATTTACCCGTGCGCTAAGATTTCCATGGGCAAATTGTTCAACAATGCTTGATAGCTTCAATATCGGATTCACCAAAATTCTGCCGTAAACGGAAAGAAGGATAAAACCAATCAGTATTATCGTTATAAGTAGACTTATCACCCAAAAAAGGGTGCCTGGCGGTGAGGTTATATGATCAACGTTAGGGATTGAACTTGAAGGAATCGTAATAATATACAACCCCCAAATCTGTCCATCTTTTTTAATTTCAACCACATAAGGTAACTTATCTACATACTTCACTTCCCAAAGTTGTTTGGAATAAAGGTATAGATAATTCACTGCTTCTTGCAAAGGGATCGTATCTTCCTTGTTTTTATTAAATCCCGGATCAGAATCAGCTAGAACGGAGCCATTCATTTTAATCACTTGAATTCGTTCCCCAGGATAAAGTTTTTTTGGCATATAGATATCTTGAATACTGGGTTCATTGTTATTGTGTATAGCCTTTTCAATCTTTTCGACTCTTTCCAGAGTTGAATTTTTTAAATCAGAAAGGAGATTATATGCCATCGATGGACCACGATAATAAGAATAAAGGAGACTAAACAAAATGAAAAAGACGGATGCCAATGTAACCGCAGCGATATAAACGAAAACCATCTTAACTTTTAGTTTTTTAAGCATATTGATAACTCCTATTTTTGAAGATTAACGATTTAATAAAAATATAGGTCAATATAAATGGATAATTGTTAACATTTTCCTTGTTTTCTTGTAAAATATATACATTGGCCAACAAACAAATAGTTCTTAAATATCAAAATGGGGGTATCATATGGTTTCTTTAAACCGACTAGTTATTTGTCTCATCCTGCTATTAAGCATGATTGCAAGTCCAGCGTTTGCTGCGGAAAATCCAAGTGAGATTAATCAAGTCAAGGCTTTATTGTTCTCCTCACCTACTTTTAAGGAAGGCGAAAAAGCGTTAAGCGCATCTGGTTACGAAATTGACCGATCCAAATGTGTTATTATCGATTTAGGAAACCGTAGTTATCAGGTTTACCTTACATATAAGGGATCAGAAAGTGAATACGATATTGAGTTTCAAATTAACTTACCGGAAGGGAAAGTATCGCATCGTAAACCCGATGACGACCAGTGGACTTGGCCGTGGCTCCCTATTTTCTGGTAAAATAACATTTAAGGTATGCCGTGGGCATACCTTTTTTACTTTTTCCTTTCATAACATATAGGATCATTACACCTCCTTTAGATTAATAATAAGGAGACAATCTTACATAAACCTAAATAGAAGCTTACAAGTTTAAGTGCCCCCTAAGCATCCTTTGCAAAGCGGTAACCGAGACCACGTACGGTTATGATATAACGAGGTTTGGACGGGTCTATTTCTATTTTCTCACGGAGACGGCGTATATGGACCATTACTGTATTATCATCGGTGGTATAGTAGCCATCACTCCAAACGTTGCTGAAAATTTGTTCCTTCGTAAATACTTGCCCTGGGCGAGATAGGAGGAACCGGAGTAATTCATACTCTTTAGCCGATAACGTTATTTCTTGTTCTTCCCTTCGGACCACACATGCCCCAAGATCGATTTCTAGATCAGAGAATCTTAAAACATCCGTTTCATTGTTGCTCTGGTTTCCTTTTAATTCACGATAACGTCTTAGATGCGCCTTCACCCTTGCGGTTAGCGCTAATCCTGAAAATGGCTTAGTTATGTAATCATCTGCCCCAAGACCAAGCCCCAAGACTTGATCCACTTCTTCTCCACGAGCAGTAAGAAAAATGATCGGTACATCAATACGCATAGTACGCAGCTTCATACATATCTCAAACCCATCCAATCCTGGAAGCATCACATCAAGTAATATTAAGTCCCATTCACCAGTAGACGCGACCGTTACAGCATCAGACCCATTATCAACCCGTTCTATTTGAAATCCCTCTTTCTTAAGATACGTCCCTATAATACTTGCGATCGCATCATCATCCTCAATAATTAACACTCTTCCATCCATAAACTTACTCCTCTCTATATAAACATCCATTATTGATTCCATACCCAACCGGTTATCCCTGCCAGCAAAGTTAAGATTTAGTAAAGTTTGTAAGATTATTGTTTCTCATTTTTAAGATACCGTTTATAAACATGTAAGGTTCAAACCTTACGATAATAATCAAGCAAGACAACAAAGAACAAAAGAAACAGGAAATGTAATGACACTTATAGTGGATTTTAGAAAAGAAGGTGGAAAAGTTGATTCGTGAATTGTTTATTGGTTTGGGAAAAGAAAGAAATTATAATGTTCTGCCAGAAGTGTCCCTGGTTAGAGAAAACCAGGACACATACTATATCGGCTCAGCGGTAATGGCACACATGCATTTGTTTGAAAAAAAACAATATACTCCTACATCTTATGTTGCCGCCCAAAGAATATTTTCGAGCAAAAGGCTGCAGGAGATTGGAAAGTATCCCTTATCTACATCATTTGAGGTAATGTTGTCAATGTTTCGGTTCGGAGATACTGACGGTCGAGAAGGTTTACGATTTGCTATCGATTTTGTCTGCAAAGCCATTAACGGCGACCCAGGCAAACTGATCTTCCTCGCACCGTATGAACTTGGATTACGTAATGATGTTCTTTCACTAGGTATTTCTTCGAATCGTGTGATTAGTTGGAATCAAAGTTTGGAAACCAGTTTAGGAAACGGTCGACCTACTGGCTATTATGTGAAAATGTTCTACCCCTATCGGCATGGTATTATTCCAATTGGTTCTATTGGTTTTATAGAATCAAACGGCACACTATCCGTAGATAGTGCTTTTTTCATGGAACGACTTTCCTTTGTAAGAGAAGGCCTTCCTACTTTTTATCAGGATCAATTCTTTGCTCCCTTAACGAATATCGTCAACAACCATGAGTTTTTTGCAGATTTGTCTTTTTACGAAAAGAATTTATGGATCAATCATATAAGATCAATTGTTGCGTTGTTGGTAGATGGGGCAACTTTTGATTCCAAAGGTGCTGGTCATGCCTTGAAAAAAATGGTGCGTCAGCTTGCAGTAACGATTGTTGGTAAAAAACTTCCTTACGAATTAGGAGAAAAATTGATCTTAGCTGCCAATCAATGCCTATTTCACTTAGGTTATTTAAATAAAATTGAATACCAAAAACTAAGTGATACATTGATTGCTAAAATTGATACTGCTTCTAATCAAATATTAAAAGAAAAAAAAGCATTTATTAAAGCTTTACGCTCTAATCAAAACAATATGTCTATGGAAGAATTACAAAAGTGGGATTCTGAACGAGGTCTAAAACTTGAATGGTTGAAAAAATTTGCTATGCAAGAAGGGGTTTCTTTGTCATGCCCGCAAAAGATAAAAAAACATCAATTTAGAAATGAGTGTTACTCTTTCTCAGAAACGGAACGGATTAAGGACCCTATACAATTTATTAAAGAATCGGAAAACCAAAAAATGAAGGGAGTATTGATTAAACATGGGTAAACACATTTTGGTAATTGGTGGATTTAGTATTATGCACAAACGGTTAAAAAAATTGGGGGCAAAAATGACACTGATCAACGTATCGACTGAAATTAAATCTAATGAGAATGGTACCTACCATCGTGTCATTGGTGTGCCAAAAGATAATAGTATGAATGAGTGGCTGGAGATTGCTGCCTTCTTCCATAACATTGACCCTTTTGATGGCATAGCTTGCTTTCATGAAATGGATCAAGAAAAGGCAGCTTATATTGCGCTAGAACTACAATTATTTTATTTAGAACCAAAGGTGATCGAGAGAACCCGCAACAAAATCTTAATGAGGTCCATCCTAAGAGAATATGGTGTTGATAAAACAAAAAATGCCATTGTTAACACAACTGATGAGATTTCTAGTTTCGCCCAAAAGCATGGTTATCCTATTATTCTTAAACCAGTAGATGGCTGGGGAAGTATTGGTGTAGCTAAAATAGAAAATGCGGAGGAATTAGAACATGCGTTAGGCTGGTATCAAACCGCTGATTTTGGCTCCGGTATGATTGTAGAAGAATACTTAGCTGGAAAAGAATTTAGTGTTGAAGCCTTTTCAGAAAACGGAATTCACAAAATCATGTGTATCACTGAAAAATTTAAAGAGGAACAACATTTCGTTGAAGTCGGTCATCGACTTCCATATCAAGGGGTCTATTCTGATTATGAACGCTCCATTCATGAATTTGTTCAACACGCCCTCACCTCTATCGGAATTACGCATGGCCCAAGCCACACTGAAATCATTTTGACGATAGATGGTCCTAAAATCATAGAAACACATACCCGCTTAGGTGGTGACTATATTCCAGAGTTAATCAATATGGCAAGTGGTGTAGATTTACTAGATTTATGGGCAAAACAAGCGATGGGTGAAAGCATCATAAACGAAATTCCACAAACACCAAACATGAAAAAATCAGCCGCTATTTGGTATGGAACGCCTTCTACGTCTGGGCTGGTGAAAGAAATAATAGGTGAAGAAGAAGCTAAATCGACAGCAGGTGTTGCAAGAGTTGAAATCTTGCAAAAACAAGGAAATAAGATTACTGGTATGAAAGACTCCTTCTCCCGTTCCGCTTGCGTACTGGCCACAGGAGAAAACACAGATCTCGCCATGAGTAATGCCCAGCTTGCACTTAGCAAGATCCAATTTGTCATAGAAGATGAGCAAAGTGAAGAGGTAATCGTATGTTCCAGTTAATAAAGTTCAGGCCTTTCTTTCTCTATCTATTCAGTCATACTCTTTCTAACATTGGTTTGGGTATTCACTTATTCACCATGTCTTGGTTAGTACTGGACCTAACGGAATCAACTTCTTCCTTGGGCTGGTTGTTCTCCTTGTCAACCTTACCAGTCATTATCCTCTCACCCTTCATTGGGGTGTTAATAGATAATTGGGATAGAAGATTGATAGTAGTCGTCATTCAACTCTTAAAAGGGATTCTATTGCTTACTGTTCCGATTCTTTTACTGACAGGGACCTTTCATCTCTCCGTCCTATATGGCATTTCGTTGCTAATGTCCATAGCAGACCGCTTATATTATCCTGCCTCAAAAGGGCTCATGAGGGAAATGCTAACCAAAGATCAATTACTATCGGCAAACTCCATGGCCGGTGTAGCTATGCAATTAGGAATGCTGATTGGGTCGGTTATTGCCGGGTTTTTGCTTCACTTAATTGGGGGAGCCAATACCATTCTAGCTAACTCCATACTTGCATTTGCTTCTAGTTTTATTATCTACTTTACGCGAAAAGGGATTGTCAATCCTAAATCAAAAATTGGAAAAGGATATGACTCATTTTTCGGTGAATTAAAGGATGGCATGCAGTATGTAAGGGAAAATAAAATGATTTTAAAAATGGCTGTTTTGGTTGCCGTAACAGAATTCACGATTCAAATTTATAATATTCTTAGTGTCCCCTTGATTCGAAATGATATGAAAATGGGACCAGAGATTTTGGGATTACTAGATTCTTTTTTTGCCTGGGGAGCTATTCTTGGAGGAATAACTTTAACCACTATGGTTACTTGGTTTGGCAGGAAACATTTTATGTCGATCAGCCTGCTGCTGATGGGAGTTTTCTTTGGCTTGATCCCTTTCATGCAAGGAATTTTTTCTGGAGGCGCTATTTTTCTCTTGTTTGGAACGACCCTCCTACAGGCACGTACCCTGTATAGTACGCTGATCCATGAACAGGTGGAAACACATTACCAAGGCCGAGTAAACAGTATGATTTATACGCTAACGTCAATATTTGGGTTTGTTATATATGCGATTATTGGCTATATAGGTGAAATGGTCACCCCATCCCTTGTATTTCATGCGATTGGTTTAATCATTGCGGCTGGATCGATAATTTTGTTTATTGTTTCTGATAAACTTTTACGGGTAAAAGAATCTGGGCCTTCCACTGTTGAAGTAGTAAAATAGAAACAAGCATAGTATACGAGTTATAAAGGGTAATTTCAATTTTTAAAAGGCCAATCTACAAATTACTGGATTGGCCTTTTGATTTTATTAATTAATCAGATACCTTTTTTATACCTCGTTTTACTTTCAATAAATTTATTGGAATAAAACGTCAAATAAGGATGATTCTATCTTAATCTCTTACATATGACTCGATTATCTTATTTAGAATTTCCAGCCTGTTTCCAAACTTCTCCACGAACTCGTTTAAAAATACCGTATCTATGCTTCACCACCTCCCTAAAATTCTTTACTCCATCATGATGTTTACAGTTTTCACTTGTGTATAACTCAAGATCTCATCTAAACCTTCTTCAGACCCGATCCCACTATCCTTAAATCCTTGATATGGCACCCCTAGAAAATGCCTTGAACTTCCATTAACCCAGATAAATCCTGCTTCGATTCTATCAATAGTATCAAATGCCGTAGGTAAATGGGTGGTCCAGATGGACGCAGTTAGTCCATAAGGAAGAGCATTTGCTTGTCGGATCACTTCTTCTTTTTCATTCCAACATATTACGGATAGAACAGGGCCAAAAATCTCCTCTTTAAAAATTTTCATATCCTCAGTAACGTTTGTAAAAACAGTTGGTTCTACAAAATGACCTTTCTGAAAAATGTGCCCCTTTGGTTTTTCTCCCCCTGCCTTCAGCATTGCACCTTCTTCTAACCCTGATTTAATATATCCCATTACTCTGTCAAATTGTTGCTGTGAGACAAGGCATCCCATTTCAGTTTCAGGATCGATCGGCAATCCTAACTTGATTTGACCCACTCTTCTAATTAATCGCTCAATAAATTCATCATGAATGTCTTCATGTAAAAATAATCTTGATGTAGAACCACATGACTGACCTTGACACCACATAAAGTTCATACCCCTTACAGCACCGTCTACTGCTTTTTCTAGATCAGCATCAGGATAAACAATCATGGCATTCTTTCCACCCAATTCCAAAGAAACATGCTTAATTGCAACATCAGCAGCTGACTTTAAAATCGCTTTCCCTGTCCCAACACTTCCAATAAGTGCTATACGCTTAACATCAGGATGACAAACAAGAGCATTACCAGTAATCGGACCATCCCCGGTTAAGATATTAACCACGCCTGGCGGAAGGATAGACTGACAAATCTCTGCAAAAAGAAGGGATGAGAGTGGAGCTTGATCTGGAGCTTTTAATACAACCGTATTTCCTGCAATTAAAGGAGCAACTATTTTTTCGGCTGTAAACATAATCGGATGATTGTAAGGGATAATTTTTCCAATGACCCCATATGGTTCTCGACGAGTAAGATGCCAGTTGATTCCAGAAGATGGGATGGTCTCACCTTTTAATTCAGTAACCATACCAATGACATATTCCATCATTTCTGCTGCACTAAATACATCTGACAGCATTGCAGTAACCGGGTTTCCTCCATTTATGGCATCAAGAACAGCATATTGTTGAGCTCTTTTCTTAAATTCTTTTACCAATGTTTTTAACATCCTTGCCCGATTTAGTGGAGGAATATTTCTCCAATATTCAAAAGCTTTTTTGGCCGAATCGACCGCTGCATTAACATCTGTGCTTTGGGCAAATGGGATAGAAGCAAGGAGCTCCCCTGTAGAAGGACTGTAGGTTTCATATGTTTCCCCGCCTTGTGCAGCTACCAATTGACCTCCTATCAGCATCCGATAATCCCTTTGTAATAGCTCGTTTTTAAGATCTTCTATTTCTGTTTTATCTATCGTTTCTCCTAGTGTACTCATATTTTCCTCCTACCAGATTGCTGTCTTTCAACTGTTTCAAAAAGCAGCAATTCTATTATTTTTCTAAAAAATGTGTTTAAAGTAATCAGAATTTATATTTAAAATATTTAAAATATTTTAAATATAAATAGTTTTCTACTTACCTTTCCGATATAATAAAAATATCAATTTATTGATAAACATATATATTTTTATATATAACTTACAAATTTTTTACTATAAGTCTAATAGAAAAAATTCGGGAGATGAGGATACATTGGACATGCCTTTAAATCTGCATCAATTACAATTGTTTTGTTGTGTAGTGGAACATCACAGTTATTCTCAAGCGGCAAGAAGTCTACATATGACACAACCAGCTCTAAGTCTACAAATAAAATCCCTGGAAGAAAAATTGGGTGCAAAGTTATTTGTAAGGAAAGGAAATAATATTGAGCTTACTAGTGTTGGCAAACATGTCGCGCAGTATGCATCAAATTTACTTAGCCTTGACAAAAGATTGCGTTCATCCGTTAAAGAACTAGTCTCCGGAGAAACAGGACAAATTGCTATTGGTAGTAATCGCCCATTTGGCCGTTATTTACTACCTAAATTCATCCTAAAATTTATACAGCGATACCCTAATGTCGAATTATCTACAACTTATGATAATACAGAAAAAATTTCACGATATGTGTTGGACGAGAAAGTAAATGTTGGTTTTGGCGTTTGGTCAAAGGATCAAACCATTCCTTCTGACTTTAAAAAACACCTAATACGGAAGGATTACTGGACTTTAGTTTGTGCTGGGGGATCCCAGTGGGCAACATGGCAAGGAACAGTTCAGGATGTGTTACAAAAAGCCCCTTTGGTAGGCTCCTTACCAAGGACCTCTCATGGAGAAATTATTAAAAACGAACTTGGCAAGCTTGGATTAGATACAAGTGAATATAAATTCAATATGCGCCTTGATGATATTGAATCAATTAAAATGGCTGTTATCTCCCAATTAGGTATTGCCTTCCTGCCGCGAATAACGATTGATAGGGAATTATCAAACGGAGAATTAGTACCAGTTCCATTAATTCATGAATACCATCCCGCTCTAGAATATTATTTAATAATAAAAGAAGGAGCATATATTTCCCCTACAATGGAGAATTTCATAAATTATATTTTAGAAGAAACAGTAGAAATAAATCACCAACTGTAAACCTAACAAAAAATGATTTAAACCAGAATGATTAAAAATATACCTGTAAGTACTAAAATTGTCCCCGCTAGCGTCCGGTAGGTAATACCTTCTTGATTCTTAAAGAGGAAAAAACTAATCGGTGTCACAATAACGGGTGTAGACATTGTTATAAGATTTGCAATAGAAATAGGAATATATCGCATAGAAGCAATGACTGAGATTTGAGCTGAAATGGTTATTACACCACTTGTGACATACAATAATACGCCCTTTGGGTCAGACTCTTTAATCTGGCCCAAGAATGAACGGGCACTTTTATTGGTTATCGAAAACAGAATCAAGCCCAACACTGCACCAAAGATCCCTCCTAGAATTGGTTCATTCCAATTTTTAATGGCTGCTCCTCTAAGAACGTTTCCAATCGCATAGGAAAGGGAACTCAAAAAAGCAAGTAATATTCCTGATTTTAGTAGCCAAATTTTCGACGATTCCCTAGAAGTCTGCACCATTAAACTTTCTTTACTTGCTGCAATCTCTCTTTTTGCTGAACTTTTCGCAACATAGGAAACTAAGAACAAGCCAAATAAAATTACACCAACTGAAAGCAAATCAACCCAACTTAATTTCTCCCCCATGAATAGCCATGCAATAATGGTTGTAAACATAGGATTACTTACTTGAAATGTACTGGCACGCGAGGGACCTAACCTATCAATAGTTTCAAAGAAAAACCAACGTCCCATATAGGTACTGAAAAACCCTGCAGTTAAAAACAATAAAAATCCCTTTGTATGCCATTCAAATTTGCCTTCATTAAAAAAAAACAATTGGATTGAAAATAAAACTGCAGCAAAAAGAACATTTACCCATACAGAAATAAGAAAACCAATATTAATATCTAGTCGAGCAGTTGCTAACTTCGTCAAAATAATGTTAGAAGAAAATAAAACTAAAGCAAGTAATGCCAACGTTTCACCCATTCTTATTTACCCCATCTCTATTCATTCTAAATTTTGAATACGCTTTTCCATATTTCCTATAACCCCCTTACACTAGGAATATTAACTGTTTTAAGAAATCGACGTTTAATACTTAATATAGTTAAACGTCGAGTCAACTAAAATTTCTTCAATTCTGTAATCCTCTTATACCAATTACCTAGCAGTGGCCGGTATTGCACCTGGAGGCAATCCTTCCCATTGATCCTGGATGACATCAATAATTGCAGGTTTACCAGAAGCGATTGCGCGATTTATTGCTCCGTCTAATTGTTCTGCAGATTCTACCCGCTCGCCGTAAGCACCAAGTAAACGGGCAAATTCAGCAAAGTCAATATTATTGTAATGGATCCCTATATATCGCCCATCATGAGCTGTTTTTTGCCTATCCCTTGTATTACCAAAACAGAAATTATTTAAAACAATATTGACAACAGGAATATTTTCTCTGACTGCCGTCTCTAAATCTTGAGCTACCATCCAGAATGCTCCATCTCCTGTGACGTTCAAAACGATTCTTTCAGGATTAGCAAGTTTAATCCCCATGGATGCAGGAAATCCCCACCCCATGGATCCACCCGCGGCTGCATAAAAGTTACCTGGTTTAAATTTTCCATAACGAGTAAGCCATGGCCCGAAGGTAGCTGCATCTTCCACTACAATGACATCTTTTTCATTTATTAAACGGTTGATAGATTCGAGAGCAGAAATGGAGGAAACAGGACAATCGCTTGTCACCTCTGATAACTTCGTTTCCTCTAGATAATTAGGTAAATACTTGTTGAAGTTTGCCCGGTTGTCTATCTTTTCTGTATAGCCGTCCAACTGGTCAATGATTACTTTCATGGTCTCCTTTGCATCCCCCAATAACCCTATCTCAGGAATGTATATCTTCCCTAATTCATTTTCATCCATATCAATATGAATTAATTTTGTTTTCTTCGAAATTGCTGTCCACCTATTCGTTGAAAATTCCGAGAAATGCATACCAACGGCTAATATAACATCCGCTTCTTTCATTAATTCCCAACTAACAGGGGCACATCCTGGTCCCACATTCCCAAAATAAAGGGAATGATCATTCGGAAAGACATTCGGTTTTCTCCAAGTGGTTATTACAGGGATGGCAAGCTGCTCTGCCAACTGAACCAACTCATTTGTCCCATTTGAAATCGCTACCCCGCCACCTGCAATGATCACAGGATCCTTGGCGTCTTTAAGTATTTCAACCGCTTGTTTGATACCGTTTACATCAATAACACGATGATTTAATCGATTAACAGGCCTGAACGAAAATTCTTTTATTTCACTAATTTGAACATCAAGCGGAATTGAAATAGCTACAGGCCTTGGTCTGCCTGAAAGTGCTGTTTTTATCCCTCTTTGCAGTAATTCCGGAATTCTGGGCGTTTGGTGGATTTCAATTGACCATTTTGTGATAGGTTCAAAAAATTTCACAAGATCCATTTCTTCAAAGGCATCTCGATAGTAAATTTCATCCGAAACTTGCCCTATTATTGCTAAGATAGGAACTGACTCTGCGTATGCATTATGAATGCCGATGGTTAGGTTTGCTGCACCGGGGCCTCTTGAAGCCATACAGACACCAATTGTACCTGTTGATCTTGCAAATCCATCCGCCATGAACGCAGCTATTTGTTCATGACGGACTGATATATAGCGGATCTCATCTTTGTCATATAAAGCATCAATTAAATGCATGATTGTCGTGCCTGGTAAACCAAAAACATATTTTATTCCTTCACGTTGCAGTGTTTCAATGACTGCCTGAGCACCATTCATATTTTTACTCCCTCAGTGTTATCTCTATTGTTCGACAGATCGGACTTTTTTTCAGTTTTTTCCAAGCAATGCTTACTTTTTCAATATTCCTGCTTCCTTGTAGAACTTTTCTGCACCTGGATGCATCGGAGCTCCCTGTACGTCTGCAATTGTGTCTTTCGTTACCGCTTCAAAAGACTTGTGCACCGTGTAAAGGTAATCAAGATGTTCATAGATTGCCTTAGTTACTTTATACACTACATCATCTGGTACATCTGCACTGGTAACCAAAATCGTGTCAACTGCTGCTGTAGGTATATCCTTTTTTACAAATGGATATGTACCAGCCTTTATGGTATATGGTTTGGCGGCAAGTTCTTTTTCCATTGCTTTAATTGCTTTATCAGATAGAGGTAATATTTTCATTGGCTTACTTGTATTCAATTCAATTAAGTTACCTGCAGGTGTTGGAAGTGGTGATAATGATCCATCCATCTTGTTATCTTTAATCTGATCATTGGCTTTTGAAACGGCTAAATACTGAATCTTTCCCCCGTTCTTTTCAATTTGTTCATAGCTGCTTCCATAGCTTTTAAAAACAACGCGGTTGGATATTTCCATTGGGGAATTTTTTGTATTTACAGCCGCTACCAATGGCATCTTTTCTTTTACAATTTGTTCGATTGATGATATTCCTGAATCTTCACTAACTGCGAAATGGTATGGCATGGAATGTAGATAGGCAACTGTTCGCACTTTATCCATTTTAGATGTGTAAGGCTTCTCCCCTTTATATGCCCATTTTGCTGCCGATGCACTGACAATTCCAAATTCTGCTTGACCTGTCATAACTGTCATGATATTCGCACCATCCTGACCAGGTTGATACGTAAAGGTTGAATTAGGATAAGAACGTTTAATTGATTCGCCTAATCCTTCACCAATTGTGCTCCATAGGCCACCAGCCGATCCACCAGCGATGGTTACCTTAATATCTCCTTTACTACTAGTCTTTGCTTTTGAAGAGACTTCCTTTGTTGGCTTTCCTCCACATCCTGCTAAAACTAGTATTAAAACTAGTAGAATGCTGACAAATTGATAGAATTTTTTCATTCTTTTCATTTCCCCTTTGTTTGTTATATTTAAACTTTTCCTAATTTAACTTTCGATCTTTGAATTTAACATGTTAATCTCTTTTACTTGGAATCTACCAGTACCTTTGAAATCTTTAACTACATCAGGTATGTTTGGAACTAAAGTAAATACAATACCTATTAAACCAATAATACTAGTTATAATACTTGGGTAAATAAGAAGGATACTGCTGATTACAACAATCCACTGTTTCCATCTTTCTAGAGTCTTGCCAAACCAACCTTCCAATCCAGCGGCTAGGGATATCACACCTAATATGGCTGTTATAACTGAAATGCTAATTTTTATTGGTGAACCAATTAGCAACAGTGACGGATCGTAAACAAACATAAATGGGATGATAAAAGCAACTAGCCCTAAACGACAAGCCAAGAAACCTATCTTCATTGGATTTGCCCCTGCGATGGCTGCTGCTGCATAAGCAGCAACTGCAACTGGTGGAGTAATCGCTGATAAGCAAGCATAATATAGAATAAACAAATGAGCTTGTAGCATATCGATTCCGACTTCAATCATAATCGGGGCTGCTAAAACGGCTGTAAGAACATAAGCAGCAGGGGTAGGCATCCCCATACCAAAAATTACACACACCATCATCGTTACCACCATGGTCATTAATAAACTGCCTCCAGATGCTGCATGGATAAGACCAGAAAATTTACCTCCTAAGCCTGTCACTTGAATAACCCCTGCAACCACCCCTGCTGCTGCACAGACAGCAACTAATGGTGAAATACGAGTAGTGGTTTCTATCAAGGTATTAAATAGTTTACTAGGAGTAAGACGAGTTTCCTTTTTTAAGTAACTTACAAGGATTGTTGCTACGGATGCAGCAATTGCCCCTAATACAGGAGTGAAACCTTGTTCAAGAAATATAACGAGAACAAGAATAGGAATGACAAATTGTCCCATCGATTTCATTACAGCTTTTACAGTCGGTATGTGTTCTTCCTCATATCCAGCCATTTTCAATTTTTTAGCCTGGAAATGGACCTGACAGAAAATGGCCAAATAATATAACAATCCAGGAACAAGGGCCGCTATTGCAATCGCTGAGTATGAAATACCTGTCATTTCAGCCATTAAAAATGCTGCTGATCCCATAACAGGAGGAAGTATGCTTCCACCAGTCGCGGCGGTTGCTTCGATTGCCCCTGCATATGTTGGTGAGTATCCCACCCTTTTCATGGAGGGTATAGTGAAAGAGCCAGTGGTAGCAACATCGGCGGTTGGACTACCTGAAATTGACCCATACAGACCACTTGAAATGACTGCTACCTTTGCTGGACCACCTGCTACTCGTCCAGTTAATGCTTTTGACAGAGCATAAAAGAAGTTTCCACCACCGGAAGCATTAAATAAATTTCCGAAAAGGACAAAAAAGAATACAAAAGTTGCTGCCACACTGGCTATGGATCCAAAAACTCCATTAACCGTATAAACCATTTGGTCTACAAATTCCATGAGGGTAAACTGTTTATGTCCAAAAGGACCAGAAATAAGATGCCCAAAGAATGCATACAGAACTAAAGCGCTTACAATCACAAGCAAACCAAAACCTAATGTTCTCCTTGTCACTTCAAACACGATTAGAAGCATAACAACCCCTACGACCATTTCCATCAAAGTTAATGGATCTGCCATAGGCCAACGGGTAAGAAAGCGCTCTGAGTAAACAGTCATAAAAATCCCGATTCCTATTAGTGTTAAAGAAATTAGAAGATCTATAAATGGTACTTTATTTCCTTTTTTAATACTATTGAAAGAAAATACAAGGAATGTAATAGCCAGCATAAAAGTGATAAAAATAGAATTATGAAGAAATGGGTCGATTGAAGAAAATAAAACAACATAAAATTGAAAGATTGAAATTCCACATATTAAAAGTAATAAAAACTTTTTTATCCAGCCTTCTGGTTCTCTTATCGTACCAGTACTTAACATTTTCCCTAATGAAAATTTCACATAATCCCTCTTTTCCATTTATAGATTTTGATTTTATACCATTCAAAAAATTAATGCTTTATCAAACGATATGTTTTATTTCCCTATTTACTGAAACTTGATAGTCCAGGGTAAGTTCTTTCCTCTCTTTTGATGATTGAATCGCTTTTATGCAAATTTCTAAATTAGCCTTAGCCCAATATCCATCATGTAACGGTGATTCATTCTCCACTACAGATCGATACAGTTCATCAATTACATTAAATCGACCCGTTTGTTCTTTGGAAATAGGGAGAATAGATCTTTCTTCTTCTCCATATACAATAAGACCATCTGGATGTTGACGGATGTCCCCTTTTTCGCAACTAACAACGGTCAATCCAAAGAATGGGTGATTTTTTTCGGTATTTTCATAGTTTTTCGCCCGAGTCCCCCCATACCCTGCAGCTACTTTTAAAGCTACTTCTGCAGATTGGGAACTTGTTTTTTTTATGGTTCGGCGGGATTGTGCATAAATATCCGCCTTTTTTAAAGGCCCTCCTTCACCAATGTCAAATGTCAATTCAGTTGTATGAAAATGATCATATCCATTGTAAATAGCAGTTGCAGCGGTACCATCCTCAAACTCCAAAAAGACTGTATGATTGCCTTCGGTTGGACGAGTTGAATCCCATACACCGGTAACTGCACGGATACTCCTTACCTGCCCTCCACCTAACAAGCGAATGATGTCAAATTGGTGTGCTCCTTGCCTGAAGGTGACTCCACCGCCTAATTCCGATTTTAATTCCTCTGGTGTTCTTGGACGGTATAACCAATCATTAAAGTACCAATTATGGATCATTAAAACTCTTCCCAGTTTACCACTATCGATAATTTCCTTCATTTTTTGAATGGGAGGTTCAAAACTGTGGGAATGTCCAACAATTAACTTAACCCCATTTTCTTCAGCTGCTTGGATCATTTCATCCGCTTCTTCTAAAGTGGTTGCGAGCGGTTTTTCTACAATTATATGTTTTTTTGCTGCAGCCGCAATCCTAACATGTTCTTTATGAAATTCAGTTGGGGTAGCAATGTATACCGCATCAACATTAGGGCTCTTACATAAATCATCTATAGAAGAATAGGTTTCGACATCGTAATCTTGAGCAAATTTCTTCAATCTTTCTTCGTTTCTAGTTGAAGCGGCTGTCAATCTTACCTTTGGATGCTTTAATATATCAGGAATCATCGACGCCCCAGCAATTCCCAACCCTACGATTCCTATGTTGAAAATTCCATCTTGTAAAGGCATTTAATATCTCCTCTCAATTCATTATCTCTGATTCTTCTAGCTTTTTTACATAATACCGCCAAACCCACTTCGCATTAAATTTCGTTCCTAAATCAGGAAGTTCTGCAATATCCTCTTCAGGTATCTCAAGTACTTCCTGCCCAGTTTTTGCTACTTCTAAAGTTATTTTCGCTAATGTGTTGAAGTTTATAGCATTGATGGTTGCCTCTTCGATGGTTGCACCAGTTACAGTAATTCCATGGCCTTTCATTAAGCAAATATTCTTATTACCCATTTGTTCTATCATCGGTGCAGCCAATTCAGGTCTTGTAACAAGGTAGGATCGAGGGAAAACAGGTATTCCTTCTAAGGCCATTCGCATTGCTGGAATGTTAAAAGCACCAAATATAGGGCGCAGTGGTAAATTAGTAATACCACATATTAAAGCTGCAGGTGGATGGGCATGAATAACACAACCAACTTCAGGCCGAGATTTCATGATTTCACCATGGATGGATAGTTCTTTAGGAATTTGATAATTTCCATGTAGATCCTCACTGTTCCCATCAAAGTCCACTCTTCTAATTGCATCATAAGTAGTGTACCTTAACCCATTTTCTTCTTCTCCACGGCATCGAATTAACATTTCATCTGTATTTGGAATCCGAACACTAACATGTCCCAGAGTTTCATCCACTAATCCTTCTATGGCTAAAATTCTACAAGAGATTGCAACCTTTTCTTTTAATTCATTTATTGAATCACTCACCATTTTACCTACTTTCCTTAGTTATTAGCTAGCTCAGGCGCAATCACTCTTTTCATTTCTACTATTTCACCTCTCCATGAACATTTGCTACACCAGCAAAAGTAAGCAATATCATCGGATACCCAATATTCATTTAATAGACTTCTAGAATCCAAAAGTGATTCTCCACAATTTGGACAGTATTTTAAACTTATTTTATATTTATTTATGTTGTTCAAACCATACATCTCCTTTCAAAGAAGTTCCTTCTAAAATCCAAAGGAGCTTCTTTGACTATTATAGCCCTGAGAAAACCTTTCCACCTTTACATATCTCGATAATTTCATCAAGGTTAGGTGCATATCTGGTATTCCAGTCTTTAGCCACTCCTGATAATAAACCACCCTCACTAAATTTGTTTTCTTCTTGAGGCAGTTCAATATTATCATTTATTTTAGAATTTCGAATGACACATTTAGGATCTTCACCATTTTCCATTTTTTTTAGTTCTCTTTGCAACATTTGACGATACATGATGATTCCTTTATCAGAAGTTCCCAAACGTTCAGAAGTTCTGTCTGCAACAGGACCCTGCGTGATCCATGCCAACATGTCTTGCCCATCAATATAATCATTAATAAATTTACCATTGTCATCATATATTGGACATTCATATGAAGTAATCTGATAATTTTCCGGCACCTTAACTCCTTCTTTAGGAACAAAACATGTGTACCAAAAATGCAAGGTATTTTCGTCATCAATTGGAACACGAATTTGAAACGAATGCGCCCCACTGTCTCCTACACGAAGCATCGTTGGAAAAACAATTGGGTGACCGATTGCCCAATCCTCATTTTCTTCTGTTTGTCCTTCGAGGACTCGTCTTTTAATAATTCCCCACTCAAATTCATCAAACCCAATTTTGAGATGGTGTTTTGTAATTTTCCAATCACTCTGTGGTCTACCCTGTTGTTCAAATACATGTTGAAAATAATGGCCATGTAACCATTCCAAATGAGTAGGATCCAAAGAGTTTTCCATTATTTGCAACCAATTGCATGGTATTTTAGCAAAGCCAACTGTACGAATGACATTATCTCGAACAAACAAATCCCATTTAGGTAATTCAGGTGCAGGTGTTGGGCCCATATATGCAAATACTAGACCACCTAATTCCTCTACTATGTATCCAGATATTTTAATTCTGTTTTTAAACGTACTAGATTCTGGTTCATTAGGTTGTTCTATACATTGGCCAGTCCTATCATAAGCCCACCCATGATATTGACAACGAATCCCACATTCAGTTGGAATACCATATTCAAGAGATACTCCTCTGTGTGCACATTTGTCAGCAACGAGTCCCAATTTATTGGATTTATCACGGTATAATACAAGCTCTTCTCCTAGAATCTTTACTCTCTTGGTTGTCCCAATTTTTTCAATTTCGCTACTAACAGCGATTGGATGCCAATACCTTCTTAGTAACTGCCCCATTGGCTTATCAGGTCCTACTTGAGTCAAAATTTCGTTTTGTTCTTGGCTTAACATAATTTTCCTCCTTAATCTAATTTGTTAAATATTATTCCTAGAATAGGAAATACTAACTATTCTGTATTTTTTAATATAATTTTTTCCATTAGTCTGATAAGAAAAAAATAGGTAGGACTTACCACTTCCTTCTGAATAAACTTTAATCTGGATAACATTCTGTTTTTTTATAATTTTGTGATTATTTTGTTATTTACATTATATCCAACGTGTTTATATAAGTCTAATTAGTAAATTCAAGGATAGTTATAAACAAATATATATAACCTAACGAAAAACGCATTAACTAATATACCAAGATTAGGCAAAAAGATAATTGATACTTACTTCGAAGTCATTCAAGAATTTAACCCTTTGGATGACTTAACGGAATTTGGGAGCGGCTTTGAGTTCTTCGCAGAAGATCCGAAAATGATGGAGATAGAATTTGAGGTACATTGTGATATAGTTGTTCCAAAGGAACAGTTATCTTTAACAAAAACGGGAAAATTATCCGTAAAACAAATGACAAAGAGTAAATACTTCGATATCCAACAGGATTATGTTTGCAGCTGTGTATTTAGAATCTCAAGAGATATGTTTGCCCTCCTCCCTTTGGATACCGTTTATATACATGCCTCAGATACCATTATGGATACAACCACTGGCCATCTGAAAAAGATGACGATTCTCTCTGTTAAAATTGACAAACGGTCTTTAAACAAATTAAACTTTGACAACATTGATTGCTCAGATGCAATGCAAAACTTTGTCCATCATATGAAATTTAAGAAAACGCAGGTTTTAGTGAGGTAAATAGATTAGCTGTAGAATAGGATATGCTTTTCAAAGCCCCTCTTTAATCAGAAAATAAATAATAAAAAGTGCTAGGTATCTCCTCATGTTGGAATTTACTTAGCACTTCTTTGAATTCAAATAGTTAACATAATAATATTATTGTTTAATCTAATTTTAGAAAAAATATATTATTTTCTAAGCCAATACTGGCTCCCATCAGGTACAAAAGCACTTTTAAATGTTTATCAATGGAAATTAGCAGAATTCGTAATTATGTGATACACTTTGATTACCATTTGATTTACTGTTTACATGTGCCCTACTCATTCGTGAGTAGGGCTCCTTTTTTTGATAAATAAATAAAAAACAGACTCTATAAAAAGAGCCTGCTCCGAGTTTGGTATTATTATGCTTTACGAACGTTAGCTGCTTGAGCTCCACGTTGACCTTGCTCAACATCGAAAGTCACAGCTTGACCTTCTTCTAAAGTTTTAAAACCTTCGCCTTGAATAGCTGAGAAATGAACGAATACGTCTTCTCCACCTTCACGTTCGATGAATCCGAAGCCTTTTTCGCTGTTAAACCATTTTACTTTACCATTTTCCATTTTTGTTGCCTCCTAGTGTGTAAAACACACAGTGTATTACTATCCTTGCTCTCAGTGATCATCAAGACGAAAAGTTTTACTTATACAATCCTTTACACCGAACAAAAATAATTCTTATATATATTACCATTTTTCAAAAGCGTTTGCAAGGACCTACTTATATCTCCAGCTTTTAATTCGACATAACTCCCCCCTTGGAATTAAACAATAATTTTATTGATAAGTTTGAAAATTAAGACAACTCTTACACATTAAACAAGATTTGGTTAATCCAAATGAAAAAAGCTACTAAATACCTATTTTAGTTTCTAAACAGAACAGATGTTTTGATGTAAAATAGTTAATGTCTGTTTTTATTTTAACTATTTATGATTATTAAAGGTGGAATTAAATTGAATGGTACCTCACATGCAGTTATTGGATCAATAACAGGATTTATTGTTGCTAATACATTGCAAACCTCTCCTACAGCGACACTCTTGTTTGTTGGATTAGGAGGCGTCTCAGGATTAATCCCTGATCTAGATATTGACGGTAAGCTTCGTGGAAAAATTACTTTGTCTCATAAGGTGATACGGCTATCTGCCCTAATAATTGGAATGATGATGATTTTTTATAGTTTCATTGAGAAAACAAGTGGTGATCGATGGCTGGGTATTGGAATCGGCATTTTGATTATAGTGGTTGCATCCTTAATTAAACAAAAACATATGTTAACCATTACAGGGATTGCCATACTTTTGGGAGGATTCTCACTAGACGAACTATGGTTAATTCTGCTTGGAATCTACATTGTCATTGCGTCCTTTTCTTCACACCGCAGCTATACCCATTCCATCTTAGGGGTTGTTTTCTTTGGGATTATTGCTTCCAATTTAGAGGCATCACTTGAGATTCATGGTGTTTTCTATTCCTGTATAGGTGGGTACATCAGTCACCTGATTGCGGACTTAAAAGTACTTCCATTTAATAAACGGGGGATTAAGCTGTTCTTACCATTGTCATCTATGGAATTATAACTTTGGAGGGGACTGAAAAATCCCCTTTTAAAAAAACCTCTTTATTAAATTTAGGATTTGGAAGACGATTCCATCACTTTTTTACTTTTATTTTCTCGGGTATGGTCGTCCAGTACATGGGGTCTTCTAAGCCGAGCCGCCAAATCCCGATTCCTCGTAAGTTATATTTTTCTACAAGGTTTAGCTTAAACCGCAGACTATAGCTATTCTCAAACCAAACCTGGTGGCTATGATGTTTTTCATCTACGTAATTGAAATGAGGTGTTTGCGAACGGGCGTCCCAAATAACTTTAGCTTTAGATTTGGTTTTCTGATCCATTAACAGTGCATAGGAGATATACACGGCTTTTTTTGCTGTTGTATCCCAGTCCCATCCATAACCAGCGATACCAAGTAAAATTTTTGATGGTGGTACTCCATGTTTCAAAGCATAACGAATTGTTGCTTCTGTCCAATTGACTGATGCTGTGGAACCGGGTGCTGTTCTTGGGTTGTGTTCATCGTAAGTCATAATCATTAACCGATCTGAGTATATTCCAAGCTTTTCGTAATCAAACCACGGAGACCAGGGATTGGCACGGGAATCACCTGTGTTTGCTGGGACTGAAACCGTAACTATTTTCCCGTCACGATGCAGAGCATCCGACAATTTCTTTATCATTAGACTAAAGGAATCCCGGTCAGTCAAAAATAAATTTTCCATGTCAATATTAATACCGTCATATTTAAACTGCTTCATTTCTTTGCGTAAGTTCTGAATGAAAACATTGCGGTTTTTATCGTTAGCGATTACATTACTTGCTGCCTGCTTGCCCTTCTCAACGGTTTCATAAAAGAGATTATGTACAACCATATATACCTTTAGATGTTTTTTATGAGCACTTTGAATAACCTTTCTCTTATGATCTGCTGTAACGGAATCTATAAGACTGCCTGGACGCTTATCATCAAGCTTATACCAAAAGGGTGCAATGATGCTTAAATTGGTGGATTGCGAGTTCACTGTAGGTTGAGACCCTGGATATGTTCCCTCCTGTTCTGTGTAGAAACCTAAGACTTCACGAGGAGTGTTTTTCTTATTGTTTGCCTCTTTTCTTTGTATCTGACTACAGGATGACATTAGTAATAATGCCATGCTTAAAGAAATGATCGTGAATGACCGGTAACCGTTTTTCGCCATAATACACCTTCTTCTAGTTTGTATATCTCTTAAGTTGGTGAGAAAGGTTGTAACTTATTCACGAATAATCTTTCCTCCATAAAAGGATTACGGAAAAAATACCCTTTCTGCGGTGTCCAGAAAACACAGGCTACTTTCAAAAAACTAAATTGTTACCTCAATATACTTATATTTTTTCATTCGATTCGGGTATTATTTCAGGGATTTTTCACTTATCATATAAATTATTATCATATTATTTTTATATTTAAAGGTGGAGAATTTAACATGAATAGAAGAAAGGGAATCTTTCTTGTTATAACGGGAGCAATATTTTGGGGAATCGGCGGCACAGTTGCAAAAAAGCTTTTTCAACATTATCAAATCGATGTAGATTGGCTGGTAACAATCCGATTGCTCATAGCTGGTTTTTTACTCTTAACCGTTCAATGTTTCGGAAAAGACCGTTCCCAGATCCTTGGTGTCTGGAAAACACGAAGGATAGCGATTCATTTGATGATTTTCGGGTTACTCGGTATGCTTGCGGTTCAATACACCTATATGGCTTCCATTAAACATGGAAATGCGGCTGTTGCAACACTTTTACAGTATTTAGCACCTGTAATGATTATCGTGTACTTACTTTTCCGTAAACAAACGGTTTTAACACGAAATGATTTGTTGACTGTTTCGCTGGCTTTAGTTGGTTGTTTTTTCTTATTAACAAACGGATCAATCTCTCAATTATCTGTGCCAACTCTTGCCATCGTTTGGGGTGTTTTATCTGGAATAGCTTTAGCATTTTATACTCTATATGCCGTTCCATTATTGAAACAATACGATTCACTTGTTATAGTCGGATGGGCAATGATCATCGGTGGTATTGCGTTAAGTTTTATCCATCCGCCTTGGCAAATGGACTTTAAAAGCTTAACGCTAGAAGCTTATTCATATTTAGTCTTCGTAATCATATTTGGTACTATGTTTGCATTTTGGTTTTATATAGAAAGTTTGCAAAGTCTATCTCCTAAAGAATCCAGTCTTCTAGGCAGCATAGAGCCACTAGCTGCCGTTTTAACAACGGTCTTTTGGTTAAAAGAACCCTTTGGTTTTTACCAATGGGTTGGTACAGCTTGTATTATTGGAATGATTCTAATATTGGCTTTGGGTAAAGATTCTTCTTCAAAGACTAACCAACTATCTAATAATGAAAAGCCCCTCAGAGTTAGTTGATCAGAGGGGCTTTCTGACCATCGAGATTGTCAATTACTACAAAAATTCTATTTTAGGATAATTTTTAAAGGGAAGAAAAAGACTAAAAAAAGCAAAAGACCATCGTCACCAATGATCTTTATACTCGCTTTGCTCCAATATATCTAGCATGCCAATATGGGTTGCTTGTGTAGGTGATAATAACCCCTTTAGAGGAGGATGCCATGATCATTTTCCCGTATCCGATATAGATGGCAACATGTGTTGGGGCACTTGCTTTACTCGGTCCATAGAACAATAAATCACCGATCTGCAAGTTAGATGGTCGATATCCGTTTCCATAGTACATTTGTGCTGCAGTGCGATTTAGTGTTCTTCCCGCTTTTCCGTAAGAGTACTTCACAAGACCTGAACAGTCAAATCCGCTTGGCGAAATCCCGCCCCATCGGTAAGGAACTCCGATATTTGATTTCGCAATTGAAATGGCTGCTGTATGATAATTATAAGTTGCTGCTTCCGCTTTTTCACCCTTGGCGGCGAACAAAGAGCCACAAGAAGCTAAGATGGTAAAGGCTACGATAAATTTCTTTAGCATGATTGTTTCCTCCTAGTGTGATTTGATAAGTTCACTATACTAGAAAGGTATGACAGACTCATCACAGCAATATGATAATTTCATTACAAAGTAATTTTAATATAATTTTAAAACACTAGATCATTATTATTTATCATGTTCAGCGTGGGCTTCTCTATTTCTATTATTATTGAAAAAAAGAAAAATCCTAGCAAAAAAGACCTTTGACCAAAAGATCAAAGGTTAATTTGCGGGCTTAGTGGTCTTAAAGCATTAATCATTTAATCCCTTTCCATTGAGAATTTGCGGCATATATTTTTCAACTCTTGTCACTCGAGTTTTGGATTGTTTGGGTTGAGAAAAATGAAGAATATATGCTCTTTGCCGTCCCGGCGTCAGTGCTTCAAATGCAGTTTTCAAGGCAGGGATCTCATCTAATTTATTTTGAAATTCTTCAGGAATAGTGTAATCTGTATTCTTTTTAAAATTCACTTCCAAACCGGCTTTTTCCACTTCAATGGCTTCATAAATATAATCTTTCAGAATGGTCTCCATTGCAATTATTTCTTGAACATTGGTGAACCGAATCTGGCGCGCCGCCTGTACATTCTCCGTTTGTTGGATTAGTATCCCCTTTGCATCCTTTAATAAGGCCCCTTTGTGAAATAAAAGCGCACAATATTCTTTAAATCCATGGATTAAAACGATGTTTTTTTTCTCAAATGTGTAACATGGATGCATCCACTTATATTCTTCGGTCAGCTCACAGTCAAGAACGATTTGTCTCAACTTCTCATATTCTTCCTTCCACTTTTTAGCTTTACTTAAAAATTCATCAACCTTAGGATTCATTCTACTCTCTGACAACAAGGAACACCTCACTTAAATTCTACCTGCCACTTTTTTGGCTTTACTTAAATATATATTAACCTAAAGGACCAAAACTAGATATTACTGTAAATGGACTCTTTCGATATATAATAACTATAAGGAGGTGGTAACATGAAAGCAATTCAAGTTACACAATTTGGTGGACCTGAGAAATTAGTATATACAGACGTAGAGGATGTAGTGGCTGGAAAGGGAGAGATATGTGTTCGTTTAAATGCGGCGGGCGTCAATCCGAGTGATACTTACACATTAACAGGTACATATGCGTTTAGTATACCTCAGTTGCCTTATACACCAGGGTTAGACGGTGCTGGGATTGTGGAGGCGATTGGAGAAGAAGTCACAAACGTTCGTGTTGGTGATCGAGTATTTATTGCTTCCTTAATGAAAGGTCATAGTACAGGCACATTTGCACAAAAAGTAGTATGTGACGCAACCTTAGTTCATCCATTACCAGACCATGTATCTTTTGAACAAGGTGCAGCATTAGGCGTACCTGCATTAACAGCCTATCGTGCATTATTTCAACGTGCCTGTCTGAAGCCTGGCCAAACCGTGCTTATTCATGGAGCCAGTGGCGGAGTTGGATTACAGGCTGTGCAAATGGCTAAATCCCACAGTGCTAAAGTCATTGGAACAGCAAGTAGACATGAGGGTAAAAAATTGGTGCACGAAGCTGGTGCAGATTTTGTCATTGATCATGTGAAAGAAGCAACGATTGAAGATGTGCTAGCCTTAACCGGTGGCAATGGACCTGATGTCATTATTGAGTTTTTAGCAAATAAGAATTTAGTAACAGATTTAAAGCTAATTGCACCATTTGGTAAAATCGTAATTATTGGTAATCGTGGTTCAATAGAAATAAATCCACGTCTTGCCATGCAAAAGGAATGTGATATTTTAGCCACAGCTCTTTGGAACGCACCAAAAGAGGAATATGAACAAAGCATACATGGTGTCATCGGCATGCTAACAAGTGGTGCACTTCGTCCAATTATTGGGACAACTTTGCCGCTCCAGCAAGCGTCGCAGGGCTTTGAACAGCTGGAAAAAGGTTTAGGAAATGGTAAACTTGTTTTAATCATTGACTAATAATTCTATGTAATTAACAGTACTCACTAATAGATTTTATTAAAAAACAACTATTTTGAAACATGGTGAAAAATGGTATTTAACGTAAAAGGGGCGATGCTTAAAGGAAGCATCGCTTCTTCCCTTTTTAGAACTCCCCTCCCCCTATCTCCATTCACATTTTTTTCTAATATCAACATTTCCATAACAACAAAAACTTTATTTAATTTAATAAAATTTTATTGAAAAACGATAAATACTGGTTTAAAATTCAAATAACAATAAATTAGAGAGGTGCTTTTATGAAAAGAGGAACAACTTTATTTTTAAAGATCGCTAATATTCTTATTGGAATCCCCGTTCTTGCTTTGTGCATCTTTTTAGTGCCTGAGATAGGGAATGTTGCAGCAAAATTGCTTCCAGGGTTTGCTTTTATAATAAAATATCTCGTTTCCATCGTTTTTTATGCATCGGCAATTCCTTTTTACTTTGCTTTGTATCAGTCGTTCAAACTATTACGCTATATTGACAAAAATAAAGCATTCTCCGAATTATCTGTAACTGCTTTAAAGAAAATCAAACAATGTGCCATCACAATCAGTATTTTACATGTGCTAGTCTTGCCGCTCTTCTATCTTTTTGCGGAGATAGATGACGCCCCTGGTACTATCTTTGTCGGAATGGTTGTTCCTTTTGTTTCACTAGTCATTGCCGTTTTTGCTGCAGTTCTCCAAAAGCTTTTAAAAGAAGCGATTGATATCAAATCAGAAAATGATCTAACGGTCTAAGGTAGAGAACATAGCAAAATCAAATCAATATGATGCTGACCGAAAGAAAAATAACGGTAATTGCTATGAAACGCTTAGTAACATATGAACATTGATCAGTGAGGTGTTTTTTCTATGAACCAAGGGGCAACGTTTTTCCTAAAGGGAGTTATTCTTCTTATTGGAATAGTGGTACTTTCTATGAGTCTATTTTGGCTGCCTGAGATAGCCAGTAGAGATGCAAAAGCGCATCCAGAGTCTGCTTACTTGCAATATCCCTTTTTACTATCTGCTTATTTATTGTCTATTCCATTTTTCAGCGGATTGTATAATGTGTTTAAACTTTTCATTTACATTGATCAGAACAAGGCTTTCACGGAAGTATCTGTTAAAGCTTTGAAGGTTAACAAATACTGTGCCATCACAATAAGTGCCTTTATTGTAGCAGGAATCATCTTTGTCGCTATATATATGGAAGGTGACAGGGCCGGTGTCGATGCAATGGGTTTTTATTCCACCTTTGCTTCGAGTGTGATCGCAACCTTTGCTGGTGTCCTCCAAAGGCTTGTGAATGAAGTCGTAGATATAATATCTGAAAATGATTTAATAGTGTGAGGTGGTTAACTTGGCAATTATCATCAATATTGACGTGATGCTGGCTAAAAGGAAAATGAGCGTAACGGAACTTTCGGAGAGGGTTGGGAAGACAATGGCGAACCTTTCCATTTTGAAAAACGGGAAAGCAAAAGCGATTCGTTTTTCAACGTTAGAAGCGATATGTAAGGCTTTGGATTGTCAACCTGGAGATATTTTAGAGTACAAAACCGATGAAGATACTTAAAATACATGGAACATAACAGATTAATTATGAACTGTTGCCGTTATTGAGATTTTTTTTGTTACGATTATTAAATTTAAGAATTTCCTATTAAATAATAGAAGTTATTATGCTAACGGATGTCTTGCTTCGATTGGGAGCAAGGCTTTTCTCTTCTTCAAATAAAATGTGGGTTCATTTAACGAAATCTGTTAATTTTAAGTCATTCCAAGTAACGTACCAAACATTTTTCATTCTCCTTTTACCCTAGTCCAGTTTGATATTGGATTAGACCAATCAATGTTCCCATTTTATTCGTAGAATTTTTTACAAGCGACAGTAAATACTATAAAAAAATTTTTCTTTTTAGGAGGAGTTATGAAAACAATAGCACTACAAAAATAGGCGCATATTGGTGTTAGATCAGTTAAAGATGGAGGTGAAAAAAATGGATCAACACTTGCATCACGTAGAAGAACATTTCTCTGGGTCTGACTTCGTTCGGGATGTTGTAATTGGTATGTCAGACGGATTAACCGTACCGTTTGCATTAGCTGCTGGTTTGTCTGGTGCTATTGATACAACATCATTGATTCTCACGGCAGGAGGTGCTGAAATTGCAGCAGGGTCAATTGCAATGGGGCTCGGCGGATACTTGGCAGGAAAAACGGATGCGGAACATTACGAATCTGAACTTGCTCGTGAAAAGCGCGAAGTAATAGACCTTCCGGAGCGCGAAGAAGAGGAAGTATCCGAAATTTTCAGGGAATATGGACTTGAAGAAGAACAAATCAAATCTATTACAGAAACCATGAAAAAGAACCCTGAAAAATGGGTGGATTTTATGATGAGATTCGAATTAGGGTTGGAGAAACCGGAGCCTACAGGGCAAGAAACAGTGCAATAACCATTGCAGTTTCTTATATTGTCGGCGGGTTAATCCCTCTGTTCCCTTATTTTATCTTAAAGCATCCTGCAACAGCATTAATGGTTTCTGTAATGGTCACACTTATCGCCTTGATGATTTTTGGATACGTAAAAGGAAGGTTCACGGGAACTTCACCTATTAAGAGTGCTGTCCAAACGATGATTACTGGAGGACTCGCAGCAGCAGTTGCGTTTGGTCTAGCGAGAATTCTCACTTAACGGTAGAATTTCCGTAAGGGGTAAACGATAAAGACATACATCCCCTGCCTAATGGTAGGGTCAATCTGTGTAGAGGATATAGATAATTGCTGGAAGATGCATTAACCTGGAAAAATTGTCTTAACTTAAAATAAAAATGCAATTTGTGAAAAATTACACTTAAACAAACCTCCCTCAATAAA
>NZ_NUNF01000031.1:6930-74187 GCF_002585305.1 Bacillus sp. AFS037270 | reverse complement strand
TTTTAACACCGTTTTTCACAATTGAGCTGATATGGGACAATTTCAAGTAAATTATTTATCTGACTCAAAATTAACACCTAGACACTTTTATAAGGATTAATTGAACAGTTAGGTTCAGAGGCAAGTTTTTTAGAGGTGTTTCGAAACGGCAACTCCTTTGCGAGATAGAGTTGATAAGAAGAATCCGAGGTATTCAGCCCGTGTACACTGTTTTACAATAGGTTGATCGAATCGATAAATTTCCCATTCTTGTACCATTTCATCTAGATCTTCACTTAGGATCTATTTCCACAACTTCTCTAGTTGTCAGTTTACCTTCAATCTTGTACCTTACAACCGCCCACTTAATTTCATTTGTGTATACGTTTTTGCCAATGCAAAAACACCTCCCCCTAAATGTACTTATAACAGCGTAATATTAAGGAGGTGTTTTATTTGTCTTATTTATTTAGGTTAGTCTAAATTACAATCAGATTTTTTCTGAAATTTATTTCTAGAAAGTATCGAACCTATTATTTGTTTTTCCACTATTCAGTATACGATTAGCAGGTATTGATCTCATCGCTAATTCATTATAATCACTCTCTGGTTTAAAGATAAACACAGGGTTAGAATGTTGTATTAAATGTAAATCCCAACAGATCCCGTCTATTTTGTTATACTGACCTTGAATTGTCATGATATGAATGGTATTGCTTGATGGCTGAATTTGTAAATTGGTAAATGAATTTCCACTACATTCATTTGGTATGGTTTCACTGCCTTCTAAGACAATATTTTCAATACAATCTTCTAACGAAACTTTATCAAAGCGGTTTGCATTAATATATGAGTATCCACTAGTTGGTTTAACAGCTTTTAAATAAATTCCTTTCTCAAATGAAACGATTTTTATATCGGTAAAGTTTATAAATGAAATCTCGTGTCCAGTACCACCCGAATACAACCTTATACCAGTCCCCGATACAGAGCCTGTCCAATTTACTAGAATAAGATTTTTAAGTGATGAATTATTCCAGGTATTATAATATTTGTATTTCCCATCTAAATAAATCACTTCTTTGTTGTATCCGTTATAATCAACCATAATACTAGCATCCCACAATGAAGCGTCCTTTTGTAGCTCAAATCCACGAACATTAGCACCTATTACAAATCTTGTCCCAAAGCTGCCTTGTAATTTAACACCCTGTTTAATAATAACAGTTCCCGTCATATAATAGTCTTTATCCGAAGCAATGACTGTTTTTCTAGCATTTTGAAAAGCAAAATCAATGGCTGCTTGGATTTTCGCTTGAGGTGTATTACCTGTGAAATCCTCCACATAGACATTTGGACTTTCTGCCATTTAACCGACTCCTTATTAGTTTTATTTGTCTTATCTCAAGTTATTATATGAAATAAAAAAAACGTAGTATAATTATTTCGTACAACTTTTAAAATTTATATTACACAAAAATGGATTAACTGGTCAGTGAATAAAGGTGGAAGAAACAATTAAAAACAACCTTATAATTAAGAAAGAACTTAATTTTAAGGTTGTTTTCGCACCATTACATTATTAAGATTCTTTTAAAACAGAAAAGATAGGTTGTTTATATCTATTACACTTATCCTTGTATTGTTTTTCTATCAGGAACAAATTGGTTCTTACCCTTTTTTTCGTTCATCCCTATGGCTATTTTTCCTGCAAAATAATATCCATAGGGGATCTTATTCAGTACAAAAGTGCAAGCTATTGACAATAGCAGACTGCAAATAAAGTAAAGTCCGGTAAGCAATAACGGCTGTATTTCATTGGAAAGTTTCCTGAATGCTACGTGCATTAAGGCTAAAAATACAGGATGTATTAAATAAATACCGAATGAATATTGGCTTATCCAAACAAAGAATTTAGGTACGATTGAAATTTTAGTAGCGATGTAATATATCAACAAAATCATGCTGGTTGTAAAGAATATCATATCTACTCTTTTTGACGAAATACTATAGATAAGTTTTGAGTGATAGAGTGATAAACAAATTAAACCAATAATAATAGGACTTACAATAACCATTTTGGAATATTTATTTAAAAAACCAATAAAATACAAAAAGTTTCTACCACAATAATATGCCAAAGTAAAATAGAATAACCAACCAAAGAAAGGAATCCAATAAAGTTTTTCCCATATGTAAACTCCTATTTCTGTTGGATACGGTTTGACAAAATTAAAAAATCCCAAGTATAGTAAATTAATCAAAAGTGCCCCACCCATTACAAGAGAAGGTTTCCATCTTTTTAAATTATTATGGAAGAAATAATGTAAGAGATAAAACTGAAAGATAACGAGTATAAAGTAACCATGGTAATCCCCCAATAATATATGCCTCCATAATAATTGTCCAAAAGAACCCATAAAATTGTTTCCAAAACTTCCCGATTGTTCAAATGCTTTTAAAAATGCATAAAACGTGCCGAATAAAACATAGGGAACCATAATAAACTTTATCCTCTTAGACCAGAAATTTGCTGGAAGTTCTTGTGGATAAGAACGTGCCAAGATAAATTCTGAAATAAAAATAAAAGTTGGTGTCCCAAAAGTTAATAAAAGTCTTACTAAATTGACCATATAATTTTCATCTTCATAAGCCCTTGCCAGGGAATGAAGAAGTAAAATACTAAGACAAGCAATACTCCTCATTAAGAATATTTCATTAATCAATTTTTTAGGCAAAATCCTCTCTTCCTCTCCAACACAATAAATTTTCATTCATAAAAAAACACTTCTACGTATTGGTATAGTTTTCTTTTTGCTGTATTTCCATAAACACCAAAAGTGTTACCGATAATTTTTACATATTCACTAATTGTAATTCCAACATTGAGTTTATCCTTCCACCAGTTCTTAGGATCATATGAACTAACACTAGAGACATAAATAAGTGTATCCTTGGTATCACTATAGACTCTGCTAAAGTTATATTTAACCCTCCGCATATGGAAATCTGAGGAGACTATAATTGCAGAATGATAGTGATACTTTTCCATTATTTTTTTTACATAAACTGCACTTTCATATGTGCTATCGGACTTAGCTTCCAAAATTAAAGAGCTTCTTGGGAGAATAGTAACTGCCCTTCCCCATAAATTGTCTGCCAACCCGTTTGATACAATCATTTTCCTTGCATATCCTGACTCATAGAGTTCCTTTCCTTTTTCAAGACGGCCCTCACCCCCACTTAATACAACGATTACATCCACGGTTTTTGGCTTTTCATTAATAACTAGAAATCTTCCAGCGAAAAATAGAAATATAAGAATAAAAAAAACTGTTAAAAAAAAGGCGCTCCTTAATATGAGTCGATTCTTTTTTTGTAAAAACCCATTTCCTTTTGAATGTAACATTTTTATCTCCTGTAGGATGTCTAATCCATTGAAAGTGAAGTAGTCGATATTTAAACATAGGACAATTAAACGATTAGTTGGTATTTATACAGTTGCTTGTTCAATTAGGTTATAAATTTCCCCGTATGATTGTCTCCTATCAAATTTCTCCTCTGCCAGTTTCCTGGCATTTGCCCCAAACTTGGCACATAAACCTCTATTATGATAAAGGTGCTCAATTAAACCTGCCAATTTTACCGTATCTCCCGGATTGTAGTTGTATCCAATGCTTTCGGTTGTGACCATGTTCATAAATTCTTGATTTAGGCTACTATTTAGTATAGGTAAACCTGCAGATAGGAAATCGCCAATTTTATTCGTTATACTTTGTTGAGCCCCTTTACTGATTGTATTTGCTGCTAGATTGGAATTTATTAAATAAGGAATCATCTCCTCGTATTTAAAATGTCCCATAAAATCGACAGGGGCCCCTAGTTGATTGGCCAATTTCTCAAATTTTGATTGTAATGGTCCTGATCCTAAAACTTTAAAAATAATATTGGAATGCCCTTTATTTTTTAAAATCGCAACCGCATGAATGACTGTTTCAAGGTCATAACTATAGCTAAGCGTACCGATATAAGTAATCCAAAATTCATTAGGGTCTTTCTTAATATAATTTTCTTTATTCGAATCAAAAACACCTAAGTCCGTGCCTATAAAAATTGGTAAGTAACTTTTCGCATTTAAATTTACTTTGCTCACCCGCTGCACATAACTTTTTGAGACCCCTACGACATAATCAGCTAAGCTGTAAATCTTATTGGCATAAACTGTAAGTGGATACAATAAGAAATCAACTAATAGCTCAGGAAGAGGAATAGCGTTCTTAATTGCTTCTGGCCAAACATCCTGAATATCCATTACAAACGGAATCTGATACTTTTTAGCGTATCTTCCGACGATAAAAGCAGCATCCATCATAGGATAGGCACAATAAATGACATCCGGCCTTTGTCTAATATTTTTCAAATAAACAGCTAGTTGTTTTGAGAAATATTTATGACTTTTGATTCGGTCAATACCAATATTCCTCTGGTACCCTAGTTCATCAATCATGACAATTTCATACTTTATCCCATTGTTTATATTTTCAATTTTCGTTTTATCACGAAAGTTTTTATCACTATGCTTAAAATTACTGGTAAGTAACGTTACATTATGTCCCTTACCACTTAATTTCTCTGCAATATATGTAAACCTATTAAACCCCTTCTCCCCAGGAAGTATCGTAAAGGGAGCTACTAAAAGAATCTTTCTATTTTTTGTTAACATCCTTCCACTCTCCATCCAACTAGAGTTATCCTTAGTACTAGACAACAATTTTCATATTATCTTTGGCTTGATTAGTCATTAGTAACAGGACTTCCTTTAGTGATTCTCTATCTATATGGCAATGATTTTCGAGTAGGTCTGAAATTTTTGTAACATCGACATTCACTGACTTTCCAACGAAAATTTTGGGATGTACCTGATGATCATGCACTTCATTTGGATTCAGGATTTCTTCAAATAGCTTTTCACCTGGTCTTATCCCAGAGTAAGTAATTTCTATTTCGTTCTCCGTATAGCCTGATAATCGAATTAGATTTTTAGCTAAATCAACTATTTTTACTGGTTCACCCATATCAAGGACAAAAATCTCCCCACCCTTTGCACGGGCTCCGGCTTGTAATACAAGTCTAGAGGCTTCGGGGATTGTCATAAAAAATCTTGTCATTTCTGGATGCGTTACAGTTACGGGACCTCCTTTTGAGATTTGTTCCTTGAATAGCGGTATGACACTGCCTCTGCTGCCTAACACATTCCCGAACCGTACTGCTACAAATCTAGTATTACTATTTTGATTAAGTTCTTGCACAATCATCTCAGCAATTCTCTTCGTGGCTCCCATCACACTTGTTGGATTTACAGCCTTATCAGTTGAGATCATGACAAAGGTTTCAACACCAAATTCTTCTGCTGCTTCCGCTACATTTTTTGTTCCGATTACATTGTTCTTAACTGCTTCTTCAGGATTTTTCTCCATTAATGGTACATGTTTATGAGCAGCTGCATGAAAGATAACTCTTGGCCGATGTTTATCCATAATATCGAACATTTTATCTCTATCCTTAATATCAGCAATTTCCGTTATTATTTGGATATCATCAGAGCAAGTGGATTTAAGTTCCATTTCAATAGTATAAATACTGTTCTCTCCATGTCCCAGAAGGATAAGTTTTGAGGGGGTAAACTGAGAAATTTGACGGCAAATTTCTGAGCCAATCGATCCACCTGCACCAGTTACAAGTACAACACTATCAGTAATGAATTGTGAGATGGAGTTTGCGTCTAATTCAACTGGTTCCCTGCCCAAAAGATCACTCGGTTCGACATTTCTTATTTCATTAACTGAGACCTTACCTGTTACTAGGTCTTCAAACATTGGCATCATTTGCGTATTAATCTTTGTTTTGGAACATTCTGTATAAATACTTTGTAATTCTTTTTTAGTTAGTGATGGGATAGCAATAATTATATTTTCAATCATCAGATCTTCTACCGCATCCCTGAGATTCCCCAATCCACCAATTACTGGCAAACCTAAAATATCAAGGTGATGCTTTTGTTTATCATCATCCATAAATGCGACAGGTATGAGTTCACCATTACTGTGCTTCAATTGTCTTGCTACCAACATACCAGCAGATCCAGCACCAATAATGAGACTTCTCTTTTTAACGATTTTGTTTCCAGAAAAATTTTTCTCCTTTATAATTCGCCAAGAAAAACGAGATCCGCCAATTAAAAATAAATGCATCATCCATGTAGTTGTTAAGATTCGAAAATATATTTGCTGACCTACAATAAATTGTATAAGTGCTGCCGTGATTATTGAAAAGGTTACAGCCTTTAAAATTGTGATCATCTCATCAACACTTGCGTACTCCCAAGCTCTTTTATACAACTTATATCTATAAGCAAACCAATGATGGCTTAGAAGCAATGTGGTGGACACAATGGCCAAAGGTACTCTAGGCACTACACAACCAGAGAATAAAAGAAAACTACATACATAGACAGATGTAAATACGATTAAAGAATCCACTACTAATAAAGAAAGCAACCGTTTTTGGAAACTCATCAAGGCTACTCCTTTCATTTCATTTAAGTACAGAACACCACATCAAAGAATCATCATGTTCTTTTTAAAGAACGATAAAGATAAAAGGGGTCCACTTTGATTTGAAATAATCCTGTTTCAATAGATTCGAACCTAGGAAACAATATAATTTAGTTTATTTTTACGACTAATAAAAGATTGAATGGTTTCTATCACTCGTGTTTGCTCCTCTTCTGTCATGTTCGTACCTGAAGGTAAACAAACTCCCCTTTCAAATAGATATTCAGCGATATTCAATTGGTCTGAATGAGGGTAATACCTGTAATTATTTAATAATGGTTGTAGATGCATTGGTTTCCATACTTGTCTCGCTTCAATGTTTTCTTTTTCTAGTTCCTGGATTAACTCAAGTGGTGTAAATAATGGTTGTTCCGAGTCTATATATAGAGTTGTTAACCATCGGTTATGACGGGTTTCTCGATATTCAGGCATAAAAATAAACTCTTTAATATGATTTAATTCTTTCACGTATCTTTGAAAAATAACCTGTTTCTGTTTTACTCGTTCTTCAATAACTGCAAGTTGAGCAATACCAATTCCGGCTAAAATATTACTCATCCGATAATTGTAGCCTACTTCACTATGATGATAATAAGGTCTATTATCTCTTGCTTGTGTAGCAAGAAACTTTCCTTTTTCTAGTGCCTCTTTGTCATTAGAGACGAGCATTCCTCCACCTGAGGTGGTAATAATCTTGTTCCCATTGAAGGAAAATACACCAAACTTACCTAGCGTACCACTTTTTCTCCCCAAATAGGTGGAACCAAGTGATTCAGCAGCGTCCTCTATTACGGGAACTTGATAAAAATTACAAATATCCATTATTTCATCCATTTTGGCATTCTGCCCATAGAGATGAACAACAATTACAGCTTTGGGTAAACTTCGATCCTTTTCAGCGTCGATAAATGCCTTCTTCAAGGCTTCTGGTGACATATTCCATGTATCAAACTCTGAATCTATAAACACGGGTTCCGCTTGTTGATATAGAATTGGATTTGCACTTGCAATGAATGTAAGTGTAGAGCAAAAAACTCTATCACCTGCCTTGACATCAAGTAATCTTAATGCCAGGTGGATAGCGGCTGTACCAGAACTGACTGCTAGAGCACCTCTCGACCCTACATATTCTGATATATTTTCTTCAAACCGGTCAACATGAGGACCTAATGGAGCAATCCAATTGGAATCAAAGGACATATCAATATATTTTTGCTCATGGCCAGTCATATGGGGTGATGAAAGGAAAATTCTTTTTTTATTACTACTCATGAACTCACATCCATTCCTTGAAGACATGTTTACTCGATTTGATAATAAAGTTATTTGTTACTAGAAAGTATATGTAAATCCAAATCCGGATGTCTGTATAAGGGAAAATAATTTTCAGGAACAGGCAGGTCTTTTATTAGTTCATCATAAATTTCCTGATTATGGATTTTTTTCCCAATATAAAAGGGTAAATCACCATATTTATTAAATCGCTTTTTAAAACGATACAAGGTATCCGTATCTCCTGTATATCCTCCTCCTAAATGTAAAGCCTTCTTTCCCTTAGCCTTTGCCCATTCCACAACATAATGAATTAAGGAATTATTAGGGGAGAAATTTAGATAGTCTTCGTCTGAACCTAGTAAGTGATAATGAATAAAATCACCGTAGTGCATAAAAAAGCAAGACATAATAACCTTATCTTCCATCACGACTTCGATTAGTTCTAACTGATCCTTTAAAAGTTCTGCACTATTTTCAAAAAAGTCTTTTTTAAAATAGTAATAATCATATGCGTTTTTCTTATCCATTGTTTTATAATAAAGTCTCATAAAGTTCTCCAATTCATTAGGAGGTCTATGGACAATGGTAAAATAATTATTGGCTTTTGCTTTCCGTAACCTATTTCTGTTTTTATTATCATAATTGGCCCATATCTCGTCTAAATCCAAGGATAAATCAACGTAAATAGTGTGGCGATTTAGAGTAGACTCCATATCTTTATAATCCTGGTCATTCCGAATTAAGGGGTGAAATCGTACAAACTCTGTAATAATATTTTTTCTTAAACAATAAGAACGAAATGATTCCTCAAATTCATTGAATAGTTGCTTTTTATTGGATTCGTCCTTAACGTTGGTAATTGGACCTCCATAACCGTAAGGACTTGTAATATCGTACAATGGCCCATATTTACTTGATGTTTCCTTTACAATTAATAAGTTACTAAGATCTCTTAATAAGAAAGGATAATAGACAAAATCCTTGCCATTATCGTATACAAAAAGCCTGGCCTCCCCTTCTCCATTCCTTTCATAGATTTCAAAATATTCGGGTGTGAAATAAATATCTTGACTTTCTGTCTCTCGTAAAAGCTCGTGCCAACTCTCTTTTTCTGTTAAATCAAACATTTTATAGACCACTACATTACCCCCTAAAATCTTTTGGAATCGACTAATTTTTCATGGCAACAGTCTATTAAATTAAATCTTTAGATTCATCCGGCTGCTTTTACAAGCTATTTTGAACGGAATTCGACTTGAGATTTCTCCACTAGTCAAAAGAAGAAGCTTTCTAGTTGGGTCTAACTGATAAAGACAGTGTAGTAAATCATAATCATGTAAAGAATTGGTAGAGGTTAATCGATAAAATTGACTTTTTATCCTGCCTATCTGGTAAACTCCATTTCTCGTTTTGCATGTAAGCATTGAAAAACCAAAAAGTTTGTGTTCCGCTTCCGCATTTGGATAGTTTTCTATAAAACATTCATTAGAGGAGTTAGTATCCGGAAAAAAAGACTGTTCACCAACATACCAGCTAGTTGTATCCTCTATAACAAAACCCATTTTTTTATACCAGCTCATTGCAGCAGTATTATTCTCAAAAACATCTAGGGAAATGATAGATTTTTTGTACTCAGCCAATAATTGGGCTCCATGTTTTACTAGAAGGAATTTACCTATTCCCACTCCTCGGTATTCAGGTGAGACATAAATATTATTTAACAAAAGACTATTTTCTAAATAACGCCATTCAGAATATCCGGCTAATTCATCATCGATAAATGCTGCGTAAAACTTCGCTCTGCGATTTTTCTCAGATATCTTAAGCTGCTTTCTTAAATAGGCCTCATAGCCATTAGAACTAAAAATAGTAAGCGGAAAAATATCCTTGTCCATGCCTGTTTCAATTAACTTCGGAATTATCTTTACATCTTTATTTTTAAAGGGCTCTATTCGTATTTCCATTGTTTGTTATCCACCTCTTAAAGCCTTTGCCTTGTTCCGTCTTTCCACATCAAAATCCAACATTAGCTGATCAGGTACATTGGCAATCCCTTCTCGCTTTAAAGTTTTAGTTATCGTTTTTAAGATAATACCTAAGTCTAAGAGAAAAGACCGTTCTTCTACGTATTTAACATCTAAAGCTAATCTGCTATCCCAATCTAATTCATTCCTGCCATGGATCTGTGCATACCCTGTTATTCCTGGTCTAACGGTATGCCTTTTCGTTTCTTCTAAGGTGTAATAAGGTAAATACCGAACCAAAAGTGGGCGTGGTCCTACTAAACTCATGTCCCCCTTTACTACATTTAGAAGCTGTGGCAACTCATCCATACTTAGTCGTCTTAACAAAAGTCCTACTTTTGTTAATCGAATGGAGTCAGGCAGATCTTCCCCATTTTGATCCTTTTCATTTGTCATGGTTCTAAACTTTAATAATGTAAAAATTTCCTCATGATATCCTACTCGTTTCTGTTGGAATAGAATAGGAGAACCAATTTTCACTCTGACGATAATCGCAACTCCAATCATTATTGGGCTAGACAGACAAAGTAGGAGCAAACCCACAAAAATATCAAACATTCTTTTCATCGTTTTCCCCTAACGTTTTCATTATAAAATTCCACATAAACCTCTATAAAGAACGATGCAACAAAAATTATTTAGCATAGGTAACTGGTGATTCTAGAGTCGTAATAGTTTTTTTCTTGAAAACAACTCTCCTTAAATATTTAGAAATTGGCTTTTCAATAACGACATAAACTAAACAGGTAGAAATAACTGTCAATAAAATCACAATAACCATTGAAGAAAAATAGCCAAACGCATCAACTAAGTTTAGCTTTTTTAATATCAAAATATAAAATTGAAGAAATGGTCCATGGGCAATATAAATCGAATAAGAGGCATCTCCTAAGAATGATAGCACTCTGGGGACCTTTCGAAGTTTCTTATCTTTCTCTGAAATGCCAAGCATCAACATCATTGAAAATAGGCAATAGAAAACAGGCATCTGAATATCAACAAAACTGTATATATTATTTATCCAAACAGCAAGGTATCCTAACATTCCTCCCCAAATTAACGTGGTTGAATATCTGAAGTTATAGTTAAGGGTCAAATATGCAACTAAACAACCAAATATAATTTCTAAGCTGCTAAAGTCGAAAAGAAATGAATTTTCTTGAAATGGAATAATGTTTAACTCTATTAAAACTTGAGCGAATACCCAGCATAAAATCACTGGTTTAAAAACCTTGGGTTTGTAAATATACATGGTAAATAGGATATAAAAAAACATGACAAAGCTAAGTGACCATGTTGAAGCTAGAATAGGATCAGATGGTAGGATCAGCATTGACTTATAAACGAGCTCCCAAGAGAATGGTTCATCGACAGCCGGAAAGATTATTGAGGCTGCAATAGTCAATAACGTAAATATCCAATACATTGGGTAAATTCTAATTAATCGCTTCAAAAAAAATTCAGCAGCTTTACCTGGAACACCAGTATGCTTATGATATATATAATAAATCATAAAACCAGTAACGATAAAAAAGAAATCTACTCCCCCTGTTCTTTTCCATTCTCCCATATGAAACCAGTTGTACTTAAAATCAGTATAAAACAAAATATTTACATGCCCTAAGAGAACAAATAATATGGCAATCGCCCTTGAAATCTGTACATAGGAGAGCTTCCTATTGCTACTTTCCATTAACTTCTCCTCATTTCTAAAGAAATTCGAACCATTTGAGATTATTTTGCAATCCCTATAGTAACCTCTAATGATCTAGTCTTTTTCATAAATATTATCCTTCTTAAATATCTTGACATGGGCTTTTCAACAATTTTATAGACAAAGCAGCAAGTTATTACAGTTAAGATAATGACAATAGACATTGAAAAAAAGTAGCCTAATAAACTGACCAAATGAATTTTTACCAATAAATAAAGAAAGAGATGCAATAATGATGCATGGGCAATATAAATTGAATAGGAGGCATCTCCCAAAAATGAAAGTAATTTTGGTACTTTTCTATCTTTCTTATCTTTTTCTGAAATCCCAAGCATTAGAATCATGGAAAATACAGAAAAGAATGTAGGTCCATGTAAATGCATAAAGTTGTAGATGTTATTTATCCAAACCGCTAAATATCCTAAAAGTCCTATTGATATAAAAAGGGTAGAATGTTTAAAATCATAGTTAAGTGTCAAATGAGCAACCAAACATCCGAAAAGAATTTCCAAACTACTAAAGCTAAAGATAAAGGATTTCTCTGGATAAGGAACAATTTTTAATTCGATTAAGACTGTTGCCACAATCCACAAAAATATAATAGGTTTAAAGATTTTAGGCCTGAAGAGAAAGGCACTAAATAATAGATAAAAAAACATGACATGACAAAGTGACCAAGCTGAATCGAGAATGGGTATAGGTGGCAAGATAATCATTGACTTTATGATTAGTTCCCCAGAATACCCTTCGAACTTTGAAGGAAATAAAAAAGTAAGAGATATTAAAATTAAGGTAAACAACCAGTAAACGGGATAAATTCTAATCACACGCTTTAAGATAAATTCCTTTGTCTTTCCGGGCACACCAGCATGTTTATGATAAAGGTAATAAATCATAAAACCAGTAACGATAAAAAAGAAGTCGACACCTCCCGTTCTATCCCACTCCCCCATATTAAACCAGTCGTATTTATATTTTGTATAAAATAAAATATTCACATGTCCTAAAAGAACAAATAAGATAGCTATTGCTCTTGAAATCTGTACATACGAAAGCCTTCTTCTTCCACTTTCCATATTTTCTTCCCCTCTTTTCCTTCAATCAAGCCGATAAACCACCATCTCTATGCCTTTGAATGTTTCATAAAGGCATTGATAGAATAATTAGCAAAGTACCATAAAGCTGAAGGGATATTAATCTTTTCTACCTTCCTGTACGTATTCCATGTTTTCTGAGCAGATTTTAGTTTATTGCTTGAAAGAGAATTTTCACACTTTCTATAAATTGCTAACTCCTCATTCAAGCCATATGCATCAATTCCTGTTGAGAGGATAGAAAGCCATAATCCAAAATCCTCTGAGCAATCACGATGTAATGGCATTTGTACCCTTCCAACCTTCCTTTTATCCAGCATCACCGTTAGGGTTCCAATCATTGTATTTTTTAATAAGGTCTTATATTCAATCTTAGCCGGGACTTTGAAAACAATATCAGTTCTCTCCCCAACTTCGGTCATAATTCTGTAATCTGTATAAGAAAATGCGAGATTATTTTTTTCCATAAATATTAGCTGTTTTTCTAATTTTTGAGGAAGCCAAAGATCATCACTATCTAGAAAAGCAAGAAAATCTCCGTTTGCAGCACTAATAGCTTGGTTTCGAGCACTGGCAGGCCCACTATTTCTTTTTAGTTCTAATAACTTTATTCTCGAATCATATTCCATTTCTTTCTTCACAATATCAACCGTATCATCTGATGAACAATCATCCACAACAATCATTTCCCAGTTTGTAAAAGTCTGTGCCTTGACGGAATGAATTGTTTCTGCTATAAATCTTACAGCGTTATACATAGGAGTAATAATTGAAACTGTAGCTCCAGATGAGTTTTCCATTTTTATTTCCCCACCCTATTCTCTAAAATAGACTTCGTCACAGTTCTTATAACCTAGTAACACCAAAGTATTTCTAATGATTAATTACTTTCGTTTGTTCAAGAGTTTTTAGTATTTTCTGGTTCTGAATATTGGTTTCTTTTACTCCTTGTGCTTGTTCACGTTGAAGAACAACTCTAAAGGTTTGAAAGAGGATTTTTAAATCCAGCCAAAACGAATAATTACGAACGTACAGTAAATCAAAACGCAATTTATCATCTACAGGAGTAGTATAATTTCCTAACACCTGCGCTAAGCCGGTTATCCCTGGCTTCACTTTCAACCGATAGGAATATTCAGGGTACTTTTGTTTAAATTGGCTAATGAAAAACTCTCTTTCTGGTCTTGGCCCTACTAAGCTCATTTGACCTTTAATGACATTTAATAACTGTGGAAGTTCATCTAAACGAACAGCCCTTATGAACCTTCCAATTAGCGTAATTCTTGGATCTCTATCCAAAGCCAGTACTGGACCTGTTCTTTTTTCAGCATCTTGAACCATACTTCTAAACTTATAAATGGAATATGGTTTACCATTTAATCCTATACGCTCTTGTTTATAAAGTGCTGCTCCTCTTGAAGTGAGTGGTATTAAAAGGAATAAAACTAGAAAAAAAGGACTTGTGATTACTAAGATAATGAAAGATACAATGATATCAAACATTCGTTTGTAAAATTGTTGACTTACACTAAGCTGTGGAGGCTTTATTGAAACCACAAGCATATCATCAATTTGCTGGGTATTCGCACTAAGTACAGATAATTCAAAAAATTGCGGTACCATCATAACTTCTTTTCCATACTGGATACATAGGTTTATAATTTCCTCTTTATCCTTATTATTTATAGTTGGACTAATCAGGATAAGATCACATTGTTTTACATAATCCGGAATTAGCCCTTTTTTTGCTATCGAGACGAATCCCTCTATTTCAAACCATCCTTTATCATGATTTAGAAATTTTTCAGCTAAATGGAGGCTTGTATTTGAATCTTCCTCGATAATATAGACTTTCTTCTTACCGAATAATTTCTTATTCACATACCAAATACCAATCCGCGTAGAGACCAATAAAATCGTTTGAATAAGAAATGCTAAAATAATGTAACTTATCGGATAAGATAGGTAGGATGACCATTCTGTTATTATTAATTCAAAACCTGTGAAAATCACCATTGACAGTACAATTGAATAAACTAAATGTTGGGAACTTTTTCTTCTCCAATCTGCATATAGGTCATAAAAGTACATTACAAAAACAGAGCAAGCCGAAAGCACAATTAACTTTGAAAAATCATTTTTTACCCCTGTCTGCAATATTGAAAATTGTTGTAATAATTTATTCGATAAGAAAAACCCCGCATATACTAACGCAATATCAACTATAGCCAAAATGAATTTTACATAGCTCCCCTTATAGTCTTCATTCATTTTAATTCTCCTTCCGATCAAGCCTTTAGGTAAGGGACGGTAGTTTGATTACGATCTTCCGTTCTTATATAACCTTCAAAACGTTCTTAATATGGAACGTTTTGACGAAAAAATAATTCAACAACCTACCAAACCACGTCAAGGTCTGTTGTCTACTTATTCATATGTTCTTGATAAGTGGATTCAACCTGGTCTGCCCTTATCCATTTTTTCTTACCTCCACGTTCTTTTATGAATTTGCCAGCTTTTACAGTTTCTGAACTTACTGGTTTATATTTATATAACTTTCTAAAGAAGTGGAGAAAATTATAATCGAAACGTTTTCCATCTATAATCGTTATTCCACCAGCACTAGAAATTGTATGAACGCCATCAGGATACAAGCTGCCTTTCATAGGCTCTATATAACAAACTGTTTCTTCTTCAAATTGGGTAATTGTTAATGTTTTAATTCTATTTATAGCAATTCTTCCCCCATACGTTTTTGAACAATCCTGTGCCGGTCGGTAGAGTACTCCTTCATCCATAAATGGTGTCCCAGCAGGACGAGATGATCTTATATCAACTTTAACTGGGTTTAAAATGTGCGGTTTCCATTCTCCAAACAAATCCGTAGCATAATAGATATGCAATTCATTATTATGACTTTGAACCGTTGAAAACGATTTTGTACAAAATAACCACCAAGTATCTCCATATTTAACGATTGTTGAATCTACTGCATGGAAATCTTCTAATACTGTTTTAACTTTTTCCCATTCTTTACTTGACCCTTTATACATATAAATAGAAGCCTCTCGTGCTTCTGAGGTTTCAGGTATGCAGTATATCTGATTTTTATGCTCTAGTATAAAAGGATATGACATATGGCACGGGAATTTCATCAACGCCTGGTCAAATACTACTACATCATCCTTTACGCTTACACCACTAATAAACCCTTTAACCACTCGATAATCTACTTCTTCCATTAAGATTCGAAGTCCATTTTCATCCTGATAGGCAAAAGGATCTGCGTAATATAAATCCTTCTTTTGAACTAGCCATTCAATATTAGCTTTTGGATCATTAAGAAACTCATGTATTGGTTTGTGGACAATTCCAATATTCCAATATTCATAAGAAAAAAGTTTTGAGATGATTTTTTTCCATCTATTATTAACCATCCTAAAATGAAATTTTCCCATTTGTATCAAGTTTGGTCTCAAAACATATGGATTTGATACAAAAGTGGCTGGATGGTTAGTATATTCAGCATTGTTATTCAAAATGTCCCTACATACTAAGGCAGGCCAACTTGATATTGCGGAAGTGATAAGCTCCCTATTTTTCTTAAACGAATCTTTTATTGTTGAAAAACAACCTTCCTTTAAAGGTAATCTCTTATTTTCTTTAGAAAGTTTTAGCAGCCTCGCAAAGGTAATCGACTCATCATTATAAATATCACCAATATATTCATGCAAATCAGAACTATACTGGAAGACCCACACACCATATTTAGGCAAATCTATTATCTCTCCACCAATATTTCTTGAACTGAAATTTAATAGAAAATCTAGTTTGTGTTCATCTATTTTTTTCAAATCCTTTTTAATAAGAAGGTGTTCCATGTTCCCCGTTTTTACGGATTCACATTTTAAGAATGAAACGTTATTTACCAAGTCAGTTAAACTAGCGCCCGTGCGAATCGACTTTTGCTTACTTTTTTTAGTATTTAACAAGATGAACAAGCCTGCTTCAACACTTTCTAATTCTAGCATTTTTTTTAAACAGCTTTTTTGCCAATCCTCGATGTTTTCACTGTCAGATATAATTCCAAACCGAAGTCTCTTTCTTTTCATCATCTTAACACTCCTAGGAAATCAACTTATCAAATAGCTGTTCATAAAAACTATTTATGAAAACTTTGGCAGCCATTAGCTACAGTTTTCATACTCTTTTAAGGTATTACCTACCATCTGCTCTAACGAAAATTCGGTTTGGACTTTTCTTAGGGCATTTTCAATAAATTGATTCCTAATCTCTTCGTTTGATTCAATATCCAGAATTTTGTTACAAAAGTCTTCTACTGAATGTTCATTAATAAGGAATCCAGTTTTATTTTCAATTATCGCTTCCCCAATCCCCCCTCTATTGATAGAAATAATGGGTGTCCCTACTGCCATGGCTTCCAAAATAACCATAGGGAATACTTCACGATGGGATGTAAGTATTAAGAGGTCCATATCTTTAATAAATGACTCCGGATTTTGAACAGCTCCAACCATCTTTATCTTTTGAGATAAATTAAGTGTTTGAATCATCTCTTTTATTTTTTCCTTCTCCGGTCCATCCCCTGCAATATAAAACATGATATTTGGAATATGGCGCAGCTGGTCAGCTATTTTTATAAATAACTCATGATTCTTTTCTTCTGATAATCTTGCTAAAATACCAACATTAAAAGTGTCACCCTTTTCTTTCTGATGAAAGGTAAACTGTTTTAGATCAACACCGTTATATATAGTTGTAATTTTGCCAGGCTTTATTCCGGCTTTGACAAGATTATTCTTTTCATATTCACTAACAGTAATAATTCTTTCAACAAATTTATTTAATAAATGTGCGAAAACAAACGGGTTTTTCTCCTCAAGAACAGTAACATTGTGTTTTGTGTAGACAATCTTGAATTTCTGTTTTGTAAATTTTCTTACAGCTATGCAGTACAGAACCATCCTCAAACTATTTGCATGGACAATGTCTATTTGTTTATCTGTAATCCATTTTCTAAGTTTATTAATATTCTGGAAATGCTCCTTTCTACTTATCTCACTAAATTTGTCCTTATGCTTAATTTTCTTGTATAACTCTCCCGAACCCGCTGCATAGTAAAAGGAAATGTTAGGATGTTGCAACTGATTCTCTAATTTACAAAAATACATTTCTGCTCCGCCTAAAATGAGCTTATCCGTTACGACTAGAATATTCATGTGTTGCATCACTCCCTTTATAATTAACACTCAATTCACTCATTCGCTTTTGGGAAGTTAAGGCCGAAAAGGAAGTCCTGGTTTTCTTTTCATCCTTTAACAAGTGCTTTTCATTATGTAAATAAGTAGATAGAATCGCCAAATACATAAAAAACATGTCGTTAATAATAACTGAAAGGAATCCCATTTGAAGTATCAGTCCAAGAAAGGTCAATAAAAGATACGGATTATTTTTAGGTATACTGCTTTTAAAAATTTGTACTAATACTAAACTGATAAATAATAAAAAGCATGTCATTCCTAGTAAACCAGATTCAGACAAAATATCTAAAAATGTATTGTGGACCTCCAAATTATCCCTATATTGAAAGAAGTTGTAATCAGAAAAATTAAACGCGCCAATACCGAACACCAGATGTGAAGTAAAATAATCCCAAGCCCTGCTCCACAATTCCAGCCTTCCACTACCACCATCCTCGGAAAGGTCTCCTACCCTGGATTGTAAAATTCCGAAAATATCAAAATTCATATATTCAATCGCAATAAATAAAGCTGTACATAGTGAGACGGTAATACCTGCAAGTAATTTTAACTTTTTGATAGGGTTGCTGATTATCAGATAAAGAAGCAAAATAAATACCATGATCATAATCCCTCCTCTTGAAAAAGTTAGGATATTTGCAATAAAGCACAATAGCAATCCCAGCTTATTTTTCAAGGATCCAGCATTACAGAGATAATATGTGTAGAAGAGCGTATTATAGAAAACAAAGAAATTAGGATCCTGCAACAACCCGATTAAACGAGGATAATCGCGATCTAATAACAGTCCGAAACTGTATATCCTATCTCCATCGAACACAAATCCGAGACTTTTTAACCCAACAAAATAAAGTGTTAAACTAGCAATATTAAATAGTATCCCAGCATCAGATAGGGCTCTTTCAAGCACAAAATCTTGAGTGTTTCGAATAACGGATTTCATAATAAAATAACAAAAGATATAAAGGATAATTCCACAGATAATTCTAATGCTGGAGGCAGGGTATAATGCAAAGGCACCAGTATAGCTATACATGAGGTAAAATAACAATAATGCAACCTCAAACAAATGGAGCCTTTGAAAGCGGAATGATCCAATTTGAATAGTCAAAAACAAGATTAGAAAAATCATATACGGCTTTATTGCAAACCCTACATAAATATAATAATTTGCTAATGTTACTAATAAAAAGAGAATGAAGATTTTGAAACTGTAAGGATTAGATTTTTGCATAATTGTATCGTCCACTTTAAACCCCCTCAGACTTCTTCGACTTCAATCTTTGATTGATTCCTAGTGTATTCATATATCTATTAATCTTTTCCATATTTTCTTTATCCACTAAGGCAACCAGAGCTAATAAAACGAAGTTAATTACAACGGCTAAAACTGGAAGTGAATCCAGGAAAAAGTCTATAGTAATTAAACAGCCCGTAAAGTAGGTTACATACGGAATGACTACCCTTTTTGCAATAACCCAACGATTTGGTATGCACAACCAATATCCGATCAAGGCGATGCCTTCAATCGTTAAACCAGCAAAGGCTGCCCCAGAAACACCAAAAGATTTACTAAAAAACATATAAAAAAAGATACCGGTTATCACAGAGAATAATTGGACAACAGTACGATAAGATTGAAGTGCTCTTGTTGTTAACCCGTCTGCTAAGGCAATATTTATTGCTTGTAATGTAAGCAATAATGATAATATTTTTAGTGGGAAGGCGGCTTGAATCCACTTTTCACCAAATAATAACTCAATGAAAAAATTAGACATATAAAAGAATGGTATTGTCATGGCCATTCCCACCAATGAAATCGTTTTTAATAGATTAATGTTATATCTTAAATGATCATCCAACTGCTTATTATTAAATGCTCTAAACATTACTGGATAATAAGCACCCGCTACAATGAACGGAATTTGCTGTAATGCTTGCGGGATTCGATAAGCAACTGCGAATAAACCAACTTCTTGAAGGCTGATGGTTTTTTCCAGAACAAGTGGTCCTAATTGAGGAATCATCACAAACAACAATCCGCCAATCGTAAACGCTCCTAAATTTCGGAACAGTCCCTTATGGAAAGGACCTTTTATGCGGATTTGAACATTTTTACTAACCAGATATACTCCCAACATACCAGCAGCCAAATAAGATATTCCATATAATGAACAAATTGTGAGTGGACTAAAACGAAAAAGCATTCCTACTGAGAGGGTAAGAAGTAAACATACAGAAGAAACAATTCGAATTAGTCCGTAATATTGCATTTTCTCAATTAGCTGAAAATATGTGGTCCCAATACTTTGTAGGGCAATTCCGGTAACCATCGGAATAATTAAAAAATAACCTATTTGGATTAATTCCGAGTGCCCTGAATTTGAGATATGGAAAATAAAAAATCCACATAGAAATGAAGCAACTAGTAACCCCACCCTCATTTTCAAATAAGATGAAATAAGAACGGATATATCAACCTCTTTTTTTGATCCTTCCCTAAGCACTATGTCACTTAGGCCAGCATCTGTAAAGTAGCCCATAATCATAGCAAAGGCTAAAACTACACTAAACATTCCATAATAATAGGACCCTAGGTAATAGGCTAAAATGATTAATGCAGCAGCATTTAATCCACTAGATAGTGCTGTACTATAAAAAAGATGTAAGATATTCTTAGCAATTGAATTTTTCTTTGATTTCTCCATATATATAGCCACCTTAATTATGGACACCTGTTCCCCGGGGAATTAAATATCCGCCATTAGCTCGTTTGATAAATTACCCCTAAGATCCTATTGTTTGTTTTATCTAAATAGTCTTTAGTCTTGATTGCATCTTCTTTTTTAGTAGAATTAGCCTTGACAACGATAATTACACCATCACATAGACTTGCTAACATTTGTGAGTCTGATACTGTTAAATAAGGAGGGGCCTCAAAAATAACCACATCAAACTCCGATTCACATTTTATTACCATCTCTTTAATTTTACTAGTTACCCAAATATCCGATAGATTTAATGGAGCTAGGCCTGCTGGTAAGACATAGAGCCCTGGTACTAGAGTCTCTCTATAATGTAGTTCTATTTCTTCTTTGTTTAAAATAACATTCGTTAATCCACTATCGTTTTTGATTTGGAACCACTTGTTTAAAGAGGGCTTTCTGATATTGGCATCTACTAACAGGATCCTTTTTCCTTGTTCGGCAAATGATATTGCTAATTTAGCGGAAATAATTGATCTATCGCCTTCATGATTTGGGGATGTTACCATTAGTACCGCCATTTTACTGTCAGATACTTGATCAATATTCGTACGGATCATCCGAATTTGTTCCGTGCTTATTGAATCTTCGTTTAATTGAAGCATATGCATTATTTTTTTTGTTTCATCCCGTTTTTTATACACTCATTTGACCCCCATTACCTCTATTTAGAACCTGCCCTGGTTGTGTGGTTCCTCTTTTGTTTTTAGATTTACCTCGTTTATTTTTGAGATTAATTTCTCCTAAAACTGGTAAACCCAGGATATACTCTATTTCTTTTACATCTTTAATAGAATCGTCCCAATACTCTCTAAACATCGAAAGACCTACTCCCAAAAAGAACCCAACAACTATACTGATTGCGATATTTAATGTTGCGCTACCCACTTTCTTTGCCGAAGGCTCCCCATTTATATCGCTTAATAATTTAATATTTTGAACGCCGAATAGTTGAGTCATTTTATTAACAGAAGTAACTGCAACTGTATTGGCAAGCTTCTTAGCCGCTTCGATATCATTATCCCTAACCACAACATTGACAATTTGTGAATTTTTGTTGTTTTGAACAACAATCTTCTTCTCTAATTCATCTTCATTTATATTTAGCTCTTGTCGAACCGAATTAAGTACAATTGGACTTTTTATTAAATCCATAGTGGAAGCAAGTAACATACTGAGTTCTTGTGAATCTCCATATCTACTGTCATCATTTGCTAACTTTCCAATCAAAATGTTCTCAGTAGCTTCATATGTCTGCTTCATATAATAAACCGAGACAATTGAAGTAATGATAGATACACATAGGACTGTAGTAATAATCGTGAGTATTCTCTTTCTCATAATATTCAAGAATTTTTTTAAATTTATTTCTCCGTTCATGGTAACCTCCTAAGTAGGATTAATAAATTTATAAAGAAAAATTGACTGTTAATAAAAATTGAAGCATTAAATATCATTATTATTTTGCCTTTTCTTCAGGTGATGAATTGTAATTAAGTTCTCCCTTATCCTGAATATATTCAGAAGTTAAATTTGATTCCAAGCTAGTTCTCATTGAGTTCTGAGAAAACTCAATTACTGATTTATGATTCTTTAATATATGGACATCCCATATTACACCTTCAAATTTATTGTCAGAGCCACTTACTGTTATTGCCCTTTTTGTATATTTAGATATTTGAATTTGAAGACCACTAAAATCATTACCTGAACTTTCATTAGGGACAGTGATGGAACTATTGATATATATGCCTCTTACACAATCATCCAGCGTAAAATTAACAAATCGGTTGCCATTAATAAAGCTGTATTTATTATCCTTTGGTTTTTTCGCTTCTAATTTAACACCAGTATGAAACCCCGCTATTTTCATGTTAGAAAAATTCAAAAAACTTATGAAATGCCCTGGTCCGCCAGCATAAAGATGAAGACCTGTACCCTTATGTGAGCCGCTTATGTTAAGGATGGTAACATTCTGAATTTGTGTCCTTGCCCATGACCAGAATTTTTCCTTACCATCTAAATAAATAACATCTGAATTAAAGCTTGTATCTGCAACTTCGAAGATGCCGTTCGTTATTGACGCGTTTTTTTTCACTTTAATAGCTCGGAAGTTTCCTTCTATTATTAATTTTGTATTTTGACCAAGTTCTAATTCAACACCTTCTACTAAAACTAACCCTTTCCTTAATATATAGTTCTTATTTCCTAGTAACTTTACTTTACCAATCTTTGAACTTTGGCTGTAATTTATGGCTTCCTGTATGGATTTAGAATCATCCTTTGAATCCTCGCCATTAGCTCCAAATTCATCCACATTAATATATTCGTTCTGATCATTTCCAGCCTTTATTACGACTTGATCATCCTTATTTATCGCTCTGCTTTCTAAGTAGAAAAAATAGAAAAGAAAAGCTACTGCAATAACGGTTGAATAGAATATATACTTACTATTTTTATACATTTACTTCTCCTGTGTACCTTAATAACCAACGTTTAAGCTATTATCTTTTAACTTAATGAGATAGTTACCTTTAGTTATTCTAATTTCCCCTTTTGAATGGCAATTCTTATTTCCCTTATATCCTCCTCATTTATTAATCCGGATTTAAGAGCAATGTTAATTAAGTCACTCCAATTTTTCACATGAATCTTTTTACTGTTTGTTGTTGATTCCTGAATCTTTGTATTAGGACTCAAAAGCGTTTGAAGATCGACATCTAAAGCTGCAGATATTTTCGCTAGTACTTCTATAGATGGATTTGTCTGGATATTTCTCTCTATATAGCTCAAATAGGATTTTGAAATTTCCGTCCTTTCAGCCAACTGAGTTAAAGAGAACCCTTTTTCTTGCCTCAATTTTTGAATTATTGAACCTAACATATTAAACCTCCTATAATAAATTCCACTCCTTTCTAACGCCATTATATTGAACGCTATGTTCTTTGTAAAGAACAAAAAGTGTCGAATTTCTTAATTTGATTGAATACTTAAAATATTTACTCTTGTTTTGTGGATGTTTTAAGCAACCCTTTAATCATTTTTAGCATTTATGACTAGTATTACTTTTTCCTTTATGTCTTCGATGAAATCATTCATCTTAATATTTTCTATCTCTTGCCCTTTTCTATAGGAGTCAATTAAAATCTCTAACAATTTTTCCTGGGTTAAATTTTTGGAAATATTCATTTCTCTAATCCTTTCAATAAAAAAAACTTACTTTTAATTGCGAAATTCGTTAAAATTGTCGTATGTTTTAAGAAGTTAACTAATTAGCTTTTCCATAGCCAAAGGGGAATCAAGACAAATCCCCACAATACTCGGTTAAGAGTGTGTTTTATCAAGATTATTATTTCTATTAAATTTTTCTAATTCTATAGTAATAGCTCTATCTATTATTTTTTAAATTTTAACCAACTGCTCTTTTTTGTTATCTTATTTAATATAACTACTTGTTTTTGTGATTGATTTCGGGGGATTATCTAGGTTCCCCCTAACGTTTTTACTATAAAAATGTAAATATATTATTAATTAATCAGATCTTTAGACCTATGTTCTTTTTAAAGAACATTTTAAACCTATATTACTAATAAAGTCAACTATCTACTTGATAAATAATATAGTTGGCCAATAAATATAAATTGACATTCCATTATATTTGTAGTAAATTTTATAAATAATCTAAATAATTGTTTTCTTATCAAGAGAGGTTGAGGGAAGGGCCCTGCGACACCTCAGCAACCTTCAATGTCTATTCTCATTGAAAAGGTGCTAAGTCCTGCAAATTTACTAATTTGCAAGATAAGAAGAATGACAGGTGCGTCGTGCATTCAAAAGTCTTCTTCTTATAAGAAGACTTTTTTTATTTATTAAAAAGCTTTATCACTCAATCGCGTTAATGCGAAAAATTATAAACATTTATTACAAGGAGCGTGCCTTATGTACAAAATCGATACAAAACTTGCCCAAATCGGCAACCGCAGTGAAACAACAACTGGAACCGTCAATCCGCCTGTCTACTTCTCAACAGCCTTCCGTCATGAGGGAATCGGGCAATCTACTGGATTTGACTATACACGAACAGGGAATCCAACACGCCAGCTCCTTGAAAAAACAATCGCTGATTTAGAAGGTGCGGATCAAGGATTTGCCTGCAGCTCTGGTATGGCTGCCATTCAACTAATCCTTGCTTTATTTGAATCTGGTGACGAATGGATCGTTAGTGAAGATTTATATGGCGGTACTTACCGCCTATTAGAAAAAGGCTATAAAAAATGGGGCTTAACTACTCAATATGTGAATACCTGTTGTCCGGAAGAAGTTGAAAAGAAAATCACAGCACGAACAAAGGCGATTTTCCTAGAAACACCAACCAATCCGCTTATGCAGGAATCGGATATTGCTGCGATTTCAAAGATTGCAAAGGAACATGGATTATTGTTAATCGTGGACAATACGTTTTATACACCGCTTTTACAACAACCAATCAGCCTTGGGGCGGATATCGTCATCCATAGTGCTACGAAATACCTTGGTGGTCATAATGACGTTCTTGCTGGACTTGTTGTTGCAAAAGGAAAGGAAATTTGTGAAGCATTAGCCTTCCACCATAACGGTGCCGGAGCGGTGTTAAGTCCATTTGATTCTTGGTTATTAATGCGCGGAATGAAGACATTGTCACTAAGAATGGAACGACATGAAAAGAATGCAAAGGCCATCGTAGAATTCTTTTCACAGCATGATGCTGTAACAGATGTGCTCTACCCAGGACGCGGCGGAATGGTTTCCTTTAGAATTAAGGACGAAGCATGGGTAAATCCATTTTTACAGAATTTAAATTTAATCAGTTTTGCAGAAAGTCTAGGTGGAACGGAAAGCTTCATTACTTATCCAGCAACGCAAACGCATATGGATATCCCAGAAGAGATTCGCATTCAAGCCGGCGTTTGCAATCGTTTATTACGTTTCTCGGTTGGAATTGAAGATTCACAAGATATTATTGAAGACTTACAGAACGCTTTTGCTAAAGTTCAGGAAGGGGTAATTGCATAATGGCACACGAAGAATATAGTTTTGAAACCAGACTGCTCCACAACAAGCATAAGATTGATCCGGTAACAGGGGCGGTTAGTGTTCCCATTCAGCATGCCTCTACCTTCCATCAAGCAGACTTTGATCAGTTCGGAAAGTACGATTATGGCCGCAGTTTAAATCCGACTCGTGAAGCACTTGAAGATGTGATCGCGGAACTTGAGGGCGGAGTGAAAGGATTTGCTTTTGCATCAGGGATGGCCGCTATTTCAACTGCCTTCCTTCTTCTATCCTCTGGCGACCACATTGTGATTACCGAGGATGTGTATGGCGGTACCTTCAGAATGGTCACTCAAGTTCTTTCGAGACTTGGGATTGAACATACCTTTGTTGATATGACCAATTTAGAGGAAGTAAAGGAAGCGATTCAGCCGAATACAAAGGCATTTTATGTGGAAACACCATCAAATCCATTGATGAAAGTAACGGATATTAAAGCGATTAGCGAGATCGCTAATGAAATCGATGCGTTGACATTTGTTGATAACACGTTCCTTACTCCTTACCATCAAAAGCCGTTGGCACTTGGTGCAGATGTTGTCCTTCATAGTGCAACAAAATTCTTAGCAGGTCACAGTGATGTGGTGGCGGGTCTTGCCGTTGTCAAAGATGAAGAGTTAGCTAAAAGACTAGGATTCTTACAAAATAGTTTTGGTGCGATTTTAGGTGTTCAAGATGCATGGCTTGTTTTACGAGGAATCAAGACATTGTCTGTTCGTTTGGAACAATCACAAAAATCAGCGATTAAAATCGCAGAATTTTTAGATGCACATCCACTTGTGGAGAAAGTTCATTATCCTGGGCTCGAAAGCCATCCGCAATATCAGATTCAGAAAGAACAAGCAGATGGTCCGGGAGCGGTGTTATCGTTTGAATTAGCTACTGAAGATGCCCTTCGCACCTTTGTTGCGAATGTGGAAATCCCTGTTTTTGCGGTTAGTTTAGGTGCGGTTGAATCCATCCTTTCTTATCCGGCAAAAATGTCTCACGCTGCTATGTCTAAACAGGACCGCTTGGAGCGTGGAATCACGGATGGCCTTGTCCGTTTATCGGTTGGACTAGAAAATCCAGATGATTTGATTAAGGATTTTTCTCAGGCCCTTGAGGAGGTTCGTGCTCAACATTTAGTGTTACATCAAGGAGAATCATCATGACCTTTTTAGACAAATTAAAAAACCAAATTTTAATAGGCGATGGTGCCATGGGTACACTGCTTTATTCATTTGGAGTGGATACATGTTCAGAAGAACTCAATTTATCTCAAGCAGAGCAGATCCAAAACATCCATCGCGCCTATATTGACGCCGGAGCAGATGTCATTCAAACCCATACGTATGCAGCAAACTACCTAAAGCTGCAGCGGTATGGATTAGAAGACTCGGTCAAGGAAATCAACAGCGCTGCTGTCCGAAATGCAAAAAAAGCCGCTCAATCGAATGCTTATGTCCTCGGAACGATTGGCGGCAATCGCGGGATAAAAACAAGTTCGATTACAATAGAAGAATTAAAACGAAGCTTCCGTGAACAATTATATTGCCAATTGCTTGAAGGTGTTGATGGGCTGTTATTCGAAACCTTTTACGATTTAGAAGAGCTCGAAACCGTTCTAACGATTGCACGGAAGGAAACGAAGCTGCCGATTATTGCTCAAGTTTCCCTTCAGGACCCTGGTTTCTTACAGGATCGAACACCTGTTAATGAAGCTTTAAAAAGGCTGGAAGGCCTTGGCGCCGATGTCGTCGGCCTTAACTGCCGGTTAGGCCCGCACCATATGTTATTGGCATTGGAACAGGTTGAGATTCCGAAGCATGCTTTCCTATCTGCCTATCCAAATGCAAGTCTTCCAACCTATACAGACGGAAAGTTTCATTATGAAGGCGATGCCGATTATTTCCAAAAATCAGCGCAACGCTTTAGAAACGAAGGCGTCCGCTTGCTTGGCGGCTGCTGCGGTACAACACCAGACCATATTCGCGCCTATGCATCTGAATTAAAGAATAGTATCCCTGTGACTGAAAAAGTTGTAAAATTGAAACAAAAGCCGATTATTGTCGAAACTGCTCCTAAAAGGGAATACACTCCCCTGCAGGAGATCGTGAAAGAACGACCATCGGTTATTGTCGAATTAGATCCTCCTCGAAAACTGGATACAACTAAGTTTTTCGAAGGGGCTAAGGCGCTTAAAGAAGCTGGTATTGATTCCATCACGCTTGCGGATAATTCGCTGGCAACAGTTCGAATTTCTAATGAATCCTTAGGCTATCTTTTAAAAAGTGAGTTAGGTATGCGGCCGCTGATTCATCTTGCCTGCCGTGACCGCAATATCATCGGGCTTCAATCTCACTTAATGGGACTTCACACGCTTGGAATGAATGATATCTTAGCCATTACAGGTGACCCTGCTAGAGTAGGAGATTTCCCTGGTGCCTCCTCCGTTTATGATGTGTCGTCATTTGAACTAATACAAATGATTAAACAGATGAACGAAGGCTTGTCTTACTCCGGTAAAGACTTAGGACAAAAAACAGCTTTTAGTGTCGCAGGTGCCTTTAATCCGAATGTCCGCTCTGTCGAAAAAGCGGTGAAGCGTTTGGAGAAAAAGATTCAATTCGGTGCTGATTACTTTATCTCTCAGCCGGTCTTTTCTGAGGAAAAATTAATCGAAGTCTATGAAAATACGAAACATCTTGATACACCGATTTACATTGGCTTAATGCCATTAACAGGCAGTAAAAACGCAGAGTTTCTTCACAATGAAGTGCCTGGAATTAAAATTGCTGATTCCATTCGTGAGCGGATGGCTCTCTTGAATGACAATCCGCTTCAGGCGGCTAGAGAAGGCATTGCGATTACTAAGTCACTCATTGATACAGCATTAGATTTATTTAATGGAATTTATTTAATTACACCATTCTTAAGGTTTGAATTAACAGCAGAGCTCGCTGCTTATGCAAACCAGCGAGCCAGTGAGATTAGGGGGGTCAGCTATGCCGAAAACACCATTTTCTGAACAACTTAAAAAGCGCATCTTAGTCATGGACGGTGCAATGGGTACGATGCTGCAGCAAGCCGATCTTACAGCAGATGATTTTGGCGGTGAGCAGTATGAAGGCTGTAATGAACACCTCGTTCTAACGGCTCCTTCCGTCATTTCGCGTATTCATCGTGAATACTTAGAGGCCGGTGCAGACATCATTGAGACTAATACGTTTGGGGCGACAAGCCTTGTACTAGACGAATATGAACTTGGATTTAAAGCTTATGAGATTAATAAAATCGCTGCGATGCTTGCTGTCAGGGAAGCGATGAGCGTTTCGACAGATGAGTGGCCACGCTATGTAGCAGGCTCCATGGGTCCGACAACCAAAACCTTAAGTGTTACCGGTGGAACCACCTTCGATGCCCTCTCTGCTACTTATGAAGAGCAGGCGATTGGGTTAATCGATGGCGGCGTTGATTTACTTTTACTAGAAACAAGCCAGGACTTATTGAATGTGAAAGCGGGTTTTGTCGGGATTCAAAGTGCTTTTTCAAAAACGGGTAAAACCCTGCCGCTCTTTATTTCAGGAACCATCGAACCGATGGGGACAACCCTGGCTGGACAAACGATTGAGTCGTTCTTTATTTCAGTGGAGCATATGAATCCGGTCGCTGTCGGTCTTAACTGTGCGACCGGTCCTGAATTCATGCAGGATCATATTCGTTCACTTGCAGGTTTGGCAACAACCGCTGTCAGCTGTTATCCAAATGCCGGCTTGCCTGATGAAGATGGTCACTATCACGAAACACCAGAAATACTGGCGAAAAAGCTTTCCGATTTTGCTGCACATGGCTGGTTAAATATTGTTGGCGGCTGCTGTGGTACAACACCTGAACATATCAAGGTGATTGCTGAAGCAATGAAACAATATCAGCCACGTCCGTTCCAATCATCAAGTACTCACATGGTTTCCGGTATTGATCCATTTATTTACGATGATCCTACTTTAAGACCTATCATGGTTGGGGAACGTACAAACGTTATCGGCTCTCGTAAGTTCAAACGATTAATTACGGAAGGTAAATTTGAAGAAGCATCAGAAGTTGCCCGCGCTCAGGTGAAGGGCGGCGCCCATGTTATTGATATCTGCCTTGCCGACCCCGACCGTGACGAGATGGCTGATATGGAGAATTTCATTAAAGAAGTCGTTAAAAAGGTGAAAGTGCCGCTAGTTATTGATTCAACTGATGAAAAGGTCATTGAAAGAGCACTTAAGTATTCTCAAGGGAAAGCCATTATCAATTCGATCAACCTTGAGGATGGTGAGGAGCGCTTTGAAGCGATTGTTCCGTTAATTCACCGTTATGGTGCGGCTGTTGTGGTGGGGACGATTGATGAAGAGGGAATGGGAGTTTCAGCAGAGCGGAAATTGGAGATTGCCAAACGTTCTCATGACCTATTAGTTCATAAGTATGGACTTAATCCTCAGGACCTTATCTTTGACCCGCTTGTGTTCCCTGTTGGTACAGGTGATGAACAATATATTGGCTCAGCTAAAGCAACCGTAGAAGGAATTAGGATGATTAAAGAAGCGATGCCGGAAGTACAGACCATCCTTGGAATTAGTAACGTTTCGTTCGGTCTTCCTCCTGTTGGACGCGAGGTACTGAATTCGGTCTTCCTCTACCATTGTACGCAGGCTGGCTTGGATTATGCGATTGTGAATACGGAAAAGCTTGAGCGCTTTGCTTCGATTTCAAAGGATGAAGTGCAATTAGCAGAGGCTTTGTTATTTGATACAACGGATGAAACATTAGCTACATTTACCGAGTTTTACCGCGGGAAAAAGAAGGAAGCAAAAACAACCATTCCTAATATGACACTAGAGGAAAGACTTGCTTACTATGTGATTGAAGGAACAAAAGAAGGTTTGCTTCCTGATTTAGAACTAGCGCTTGCCTCCTACCCTGCTCCATTAGATATTATTAACGGTCCATTAATGGATGGCATGAAAGAAGTCGGCCGCCTGTTTAATGATAACCAGTTAATTGTGGCGGAGGTTCTGCAAAGTGCTGAGGTTATGAAAGCCTCTGTTTCCTTCCTAGAGCCTCATATGGAAAAAGGCGATGTGTCTGCCTCTAAGGGGAAAGTTATCTTAGCAACGGTTAAAGGTGATGTACACGATATCGGTAAAAACCTCGTAGATATCATACTAAGTAATAACGGTTATAACGTCGTTGACTTAGGGATTAAGGTTACTCCAACGGATTTGGTGCAAGCAATTCGTGAAGAGAAGCCGGATATGGTCGGATTATCAGGTCTATTGGTAAAATCTGCACAGCAAATGGTGTTAACGGCCCAAGATATGAAAGAAGCCGGAATTTCTGTGCCAATTCTTGTTGGTGGTGCTGCCCTTTCTCGTAAGTTCACCGATACAAGGATTGCCAAGGAATATGATGGACTTGTTCTTTATGCAAAGGATGCAATGAACGGTCTATCGCTTGCCAATCAATTGCAGTCACCGGAAGAGTATCAAAAGCTGCTTGATGATAAAGCAGAAAAGTTGGCAGCATTGGAGATCCCACGGGAATTACCTACCCGAGCGGCTAGTGCTGTCGCGGTAAAAGTAAAACCAGCGGTGTCAACAGAAGTACCTGTCTTTACGCCGATGGACACGAAAAGGCATATTTTAAGATCCTATTCTCTTTCTCATATTGAGCCGTATATTAATATGCAAATGTTAATAGGACATCATCTTGGTTTGAAAGGAAAACTTTCGAAGCTGCTTGCAGAAAAGGATGAAAAAGCCTTAAAAATTAAAGGAACGGTAGATCAATTGTTAGCAGAAGCCAGTGCAAATAACTGGATAACACCTGCAGCAGCATATCAATTTTTCCCAGCGCAATCGGATGGTAATAAGGTATATATTTATGATCCAGAAGATCAAAAGACCATTATTGAAACCTTTGATTTCCCTCGTCAGGAATCAGCACCATTCCTTTGTTTAGCTGACTTTTTAAAGTCTGTTGACAGTGGTGTGATGGATTATGTTGGCTTCTTTACGGTAACAGCTGGAAGAGGGATTCGCCAAAAGGCAGATGAGTTAAAGGCAGAGGGACGATTCCTTGAAAGCCATGCTCTTCAATCATTGGCGCTTGAGTCTGCTGAAGGCTTTGCCGAATTGATTCACCGCCAGATGCGTGATCGCTGGGGATTCCCGGATCCGCTTGATTTCACGATGCAGGATCGATTTACAGCGAAATATCAAGGGCAGCGTTTCTCATTTGGTTACCCGGCATGTCCGGAGTTAGAGGATCAGAAGAAGCTGTTCAAGTTAATTCAACCGGAGGAAATTGGGATTGAATTAACGGAGGGCTGTATGATGGAGCCTGAAGCATCGGTATCAGCGATTGTTTTTGCGCATCCTGAGGCTAGGTATTTTAATGTGAATAGGTAAGATTAATCCGCGGAGTTAATGCCCGCGGATTTTTTTATGGGGATTTGAATGGTTGGTGGTGTTGGTTTCCACCGATTGTTGGTTTTTTTTTCGCCAAAAATTCAATTTATTCCGCCCACTATTATTACATATCCCCACAACCCAAATTCACACACATCCCTTGACAGAATCTCCTTTTCGGAATATAGTTACCTAGGTAACTAATAAAATTTATGGAGCGAATCATGTTAACTCACGAACTTTTCCATACACTACATCAACTATCAAGACATCTCACTAATTCACTAAACGAAGCATTGAAACCATTAGGATTATACAGTGCCCAGTGGTCTGTTATCTATGTTCTCAGAAATAAAGGGTCCCTGACACAAAAGGAACTCTGTGATTACCTTTTTGTTGAAGCGCCGCCTATGACAAGGACAATCCAGCGTTTAGTCAAGCAAGGATATGTCATTCAGGTCCCCGGCAAGGATAAACGAGAAAAGTATGTCCAGCTTACAGACCTTGCCAACCAGGAATATCCGAAATGGGAACACATTGTCAATACGTTAAATCACCAACTGATGAAGGACTTCCCTATTGAATCACGAGAACAACTAGTAAAACTCCAAAAAAGCTGGCTACAGCAAATTTTATAAATAGAGGTGCATCACATGAACAAACCTAAATTATGGACAAAAAACTTTATTAGTATTTCCTTCAGCAATCTTTTTCTGTTTTTATCTTTTTATATCTTGCTCGTAACACTGCCATCATACGCACTTGATGAATTACATAGTAGTTCTTCTATGGCAGGTTTGATGACGACAGTCTTTTTACTCTCGGCGATCATTTCCCGCCCGCTTGCCGGTCAATGGCTTGAACGCGCCGGTAATAAAAAGGTGTTGATAGCAGCATTAATTATTTTCGCTGCAGCGTCACTATTATATTTCTTCCCTAGCTCCATGGTTGGTTTTTTAGTCATCCGCTTGTTACATGGAATCGGCTTTGGAATGGCGACGACAGTGGTTGGTACAATTGTGGCTGATATTATCCCTGTCTCCCGACGTGGAGAAGGAATGGGTTATTTCGTTATGTCGACCAATTTAGCGATGGTTATTGGTCCATTTATTGGTCTATTGGCCATCCATCAATGGGGCGCCAAGACCTTGTTTATAATCAGTGTGATTGTTTCCATTTGTGCGCTAATTACAGGACTAAGTGTAAAACAAGCCAAAACAGAAACAACAGTTCAACCGAAAGCTCATTCATCTTTTTCTTTCAGCAGCCTTTTTGAGGCTTCTGCCGTTCCCATTTCTATTGTCGGCGGCTTTATGGCAATTGTTTATTCAGCTCTATTATCCTTTGTATCGATTTATGCAAGTGAAATTCACTTAGAAAGCATCGCCAGCATGTTCTTTGTTGTTTATGCGATTCTCTTATTAGCCTCAAGACCGTTTACCGGAAAATGGCTTGATCAATATGGACCTAATGTGATTAGTTTCCCATGTATCGCTCTTTTTGCGGTTGGCATGTTTATTTTGAGCCAAAGTAATGGAGCAGTTACCTTCCTTTTATCAGCTGGTTTAATTGGTTTAGGCTGGGGAACCCTTTTTCCAACGTTTCAAACGATTGCGATTCAAGATGCAGAACCTCGCAAAAGAGGAGTGGCCACTGCAACGTTTTTATCTATCTATGATACCGGCATCGCGTTAGGTTCCTTTGTCGTTGGAATCATTGCAGCCAAAGTCGATTATGGCACTCTATATTTCTTCTGTTCCTTTTATATCTTAATTGGATTAGTTCTATTTTACTTCCTTCATACGAAGAAAAGTGCTACGGCAAAGGCAGCTGCCCAGCATCAAGCAAAAGCACAGGAAATTTAAGTTTATTAAACAAACCTCCTTGATTTGTTATATAATGGAATGAAACAAATCAGAGGAGTGATGTTTATGGCTAAATCAAAAGCCAAGAAGCTTAGAGAAAAACTAGCCCGCGAAGGGAAAATGAATCCCGAAGCGAAGAGAAGTCCGTTTGTTTTCACGGATATGAGAACAAGGGCAACCAAAACGAAAAAAGACCATTTATATCAGTTTAAACACAAGAACCATCAATCCCGTGAAGGAAATGATGGTTCTTTTTATTTTGCCGCCCACAGCTGCAAATGTTTTAATAATTTCTGTCTTTTTAGATAAAGTCGTTGTGCTTCCTCTACTGACACCATGGAAAAGTGAAGAATGGTGTCAGGCACCGCTTGAGCTACCTTTGGAATGTCTTCAGAGATGACAGTGCCGATTCTTGTATAGCCGCCTGTGGTTTGCCGGTCGGCGAGGAGGATAATGGGCTGGCCGCTTGCGGGGACTTGGATTCCGCCTAGCGGGATGGGGTCGGAAATGATATCTGGACCGCCGATGTGTTCGAGTTTCGGGCCTTTTAGCTGATAGCCCATCCGATTGGCTTGATGCGTCACAACAAATTCCTCCGAGAAAAACCGGTGAATACTCTCCTCCGTAAATCGATCTTCATGAGGTCCTATAACCACCCGAATTGTCATTTCTTTTGCATATTGGGGAACTAATTCTGGATGAAGCATTTTATATGGCTTCCTTATTAAAGGCTTGCCAACTAGTACATCCCCCTTCTGCAATGCCCGTCCCTCAAAGCCGCCAAACTTTCCATTTAAAAAGGTGGACTTACTGCCTAACACAAAAGGAACATCAATGCCTCCTCCAATGGCTATATAGGTTCGGGCTCCTAGTCTACAGTGACCGACTGTCAGAACCTGACCTTTCCGTAAGAGAAAGCTTTTCCACATCGAAACTTCCATCCCATCCACTTTAGGCGTAAAATCACCGCCGCAAATGGCGATCACAATATCACTTAATGCCTCCACTTCAGGACCTATTAAAGCTGTCTCGAGTACAGCCTCGCCCTTAGGATTTCCAACGAGGATATTTGACACTTGCATAAAATAGGAATCCATTGACCCAGATGGGCTGATTCCATATTGTTGATATCCATATCTGCCTAAATCCTGAACCGTTGTTTGCAGCCCAGGTTTCAATACTTTTAAAATAGCCTTCATTCACTTTGCCAGCTTTTTCTAATCTGGATGTTTTCCTGTTGAAAAGCCTGCTTTAATTTAGATACAAATTCTAACGCCTGCGGGTCATCTCCATGTACACAAATCGTATCCGCTCGAATCGATATATCTGTCCCATCAACAGCCTCAACCTTTCCTTCCTTATTCATGCGAATGACCCGAGTAATAGCAAGCTCAGAATCATGAATCATTGCATTCGGCTCCAGGCGGGAGGTTAATGTCCCATCTGGCTGGTAGGTGCGGTCGGCAAACACTTCCCCGGCGACAACTAGCCCCTTCTCTTGCCCTTCTTTTGCTAATTCGCTCCCGGCAAGTGCGAATAATACAAGTTCAGGATTCACATCGAAAACAGCTTGAGCGATGGAATCGGCCATATCTCGATTCTTGGCCGCCATATTATATAAAGCACCGTGCGGCTTTACATGAACGAGGTTAGTTCTATTAACTTTACATACAGCTTCTAATGCGCCTATTTGATAGACCATAAGATGATAAATCTCTCGAGGGGTCAGCTTCATTTCTCTCCTCCCGAAACCGGCTATGTCTGGAAAGCCAGGATGAGCCCCTATTTGCACACCGTATTTTTTTGCAAGTCTAACGGTCTCAAACATAACATTGTGGTCCCCGCCATGATAACCGCAGGCAATATTCGCAGAAGAAATGTGTTTTAAAACCTCTTCATCGTTTCCAATCTTATAGGCGCCAAAACTTTCCCCTAAATCACAATTCAAATCAATCACTGTCATATTTCTTCTCCCTTTTTATATGTTTTTAGCTCATATGTTTTATTAGCAATTAATTGCTGGATTCTTTCATACTCTTGTAAATCGATCGAATGGAATTTGATATAGTTTCCTGCCGAAAAGAGAAACGGTGACGGACGATTTACGTCAAAAAGAGTAACGGGTGTAATTCCTATAATGCGCCAGCCGGACGGAACCTCAGCGGGATAAATGCCTGTTTGATTCCCACCAATTCCGACCGCACCTGCCTCCACACTTGGCCGTGGATGTTCAAGTCTTGGAACCGCGAGACTTGGTGGAAGCCCACCCAAATAAGGAAACCCCGGGACAAATCCCATCATATAAATCAGGTACTCCTTACTTGTATGCAGGCTTATCACCTTTTCCTCGCTTAGCTGATGAAAACTGGCCACAAATGGTAAGTCAGGACCGGTTTTCCCGCCATAATAAACAGGTATTTCATAAACGATCCCCTTTTCCCGCTCAACTTTGTCAGCAGTAGAATAATTACTTTTGAGGATTTTTTCTAAAACGTGATAGCTAATGATCTCTGGCTGATAGTAAATAACAACCGTACAATAGGCATGCACCCACTCGATGATCCCCTTTATTTTTGCTTTTTTAAGACCTGCAATAAATCGCTGGATTTCCCTTTGTATCTCCTCATTAATTTGATTCCCAAAAGATACTTGGATGGCTAAATCTCCAAGTGATTTTATCTCGATCATAGTAATCCCCTATTTCTCATCATTTGTTTTTTAGAAGATATGTACAATACAATTATTAAAGGAATTTCTCAAAAGTGCAATCATCAAAGCAATCCCACTTCATACGAAAAAGCCTTTCTGTTACCAGAAGGCTTCTAAATACAATATTTCAGAACGAATTTAACTGTTTTATCTTTTCATCATGATAGGTAATCTTTTTTGTTATTTTATTTTTCAAATTATAATCTAGACAACTATCCAATAACAGTTGATGATAGTTTTTCCTCATTATATGCCATTTGTAATGAATCTTAGATATTAACGACATATTGTCCGCCCCCTATCCTTGATTTCTATATATTACGATTTTGAAAGCGATTTAAAGGGGGTATTAAATGATTTAAAATTTCCCCTTAGAGAAAGCATAACTTGTTATGTACACCAGCCCCCTAAAATGTAAGCACTTCATTTTACAATCATTTTTAATTACGCTAAGCTAGAAATATTACTAAATATTGGAGGGATTTTGATGTTTGATGTAGTTATTATTGGAGCAGGTGCTGCAGGTGCTAGTGCTGCTTTGTTTACAGCTAAAGCTGGTAAAAAAACTTTAGTTGTCGACAATGACAAAAGCATGACTAAACGTGCTTGGATCGAGAACCATTATGGTGTTTCCGAAATCACTGGACCAGATTTGATTGATATCGGTAAAAAGCAAGCAACGAAATTCGGCGCTGAATTAGTAGAAGCGACTGTTACCGATGTTAAAAAGACCGAGGATAGTTTTAAAGTAGTAACGGACCAAAATGAATATGAAGCAAAACATGTGATTGTGGCAACCGGAGCATTGGTAACACTTGCTGAAACGATTGGCCTTAAGACAAAGCCAGGAACTGAACCAAGAATCAAAATTGTCCTTGATGTGGATGCAGCTGGTAAAACCAATATTGACGGCATTTGGGCAGCTGGAACGGTTGCTGGTGTGAGTGTACATACCATCATTACAGCTGGCGACGGTGCTAAAGTTGCGATTAATGTGATTAGTGAAATCAATGGTGAGCGTTATGTTGACCATGATGTTTTAAAATCTTAATTAGCATAGGAGCAATGAAAATGGCTGTTAAAAAGATGGACCACGTTGGCGTATTTGTTAAAGACTTAGATGCATCACTGACATTTTATCAAGAGATTGTTGGTATGGACCTTAAGGATCAGTTTACCATTAATAATGGAGCTTTAACCTTAGCCTTCCTTGGCTTCAATGGTTCTGATGAAACGGAATTGGAATTAGTATATGGTGGCAATCCAGATCTTCCAGAGGAAGGGAAAGTCAACCACATTGCTTTCTTAGTAGATAATATTGAAGAGGAATTTAACCGTTTAAAGGGATTGGACGTTTCATTTATTAGTGAAGAAGTCGTTACCCTTCCGAACGGGTATCGTAATTTCTTTGTGAATGGTCCTGACGGGGAAAAAGTTGAATTCTTTCTAAGATAGTAGTCAAAAACCTCCTTTTTTCAGGAGGTTTTTTAAATATATCATGTATTCACTATTGGACCGATATGACTAATGATGTATGTAGTGAATTACCTGGTTCAACCATGACTAATTCTTCTTTCCTATTGAGTTCATCGGTCATGGCCATCCATGGTTCTACACAAATAAATTCTTGTTCTGCCTCTGTCCACAACACAATATACTTAAATTCATCTCCATATCTCATGGTAACTTTTTTCTTTAGTTCAGGAAGTTCAAATGAAATTTGCTTTTTCATACTATCCATTAATACTAAGGATTCCTTTTTATTCGTTAAATCCAAGGAATCGTTAAAAGAATTTACCTCCATAGTATTATAATCTAAATAGGTTTTCGCATCTGTTTGATAGGTCAAATCTTTACTAGATGTTTTAAAATATGGGTGAAAACCTGCATAGATCGGCATGGACTCGTCTGAAATATTCCGATAAACTTGATCAATCAATAGTTCATTTTTAGTAATGGTGTAGCTAAAAATAACTTCAAATTGAAATGGGTATTCTCTCATTGTTTCTTCATTGCTTACTAAGCGTATAGTAACCGTGGCCTTTGTTTCATTTAAATCTGTATCGATTACTTCCCAAGAATGATTCCTGGCTACGCCGTGATTTTTCATTTTGTAAACCTTATCGTTCCATTCATACTCCCCATTTTCCAGCTGTCCTGATATGGGGAAAAGTATCGGTATGCCGCCCCGAATATTTTTCTTAGGATCATAAAGAGTCTCTTTATTTAAAAATAAAATCTCGTCGTTTTCTACGCCAAAACTAGTAATAATTCCGCCGCGGTCTGGAGCAACCCTTAGCCAGCTGCCTAACGTTTCATTATATAGTTCATAAACAGATAATTCCTTTTCTTTGCTAACCTTAAGCTGATACATGTTTTATGTTCATCCCTTCTTTTAACATGCTGTACCCTTAACAATTAAATTGACAATTCTATAACCCAATTAATAAAATTAATTTTAGCCTACCAGTAGGTATTTAAACATCAAAAAAAACTAAAAAACGATAAGGAGCACTCGGGTTATCCCGCTATTTACATTTCGGAAAAATAAAAGGAGATTGATATGATTAAACAAGGTACTAATTTAAAGCTCGTTGTGACAGGGCTCTTGCTCGCGATTTTGATGGCGGCCATGGATAATACGATTGTCGCCACCGCCATGGGAACCATCGTCTCAGACCTCGGCGGCTTTGACAAATTTGTTTGGGTCACTTCTGCCTATATGGTCGCCGTCATGGCGGGGATGCCGATTTTCGGAAAGCTATCCGATATGTACGGACGGAAACGTTTCTTTCTTTTTGGGTTAATCGTCTTTCTAATTGGGTCTGCTCTTTGTGGAATAGCCCAATCAATCGTCCAGTTAAGTATTTACCGGGCCATCCAAGGAATTGGCGGCGGCGCACTTATGCCGATTGCTTTTACGATTGTATTTGACATTTTCCCGCCGGAAAACCGTGGAAAAATGACCGGTCTGCTCGGAGCCGTTTTTGGTGCCTCTAGTGTTCTAGGACCATTACTTGGTGCTTATATAACTGATTACATTAGCTGGCATTGGGTCTTTTATGTAAACGTTCCAATTGGTATTGTTTCGATTATTTTAATTGTTCGTTACTATCATGAATCCTTACAGCATTCTAAACAAAAAATTGACTATCTCGGTGCGATTACACTTGTGATTTCGGTCGTGAGTCTAATGTTTGCTCTCGAATTAGGCGGTAAGGAATATGATTGGGATTCTGTGCAAATCATCAGTTTATTTGCAAGCTTTTTTATCTTTTTTGTGGCCTTCTTCATTGCCGAATTCAAGGCAGCAGAACCTATTTTACCACTTTGGCTGTTTAGACGGCGTTTGTTTGCCACCTCGCAGATCCTTTCCTTCTTATACGGCGGAACATTTATCATCTTAACTGTGTTTATTCCGATTTTTGTTCAAGCCGTTTACGGGGGAACAGCGAAGAATGCCGGATTAATTTTAACACCGATGATGTTAGGGTCGGTGGCAGGAAGTTCAATTGGAGGGATCTTTTTAACAAAAACGTCTTTCCGTAATTTGATGATATTATCGATTATTTCCTATGTGGCCGGGATGTATTTACTTGGAACGATGACGGTTGACACCGCCCGTTATTTACTAACGATTTATATGATTTTGGTTGGTTTTGGGGTCGGCTTTTCCTTCTCCTTGCTGCCCACTGCCTCGATGCACAATTTGGAGCCGCAATACCGGGGAACGGCTAATTCAACTAATTCCTTTTTACGTTCCTTTGGGATGACACTTGGGGTAACCATTTTTGGTACCCTGCAAGGTAATCTGTTTACTGATAAATTAAAGGAAGCCTTTAAAGGTATGCAAGGCGGGGGCGGACAGCAATTTCAAATGGGTGACCCCCGGCAAATTTTCCAAGCAAGTGAACGGGCAAAAATCCCGGAGTTTATCTTAGATAAAATTGTTCAAGCTATGTCTTATTCCATCACACACACCTTTATACTAACATTGATTCCAATCGCTCTTGCTGCGATTACGATTATATTTATGGGGAACGCCCGCGTAGAAGTAAGCAAGAAGCCAGCAAAAGGTTGAAAAAACAAAGCACTGACCTCGAACCGGTCAGTGCCTTTGTTTTTTAAACTTTAAGATCTTTGCCTGCTTCGACAATATGAAACAGTAAATGGGCTAGATGATGAATCGGGCCATATTCTTGTTCTTCTTCCTCTTCTGTTTCCTCGTTGAATTCAAGGTCATTTAAGAAAAGCGCCATAAATTCATAGAAGTCCTTCAATTGAAAGGAATAACAGCCGACTGGGTCTTCATTGTCGTCTTCATATTGTAAGACCATGTAAGAAAGATTTCCATCAATGTCAGCAGCGTCAAAAAAGACAAAAAGGCCTATATTCGTATCAACTTCAAATAAATGCCTTGTCCCGCCCTCGGTTGCTTTGTTAAATTCCTCTTGATTTATTTTCTGTATTTGCATGCTGTCTACATTATCTTCCTGGTGAAACCCAACAACAAATGATTCCATGAAAATCCTCCTTAGCCTCTACTTAAAGTACAAACACATGATATTAGGATACCCAATATCGGATTCATTTCATTCAGGCTTATTGTTCATCATTACATCGATCTTGGTAATATTCCGTTAGAAGCGGATTTTCCGTTGTTGCGAACCTTGCTGTTTGCAGAGTCATTTCTGGTTCTACACCATAAAGCTTTTTCATCGTCTCTTTTTCCCATTTTTCATCCTCAAAGAGTCGATGCTGTTCTTGATCATTCATTTAACATCACCTGCTTCCTATTTGGACTTTAATCATTAAGTGACTGCTCTAAATCACGAATTAAAACATTCACATCCTCAAGCCCGACTGCCAGACGGATCGTTCCCGGACTTATGTGTTCCTTAAGCAGCTGCCCTTCATTGCTGCTAATGTTTGGAGATAATACAAGGCTTTCGAACGAACCCCAGGAAACCCCTACCTTAAATGCCTTCATTTTGTTAATGACTTTTTCCACTTGGCGGTAATTGGCTATTGCTAGTTCCAAACTCATTAATCCACTATAGCCAGATAACTGTTTTTGACCCAACTCATAATCGGGATGGGATTCAAGAGCGGGAAAATGAACCTTGGCAACTCTGGGATGAGTCTCCAAATACTCTGCCACTTTTACAGCATTTTCCTGATGGTTCACCATACGTAACGGTAATGTTCTTAATCCTCTCAGCAAAAACGATGCTTCAGATGGGGGCAAAGCCCCGCCCATTAGCAAGTATTCTTTATTAAATAATGTGTTCATAATTTTTTTACTTGTAATTAAAGCCCCGCCCAGAACATCACTATGGCCGCCAAGATATTTAGAGGCTGAATGGACCACTATATCGATTCCGAATGTTAGTGGTTTTTGAAATAATGGAGTTGCCCAAGTATTATCGATAATGGTACGAATTCCGTTTACCTTTGCCAGCTTACTGACCTCCGCAAGATCGATTAATCGGAAGGTCATATCCGTTGGGCTTTCGAGAAAGATGACTTTGGTGTTGGATTGGATCGCCTGTGAAATCTCCTCGGTATTAGTAGAATATACAACCGAATGACTTATATTAAACTTTCCTAAATATTTTAGAAGTTCCATCGTCGAGTAATATAAATTACTGACGCAAATGATATGGTCTCCACTCTGAATACTATTCATAATGGCTGCGCTGATTGCCGCCATTCCTGATGAAAATGTCTTGCATTCTTCCCCGCGTTCCAACGCTGCTAATTTCTTTTCAACAATTTCAACCGTAGGATTGGTTCCTCTTCCATACACATAATGATGTTTTTCTGACTGAACAGCATTCACCAGCTCACCCAATGTTGGATAAGTAAATAATGTGTTTTGAAATATCGGCGGAACAACCGCCCCGTGAAATCGATCATGGTCATCTTCATAATGCATACAAATTTGTTTATCTTGCTCAAACTCTGTTACACGTATCATTGAAAAATGGACTCCTCTAAAAGTAACTTTTCGCTTATTTTCTTCCTTTCATTGTCATTCATTCCAGTGAAATAAAAAAACCCCTTAAGTTGGATTTTTTAGGCCAACTTAAGGGGTTCACTTCAGAGGTCAGGGATTTTTTTATATTATCATCATACTGGAGGCAAAATAGGAGGACCTTGTGGCCCTACGTAAGCATAGTTATGAGTATTGGACACAGATTCGCTTTTTACAGCGTTATTGGATGCGAAAAGAACAAGGAATGAAACTGAAAGTAATAGGACAGCCATTTTTTTCATACTATTCCTCCTGTAATTTTATTTAGATAGCTGACTGCTTTGTGAACCATCCCATTTTCATTGAAATAATCAGCTAACATTTTATAAAAACGGGTAAGGTAATCGTTCTGTTCACTTATTTCCTCAAAATAAGGAATGACCTTTGTTTCTAAGTATTTAAACGCTTTTTGCGGTGAAGCCATATGAAATAAATAAAATTCTGCCAAGAGGCGATATCTCTTATTTCCTAACTCTTTCGATAGTGAAAAGACTTCCTGTAAGCATTTTTTTGCTTTTTCTGTGAATTGAAGGGAGAAATAAATTTCTCCAATGGAATAGAGCGTAACTAAATAGTGCTGGTTTACGTTAGTCTGTAATGCCAAACTTTTTTCATAATAGATCAGTGCTTCCCTGTCATTGTTCATTTTATTTTGTAAAAAGCCCATGTTATGATAAATCTGCGGCAGCATTTCTTCTTCCTTTAACAATTCTGCATTTCGAATTAAATGCTGAAAACACCCTTCTGCTTCCTCGTAAATTTTCGAGTGAGTGTAACTTATGCCTAAGAGCATTAACGTATGCAAAATACGCAAAAAGTTGTGCTGGTTCATAAAAATCTGCAGTGCCATCTTCCCAAAATGAATGGCATGTCCCGACTGTTCACGAGAGCTTTTTACAAGTGCTCGATGATAAAGGAATTCGCCGCTTGTTGTATCATGATCATTCTCTATGTACAATGTATCAAGGATATCATCGGCGTTTTTAAACTGTCCTTTTAAAATTAAGAATATCGCATTATAATAGCGAAATAAATAGCTTTCATGTTGGGAAAATTTTTTCTTTTGCTTAAATAATAAGTCCCTTTGTGACTCAGCTTCCCCAATTTTTCTTTTAAAGAGAAGATAGCGATATTTCGTTAACTCCCAAATATAAATATGTTTAGAGAATGGGGTGAGGTGCTCCCTATTTTTTAATTTTTGATAGATTTCATCTACTTCTTCTTTAAGGTAGAAATTTATTTTATTATTTACATCTCTAATAAGGTGTTTGATTTCTTCTTCTTTCTCTTCCATTTCTTCAAGGCTAATGCTGAGCCGTTCAAGTAAAAGGGCGATCGTTTCTTCGTTGGCTTCTTTTGAATTGTTTTCAATTTTACTTAAATGCGGAACGGAGCATATTCCTTTTGCAAGCTCCGTTTGGGTCATTCCTCGTTGGGTTCGATAGTATTTAATCAGGGCTCCGAATTCCATCATGCCACCAGCTTGCCTTTCTTTTATTATCATTTTACTATATTAGGAAATTTCCTAACAGCAATTTTGGTATTATTTTCAACATGTCGAATTTTCAAAAATTAAAAAGCCACCCGGAAGGCCTTTTTCCGGATGGCCTAATCATGATTACTTTACTCTAGGGAAACCAAAACCTGATGCATTATCATCACCTGTTGCAGAACTTATACCGCCCTTAATATCATACGATTTTGCTCTATTCTGCAGTTCTGCCCGTATCTGTGCATTGGTCCATGACGAATTGGCAGCCCAAATTTTTGCAGCAAGACCGGAGACATGCGGTGTTGCCATGGATGTACCACTAATCGTGTTATATCCTCCATCCTTCCAGGTAGATTCGATCGCTCTGCCTGGTGCCGAAACCTCAACGTCTCGTTCCTGGATAATATAGTCACCATCTGTGGCTGAATTTCCTCTCGATGAGAAGTCAGCTACCCGGTAGGTCCCATTTTGCTGGACATTTTCCAGTGCAGCTACAGCCACGACATTCGGTAATGCACCCGGGTAGCCAATGGTGTTATCGGCAGAACCATCATTACCAGCTGCTGCCACAATCAGGACACCTTTTCCATAAGCATAGTCCACAGCGTCAGAGATGAGCGAATCCTTTGTGCTTGAACCAAGTGACATCGAAATAATCACCTTTTTACCGGCTGCTTGATCGGCTACCTTCCGAATCGCAGCTGCGATGTCATCAGAATAGCCGCTGCCACGATCATTTAATACTTTATACGACCACAATTTTGCTTCTGGTGCGACACCATAAATTCCCGTACCGTTTCCGCCATTCGCTAAGACTGTCCCCGAAACATGAGTACCGTGGCCATTTCCATCTGAACAGCTTCCATCTACCCAGGACACCTTCATTTGCGAAAAGTCCTGACATTGTGCCACATTGTTAGATAAATCAGGATGGTTCCGATTCACCCCTGTATCAAGCACAGCTACGACAATGCCGCTGCCCCCGGAAGTACTGGCAATAGCTGAATCATTATAGATGGCCTGTATTCCCCATGGGGTTCGGTCACTAGGAGCAGTCACTAAAGTTCCACCCTGCTTTGCTGCTGCTTCATTTATAACAGCTAATTGAACCTCAGGGACTTTTTCAATCGTTAAATTTTTGTTATGGAGGAGTGCTTGGTATGCTTGAGCATTGACCGTGGTTGTAAAACCATTAGCTGCGAATTCCCACCGGACACCGTAGCTTGCTTTTGCCTTCGCCTTTTCAGAAGCGGGACCTTTAATAAGGACACGGTATGTTTCGTTGGAATTCACCTGCTGACCAAATGCCCCTGTTGCAAACAAGGAGACCCCCATTACCACACTCATAATTGTTGCACCTATGGTTTTCTTTTTTCTCATCCAAACTCCCCTTTCTAAAATCGTACAGAACAAGTCACTAGCGCTAAATTATATTCGGACCTGTCTAGCAATATTAGAAAAAAAGTTGGGAAAATTTTTAAGAAACGAAAAAAACCAGCCTAATTAAAGACTGGTAATCTAGAAATATTTCTTTTTCCAAAACACAAACGCGGTTAAACTCGTTAAAAATGCCGAAATGACTAGCGGGATGGCATACGAATGGGTAGCGTGCTGGAAAGGGATATCGACATTCATCCCATAAAAACTTGCCACCATTGTTGGGAAGGATAAGATAATCGTAATCGACGTTAAAAACTTCATGACGATGTTCAAGTTATTAGAAATGATCGATGCGAAAGCATTCATCATCCCTGACAAAATTGAACGGTACGTCTCTGCCATTTCAATCGCCTGAGTCTTTTCAATAATCACGTCTTCTAATAAGTCCTTATCTTCTTCATACATTTTTAGATAATTAAAACGCAAGATTTTATCAAGGACAACCTTATTCGATTTTAAGGATGTGGTAAAGTAAACTAAACTTTTCTCTAAAGCTAGAAAGGCATAGAGCTCTTTATTTTTTAAAGACTGGTGTACTTCACGTTCAATTTCGTTTGTTTTCTTATTAATTTGCTTGAGGTAACGAAGATAATAAGAAGAAATCACAAACAGTATTTGCAAGGCAAAGCGTGTCTTTTTAAAAGTAAAGAACTCCTTCACCCGATTTTTTCGAAACTCTTCAATAATCGGTGAATCTTTTAATGAAACGGTAATAATATTATCTTCTGTTAAAATAATGCCAATTGGAATGGTTTCATACACAGCTAAACCTGTTTCATCGTGGATAATATAGGGAAAGTCGACGATAATATAGACTCGGCCGTCATCCCGTTCAATCCTCGGACGTTCTTCATCATCCAGCGCATCTTTTATAATATCTACATCAACCTGAGCATCATTTGAAACCTTATTTATTTCTTCTGCTGTTGGGGCATACATATTGACCCAGCAGCCTTTTGAGACAACGTCAACCTGTTCAAGGACCCTTGCATCGGTACTTTTAAAAATTTCTAACATGGCAAAACCTCCTCTTTCTCTTTAATCGAGGAAGCCAACAACCTTTTTAAGAGTTGATATTCTGATATTCAATTTCATCAATTCTAAGATTACATTGACTTCCTCCCGCCTACTTGGGTCCGGGTCTACGGAATAACTCAAAAATATCAACTCCCTCACTTTTTATATCCTATCCTATCATAAACCCAAATGCTACAAAGTACAAAGGAGTTTTTTTAGGAATTATTTGTCTTCAGGAAAATATGGATTCAGATGGATTAATACTTCATGAATATTGTCATTTTGGTCCATAAGTGCAAGTTTTATTGATTTTGCCAAGTCATGTCCCTCTTTTATGGTTTTAAAATGATCAATGGCTATGCGAATGTCAACTAAAACATAATGGCCATGCTCTCTTGCTCTTACGCGGTCGATCCTGCGAACTTCTGGGAAATCCTTTATTACCGTTATATAATCCTGCAATGTTTCCGTGTTGATATTACGCTCTAATAAAATATCAAAGGCTTCGGTTAACATTTCTTTCGCAATTTTAAAAATTAAATAGGCCACAAAGACACTGGCTGCCTTATCACCGTATAGTAAAAAGTGAATATCCATCCGCTCTCCAATGATGGAAAGAAGAACCCCTATAGCGGCTGCAATCGATGCCACAATATCCGCTTTATGGTCAAAGGCAATCGCTTCAATTGCTTTACTATTATTTTCATTCGCTACTTTTAACGAACTTCGATAGAGGATGATCTTTGTAATAAACGAAAAAAGGGCCACCCACATCGCTAACAGACTTGGTGATTCCACCTTATGAAAGAAACCGCTGATTCCTTCGTAAGCCACATAAATGGCAACTAATAGAAGGAGAATCCCGATTATTTCCGATACAATGACCTCAGCTTTTCCATGACCATATGGATGTTCCTTATCGGCCGGTTTATTGGCAATTTTGATTACAAGTAAGACAATTACAGATGCAAATACATCCGCTGCCGAGTGAATACCATCTGCAAAGACAGCATCACTATGTCCGTACCAGCCAATCACGATCTTTCCTAGGGTTAGGATGATATTACTAATCACACTAATCCAGGCTACTTTTTTAGCCAGAGCTTCTCTCATTACCATAATGAAACCACCTTTAAATTAAGAAAAGCGCAAGCGCCTTGGTCAGCCCCGACAAGCATAAGACGAGCCGGCCGAAAGGTTGCTTTTTAACCTTTTGGACGGATTGGCTGTAGACCATCGAGGGGCTAGGCGCTGGAGCTAGACAGTTCTCATCTACTAAAAACGTCAATTGAACCCGTTTGGGCTGACTTTGACCTGTTTCCTTGTTAAGTATAAGCAGACTTGCCTCAAAAATCATATCAAAAAGGACCTAGATGGGTCCAGAGAAAAACTCTTGTGTGATTAAAACAATATTGAGTAAGGGCAAGAAATATGCCCTTACTCTTCTAGCCCGTCTTTTTCTTGCTTTAGCATCTCCACTTCTTCCACGACAGAGATCCGGTTGATTTGATCATGAAGATAATGGAAGGCCTGATCTAGCTCTTCACGTGATGGAAATTCATTTTTTTGTTTCATCGCTCATTCCCCTTTCTAAAATTTTTAGGAGTAATTAATGTGAAATAAGAAAAAATACGGTTGTACCATAATCTAAAAAGGGAGGTTACAAAGGTGGAACATAAAAAAGCAAACCCTAAAAAAGAACTTGCGGGCAGTTTTTATCATCCAAGCTACTACAAAGAAAGTGACGACCTATCTTCTGGCATCGCTACTTCTCACGAGCAAGTGAGCGATACCTATACAGAAGGAGAAATTGGGGCCGTCATTGATGATGTCAATGGCAAAGATATTCCGATCCCTAGAAAAGGTTTCGAATAAAGTAAATAAGAAAAGCGCAGCGGCGCTTAGACTTCGGCGACAAGCACAAGACGAGCCGGCCGAAAGGTTGTTCTTTAACCTTTTGGACGGATTGGCTTGTGACCTCGAGCCGATGGCGCCTGGAGCTGGACAATTATCTAAGTCAAAATTTTATACTTTCTATTCTTGAAGTAGGAAAACAGCTCTCATTTGAAAGCTGTTTTCTTTTTTTAATTACTTCTCATCCTCAACATATGGGTCATGTTCATAACCAGGTAAATCCCCGTAACTTGTCATAATTCCTTCCTCGTCGAGGGCAGCCTCGTATTTTTCATGCTGAGCATTTGGATAAACCGTTATATTGTTACCATACATATCATTTCCAACAAAGTTTTCATAGTCTTCTACATAACCAATACTTTCTTCGGATTCATTGTATGTGTCGTTATAGTGGTCTTTAGGAAAAGCAAGGTCAGAAGGTGTATCAGATGTTCCCCACTCCGCTACTGACTGCCAAGAATCCTCCGCATCAAAGGCCACATTTTCATCAGATTCATCCATATCGAACTTACCAAACGGAGGCATTAGGACGCCTTCTTCAATTGGCCGGTCATGGGAGGTAACTTGGTCCGGGCTATGCTCAATACAATACGTTGTATTTGGCAGTGCTTCTAACCTCTCTGTTGGTATATCCTTACCGCAAACCTCACATTTTCCGTATGTTCCCTTTTCCATCGCCTCTAGGGCACGATTGATATTATATAACTGTAATTTCTCGTGCTCAAGGAGAGCATTATCCTTTTCACGTTCAAAAAGGTCTGTTCCTTCATCAGCAGGATGGTTATCATAACTCGATAACTCCCCCATTGACTCGTGATAATGTCCGCGTTCAAATCCGAAATGGTCGTTCTGGTCGAATCGTTCCTCTATTTCACTTTTTTCCTTTAACAATTGTAACCGTAACTCAGCTAACTGCTGTGTCGATAACATGTTATTACCCCTTTCAGAAAACGCAATTTAACTATTTATTTCACCAGCAAGGTTTTATTATTTACTGTTCCTTTATATTTTCATTTTTTTCATGGTTGATTATGTAATAAAAATTTAATTCCAATAAATTTCCCTTTGGTTTTTCAGGGAGCAATCGAATAAGTTTTAGTCTGTCGTGTATCTTAAGAGTGATAAGGTGAAAATGAAGAGAAAAGAGGGGATTTCGAATGGTTAATGAAAACTTTGATAAATTTAGAAAAGTTCAGCAGGAACATCAAGGAAAGTATCTCGGAAGCGATCGAAATCAACAGCCCGGCCTCAATGATCGTGAATATAATAATCAATCAATTACAGATAAATCACCAGGTGCAACAGGACGTAATCTGTAAATGCCTCCCTTCTCATAAGGAAGCTAAAAGGTTGGGCGGACTGCCTCCCAGCCTTTTTAACATCAGCAATGTTTCGATACAAAGGAGAATAAAATGAGTAAATCTAAGTCAGGTGCGAAAGAAAAAAACAATATGAAATGGTGGCAGTTGTCACTATTTGGAGTGGGCTGTACAATTGGAACAGGCTTCTTCCTAGGCTCTGGTCTTGCCATTAAAATGGCTGGGCCCGCTATTTTGCTTGCGTTTTTAATTGCTGCGCTTGGTACTTATTTTGTCTATGATGCTCTGTCCAAAATGACCTCACAAGAGCCCTTAAAGGGCGGGTTTAGGTCATACGCCAAGAAAGCCTACGGACGGTGGGCCGGCTTTAGCAGCGGCTGGGTATATTGGTCATCAGAAGTGCTTATCATGGGAAGCCAATTAACAGCACTGTCCATTTTTTCACGCTTCTGGTTTCCAAACATCCCCTTATGGATATTTACCGCCATCTATGCGATTTTAGGCTTAACCATTATTTTAATCGGAGTAAAAGTGTTAAATAGGCTAGAAAATATTTTGGCTATTTTAAAAATATCTGCGATAACGATGTTTATTGTCATCGCGCTGCTGGCACTCTTTGGTGTAATTGAGGGTGACCGTCCGATTCAGTTTCCGAATAGTGCTAATGAAATAATACCGCATGGGACGATCGGCTTGTGGTCCGCCGTTATTTTTGCCTTCTACGCGTTTGGCGGGATCGAAATTTTAGGTTTAATGGCGACGAAATTAAAGGATCCAAGTGAAGCACCGAAAGCTGGAAAAGTCATGCTGTTTACCCTCATGTTTATTTATGTATTGTCGATTGGTTTGGCCGTTATGATGGTGTCCTGGAATGAATTTAATACAAAGGAAAGCACCTTTGTTGTCGCCTTAAATGCATACCATCTGCCTTTTATCCCACATTTCTTTAATGCCGCGCTTATAATCGCGGGCTTTTCAACGATGACCGCCTCTTTATATGGAGTGACCAGCGTATTAGAAACGCTTGGGGAAGAGGAGGATGCTCCTGCTTGTTTTGCAAAAAAAGGGAAACTTAAGGTTCCATTATGGACTTTGATCATTACCATGCTCGGAATCACAGCATCGATCGTCTCGGCCTTGGTACTGCCGGATAAAATTTATGAGTGGGTTACAACAGCGGCAGGATTAATGCTTCTTTATAATTGGCTGTTTATACTTGCATCCTCTAGAAAAATTTTAGAGTTAAAGCTAAAGGAAAAAATCATGTATACAATCGGAGCCTTGTTTATTTTAATTGCTGTGAGCGGAACCTTATTTCATGACACTAGCAGGCCTGGCTTCTTTATTAGTTTAGCCTTTATCGGGGTCATCGGGATTATTACCTTTATCCTCAGTTTTAAATGGAGAAAAGAAAAGACCAAAGAAAAAAGCAAGAGTAAAGTACTCAAACCGTGGCCAACAGCATAGAAAAGCGGAAGCGCCTTGATCAGCCCCGACAAGCACAAGACAAGCCGGCCGAAAGGTTGTTCTTTAACCTTTTGGACGGATNNGGGCTAGGCGCTGGAGCTGGACAATTTCCCAAGTTCAGAAATCCCAAAAAAAGTCAGCTGCCTAAGGCTGACTTTTTTATTAGCCAAATAGATTATGAAACGCTTGCATGCCAAAGTAAATTCCAAAACCAATCAAAGATATGCCGGATAGACAGGATATAACAACCAGTAAGTGGGACGTTAAGAATTTGCGGAAGCTGCTCGCTACACCTGCCATCGTAATATCCCAAATCAGCAGCCCGATGAAAATGGCACTACTATAAAGAATTAATTGGCTTGCCTCATAGGTAGCCGCCGTTTTAGCAAGGACGGATCCATAAATCCCCAACCAAAAAAGGATGGTTAAGGGGTTGGAAATCGACATCAAAAAACCCGAAAAAAATGATTTATAAAGCGGTTCTTTGCCTCGTGCCTGTTGTAGATTTATTTTTCCAGCATTCATAAAGGTTTCGATTCCTGTATACATCAGGACAAAACAGCCAAAGAACCACAGGAAGGTTTGCATAAAAGCGGTCTCTAGGAATTGAACCACACCTATGTAAACAACAAGCATATAAATTCCATCTGCCACCACGGCCCCTACCCCAATAAGCCATGAGTGCATAAAGCCATTTCTTATTCCCCGATCAATTTGTGCCGCATTAATGGGCCCAATTGGAGCGGCTAGCGATAACCCCAACAGTATATAGCTCAAAAATACATTCATTAATACCTCTCCCCCCAAAGCGATGGATAGATGCCTGTCTATCCATGTGTATTCAAAAGGAGAGGGTTGTACAACTAAAAAATAGAAAAAAGAGCTTTCCACATTTAATAGAAAGCCCACCGTTTTAAACATTACTTATTTGATTCAGATACCTTCCTAAAGTCGAAACTAAATCCGCCCTCATCTAGCGGCTGATTAAGCAAGTGATGCCTTGGTACAGGTAAAGAATAGGAGTCAATTTCAACAATATATTTAGGCCGGTTCTTGGTTTCCTTATAAATTTTCCCAACATATTCTCCTATTAATCCGATGGCAATCAGCTGTAGGCCGCCAATTAACCAGATCGAGGTAATTAAGGACGTCCATCCAGTTAGAGTTGTACCAAAAAATTTAAGGTATAAGAAATATCCTCCAAAAAGCAAACTCATGAAAAAAGATACGAATCCTATTATTAATACAAAGCGGATGGGAGAAACAGAAAAGGATGTAATTCCATCAAAGGCAAACCCAAGCATCTTTTTTAAAGGGTATTTTGTTTCTCCTGCCTGTCGTTCTAAGCGGTCATAGTAAACGACATCGGAACGAAAACCTAGTAATGGAACAATACCCCTTAAAAATAAATTAACCTCATTGAAACGCTCGAGTTCTTGGACAGCACGTTTGCTTAATAGCCGAAAATCGGCATGATTATAAACAAGGTCAACACCCATTTTTTTCATTAGTTTGTAAAACCCTTGGGCTGTGCTTCGCTTAAATAGCGTATCCGTTTCTCGCCCTTTGCGGACACCATACACAATTTCATAGCCCTGATGGAACCTGACGATAAATTCACGAATAACCCGGATATCATCCTGGAGGTCTGCATCAATCGAAATCACACAATCAGAATGCTCCTTTGCAGTAAATAACCCGGCCAGCAAGGCATTTTGATGGCCGACATTCCGCGATAACTTCAGGCCGCGGACATAGTCATTGCGAAGCCCTTCCTTATAAATTAGCTCCCATGTTCGATCCTTACTTCCGTCATCAACAAATAAGATTTTACTTTGTTTTGAAACAAGCTCATCATCGATAAGTTCTTTTAGCTGCCCCTCGAGCTGTTCAATGGTGTCTGGTAAAACTGCTTCCTCGTTATAGCATGGTACAACAATGGTAAGGACTGGTTCTATCATTTATAATCCCCTCGCTGCTTACATGGTTTTATATAAATAAATCTTCCAGGCTGAATTTTTTGAAGAGAATACCCTTTCAAGTAAAAGCTTGTTCTGGCTGGCATTGTCGATTGGAAGGCTTGAAAAGATATATCGGCCGCCCATCTCCTTAAAGACTTCCGTATTTAGCTGAAGATTTTTTAAATGCCGTTTTGAGTCCTTCTTAATCATATATCTTTTCCCAAGCTGGGCTGTAAAAAGGTAACAGCGCCCTCCCCACTTATCGTAGTATTTTTGGATTGATTTATTTTTTGATAATTCCTTAGCAATTATTTTTCTAAACTGATGTTTATAGCTTAATGGATAAAAATTGTTATAGGTATCAATCGTATAAAAACCGTTGAATTGAGAAATGGCCGGATGGAGTCCGATACTAGCCACACGGTATTCTTCGGGATTTTGGCCGATATAATCCTTTATTTCGGTAAATAAGTCTTCTGCAAAAAACTCCTTAACCGTTGGCTTCTCCCGGTAGATGATTTCATCATTCAATAAACCTAAAAAAACAATTTGCGAAACGATCAGCCATTTAGCAATTTTTATCCCATCGAGTCCATGAACGGCAATAATTTTTAAGGCAAGGGCAAAACTGGCATAAATCACCATTGGTCTTAAGAAATGGTAGCGGGCAAAATTAAAGGTATCCATAAAGTGAAAGATTTTTGTTAATGGCAGCCACCCCTCATAAAACCAAAAGGCATACCATAATGACAGGAATATATTTAATCCAAATAAAAAGACATAAAGCTTTTCCTGCTCCCAAAGCTTTTTGGTAAACACGATATAGATCGCCATTAAGGTGGCCGGCAGAATAATGAGGGTATGTACGGTCATTACATGCGTGTGTCCAAGTAAGTAATTTTTCACAAAAAGCCTAACAACTCTCCAAAATGGAAGATACGCATGGAAGTATTCATCACGGCTATTAGGTTCGGAGGAAAACAAAAAAGAATAAATAAGCCGATATTCCACCAGCATAAAAATACCCGTCATGTAACTAATCGCAAATAAAAAGCGAAGGTTCCAGCCCTTCCCGCGTAAAACATCCCATAACCAAAATACCCCTATCGCACTTAGAAAAAAGAAAAAACCTAATACTATGCTTGCATACAAAGGAAGTAGTGTCAGCACCAGATAGTCTTTCCATGTATCTTCATGCTTTCGGATATTGAGAAATGCCCATAGCGCTATTGGCATGCCTAGTGTGCTTAGCATCCCTGACGGCCAAAAAGGGGTTAGAGCAAAAGCAAGTGCACTGCCAATTTTTATGACAAGCCATTTATCACCTGGCATTAGGTGGTCTTTAAGCAATAAATACATACCAAAGAAAGCAACAATCCTTGTGAGTGCTTGGCTTAATCCGTAGGCAATCATTGTCGGAAAGAGCGCATATAACCAGACAATCACACTATATTCCGTCCCAATAGCATTTCTCGATAATTGTCCATTAATAATTTGCGGAATGACGGCATTGACGCTGCCAAACATTTCCCCACTTCTTGCTAATACCTTATACCAAGCTAAATTTGAGTCCAGATTATCATGAACCCGGATATGGGCATTTTCCTGCAAAATAAATAGTGGAGAGAGATAGACCGCAATCACAATTAAAGCGAAAAGGATTAAGCTGCGCTCCTTTTTCGTTTCAATAACCACTCTTCTACACCCCTATGTTCAAGAGTTCTTCCATTTTAAAATTTACTGAAGGAATGAAATTTATTCCAAAAAACAAAAAAAGCTGCTTTTTTCTATTGTCTAGATATATGGAACTTGATCGTGACGACGGGCATTGATTAATCGTCAATCGCGGTTATTGAGGAAGTTATTGAATTTTTATCCAAGCTCGTATCCTCTAGCCAGACTATTGACGACCTTCATTGAATTATTCTTTCAAGCTTGGTCGTCTATCAAGGCTATTGACGACCTTCATTGCATTTTTTTTCAAGCTTGGGTCGCCTATCAAGGCTAATAACGACCTTCATTGGATTTAAAAAAACGTTTAGGTCTTCTATCGGAGTTTGGCGACCCAAATGGCGTAAAAAGAACAATCGTCGTTAAATTAAATATTACACCTCCAAATGCCATCCACCCCAACTATGTTGCGTGAGCATTGGACCAACCAACGAAATAACGGTAAAAGATTATGGGACTTACTATTTTTGACCATAATATCTAGTATAGAAACGAGGTGCCGGTGATGCCAAACAGAGTTTATATAGGCTTTTTACGCTTACCGCTTCTAGTACGCATCTTAATGATGGCTTTATTGGTCTTTCTTACATTTGGGATTACGATACACTTTTTAGAGCCTGATACCTTCCCAACCATCTTTGATGGGATTTGGTGGGCGATTATTACAGCATCCACCGTTGGATATGGTGATTATGTGCCCCATTCATTCTTTGGCAGAGTAACTGCCTTACTATTAATCCTATTTGGCGTGGCCTTTGTGTCCTCCTATTTTGGGACATTAGCTGCTGCGGCTGTTACCAAACAAGATGCCCTTTCAGAAGGTAAAATCCCTTTTAAAGGGGCTGGTCATATCATTATCATCGGTTGGAATGAGCGGTCAAAAGAATTAATTCATAAGCTAACCAGAACAAATGATCAGCAAATGATCGTCTTAATTGATGAGACACTTGAAGCAAATCCGGTTAAATCGAGATTTGTCCATTTTATCCAGGGAAAAGGCCATGTGGATGATACGATAATGAAAAGTGATATTGAAAATGCGGAAAAAGTACTCATTACAGCTGACCGTGGGAACGATGAACTTCAAGCAGATATGAACAGCATCTTAACATTACTTACGATTAAGGGCCTGTGTCCACAAGTAAAATGTATCATTGAAATCTTGACGGCTGAACAAGTGATCAATGCAAGACGCGCAGGAGCAGATGAGGTAATCCAATCCAATAAATTAACAAGTGTCTTTATGATTAACAGCCTCCATTCTAATGGAGATGGACTATTATTAAATGTGATCAATCAACTGCAAGAAAGCAGGCTCTTCACTAATTCCGTAAAAAGAGCGGATATCGGAAGGAGCTTCAGGGAAATTGGTGTTGAACTGATTGAGGATGGATGTTTATTAATCGGATTAAAAAGAGGGGATGAAACGATTCTAAATCCCCCCAACTCTTTTGAAATTGAAGAAAATGATAAATTATTGACATTTAAATAGTTATTGGGTAGGTAAAAGGACGTTTTCTAAATCGGCCACTAACCTTTTTCCCCTATCGATATATTGAGTAGGAATATCGGCATCCGAATCAATAGGAGCTTGAAATTGATTTAGGGTAGCTGAAAAGTTACCGGTATCGCCGTGCTCATCAATTCCGTATTCATACTGATGTGACAATAGGAACGGTCTGCCGACTTCAACCGTACATCCTTTGCTATCCAGCTCGCCATCAACAGCCGTAAATGGCACCCTTAAAAACTGATAACTTTCTTCGTCATTCAGTTTATAGTCGAATGCACCATGATCATAATCCCAATTCCCGCCAATCGTATAGCCGATTGGCTTTAATTTTTGCTCAAGCTTATACAGGTCAAATTGTTTTCCTTCGATCTTGGATTGAATTTCAAACATATACAAATCCCCCCCTTTTTGATAGTGTTAGTTTCCCCAAACAAAAGAGTGCTGATGCAAAATGGCATCAGCACTCTTTATAATTTCATTAATTTATTTAAAAGACTTTGAAGATTATCTAGCTCCAGCGGCTAGGGGCTCGGGGTCATAANNCAAAAAGCGCCTTCTTGCAGAGTGCGTCTTATACCTTCGTCCCAGAACAGTCGCCTCCACATTTAGGTCAATCCGTCAAGAAGGCTGCAGCCTTCTCGCCGGCTCGTCTTATGCCTGTCGCCCCTGGACAAGCCGATCCGCTTCTGTTTATAATCTTTTCTCAAGTTCTGCTTTCTTTTCTTCAAAGCCAGGTTTGCCTAATAGTGCAAACATATTAACCTTGTATGCTTCAACGCCAGGCTGGTCAAATGGGTTCACTCCAAGAAGATAGCCGCTCATCGCACATGCTTTTTCAAAGAAGTAAACGAGGTAACCAAATGAATACTCGTCCATTTCAGGGATTGAAACAATTAAGTTTGGTACACCGCCATCTGTATGAGCAAGCATGGTACCTTCAAATGCTTTGTTATTAACAAAGTCGATGGTTTTTCCTTCTAAGTAATTAAGACCATCTAAATCATTTTCAAAGGCTTCAATGGATAACTCATGGCGAGGCTTGTCTACCTTCACAACCGTTTCAAATAAATCGCGTCTTCCTTCTTGAACGTATTGTCCTAATGAGTGAAGATCAGTTGAGTAGTTGGCTGAAGATGGGTAAATACCTTTTTGGTCTTTCCCTTCACTTTCACCAAACAATTGCTTCCACCATTCATTAAAGTACTGTAAGCCTGGTTCATAGTTAATCAGCATTTCAATTGTTTTTCCTTTATTGTAAAGGACATTTCTTACTGCCGCATATTGGTAAGCTGGATTCTCTTCGATTTCAGAATGACTGAAATCGTTTTGTGCTTGACGAGCACCTTCCATCATCTTTTCAATATTTGCACCAGATACAGCAATTGGTAAAAGACCTACAGCTGTTAAAACGGAATAACGTCCGCCAACATCATCCGGAATCACAAAGGACTCGTAGCCTTCTTCTGTCGCTAATGTTTTAAGAGCGCCTCTTGCTTTGTCTGTAGTCGCATAAATGCGTTTACGAGCTTCTTCTACACCGTATTTCTCCTCAAGAAGCTTACGGAAAATACGGAAGGCAATCGCTGGCTCTGTAGTTGTTCCTGATTTAGAGATGACGTTAATAGAAAAATCTTTTCCATCTAATAGGTCCATAACATCGCGCATATAGGTAGAACTAATGCTGTTTCCGACAAAAATGATCTGTGGATTGCTGCGTTTTTCTTTTGGAAGTGCATTGTAAAAGCTGTGAGAAAGCATGTCAATAGCAGCCCTTGCACCAAGATATGATCCGCCAATACCGATTACAAGCAGAACATCTGAATCAGATTTAATCTTCTCTGCAGATTTCTGGATTCGTGAGAATTCTTCCTTGTCATAGTTGGTTGGCAGTTCAATCCAGCCTAAAAAGTCATTTCCAGCCCCTGTACCCTCGTGAAGAGAATGATGGGCCACTTTTACAGCATCACGTAAATATGTAATTTCATGTTCTCCAAAAAAGGAGAGGGCCTTCGAGTAATCAAAGCGAACGTGTGTCATGTATGATCCTCCATAATTTTATTTTTCAGTTATCACTTTACCTAAGCTTGAGAAAATTATCAAGAAACCTCAGCTCGTGAAAGCGCACCCATTTTCGACAATTTCCTACTTTTATAATGATGCCCGGTAAATGGCTAGTACGTCGTCACGATTTAGCTTTTTAAAGTTACCAAATTCTCCATTTACCATTGCACGGTCAGCCATAAGTTCGATTTTACTGTCATCAATATCATAATCTGCCAAACGCGCAGGAGCCTCTATACTGTTCCAGAATTGACGCAGCTTACGAATTCCTTCTAAACCAGCTTCCTCCGCAGTCTTGCCTTCAGGATCTATTCCGAACACCCTGACAGCGAGCTTCTTAAAGCGCTCAGGTTTCACACTTAGATTATGCTCCATCCAGTGAGGGAAAAGAATCGCTAATCCGCCGCCGTGTGGAATATCATAGACTGCAGATACCGCGTGTTCTAAGTTGTGTGTTGCCCAATCGCCATGATAGCCCATATTTACCATGCCGTTCAAAGCCATTGTACCGGCATAAAGAATGGTAGCGCGATGTTCATAGTTTTCAAGGTCTGCTAGTAACTTGGGAGCGGTCTCCATTACTGTAATCAGCAAGGACTCACACATGCGGTCTTGAAAATCTGTATTTTCTTCTAGATGGAAGTAATGTTCTAACACATGGGACATCATATCGACCATACCGTAAATGGTTTGGTTTCTAGGAACGGTAAAGGTATTTACCGGGTCAAGGATTGAAAATTTCGGGAATGTAACAGCACTTCCCCATCCGTATTTCTCATTAGTTTCCCAATTCGTAATAACGGAGCCAGAATTCATCTCAGAACCAGTTGCTGCAAGTGTCAAAACCGTTCCAAACGGCAGAGCTTCACGTGCTGCAGTTTTCCTTATCACAATATCCCAAGGATCTCCTTCATATTTAGCACCTGCGGCAATCAGTTTGGTACAGTCAATGACACTACCGCCTCCTACTGCTAAAAGGAACTCGATACCTTCTCTTTTACAAATTTCCACACCTTTTCTAGCTGTTGAAATACGTGGATTTGGTTCCACACCAGAAAGTTCAAAAACCTGAGCTCCTATTTCAGCTAAGATGCCGATCACATTATCGTAAAGGCCGCTTTTTTTAATACTTCCGCCGCCATAAACAAGTAATACTTTTTTTCCATATGGCGGGATTTCTGTTTTTAATTGTTCTAGCTGGCCTTTTCCAAAAATTAATTTGGTTGGATTCAAAAATGTAAAATTCTCCACAGATTAACACCTTCCTTTTCAATTACTATTATTATTTATAATGTTCCATTTTGCAAAAAACTAGACTGTGGTCCTTGGGGGATGAGACCCCTTCTTATCTTATCTGTCGTACTGTCGAATTCCTAATAACACATTAGAACGATGACGTTTCACCATTTTCAAAGTTATATTTTTACCCCGCTACAAAAAAATTCCCTGTATCGATGTACGATACAAGGAATTTTTTAGACCCAGCCCCTAAAAAGGGCCGCTTCTGCCAATCTTTTCACTCCCACCATATACGCAGCAAGGCGCATATCGATATGGCTGCTTTGTGCAAGCTCATAAATTCGACCGAAGGCCCGGATAATCTGTTCTCGTAATTTTTCTTCTATCTCTTCTTCATCCCAATAAAGCCCCTGATTGTTTTGAACCCATTCCATATAGGAGACGATCACACTTCCGGCTCCTGCTAAAACATCGGGGATGAGCAAAATATTACGCTCAGAAAGAATATTTGTCGCCTCAAGTGTGGTGGGTCCGCTCGCAGCTTCTGCGACAATTTTTGCTTTAATATTGTAGGCATTTTGAGCGGTTATTTGATTCGCAATCGCTGCGGGCACTAAAATATCACATTCTTTTATAATAAGCTCTTCGTTTGTCATGACACTATCAAACAGCGTGGTAATCGTTCCAAAGCTATCCCGGCGATCCAGAAGATAATCAATATCTAATCCATCAGGGTTATAAAGGGCACCGTAAACATCGGATATACCAATTATTAATGCCCCCGCGTCATGTAAAAACTTGGCGACATATCCCCCTGCATTTCCAAAGCCCTGGACAATCACCCGAGCTCCTTTGATCGAGATTCCACGCCTCTTGGCCGCTTCTTCAATACAAAGGGTAATCCCTTTTGCTCCTGCTTTTTCCCATCCCTCGGAACCGCCTAGCACCAAAGGTTTTCCGGTGATAAAGCCCGGGGAGTCATTTTGCCTGAGACGGCTGTATTCATCAAGCATCCAGGCGATAACTTGCGAATTCGTATACAGCTCAGGGGAAGGAATATCCTTAGTTGGTCCAACCATTTGGCTGATGGCGCGGACATACCCACGGCTTAACCGCTCTAGTTCTCCAAAGGACATGGTTCTAGGGTTACAAATAATCCCGCCCTTACCTCCGCCAAATGGCAAGTCACAAATTCCGCACTTCATGCTCATCCACATCGATAATGCCTTTACTTCATCCTCTGTTACTTTTGGATGGAATCGGATTCCCCCCATTGTCGGTCCGACTGCATCATTATGCTGGGAACGAAAGCCTTTAAAAATCTTGGTGGAGCCATCATCCATCCGAACAGGAATCCTGACGGTGATGGATTTCAACGGTTCCTCCAAAAGATGAAACATATCCTGATGATATCCGAGTTTTTTTAAGGCATCGTGTATTACAATTTTTGTCGATGCAAGTAAATCCAATTGTTCAGCAACCACTGTCTCCTCATCCATCGTCACCATGTTGGCACCCCTAGTTATTTTCTTGATTATCCAAGTACTTTGTTAATCCGTTCAATAGCCCAGTCTAATTCTTCTTTTGTAATCACAAGCGGCGGTGCAAAACGAATGACAGTTTCATGTGTTTCTTTGCATAATAGTCCATATTCTTTTAGTTGTTCACAATATTTTCGGGCTGATTCTGTCAATTCCACTCCAATGAATAAACCTCGTCCGCGCACTTCCTTAATCTTTGGATTGTTGATTGCTTTCAATTTATTGATAAAGTACTCCCCAAGCTCCAATGATTTTTCGGCAAGCTTTTCGTCGACAAGAACATCTAGAGCCGCGATGGAAACGGCACAGGCCATTGGATTTCCTCCGAAGGTCGAACCGTGTGAGCCAGGATTGAATACGCCTAGTATCTCTTTGTTGGCCACCACACAGGAGATTGGGAAGACGCCGCCGCCTAGGGCTTTACCGAGGATATACATATCCGGTTCAACCCCTTCCCACTCACTGGCAAACATTTTACCGGTCCGTGCTAAGCCTGATTGGATTTCATCAGCAATAAACAGGACATTGTTTTCTTTACAAACATCGAATGCCGCCTTCATAAAGCCTTCTGGCGGGATGATAATCCCGGCTTCCCCTTGAATTGGCTCAATTAAAAATGCTGCTGTGTTTGGAGTAATCGCTGCTTTCAGCGCCTCTAGGTCACCATATGGAATTAACTTGATACCTGGCAGCATAGGGCCAAATCCACGCTTATATTCAGCATCAGATGATAGGGACACCGCCGTCATCGTTCTTCCGTGGAAGTTCCCGACACAAGCGATGATTTCAGCTTGGTCTTCCGCTAAGCCTTTTACATCGTAGCTCCAGCGTCTTGCAGCCTTAACAGCCGTCTCAACCGCTTCCGCCCCTGTATTCATCGGCAGGACCATGTTTTTGTTCGTTAATTTGCAAACTTTTTCATACCATGGACCAAGTTGGTCGTTATGAAAAGCACGAGAAGTTAACGTAACCTTATCTGCCTGATCTTTTAATGCCTGGACAATCTTAGGGTGACGGTGGCCTTGATTAAGCGCAGAGTATGCACTTAGCATGTCCATGTATTTGTTGCCTTCTGGGTCTTCCACCCAGACCCCTTCAGCGCGTGAAATCACGATTGGCAGCGGATGATAATTATGGGCACCATACTTCTCTGTTTGCTCGATCAATTCATTTGAGCTGTTTCTTGTATCCATGTATTTTCCTCCCTGTTGATTTCCGAATTTTATGTATAGACACTTCTATTGTAGCCGAGCCCTAAAAAAGAATGAACATTTTTTCTATTAATTTTTATATACACATCGAATTACATTTATAATTTCCAACAAAAATAAAAAAATAAGCCTAGTCCAAAGATACAAAAAGATCTGGCCCAGGCTTAGATTCTGTTTACTTTTTAATTTCTTCCCGTGAAGATTGGTCAATCCATTCTTGCAGTTTATCTTTTAAGGTATTAAAACCTTGTTGCCCATCTGCTTCAGGAATGATCGCTGCAGCTTGACGTTTACGAGGTTTCTTTGGTTTAGCAGCCTGTTGCTGTTGCACAGGTGCTTCTTCAGTAGCACGGATGGAAAGGCCGATTTTCCCAGCTCCTTCATCTATTGATAAGACTTTGACCTTAATTTCATCTCCAACTTTAAGATGTTCATTTATATCTTTTACATAACCGTGCGTGATTTCCGAAATATGAACAAGACCTTGTGTATTATCATCTAACGCAACAAATGCCCCGTACGGTTGAATTCCTGTTACCTTACCTGTTAAAATACTTCCAACTTCAATATTTTCTGTCATGAAAACACTCCTAAGTAAATAATTATTTTTTCCCTTATATACGCATTAAAAAATTATATCATAAACAATACCTTTAATCAAAGTTATCGAGAAATACGTACAGCCCTTTGAACACCTTAACATAAAATTCATAAATGCATAAGGAAAAAGGAGTATTACCATGATATAATAATAGAGAGAAAATATCTTTTAAAGATGAGGTGAACGGTATGAATTCAATTGGGCAAACCATCAAAATGGGCCGTGAAATGCTTAATATGACTCAGGAGGAACTAGCTCAAAAGATTAGAGTAGGAACCCATACAATCGCTAAATATGAGGCAGGGGAACAAATTCCAAGTAATCAGACGATCTTAAAATTATCTACTGTTCTAGATATACCTGCATCTGAGTTATTACAGCATAATACCACTGTGAATCCTTGAAAATATTTATTTTAAAACGGTATAATTTACCGTTTTTTTATTTTAATTTATTTCTATGTATAAAAATGGGGGAAATGGGAAAACTTTAATTATAAAGCTTTCTAGTATTCCCCCTTTTTGAGAGGACAATCCAACAGGTTGTCCTCTTTTTTTGCCGTTTATTCAACCAGCTTTTCTTAACTTACAATGAGCAGGATTGGTTTTCTTTAATGACTAACAAATCTATCGCAATTTTACGACATTCGTCGATTGGAATCATTTTTTCAAATGAAAATTCATAAATAGATTGAATGCGTTCTGCTAACTTTAAAGGGTCATCCAGCTCATGAACAGCTTGAATTGTATCTGCTATTTCTGTATCATAATCGCCACCGTCTAAGTGAAAAGGATCCCATTGATTCAAGACGTCTACAAACTGCAGGTTGGTTTGTACCTCTTTTCGCATATTTCCCCTCCATCCTTTTATATTAGCTATTCTAACATAATAACCTGACTTAGTTCATCAAGCTTAAAAGCTTATTTAGGATTTGCTCACCAGTCAGGATAGCCTCTCCACCGCCTTGGGCAAAGGAATCATTCCCTCCACCCTTACCATTAATCATCGGCAAAATCTCGCCGATCAATTTTTTCATATTCTCTGTTCGTGATTTTCCTTTTGCTAGAACCACTTGTAAGCGAGTCCCATCCGTTGAAACAAAAAAGACGAGACTGTTTTCATGATCGGAAACAACCATACGGGCCAATTTCTGGAGCTCTTGGATTGTCCTGTTTTCAAAAACCTTCGTCGCGACAGTTTGTTCTTTTCCTGCCAGCTCCTTCGCTTCATATTGGAGTAAGGATTCTTTGGACTGTTCAAGTGCTTTTGTCAGTTGTTTCTCATTTTCCAACAATCGGATGACAGCTTGCTGCATGCCCTTTTCTGGGGCATTCAAGAGGTTGGTTAATTGGTGTAACACGCTTTGTTTCTCCTCAAGCTTTTTGATCACACGCAAGCCACAGGCAAATTGAATCCGGATATTTTTTCGTTGCTTTTCCCAATCTAAAATCTTTATGGCACTGACCTCACCGGTTGCCTTTGGATGCGTTCCGCCGCAGCCATTATAGTCAAATTCGGGGATGATCACAAGCCGGATATCTTCTTTTACCTTTGTCTCTTTCCTTAAATCATATTGGGACAATTCTGCCTCTGTAACCCATTTTGTTTCAATGGGACGGTTCTCGAGAATGATTTTGTTAGCAAGTTCTTCCGCTTTTAAGGCTTCTTCCTTTGTTAATTCTTCCGTCGCTAAGTCAATGGTTAGGTTTTCGGTTCCCATATGGAAACCAACTGTTTTATAGCCAAACAAACGGTCAAAAGCAGCCGATAAAATATGCTGACCCAAATGCTGTTGCATATGGTCGAATCTTCTTTCCCAATCAATCGCACAGCTTACATCAGAATCTGCGACCTGTAATGGTGCGTCAAGATAATGACGAATTTCACCGTTAACTTCTTCTACGTCAATAACGGCCCTTTCCTCGATTCGACCTGTGTCATGAGGCTGTCCGCCTCCGGTTGGATAAAAGGCTGTTTGATTAAGGACAACGTAATTTTTGCCCGTTTCATCGTTTTCTTGCTTTAAAATAGTTGCAGAAAAGCTATGTATGTATGCATCCTGATAATAAAGTTTAGCTCGCATTAGAATAAGCACCTCGTGATTGTTTTTGAATGGATGTATTCATTGTCCAAAAAGATGGCCATGAAATCAAGCGAAAAAGAAGAACCTGCTCTTTTTACCAAAAGAACAGGTTTTTCTTTCATTATTTATGCTAGTTATTACTTATCTTTTTTCCGTTGGCCGAAAGAAGTTGGTTGTTGCCCTTGCATGGATCCGCCCATTCCGCCCATACCTTGAGGAAAGCCCATTTGCTGCTGACCGCCCATTTGTGGAAATCCACCCATTTGTGGGGATCCTCCCATTTGTGGAAATCCACCCATTTGTGGGAATCCACCCATTTGCGGGAATCCACCCATTTGCGGGGATCCTCCCATTTGTGGGAATCCTCCCATTTGCGGGGATCCTCCCATTTGTGGAAATCCACCCATTTGCGGGGATCCTCCCATTTGTGGAAATCCACCCATTTGTGGGAATCCACCCATTTGTGGAAATCCTCCCATTTGTGGGGATCCTCCCATTTGTGGGAATCCTCCCATTTGTGGGAATCCACCCATTTGTCCTGGAAATCCGCCAAATTGTCTTTTTTCCAAAAAAATCGCCTCCTTACATTCTCGCTAATAGTGTATGTCCACTTTTTGGATAAGCTTAGATAGATACCTAGGGAAGCAAAAAAAAATAAACTATCCACTCGGGATAGCTTGTAACCTATTGTTTTTCGTCTTGTGCCTTTTTTTGCTCAGTCTTCTTTTCTTTAGAAATTTCACCACAGGCAATACGATTTCCAGAATCCCCCGCCGGCTGGGTCATTCCATCATCTTTACCTTCATGAATAACAATGGAAGTCCCTTCTTTTGTAAACAGAGATTTTTTGCCGTTTTTTAAGGTAACATTAGGTGCCATTAGTTCAGCCTTTACTGACCCGTCATTCTCGACAATTAAATTTGGCAGATCTCCCGCATGAGCTCCTTTCGGATGCAAAAGACCATGCTGTTTATTTTCAGGATTAAAATGGTTCCCCGCCGATTTAAAATCAGGGGCCTTGCATGTACCAGATTCATGTATATGTATGGCATGTTCGCCTGTAGGAAGTCCAGTTAAATCAACGGTCATTTTAACACCGCTCGACTGCTCAGCAAGCGTTATGGTCCCAAGCGAATCTCCTGATGGATTATATATTTGTACGTCTAACTGTTTCACTTCTTTTTCCATACACCCCGTAAGCAGGAGAAGCGGAATAAGCATCCAGCTCTTCTTCATAGTTTCCCCCCATTTAGACATTTGAGATTAGTATCGGCAATCAGCTCTTGAACTATTCTAAAAGTGGAAAGAAGTGGATTATGGAAAGATAAAAGGAACAGTCGTGTTTAACTGTTCCTTTGCGTAGTTTGTTTCTTGTTTATTTGTTCTTCTAACTCTTTTGTTTTTAAGGCTTCCCGGTTTGAAATTTTGATAATGAGACGCATGGTTAATAATGCACCGATTAAAAAAATAACACAAGTAATGGCAGCAGGAATATATTCTCTTTTATCTTCAGGAAAGTACAAAAATAATGCTAGTACGGATGGCAGAAACATTTTTCTTCTCCCTTTCTCTCTTCAGGCCCCTAATAGGTTCACTTTATTATAGCAAGAAAGAGGACTCCGTACCAACAGAAAAGCGGAAGCGCCTTGACCAGGGGCGCAAGGCTACAGACGAGCCGGCGAGAAGGCTGCTCTTTAGCCTTCTTGACGGATTGACCTAAATGTGGAGGCGACTGTTCTGGGACAAAGGTATAAGCCCCCCCTGCAAGAAGGCGCTTTTTG
>NZ_NUNF01000031.1:0-6910 GCF_002585305.1 Bacillus sp. AFS037270 | reverse complement strand
CAAGGAGCCGCAACTGGATAGGCTTAGACCTAAGAGCCCCTAGGCGCTGAGTCGGACAATTTTCAAAGTCATTTTAATACTTTAATCCCCTTGATGATAACATCTTCCTCTGGTTTATCCTTTGCATCTACTTTTACATCTGCAATTTTATCCACAATGTCCATTCCTTCGATCACCTGGCCGAAAACGGTATGACGGTGGTCCAGCCATGGGGTACCACCGTTTTTATCATAGGCATCAATGATTTCCTTTGGATAGCCCGCCTTGTCCATTTGCTCTTTCATTGCAGGGTCCAATGATGTTTTCTGAACAATAAAAAACTGACTCCCATTTGTATTGGCTCCTGCATTTGCCATAGATAAGGCTCCGCGAAGATTGAAAAGATTTTCAGAGAATTCATCCTCAAATGGAGTTTTCCAAATACTTTCACCGCCGGTTCCGTTCCCATTTGGGTCCCCGCCTTGTATCATGAAGTCCTTGATCACCCGGTGAAAAATCAATCCATCATAGTATCCATCCTGACTGTGCTTGACAAAGTTTTCGACAGCCTTTGGAGCATACTCTGGGAATAGTTTAATTTTAATTGCCCCCATTGAGGTTTCCATTTCCACTAATTTTTCATTTTCAGCTACTTCTGTTGAAAGCTGCGGATATGATGTATCTGTCACTTGCTTTGCTCCTTCCTTTTGCTCTGTTTTTGGCGCTGTAGTTTTTGTGTTTGAGGATGCTTCGTCATCTTTCTTCTGGCTTGTCCCACACGCAGCCAACATCAGAACAATTGTTAATAATATAAATATAAATGGCCCTTTCTTTCTCATTTATCATCCCTCCATTTTCTCTCTTTAAACTTTTTGCACTATGTTTTTAATTTAGTCATAATGAAGGAGTGGAATCAAGTGAATTTTATAATATTGGGGTGGATGATGTGACAGAATTACAAGTTGGCAATGTGGTTACGGGGATTTATAAGACAGGGAAGTATATCGGTGAAATTACTGAAGTACGCCCACAGCATTACCTAGTGAGGGTGTTGGCGGTTGTGAAACATCCGATGCAAGGTGACCTCCACCATCCAAAGGATGCGGATGTTCTCATGTTTCATGAGAGAAAAGCCCTTAGTTACCGGGAGCAGACGAATATTCCCAAACAAATGGTTAAACCGTTTGAGGGCGAAGTTCCTGATTATCAGGAATCTCTAAAGGAAGCTTTAGAGAAGATGAAAAAGGAATTGACGGAAGCAAATTCAGAGTGGGCAGAAATGAGCATTCGAGCTTTGGAATCCTTGGAAAGAGATTATAAGATTTGATCACACATATAAAGGCCAAATCAGTTTGAGTGATTTGGCCTTTTATGCAAATTCATTTAAGAGCTTTGAAAAATCAATTCGGTCGCCGATGGTGGTCGGTTTTGGTTTTTCCAAATAGCGTTTATCCTTTTCGACTAGCTTGAATATATTATAGGTAGTCAAGGCATCATCCAATGCCCGATGGTGTTTACCTGTCCCTTCCTTCCCATACTCCTGAACGGCTTTCCATAGACCTGTTTGATTTTGGTCTCCAAAGAATCGTTTATATTCCATTGATAAATCTAATTCTGCTCCCTTAAACGGGAACGGAACTCCCGCCATTAAACAATTTTGCCGCAGTACCTTCATATCCATGTTTCCCCAAGTAACGATGGTCGTGTCAACATTGTCCTTATTGAATTCCGCCAATTTCTTAATGAGCTCGTAAATGGTTAATCCCCTGTCCACCTGTTGCTGCGTGATATGTAAGAATGATTTGCAGCGTTCGGATAGTCTCGGAAATTTTAACGGGGTTACATAGGAAGAAAATTGTTCGGTTACTTGATCATCTACAATAGCAACAATTCCCACCTCAATAATTTCCGCGAAAAAATCCTTCATACGAACATTTCTCTCTGGCATTGTAAACTCAAAATCAATAAATAAATATTGTTTCTTTACTCTCATTACATTCACCACCTTCTCTTATTCCATCTTACTACCATTATATAAAGATACATGTACAAAAAATTGTGCTTTTTTTCTATTTTTTTTATTATAACATGAAATTCATTAGAATTTTTTAAATTTTTGTACAATGGACACAAAAAAAAGAATGGAAAAACCATTCTTTTTTTAGGTATTATTTTTTATGTTTAATAACGGCCATTGTACATCTTGAAACACAAATGAGACGGTCTTGTTCATCGGTAATTTTAATATCCCAGACCATCGTTGTTTTCCCCTGATGCAAAATTGTTCCTACTGCTGTGACAACTCCGTCCGTTTTCGGGCGGACATGATTAGCGTTTATTTCCAATCCAGCAACTGCTTCTGTTTCTTTGTCAACGAGTTCGTAAGCTCCAAGGCTTGCAACTGTCTCTGCTAAGGCAACGGATGCCCCTCCATGCAGCAATCCAAATGGCTGTTTTGTCCGGTGGTCAACAGGCATAACCGCAACTACTTTCCCAGGCTCTAGCAGCGTAATTTCTATTCCGAGTGCTTCAATTAATGTATCTTTGATCATCTTACCCCTCCGGTACATATTCTGATTCCATATTAACCTATTCTTCACTTTTGTTCATATTCCTTTATGTTGGAAAAAGAAAAAACAGCTGCAAGAGCTGTTTTTAACGGGATTTAAACGAAACCAGGGTATCCGACTCCAGGGTAGCCACCGAATCCTCCTGGATAACCACCGAATCCTGGGTATCCACCGAATCCTGGATAACCACCGAATCCTCCTGGGTAACCATAAAATGGCCGGGCTCCAAAAGAAGCACCTATTCCTCCGCCAAGTAAACCTCCTAAAAAGCTAAGACCACCTATCGCTAACGGCCAGCCAAGACCTATAAATCGTTGATCCTGTACCGGGTACGGGCTTCGATATGGGTACATATCATATTACCTCCTTTTTCTAAGCTACTTGCCTACACTATTTCATATGCGGAAACACAGGGATTGGAGTGGGCAAATAGAAAAGCAGAAGCGCCCGTTTAGCGGCGTATGACGGTGTCAAAAAAAATCTGCCGGAATCTTTCCAGCAGATTTTAGGTTTATTTTTCAATTGGCTCAAAGCGTTCTACAAACAGCGCAAGGGTACGGGTCATAACACCAGTAGCACCTGCTGGACCTAAGTCATAGTCTTTTGATGTGGTGGCAGTTCCGGCAATATCTAAATGCACCCATGGCGTGCCTTCCGTAAACTCACCAATAAATGCGCCCGCTACAAGGGCGTGTCCCTCGCTTCCTGGCGAATTATTTAAATCGGCCACTTTACTGTTGCGAACACGTTCCTTCTCTGTCTCAAACAACGGCAATAACCACATCTGTTCTCCTGCTTCAACAGATGCTTCCAAAACTTGCTCATACAAACCATCATGATTAGTCATTGCACCAGTGGTATACAGACCAAGTGCAGTAATGACTCCGCCTGTTAGGGTAGCCACATCTACTAAATAATTAGCACCATGATGTTTTGCATATGTAACCGCATCAGCTAAAACTAGACGTCCCTCTGCATCCGTGTTTAAGACCTCAATCGTTTTACCATTCATCGATGTAATCACATCATCTGGTTTAAAGGCTCCACCCGAGATCATATTATCGGTAGAAGGAATAACCGCAACAACATTTTGCTCTGGTCTAATTTCACCGATGATTTCCATCGCACCAAGAACGGCTGCTGCCCCGCCCATATCGGTTTTCATCCCAACAATGCCAGCCTTTGTTTTGATGGAATACCCGCCTGTATCGAAGGTAATCCCTTTTCCGACCAACCCAATAACATCGGTCCAGTCATCTTTTCCTTGATATTTTAAAACAATCATTTTAGGGGGCTCGACAGACCCTTTATTAACAGCGAGGAATGCCCCCATTCCTAACTTTTCAATCTCCGCTCTATCAAGAATTTCGACTTCAAAGTCGTATTTAGCAGCTAGCTCTGAAGCATAATTCGCTAAATCTGTAGCCGTCAATAAATTACCTGGAGTATTCACAAGCGTGCGCGCCGAATTGGTTGCCTTTCCGAATGAATAGCCAACCGTTAGAGATGCCTGTACATCCTCTTCTTCGGCTGCAGCACTATAAACAGTTACATTCTCAAGTCTTTTCTCAGGCTCATTCGATTTTTGTTTATATCCATCAAATTGATACGTGGAGAGCGCCATGGCCTCACCCAGAGCATGAGCGGCATCTAAGCTATCCAGTTCTTCGCTAACAAACGTATCTAAATAAACAGCTGTTTCCACATGTTTATTTAACTTTAGCTGCTTAAAAATCTTTCCAAAAGCTGCTCGAAGCTTATCGAAGGATAAATCTTTTTCTTTTCCTAGTCCCACAAAATAGATTCGCTTTGCACCAATTTTTCCAAAGGTATGTACTTTAGTTATGCTTTTGAGCTTAGCTGAAAGGTCACCTGACTTCACTAATTCGGTTAATTGCCCGTCAAATTTTTCATCTAAGCCGGCTAATACTCCTGCAAATTTTTCAGGCCTTTCAAATATACCTACGACTAAGCCCTCATGACCCGCCGTTAAGTCTAATTCTTTTTTTACATGAAACATGTTCCTTCACCTCCGAAATATACCTCTACATTATAACGAAAAGATCATTTTATTTCGAGAGTCTAATGAATGTAAAAAGCAGGCACAAGGCCTGCCAAATACATTGTATTGTTATCTTTTTTCCGAGCCTGTATACTGCCCGCGGAATACCTGAAGCGTTTTATCGTTATTTAAAGTTAGCAATTCCTGTTCGGTAAGATGTCCATTTCCTTTTTGAATGACATAGACATTCACCTGCTTTTTACCCCACTGCTTGTATACGTCCTCCACAGTCTTATAATAAAGGTCTAGCTCATTTCCCTTTATCGCGCCTCCCTTATCCGCCACAACTCCATATCCATAACCAGGGATAAATAGAATGGTACCGATGGGAAAAACGTTTAAATCAGCGGCTACGGTTGAAAATAGATCACGTTTCACTTTTACACCTGAGTAAGTAATTCCATATTCAGGATGCCCCTGGCTTTTCCCAGTGGATTCATATCCTGCCGTATAGCCTGTAGCGGTCACTGTATATTTTGGGTACTTAGACCAATCAAACGCATCCTCGAGGAGCGGAGTTGATTCTCCAGAAACAGGTTTCGTAAACGAAAGCGCTGACGCAAATGGCAGAATGAACGATTTTGCACTTACGCCAGTAATGGACTGAAAGGTTGCAGCTAATGCCATTATAAACAGGCAAAACATTGCAAATCGTTTCGTCCAATTTTTCATTTTAATCATTGAATTTTTCACCCTCCAAAAATATTCATTCCCAAAGTGAAGGGAATTATACAATTTTGGGGTGAAAAATGATTTTAACGAGACAAAAAAAGACCTTTACATCACCGTAAAAGTCCTAAAACATTTGATATCCACTTTTTCGTAATAGTTTAATTGTAAAACCAGCCGCAATCGCGCCTGCTAGACCGCTAATCAAAATAAGAATATCCGCCGTAGCTAAAGTGCTGATTCTTGACCCAAGATCTTGAAAGGCATGTTTACTATTTGTAAAGTACTCCACAAACTCTACTTTATCAACAATAAAGATGGCTATGATGGGGTAAACAATTGCCATTACCCATGACATTCTTAAGAGCATATTCAGGATAAAACCGATTCCAAAAAATAAGACAAAAAATAGCACAATTGAGATGATTAGGACTACTATGCTCATCTGCATCCGACAATTCCCCCTTTATACATCAATTAGTGTACTTAAAAAGCCCAGGAAGAGTCAAGAAGAATAGCACAAGTGCCCGTTTAGCACACGACAGGAATGGTGATGGACAATTTTTAAAAAAAGTAAGCAAAAAAAATAGCCTCTTAGAGTAAGAAGCTGATATGATTAGTTTTCTTTATTCTTACCAGTTCCTTCACAGTTTGGGCATGTCTCCGAACCGCCAAGTACTAATTGAAAATAACCCTTTCCCTTACAATAATCACAAGTTTTGGTTGTATCAATCGTTTCCACAGTCATCTCCTTCGCCTCCCTTTAGATATTAACTTAATTTTCTGATAATATACCAAGGATTCACGAAAAAGAAAAGAGCTAAATTTATGCAAAATCGAGTATGAAAACGGATACATGTCAGATTATCTTCCATTTACGATAGGTTGCTTAATTTATCGAAAAATTAAAAAAATAATTTATAGGATGTGTAGCCAAACTGGTTTCCGGGGTTAATATCAGTTGTTCCAGGTTTAATGACTGAGAGACTTTCATGGATTAAATAATGTAATAGTATGGAGGCATCCTTTTCTAAACTAAGCTCCTCTGGTGCCATAAAACGGGCCTCATACAGTTCCTTATCTTGATGAGTAATGGTTAGCTCTCCGGTTGGCTCTAGTAAAAATACAAGCAAATTATCACTAATTTCCCCTTTGATAACACCTGTCCTTAGTCCAAGCAGCCCCTTAATCCTACATTCGATCCCGGTTTCTTCCTTCACCTCTCTTAAGACAGCCTGATCTGCTGTTTCTCCTTCATCCACAAATCCAGCAGGCAGGGACCATTTGCCTTTTAAGCCGCCGTATCTCTTTTTTACAACGAGCCATTCTCCTTCTCTAGACTTCACTAAACCGGAGACCGCCAGCCAAACCTTTCCGCGTTTCTCATGACTGCTCATGTAAAAATACCCCCCATTCTAGAAAAAGCACCATTCTGTTTTTCCTTCCCTTTTTAGCATGTGAGCTGTCTTCAGACAGGACTACTATTTTTTGGGCCTTCCCTTGTCTGAAGGTGACCTGCCTTCGGACAGGACGACTATTTTGGGGCCTCTTCTTGTCCGAAGGTGACCTGTCTTCGGACAGGACTACTATTTTGGGGCCTCCCCTTGTCTGAAGGTGACCTGCCTTCGGA
>NZ_NUNF01000030.1 GCF_002585305.1 Bacillus sp. AFS037270 | reverse complement strand
AGCTGGACGTCGACAGTCCTATTATAAGCAGTTATCGACAAGCGAAAATTTTATAATTTACTATGATACTAGGAAAAGCCTCCATTCACATTAGGATTGGAGGCTTTTCTTTATCGTCTACGAAAGAAACTCAGCAGGATTTAAGCCAAGCTCTCGGCAAATGTCAGTAACCATTTGCTGTTCATTTTGATCAAAGTTTCCATCAGCATAACCGATGGCGATACAGTATCGGGCCACTAATCGAGCTACTTCAGGTTTTGTCCTAATTTTTCCGAGGGCACGAAAAGCTTCTGCACGGCCCATCATTCGGTCATTTTCCATCCTAGATACATAGAGATTGAATTTTTGAATGACTTTATTTGTATCAAAAACGCGTAATTCCTCACTTTGATGAACAAATTCAATCATTTTTTGCCGCTCTGCTGGATCTAAATAACCATCAGCCATGGCCACTAAAGCACAAGCGGCTGTCACTGCGTCAAGAAGGTCTTGACTTTTATAGCGATTGAACAATTCTTGAGCCCTTCTTTTTTGATTATTAGCCCATTCTACATAATCTGTTTGTGATGGAGACCATGCATTGCCGCAATGATTACAAGTGAACTTTAATTGGTTTTTTCCAATAAAACCGCCTAGTAACCCAACAGGTCCAAGGATTAACCCGCCGATTGCGGCTTTGCCTAGGCCAAATCCTTTTTTCCCTGTTCGTACATTAGCTGAATGGCAGCGAGGACACACAATCTCATCTCCAACGTAAGAAGAAGGACTGGAAATAGGGGGAGCAGACTGTGTCGACTGCGGATACCCATAGGCAGGCTGACGGTGTGTCGATTCGGGCTGAAGATGAACACGCTGTTGATTCCCATTTTGGTTTAACTGCCTCTGCTGGTAGGGATCATAGTTTGTTTGGTTTTGTTGATATGGATTATTTTGACTCGTGTTATTGGCTTGATTTCTAAAATCCTGCTGGTAATTTGGCTGCAGAACCTGTGTATTTTGCGGTGGGTCATCAACTGTTACACCGAAATTTTGGCATAATGCTCCTAGACCTCCTTGAAAACCGCTGGCAATCGCATTAAATTTCCATTCCCCGTTATGACGGTAAAGTTCTGCCGCAACTATGGCTGTTTCAACTGTAAAGTCTCTTCCAAGGTTAAACCGCAATAATTCTTCATTAGTCAGTTCATTAAAAATACGAACATAAGAATCTGAGATTTGGCCAAAATTTTGCTGTTTTACTTGTGCGTCATGGATTGTAATCGTAAAAGCAATCCTGTGAATGTGGTCAGGAACTTTCTTTAAATCTATTCTAATTTGTTCATCATCACGTACACCTGAACCAATCCGGTTATCGCCGCTGTATAAAATGGAACCATTACCGCCAGAAGGGTTATTGTAAAAAACGAAATCTTGATCGCTGTTTACTTTCCCCAATGGTCCTAATAAAAAGGCTGAGGCATCCAAGTCAAAATTAGAACCAAGCTGGCTAATATTCCAGCCTAGCCCGACAACCACATTTTGCAGGCCAGGGTGTGATTTCGTTAAATCCACCTTTTGTCCTTTGCTAAGTGTTACACCCACTGTTTTCACTCCTTATCCAAATTTGGCACGTCCAGCTCCAGCGCCCAACGGCAAGTGTCCTTCGCGCTTCTCCCTACGATAAGTCAACATCGAATCGCTAACGCTCTTCGTGTTTCCTTTATCTCAGTCGAAGCGCTCCAGGCCATACGCCGCTAAACGGGCGCTTCCGCTTTTGCTTTTATGTACATTATACCGGTAATTCTAAAAAGGGAAAAATTTCAAGTTTAGCTTTGTGAGATAGCCGCTCTAGTAAGTACGAATGAAGAAAGGAAAAGTTTCAAGCAGGTAAAAGAAAAAAGCACACAGTCCGGAAATTCTCCTTCCATTATTTCCTTTAAGGAAAAGTTAAGAAACAAAGATAATAATAGGCTTATTCAAATGAAACGATTATGAAAAGGAGCCAGCACAAATGAAAAAATGGATTATGATAGCAGTGGCTGCAGTAGTCATTAGTATTGCCGGTTATCAATGGTACGCAGCAAAAACTAGTGCCGAGACAACATCAGAGGTGCGGACTGCAGTTGCTAAAAAAGGCACATTAGATGTAAACATTAGTGGATCTGGATCTGTTCAGGCAGTGACCAGTCAAGATATCATGTCCACATTTAATAATGATGAAATTGATGAAGTATTGGTTACAAGTGGTGAGAAGGTAAATGAAGGGGATGAATTGATTACATTTACGGACGGCAGTGATCCGATTACTGCTGCTGCTGCTGGGAAGATAACGACGGTATCAGTATCTGCAGGGGATAGCGTTACTTCCGGACAAGTTCTCGCCCATGTAACGGACTATAGTGGATTGCAAACAGCTGTTCAAATTGATGAACTAGATATTACTAAAATCCAAAAAGGGCAATCGGTCAACTTGAAGGTAAGTGCATTCCCTGATGAGAAGTATACAGGAAAAGTAACGGATATATCCAAAGAAGGTACTTCTTCTAATGGTATTTCTACTTTTACGGTGACAATTACAATTGATAAAATTGCTAACCTTAAAGTGGGTATGAGTGTCGAGGCTAGTATCCTAACTGAAAGTAAACAAAATGCCATTTATGTTCCACTAGATGCGGTCCATACGTCAAATGGAAAAAAATATGTCAATGTTGTTTCATCAGATGATCCTTCAAGCAGTACAAAGAAAACAGTATCAACTGGCATAGCAAATGAAGATTATGTAGAAATCACGGAAGGAATCTCAGAGGGTGAAACCGTACTGCTGCCAAAATTAGCTAAAGCAAGCTCTACGACCTCTACAACACAAACCAATACGCTGCAAAGCAGCCTAAGCGGCATGGGGGGAACGGGCTCGATGAAATCAATGTATCGTGGCACTGGTACCGGAAGGAGTGGACAGTAATGGCAAAACCGATCATGCAAATTAGTAACCTAAAGAAAGCATATAGGCTGGGCGGCGAAATCGTCCATGCATTAAATGATGTTTCAATTGAGATTCAAAAAGGAGAATTTCTAGCGATTATTGGCCCATCAGGTTCAGGTAAATCAACGTTAATGAACATGATTGGATGTCTCGACAAGCCACAAACGGGAAAATATCTCCTTGATGGGAAGGATATCTTTAAAATGGATGACAATGAATTAGCGACGATCAGGAATCAAAAAATCGGCTTTATTTTCCAAAACTTTAACTTGTTAACTAAATTAACGGCGATCGAAAATGTTGAGCTCCCGTTATTATATGCTGGGGTATCCACAAAGGAACGAAGGGAGAGGGCAATCGAGGCATTAGATAAAGTTGGATTAAGAGATAGGGCAGGTCATTTGCCAACACAACTGTCTGGCGGACAGCAGCAGCGGGTTGCTATAGCCAGAGCACTTGCAGGAAATCCTGCAATTCTCCTAGCTGATGAACCAACTGGTGCCCTTGACAGTAAAACGAGCAAGGAAATCATGCAGATTATGAAACAATTAAATGAATTGGGCCATACGATTATCCTTATTACCCATGACCTAAACATTGCCAAACAAGCAAAACGAATGGTCAGCATCCAGGATGGACAATTACTGGAAAATGGAGGTGAACTCATTGGGCATCTTGCAATCCATTAAAATGGCTCTCAAAAGTATAAAGGGAAATAAACTAAGATCGGTTCTTACCATGCTGGGTATGATCATTGGGGTATCATCCGTAATTGTCTTGGTTTCAATTGCCCAAGGTTCTTCTAAAAATGTGACGAGCCAAATCAACCAATTAGGGACTAACTTATTAACTGTAAGTACCTTTGATACAAATGTGACATTAACAGATGACAAAATTAATGAACTTAGTAAAGTGGATGGTGTAAAAGAAGTATCACCGGTTGTTACTGGACGAGTAAACGTTAAAAAGGACCGGACAACTTCTCAAGTGACCTTGACAGGAACGAATGCTGCCTATTCAGATGTGCGTGATACTAAAGTAAGTGCAGGAAGATTTATCACGGATCTGGATATTGAATATAGGCAAAAGGTTGCCGTCATTGGTTCATCTACGGCTACAACTTTCTTTGGTACAGAAGACCCTGTTGGTCAATATCTGCAAATTGAAGGAACTTCATATAAAGTTATCGGTGTACTTGTTTCAAAAGGAAGCTCGATGGGACAAGGCGGAGACAATACGATTATAGTCCCGCTTAGCACGGGCCAGCGTTTAATTGGAAGTACCACGATTAGCACAGTGTACTTAAAAGGAGAAAGCGAAGACCAGATGGATACAGTCATGAGTTTAGTTGAGACGAAAATGGCTTCCCTTTTCCCAGGTCAAACGGATTCTTATAGTGTGACAAATCAACAGGATGTCATGGACACGATGAGCTCTGTTTCTGATACCATGACGTTGATGCTAGGCGGTATTGCAAGTATCTCCTTGCTTGTTGGCGGAATTGGTATTATGAATATTATGCTTGTATCTGTTTCCGAACGAACAAAGGAAATTGGTATACGTAAAGCGATTGGAGCCAAAAGGCGAGATGTCCTTGTCCAATTTTTAATTGAAGCGGTTGTATTGAGCGGTGTCGGCGGGCTAATAGGGATTATCTCAGGGTTAGGTATAGGAAAATTAGTATCCTCTCTATTTAGCTTAAGCGTCTCCTTCTCGTCAAACGTTATTTTATTCTCATTCTTGTTCTCGTTAGCCGTTGGAGTGGTATTTGGTGTATTCCCAGCAAATAAAGCCTCCAAGCTAAATCCAATTCAAGCATTAAGGTATGAATAATTGGGGAAATGAAGCGGTGCGCTACTGTTGCGTCCGCTTCGTTTCCTATATAATGAAATGAATTCTATTATTTTAAGGAGAGATAGAAATGCGTTTATTGGTGGTAGAGGATAACCTTTCTTTATTAGAATCCATCGTTCAATTATTATCCGATGAATTTGAGGTTGATCAAGCTTCAAATGGGGAGGATGCTTTATTTTTAGCAATGCAAAACATCCATGATGTAATTGTTTTGGATGTCATGATACCCGAAATCGATGGCTTTGAAGTGCTGCAGACCATCCGGAAGGAAGGATTAAAAATTCCGGTCTTATTTTTGACAGCAAGAGACTCTTTAGAAGACCGCGTCAAAGGACTTGATTTTGGCGGTGATGATTATTTAGTCAAACCGTTTCAAGCTGCCGAATTAAAGGCGAGAATCAGGGCGTTATTAAGAAGAAGCGGCAGCTTAACGACAGATCAAACAATTAAATATCGCGGCATAGAGTTATTAGGCAAGGAACGCGACATTCTTGTCGATGGAGAATCGATTAAACTAACAGCTAAACAATATGAGTTGTTGGAATATTTAATTCAAAATAAGGGTGCTATCCTAACAAAAGAACAGATTTATGACCGTGTATGGGGATTTGACTCCGATACAACGGTAGCAATTGTTGAGGTGTTCATGCACCATCTCCGCAAGAAATTAGAGCCGTTCGGCTACCATGCTGATATTAAAACCATCCGCGGTGTCGGCTACATGCTGAATGAAGAATAGGGGCAGCATATGTTTCGTCAAACACATATTCGACTTACTTTGATCAATTCGATTGTTTTTATTGTTTTAATTAGTATACTAGGGAGCATTATTTATTTTTATACAGATAATAAATTATATCAGGATGTTAACCAATCATTAATGGAATCTGTCAATCATTTTCAGCAGCCAAATGGGCCAGATAATAAGCAAGGGGACAATCTCGATGGAAATGAGGCTGAACCAAAATTCATGCGAAGAGATCCGCGGATTATCACATTGGTATGGGATGAAAAGGGCCAGCTATTGGCAGAGCAAGATCGTGGCTCAGCGTTATTTCAGGATAATACAAATCTCATCCGTCCAAAAAAATACGGCACCTTAGAGGATGTTGAAGTAGAGAACTTTACGTTTCGATATATGGCTTTCAAGACTGAATTGCCTCAAATAGGGAAAATAACAGTCCAAGTGATTCGAAATGTGGATTCTGAAAAAGACCTATTAAACAGACTCCTATTAATCATATTAATAGGTTGTGGTGTGGGAATCATTTGTGCAGTCGTTTCGGGTTATTTCTTAGCTGGCAGGGCATTAGTGCCAATTAAAAAATCTTGGCAAAAGCAGCAAGAGTTTGTTTCCGATGCATCACATGAGTTAAGAACGCCGTTAGCAGTCATTCAGGCCAAAACGGATATCCTTTTCCGCTCCCCATCCGCAACCATTCAGGAAAAAATATTAGATATCTCAACTATTTCAAAGGAATCAAGGCGGCTCTCCAAACTAGTAACCAATTTGCTGACTTTGGCTAGATCTGATTCCGATCAAATTGAAATGAAAAAGTCCACTTTTCAATTAGATGAGCTTTTATCAGAAATTATTCAGCAGTATGAAGATATAGCGTTGTACCAAGAGAAAACGTTAAAATTAGAGACAGTAGAGCCAGTTACATTTTTTGCAGATAAAGAAAGAATCCATCAATTGATTGTTATTTTATTAGACAACGCCATAAAGTATACAAAAGAGGGCGGGGAAATCTCACTTTCATGCACCCAGAGTCATTCCTCTATCTTCCTAAAAATAAACGATACGGGGATTGGAATTCCTGAACAGGACATTCCAAAGATTTTTGACCGTTTTTACCAAAGCGATAAGGCACGGACTGCGGCGGAAGGAACAGGGCTGGGGTTATCGATTGCAAAATGGATTATTGAAAAACATCATGGTAAGTCAAAGGTTCAAAGCGTCCTTGGTCAAGGAACAAAAATTGAAATCACCTTTCCAAAGTCCCAAAAATAATTTTTGGGGCTTCTTTAAAATCTTAAGAAAAACTTAAGGAAACCTCTTCATAATGTGCTTATCTACTTAAACAAGCTTCATGATTTTTGAAGGGAGAATACAGATGAAGAACACTAGAAAAGCCCATTTATGGATTGGATTAATTGCGTCTATTTTTATCTTTATGGAGTCAATAACAGGTCTATTGATGAATGAACCGTGGTTAATCGGACAAACATCGATGGAAGGCGGAAAGGGCAATTTTCAATCAGGTCAAATGAATCAAAATCAATTTAACAACGGTCAAACTAATCAGGGACAAACTAAGCAAGGAATGACCCAGAACTCTGGACAAACTGCCGGTCAAACACAGGGGCAAAACGGCAATCAAAACCAAAAGTTTAATGGAAATGGCCAATTCCAAGGACGTGGTAATTTTGGCGGGAATGGAAATTTTCCAGCTGGAATGACGATGAACAGAGAAGGAATGGGACAAACCTCCGCTATGGGCATCATCCGTGGTCTGCACGAAGGCAGAATTGGCAATACCGATATTAAATGGTTAATAGATTTAGTTGCGCTTGCCATGATCGCTTTAACAGGTACGGGAATCTATTTATCCATTAAGGTACTAGGTGCGGAAGCGAAACGAAAGAAACGCCAATCAGATATGTTAACCGAAATTTAATAAACAAAAGCACACGAGTCATGACCCGTGTGCATTTTGGCTTACTCTACTATGATTTTCCCCGTAAACATTTCCATTCCACAGCTAAACGTATATTCACCTGTTTTATCTAGAGTAAATGATAGTTTTGTCGATCCAGTTTTAAGGTTAATATTGTTAATGTTGAAATCCGGGATCATAAAGGTGGATAAACAGCTGCTGCTATCTAATGGGTTCGTAATCTCGAGTTCAACGGGAACGCCTTTCTTGACCCGGATAATGTTCGGCGAATATCCTTTCTCAGTTACAAGCATTTTAACTTTTGGTGTACTCTCTCCGGACACATCTACTTCGGTTTTGTCAGCCGTTTGACTGTTGGTTTCTTGTGTTAGCTGTGTTTGAGCCGTATCGTATTTACCTGGAATCTTTACCATATCACTGCTGTACATAAATAAGAATAATGAAACAAGGACAATGCCGCCAGCAATAATTGCAAAAGGTGAAAGTTCTTCAGTGTTGATTGAAAATTTGGGATTCGTTGCCACCTGAATATATATGATCACAAAGCCGATAATCACCACGTAAAATCCTAATAAGATTCCTAAAAAAAAAGTCGGGTTGATATATTGGAGGAAAAGACCAAGAATAGCCCCGTTAATCCCGCCCATTAAACCAGAAATAGCTCCCATTAATATCGCTAAAATACCGACCGGATGGCCCGCCAAGAAACCAACCACAAAGCCAATAATTATGCTGATACCAACAGTCAGGAAGGTCTCACCGGATACAATCCCAATGATGCTTCCGGCTAGTAAACCCGTAATCACAGCGATTACCATACTAATCAGGATTCCCGGAGTATTATTAAATTTGTTTTTATGACGGTATACAAGAAAAATAGAATAGCCTGTGCCGATCGCCACAAATGCTGCTGAAATAATCGAAAATATATTCATGTTTCGTCTCCTCTTATGTGCCTTTATAATTAAACAACATAAGAGTATTATAAATTTAAATAATGGTTGAAAATTTGTATATTCCGTGATATATATGAACGTTTTATGACTCTTGGTGCTAGTCTTTGTTTTTATCTAATGTGTTCTTATAGATTCTTTTAAGGGCTTCATTTTGAAGTTTCATGTATTCGAGTAATATTTCTTTTTCTGCTTCTTCTTTTTCAAACTCATCCTTTTCTTTGGTCATGCGGCACCCCTTTTTGTCCTGAATTTGGTTTACTGAGTAAAATAATCCATAAATGATTTGACTTTTATTATAGAGAAATATATAATTTTTTCAAAAATACTAATTGAAACGATGATGGGGATTAGTAAAATGACTTGGTCTTACCAAGAGAGGAAACCAGTGGTGTGAGGTTTCTTAAGACATTCATTTGAACCTGCCTCTGAGTTCTGTATCGGATTATTGTTTGAAGATACATGCGGATAAAATCCGTTATCATGTGAGAGAGTTTAAAGCAATTGCTTTATGAATTTAGGGTGGTACCGCCAGGCCTTGGTCCCTTTTTTAGGATCAGGGTCTTTTTGCATTTAAATAAGCGGAAATCCTTGTTTAGCGGCAAAGGCGCTGGACAATTCTTTCTATATTTTAAAAAAATAATGAGGTGTCAAAATGGCAAAAGAATTTGTAAAAGATGTAACCAGCATGGACGAGGATTTCGCCCAGTGGTATACAGATGTTGTCACGAAAGCAGATTTAATTGATTATTCAAGTGTTCGTGGTTCGATGATTATCCGCCCATATGGTTATGCATTATGGGACAATATTAAAAACGAGCTGGACCGTCGAATTAAAGAAACAGGGCATGAAAATGTATATATGCCATTATTTATTCCAGAGAGCCTGCTTCAAAAGGAAAAAGACCATGTTGAAGGATTTGCTCCTGAAGTGGCTTGGGTCACTCATGGCGGTTCTGAGCCATTAACAGAACGCTTAGTCGTCCGCCCGACATCAGAGGTATTATTCTGTGAGCATTACAGTAATATCATTCACTCTTATCGTGATTTGCCAAAGTTATATAACCAATGGGCTAACGTAGTCCGTTGGGAAAAAACAACCCGTCCATTCTTACGTACATTAGAGTTCTTATGGCAGGAAGGTCATACTGCCCATGCAACGGATGAAGATGCAATGGAAGAAACGATTAAGATGTTAAATGTCTATGCGGCTATTTGTGAAGAGATTCTTGCTATTCCTGTAGTAAAGGGCCAAAAAACCGAGAAAGAGAAGTTTGCTGGTGCGAAAGCTACTTTTACAATTGAAAGCTTAATGCATGATGGAAAAGCATTACAATCCGGAACTTCCCATCACTTTGGTACAGGGTTTGCTGAAGCGTTTAATATTCAGTACACAGATAAAGAAGGTAAACTGCAATACGTTCATCAAACTTCATGGGGTTTTACAACCAGAATCATCGGTGCATTAATCATGGTTCACGGCGACGACCGCGGTTTGGTAATACCTCCAAAAGCTGCTCCAACACAGGTCATGATTGTTCCTATTGCGCAGCATAAAGAGGGCGTGCTTGATTTTGCTTATGATTTGAAAAAGTCTCTAGCTTCTGTTGCTCGTGTTGATATTGATGCCAGCGATAAAAAACCAGGCTGGAAGTTCAATGAGTATGAAATGAAAGGGATCCCTGTTCGTCTTGAAGTTGGACCTAAGGATATTGAAAACAAGCAGGTTGTGTTGGTTCGCAGGGATACGTTAGAAAAGGTTGTTGTTTCTTTAGACGAGTTAGAAACAAAGCTTGTTGAATTGTTAGATGATATTCAATCAAACCTTTATAATAAGGCGTTAAATCATCGTGAAGAAAGAACTTCGGTTGCGACTAATCTAGGGGAGTTAAAAGATACCCTTGAAGCTAAACCAGGGTTCATTAAAGCAATGTGGTGCGGCGATTTAGCCTGTGAAGAAAAGATCAAAGAGGATACTGGCGCAACTTCCCGTTGTATTCCATTTGAGCAGGAAAAAGTCGCTGATAAATGTGTATGCTGCGGTAAAGAAACAGATAAGATGGTTTACTGGGCAAAGGCTTACTAAAAAATATGAAGGCTCTTCCATTATGGGAGGGCCTTTTTTATATAATAGAAAAAAACGGGCATGTGAAGGAATTATGGGTTCATGAGGACAATCCAAGAGAAAAAACCGAGCAACCTGTCCTCATGATACTTTTCTAAGAACTAGGGTCGTAAAATCTAGTGAATTTTTGCAATAGATCTCTCAAATTGACACCTATAAAAAAGGAGAACTAAAGACCTTTAGCGAATTTTAATCATTCAGAAGGGGGATGTACCTATATGAAACCAATCTTAATAGATTTTCCAGATGAAATTTACACTGAGAGACTATATATTCGAAAGCCGATGCCTGGAGATGGAAAAGTGGTCTTTGGAGCTATGCAGGCATCTTTAAATGAACTGAAACCGTGGATGCCCTGGGCTAATAGGGAGCAATCCGAGCAAGAGGTTGAGGCAAACATGCGTGATGCACATGCGAAATTTCTAACTAGAGAGGATCTTAGACTTCATATATTCAATCGGGAAACCGGTGAATTTATCGGGGCTTCCGGTTTGCATCGGATGAACTGGGAAGTACCAAAGTTTGAAATTGGCTACTGGATTGATACAAGCCTTAGCGGAAATGGGTATATTACGGAAGCAGCAGAGGCAATCACGGAATTTGCCTTTCGTGAACTAAACGCAAAACGCGTAGAAATCCGTTGTGATAGTAAAAATACCAAAAGCCGAGCAATTCCTGAGAAATTAGGTTTTACATTAGAAGGGATATTAAAAAATGACGGAATTTCTGCAGATGGACAAGAACTCCGCGATACTTGTATCTATGCAAAAACCAAATAATGAACAAAAAACTCGACGCCGTCGAGTTTTTTTACTAGAAACCGATTATATATCTTTCTAAATAAAATTTTGTAATCGCTAAATATTCACGTGAGTAGGACTTTATTACGGCTGACCAAGGAGTCTTAGCAGATAGACCCTCTACACGTAAACCTTGGTAATATGCAATAGAAAGAGCACGATACAAATGGAAAGTGTTCGTTACAACAACGCCTAGTTCAGCATTAGGAGGAATGAATTCCTTCGAGAACTCAATATTTTCATATGTATCCGTAGAGCGCTCTTCTAATAGTATACGAGATTCGTTAATACCTTGACTTACTAGCTCTCTTTTAATGGCCTCCGCTTCAGATATATCTTCGCCTGGACCTTTGCCCCCTGAAGCAATCACAAGTGTATCAGTATTTTCCTTTAAGTACTTTGCTGCAGCGTCGATCCTACTAGCTAATACCTTAGATGGTTCCTTACCTTTAACCCTTGCTCCAAGGACAATTAGATAATCGGCGTTTTTAGGAGCAATTAAATGACTATATTGACTAATTATAATGTGTAATATGGCAACATATATCAGCCCCATTACAACAAAGGAACTTATAATCCATTGCAATCTTTTGTTTTTCATCATCAGTTCAAATCCATTCCACAAATTTATATGACTATATTATACAAAATAATCTAACATATTTTTGAAAGGAAGTATAATAATAGAAGATGCTGATATTCTGATATTCTACGAATGGCACCATAAAGAAATGGGAGGTATATAAAATGTCATCCATTAGTTTATTGAAACAAAAAGCAGGAATTGTTTTAGAAAAAAAGAAGCTTACAAATGTCGTTGCTAGAGTTGGATTAGTGTTGGATATTTCAGGGTCAATGAGAGGGTTTATAACAGTTTTTAAAAATATAGACGATAGTAGACAACAATAGACAATGGTAATATTTTATGTACTTATCATTAAATACTTGAAAAAGGGATAGGAAAATATGATAATACTCCTACGAATAAATGTTCCTATATTTATTTGGAGGTGCAAAAATGTTACAAACCTACCAAACGAAACTAATAAACTTCTCACTACATGATGGACTCTCAGCAACCATGTACCTACATGAGTATGCAGAATACTTTGGCAGGCTGGAACGAAAACTTTTTGTTCAGTCACACATAAAAGGTGTTTCGTCCTCTAGCCTAAAAAAGAACTTTCTAACTCAATTTGGAATCACAGCCCGACAATTCAATTCTTTGAGAATGCAGCTTGACGGAAAAGTCTCTTCCTTTGTCGAAAAAAGAAAGTTAGATATCAAGGAGCTGGAAACCAAAACGACTTATCTGCAAAAAAACATCGACAAGAAAACTACACAAAAAGAACAACTCCATCAAAAACTCCAGGAAATCCCACAAACCCATTCATTATTCTTGAAACAGGTAAAGAAGTATCGTAATCTCAAGTTTTACCTTCATCAAAAAAAACGCCGGCTGAGGAATCTTCAACAAAAATTAAAAAAGCTACAGGTAGACGTGATAAATAAAAAGATTCGCATCTGCTTCGGCTCGAAGAAACTGTTTCACAAACAATTCCATTTGGAGGAAAATCAATACAAGTGTCATCAAGAGTGGCGAAAGGATTGGGCTGAGGTGCGTGGCTCTCAATTTTTGGTCATTGGTTCCAAGGATGAAACATTTGGAAACCAGACAGCTACCTATGATTTGAAGGCACGTTAAGACTGCGTGCCACGAATCACTTCACCGATAAATATGGAAAATATATCGAGTTTCCTGAAGTGATTTTCCCTTACGGACAAGAGTGGCTGGACAAGGGGAAGGTTCCCTATATGGGTCATACCCGAAGTGGAAGAACACAAAAGTACTATACTTCTATTACATATCGTTTTATTAGACGGGAAAAAGGATGGTATGTAAACGCAACGGTTGAACGGAAGACACCTAAGGCGGGGACATCGAATTTAAATGGGCTCATCGGAATAGATATCAATGCCGGATTTTTGGCCATTTGTGAAATTGACCGATTTGGAAATCCCATCAAAAACTGGTCGATTAAAGTCCCCATGTATAGCAGAAGAAAAGAACAGGTAACGGCCTCCATGAGTGATGCCATAAAGGAGATCCTCAAATACGCCATTTTGGTTCAAAAGGATGTCATGATTGAAAAATTGAATTTTTCGAAGAAAAAGACACAGCTGCGGGAAAAAGGGGCAGCCTATGCCAGGATGCTTTCGGGGTTTACCTATTCGAATTTCCACCAATTAATTGAGGCAAAAGCGAAAAAAGCAGGAGTCAGAATAAAGCAGGTAAATCCCGCCTACACAAGCCAAATTGGACAAATGAAATTTATGGCACGATATGGGTTAAGCTCCCATTCAGCGGCCGCTTGTGTGATCGCGAGAAGAGGATATCACTTGAAAGTGGAAAAACCAAGGTATGATACCATCCTTTCACTGCCCCCAAATTTCAATAAGCAACAATCTAACTTAAGCAATTGGCGAACGATTACCGCTCATATAAAAAAACAATATTCATTTAAAGATAAAATTGAACTTTTAAAAGCCGATCGTTAAAGCTACAAAAAAATTGGAGCAACGCTTCCTCTTTACCTGCAAGGAAAAAATGGACCACGTACTCCAATTAACCAATTGATTTTGCTTCACCAGCGTGGCTAACAGCCTTCCTAGAGTATCGAAAGGTATCCTCTGCCGTGCATTTCCTAATTGAAAAACATGGCATTGTGATGGAAACGATGAAGTGTATAGTGGTTGAAAGACTCCTATGGTACGGATGTTTCCATTCTAGAATTAGGGTGTGATTCCCTAACGCGATTCGCAAAAAGCTCTGTTCGTTTTGCGTGCTAAATGAATGGATAGGATTCATTTAGAACATATAGATAGTAATATCCATAAATGTCTATATTTTTAGGAACGGTTATATAAAAATGGTACTGTACAAAAGGTAGTGGAGCGAATCCTTGCTGTTGCCAGTCAATTTGATGATGATGGTACTTTAGATGTTTGGGTATATGATAATGAATGTTCCCGATTAAAATCTGTTACCGAGTAGGACTTCGTCAATTATGTTGAAGAATATATTTTAAACAACGACCTGATACATAAATTTGGTAGAAACGATGAGCCTCCTGTCATGGAAGATGTAATTAAAAAATATACGATTGAATCACCTTCCTCGGATCCTGCTTTTGTCGTTTTCATAAACGATGGAGGATGTAAAAGAACGATTAAGAAACCAGTAGTTGAATCATCGACTAAGCCAATCTTCTGGCAATTTGTCGGCATTGGGGATTCAAATTTTGAGGTACTTGAAAAATTGGATACAATGGAAGGCCGCTTTGTAGATAATGCCAACTTTTTTCATATAAAAGAGATTGAAAAGACAACAGATGAGGAATTGTATAACCAGTTGCTAAATGAGTTTCCGGGATGGATAACCGAAGCGAAAACTAAAGGCATTTTATAGAAGGAAAAAAGGACTGATGAGAATCAGTCCTTTATTCACATACCCACGAAAGCCCCATTGTCCCAACACCAGTATGGACACCCGCAACGGTGATAAGCATCAAAACCTCTGTTTCAATACCAGGGAAGTTTTCGTTAATGTAATTTTCAATCTCTGCAGCTTTTTTCGGATCGTTCGCATGAACAACCGCGACCTTTTTGACTGTTTTTGTTTCAAGATCTTCTTTTAATTTAGATGCCAGCCAGAATATCGCTTTTTTATCGGTACGAACTTTGTCTTTAATCTGTGCAGCACCGTCTTCTATGGCCAAAATCGGTTTTATATTAAAAAGAGAGGCCAAGATTTTTTGGCCGCCAGACACCCGGCCGCTTTTATGAAGCTGATCCAAATTCGATGGAACTAAATATAATCGAGTATTGCTGCGTAAAGCATTTAGCTGTTCAACCACTTCCTCGGCATCCACACCCTGCTCCACAAGCTCGATCCCTTTTTTTATTAAAAAAGAAAGTGGATAGGAACCAATTTTAGAATCGATTGCAAATAACTTGAAATCTTCCATATTAGCGGCAATGACGGAGGACTGATAGGTCCCTGTTAAAGTACTAGAGGCATGTATGGCGATTCCAAAATCATATTCTTCTTTCAATTTTTTATAAAGTTCAACAAAGTCGTTAATGGAAGGTTGAGACGACTGAAACTTTCCTTCCTCGTTTTTCATTCGCTCATAAAATTCTTGTTCCGTTATATCAATCGTTTCTTTATAAAATTCATCGTTAATGACAACGTGTAAGGGAATGACATATATATGATGTTTCTCAATAAATTCTTTGCTAAGAGAAGCAGTTGTGTCTGTAATCCATGCAATTTTTGCTTTACTCATATCTTTTCCTCCGGTAAATACTTTCAATATAGTTAACATTACTATACTGAAAACAGTTTCACTAGTTATATTTGTCATATTAAACTTTGAACAATTTGTGAAAATTTATAGAAGATATTATTTAAAAATATAAAAGTGTGATTTGAATCACTTATATGAGATGATTTATTTCATATAATCACTATGGATATAGTGATAACTAAATAAGGAGTGTTTCATGTGTTAGATCAAAAAACAATCGATATTATCAAATCAACAGTACCGGTATTAGAAAAACATGGAGAAACCATAACAACCCGCTTTTATCAATTAATGTTTGGAAACCACCCAGAATTATTAAATATCTTCAATCATGCAAATCAAAAACAAGGTAGACAGCAAAAGGCATTAGCTGGAACGGTATATGCCGCTGCCATGTATATTGATAACCTTTCAGCAATCCTGCCAGTAGTTAAACAAATCGCACATAAACATAGAAGTCTTGGAATTAAGCCAGAGCATTATCCGATTGTAGGAAAACACCTATTAATGGCTATTAAGGATGTATTGGGTGATGCAGCTACAGATGAAATTATCGATGCTTGGGCACAAGCTTACAATTTAATTGCTGACGCCTTTATCAGTGTGGAAGCGGAAATGTATGATGAAGCTACACATCAACAAGGGGGCTGGAGCGGCTTCCGGAATTTTGTTGTTGACCGTAAAGTAACCGAAAGTGATGTTATTACATCTTTCTATTTAAAACCTGAAGATAAACGCGAAATCGCCGGTTTCATCCCTGGTCAGTATATTAGTATTAAACTAGATATAGATGGTGAGAAGTTTACTCACATCCGTCAATATAGTCTTTCAGATGCCCCTGGCAAAGATTATTACCGCATCAGTGTTAAAAAAGAGGCTGGTACAGCAAACCCTGATGGAATGGTGTCTAATTACTTGCATGACAATGTGAGCGAAGGAGACATTCTTAAAGTCAGTGCACCTGCAGGTGATTTTATTCTTGATACCAACAAGACGACTCCTGTTGTGTTATTAAGTGGCGGGGTCGGCTTAACACCAATGATGAGTATGCTGAAAACAGTTGTAGAAGTGCAGCCTGGACGTCAGGTAACGTTTGTCCATGCAGCAGCAAATAGCAATGTTCATGCCCTAGGTGATGAAGTTAAAGAATTATCTGATCTCGATTATGTGAATTCATATGTGTTTTATGATGCACCTACAGATGAGGACCGTTTAAACAAAAGGTTTGATGTTGAAGGTTATGTCACTCGTGAGTGGCTAAAGGATAATGTATTAATTGAGGAAGCAGACTTTTATTTCTGTGGACCAGTGCCTTTTATGAAAGCCATCAACCGTTCTTTAAAAGAATTAGGTGTCAATGAAGGCAGAATTCACTTTGAGTTCTTTGGACCAATGGGGAATTTAGAAGAATAGTGAATGGATTAGCCGGTTTCCAATTTGGAAATCGGCTTATTTTTTTAAAAAAGATAAGAAAGTAAAGTATAAATTTCGACTTCGAGAATTGTCCAGCTCCAGGCGCCATCGGCTCGAGGTCACAAGCCATTCCGTACAAAAGGTTAAAGAACAACATTTCAGCCGGCTCGTCTTGTGCTGTCGCCGATATGCGGGCGCCTTACGCTTTAAAAGTTAACAAAAAATGAAATTAATGTTTTTTTAATCAAAGACACCTATGTCAAAAGTTTGATTCGGACCACAACTGTGATTTAATAAAAGAAAAAGGGCAGAAAGGGTTTTGAGTATGGGTAAGAATACCATCCGTACCATCACGGCCATTGGGGGATTGTTTTTACTCCTCTGGGTGATTGGACTTGGCTGGGCAGTAGGGCAATATTATGCAGACCAGCCGGACAAGGTTCCTGTTACAAATACCGTTAGCAAAAAAGTGGAGAACAAAAAGGGTCTCACGATAGTCGCTTTAGGTGACTCCTTAACAAGGGGAACAGGGGATGAGACCGGAAAAGGGTATGTCGGAGATCTGACCGATGAAATCAAAGAAAAAACAAAAAAGCCGGTCCAGCTCACCAATTTAGGCATCAATGGGCAAACATCAGACCAGCTTCGTAAACAGGTTCAACAAACAGAAGTGGCTCGTCAAATCCAAAAGGCGGACATGGTGTTAGTCACCATTGGCGGAAATGATTTGTTCAGGGGCAGTCAAGGCCTAACCGATTATTCATCAAAAAATATAGCTGCCATCGAAAAAAAATATCTGGATAACCTTAAGTTTATTCTTGAGCAGATTCGCAAGAACAACAAAACAGCCAATGTTTTTTTCGTTGGATTATACAATCCGTTTATAGAATTAGATCAAGGGAAAGAAATGTCAAAAGTTGTTCGTCATTGGAATTATGACAGTGCCGAGGCAAGTGCAGCATTCTCGAAAGTCGTATTTGTACCAACATTTGATTTATTTGAATTAAAAGTGAATGATTATTTATATTCAGACAAGTTTCATCCGAACTCAAAAGGGTATCGTTTAATTGCAGAACGTGTAGCCTCACTGCTTACCTGGTAAGGAGAAGAATGAATGGAGAAAAAAATTACCTTAGCTGTAGAAAATTTAAAAAAAGTCATTGGAAAAAGAGAAATTATCAAGGGCTTAACATTTGATCTGCGAGAAGGGGAAGTATTTGGGTTCTTGGGACCAAATGGTGCCGGAAAAACAACAACAATCCGAATGTTGGTTGGGCTTATCAAACCGACGGATGGGAACATCCAGATCTGCGGATACAATGTAGCGGATCAATTTCAAAAGGCGATGAGAAACCTTGGCTGTATTGTCGAAAATCCGGAATTATATCCTTACTTATCAGGCTATAACAACCTGCTCCACTTTGCCCGTATGCTTGATGGAATAGGGGAAGAACGTATTAAAGAGGTCACTGAGCTAGTCGGATTGACGGATCGAATCCATGATAAAGTGAAAACTTATTCGTTAGGAATGAGGCAGCGTTTGGGGATTGCCCAAGCCCTTTTAGGCCGGCCCAAGGTATTAATACTCGATGAACCGACAAATGGGCTAGACCCAGCAGGAATTCGGGAGATGCGCCAATTTATTCGCTTTCTAGCGGAGCAGGAAGGGTTAAGCGTCCTTGTGTCGAGCCACTTATTAAGTGAAATTCAATTATTGTGCGATCGGGTCGCTATTATTTCAAAAGGAACGATTATTAAAATTGATACAGTAGAGCAGCTCCTTGCGAATCGTGAACGGGCCGTCTGGCGGGTAATTCCACTTGAAAAAGGGAAACAAGTATTAAGTAAATTAACTACAATTGAAGTTAGTGATGATGGGACGTTTGTAACGGAATATGATGAACAAAAAATACCGGTGTGGAATAAGGAGCTTGTTTCGGCAGGAGTGTCCGTCACGGAAATTAATCGAAAAATGCCTGTGTTGGAAGATTTATTCCTCGAACTAACGGGGGGTGACTCGATTGAGTAAATTAATCCAAAATGAAATGATGAAGCTGATCGCTAAAAAGAGGTTAGTGGTCATTGCATTAATAATCGGTGTCCTTGTCATGTTGTTTACATATGCTCAATATAAGCAAGTCCAGACACAGCGCGAAAAATTAGGAACAAGTGATTGGCGTACGATACTACAACAGCAGATTGTCGATACGACCAACCGTTTAAGCAGCAGCCGATTATCAGACGAATGGAAAAAGCAGCTGCAAATCTCATTGCAGCAGCAGCAATATTATTTGGATCATGATATCAACCCATCAGAGCCTGGTGCACCCACGTTCATGCGCATCTTTTTAGAAAACTCAATTGATTTATTTATCCCTTTGATGGTCATGGTTATTGCCAGTGATTTAGTTTCCTCGGAACACAGTCTTGGTTCGATTAAGCTGCTGCTGACGAGGCCGGTCAAAAGGTGGAAGGTGCTATTAAGTAAATATATCACGCTATGTTTCGCAGTATCGTTAATTATTGCGATAACTGGTATCCTCTCCTATCTCATTTCTGGATTGGTCTTTGGATATAAGGGGTGGGGTGCGCCAATCTTAACGGGGTTTAATGTAACGGACACGGGATTAAATACTTCAGATGTAAAACTTCTCAGCCTTTGGAAGTTTCTATTGATGGATTTTGGATTAGTTTGGTTTGTTGCTATTGTCGTCGGCACCTTATCGTTTATGCTATCTGTACTAATCCGGAGCACCGCCGCCGGAATGGGGGTTATGCTGGCCGCGCTGATCTCTGGAGCGATTTTAAGTAACATGGTATCCTCTTGGGAATCGGCCAAATACTTTTTTATGGTGAATTTACGGTTAACCGATTACATGAAGGGAACCGCTCCACCAATTGAGGGAATGGATCTTTCCTTTTCCTTGATGGTCCTACTGATTTGGTGGGCCGTGGCATTAGTTGTTTCCTTCGTGGTCTTTACAAAAAAAGATGTTTATTAAAATAAGAAGCTATTCCTATCTTGGGAATAGCTTTTTTTATTGCGCTTTTTGCATATTTCCGTTAATTTAAAGTAGCGTAACTTAAAATTTGATAGAATATTATTAATTTTATAAAATGGTGATGAGAGATGAGAAACGGAGGGGTCTAAATGTCATTTGCAATAAAAAAGATCGATCATGTGCAGCTTGCCGGTCCAAAAGGGTGCGAAGATGCCGCAAGAGGATTTTTTTCAGGCATCCTTGGATTAACAGAGGTTGAAAAACCGGAAGAGTTAAAAAAACGCGGCGGAGTGTGGTTTGAATTTGGAACTTTTCAACTGCATATTGGCATTGAAGATCCATTCTCACCAGCTAAAAAGGCTCATCCAGCATTAATCGTTGAAAATATCGAGGGACTAAAAATCCATTTAAAAGAACATGAAATTGCTTTTACAGAGGATGATAACCTCCCAGGAGCCAGCAGAATCCATGTATTTGATCCTTTTGGTAATCGTCTTGAATTCCTTGAGTGGGAATAAAGGTAATCCTGCAAAATAAAACAGCCCCATCCCCAAATATGTAGGGATGGGGCTGTCTGCCTTACGATCGGGGGATTTAAGGCATTCATTTTGGGAGCCATTAGCCAATGGCAGGGCGGAGGGGGATCCTCTGCTTGGAAAACAAGATTTTAATTTATTTTACTTTTTGCTGCTGTTTTCAACGGTGCACGGTTAACTCCAAAATGCTGCTTGATGATTAAGGATTGACCGCCAAGATTAAAGAGATAACGAGCTTCAATGACTAGTTTCATAAAGGCTCCAATTAACCCGGATAAGCGGACACTTCCAACCTTGCCGACACCGCTTTTAAGTCCAATGGATGCAACTGAACCCTTATGGTGGTACTCAAAAGCCTTTAAGGATTCACCTCGAATAGAAGCGATAATATTTTTCGCACATACAGGCGCTTGTTGGAGTGCAACTTGGGCAGTTGGTGCCAACGCATTCTTTTCATCTTTCATAAATAGGGAGCAATCTCCAAGGCTAAAGACATTCTTCATGTTTTTAACACGAAGATAAGAATCAACCGCAATCTTTCCTCTTTCAATTGGCAAACCCCAATGATGAACAATCGTATTTCCTTTTACACCACAGGACCAAATTAGGGTCCGAGTTGGAATATCGCAATTAGGATCAATGACAACCTTTTCGGGTGTACATTCAAGAATCTTTCTGCCAGTGATCAGTTCGATATTCATTTTTTCCAAGACCTCAGTTGTATACTCAATCGATTGTTTAGGGAAGAATGGAATGACTGATGGCGCGGCCTCAATGGCAACAATTTTAACCTTTTCAAATGGAATATTGTGTTCCTTACATAGTTTTGGAAGTCCATCAGCAAACTCTCCAAGCATTTCGACGCCAGTAAAACCGCCGCCAGCAACAACAAAGGTTAAGCGGGAAGGATCTTGATCTTGTTTATACAAGTTAAATTGTTTAATAATTTGATTATAAATAGCTTTTGAACTTCTAAAACTTCTTATTTCGAAGGCATTTTCCTTAATACCAGGTGTCCCGTATGTTTCAACCTCAAATCCTAATGCGATTAATAGATAATCATATGGAACTGTGTCGCCGCCTGCAAGGAGCACTTCTTGTTTATGAATGTCAACAGATGATACGGTAGCTTGTAAAAAGTGTGTTTTACTGGGATTAATTAGTTCAGGGATGGACGTAGCAATTTGGCGATCGGCTGCTGTTCCTACTACTGTTTTATGTAGTTGAGTAGTAATGTAGTGATATTCATGCTTATTAATCAGGGTAACATCTGCTTCTCCTGAATTTAGTAGTTTCTCAAGACTTTTACTTGTGATGATTCCGCCATATCCGGCACCTAAGATTACAATTTTTGGCTTATTCATTGAACTTCCCACTCCAAACCCATTTATTTATCTATTGTCTATTTATCTACTTTGTGAAATTATTCACATTATAATATTAAAAAATAGAGCAAAGCTCTTTTTATAAAAATTGTGAAATGTTTCACATCTAATTTGTGATTATAGAATACGCTAATCTTTTTGATTTCACAAGTGTTTATTACCTAAAAATATGTCAAATTGGTAAATTTTTTTTGACAAATGGGGCATGATAATTCCATGCTTTAAGAAAATTTTTAAGACAGTTGGAAGGAGAGTTGTTATGAAGTTTAGAGGATTAGTTTTAACATTAGCAATATTAGTAATGCCTACTGTTGCACTGGCTAATACGATCCCTGCGAATCATGAGGAAAAACCGTGTGATTGCAAGGAAGGAAAACACCACCATATGACCCATAAAGATTGGCAGGCAATGATGGCGGAAAGAGAGCAAAAGCTTCTTGCATGGGTTAGCCAATATACCCCTGAAAAAAAGGCCGAATGGACGAGGGTTCTTGAGGAAAAGAAAAATCTTCGAAACCAATGGATGAGCCCTGAAAATTCCGCCAAACGTGAGCAATGGAAAAAAGAAAGAATAGCGAAAATGGAAGCTCTGAAGAAGCAATTTGAATCGGGCAAGATTACAAAAGAGGAGTTTATTAAACAATCACATGGCGGGAAAGAAATGGGCCATTGGAAAACCTTCCATGAGCTAAGAATAGCTGTTGATAAAAAGGAAAGCAAACGAGCAGCCATTCTCTTAAATCAACTGTTAGAACAAACCAAACAGCATAATCAGCTAATGAAAGAAAAACTGGCAAAGTAAAAAAACGTTCAGGAGCGTCTTTAGGTAAATGTGTTCAAAAGTCAATTTCCTAATTGGAATTAACTTCTCTTCTTTATAGGTACTAATATCGTCGTTCTAAGGAAAAATTAATTAATGATGGCATTCCAAGGAGGATGATAAAAATGAAAAGAAAATCATTGATGATGACAACCATTGGTTTAGGTGCAGCATATTTGCTGCGCAATCCCGATTCTAGAAAAAAATTAATCAATCAATTCCAAGCCATGACAAAAAGAAGGTAACACATGAGGCATCCCCTTACGAATGGGGATGCCTCATGTTTATTCATTACTTCTTTAAATTGATTTGGTCTTTCTTTGCCTCGATAATATCCTCTTTAATTTCTTCTTTTATATCATCAGCAATTCCTTCAGTTGCCTTTTTGAATTCGCGAATCGATTTCCCAAATGCTCGTCCGATTTCAGGAAGTTTGTTTGGACCAAAGATAACTAAAGCCACAATTAGAATTAAGATTAATCCGGGTACACCAATATTAGAAAACATTTCTTCATCTCCTAGTGATGAGTTATAACAATTCAACGTTATTATAACGTTTTTTCTCCTATAGTACTAGTGAAGAATGGTTAAGAGAAGTTAGCATGGATGAAAAATAAAATCAAGAAAGTGATGGCAAGTTTGAAATGCCAATTGCGATCCTTTCTTTTAAAGCGCATAAAACCCATATACATCAGTGGAAGGAGAACAAGGACTGTCACAATTCCGGAAATATAAGTGAAATCCAGCTTAAATCCACGCAAAATAGCCATATAAACATGGAGAAAAACGATACCAGTTGACAGTAATGCAATAGGAACATGCCATATACGAACCAGTTTACCAATAAATTGTAATCCCGTTTTTAACTCGATTGTTCCCCATTTAATCCCTTTTATCTGTTTACTTTTTAATAAAAGAAAAACTGGATAAATAGAAAGCGCAGTATAGAAACCTATTTGAGCAATGGAACCAAACTGCTTAAATGTTCCCTTGTAGTGTCGGAAATCTTGGGTCATTAGCTGTTGTTGATTGAAATAAACAAACAATACTTCAGCCAAAATTAGCCCAACCATTATCATAAAAAATAAATTGGTTCTTCGCCTTTCTTTTGGATTAGCAATTAAATTCGCAAATAAGCCGCTTTTTCTCTGCGAAAGGGAACCTTGTTTCATGTATATCACACCTTCATTCAACGTTTCTTTGATTATAAATGACAAATATGAAAAAGTGTTTAATTTTAAGGAGATTTTAATGAACGGAATGGTGGTAAGAATCAGCCGGTTGAATGCTTGCCGGCTGATGTTTTATGATGATGCCAACATTAAATAACTAAATTAGATTGAACGTAATAGTATAAAAGCTTGGCTGTATTTTCAATCGAAGATACATGTGTTCGTTCAAACGCATGGGATGAATCAATTCCCGGTCCGATTAAGCCATGGACGATATCATGGCCTGAACGAATTGCCGCAGAAGCATCTGATCCATAGAAGGGATAAATGTCGAGTTTATAGCCGATTTTATTTTCTTCGGCAAGGCGAACTAATTGTTTGCGTAATTCATAGTGATAGGGACCACTAGAATCCTTTACACAAATAGAAACCGTATATTCATCTGTAGACTGGCCGTCACCCATTGCTCCCATGTCGACAGCTAAATATTCGACTGTTTCTGGTGTAATATTGGAATTTCCTCCATAGCCAATTTCCTCATTGTTAGATATTAAGAAATGAGTCGTATACGGCAGCGTAATTCCTTCACTTTTGATTTTTTTGATCAATTGAAGAAGGATGCCTACACTTGCTTTGTCATCCAAATGGCGGGATTTGATATAGCCGCTCTGGGTAAGTTCTACACGGGGGTCAAACGAAACGAAATCACCGACTTCAATTCCAAGTGCCCGTACTTCATCTGCTGTATGTACTTTTTCATCAATGCGTATTTCGATATTATCTTGATTTCTCTCAAGCTTTCCGGCGTCTTTATAAACATGGACTGAAGTTTGGTGCATGAGGATCGTTCCGGTATATTTCTTGCCATTCTGTGTTTCAATTTGGCAGTATTCACCCTCGATCGAGTTATATCTGAAACCGCCAATAAGGTCAATTTTTAATCTTCCATTTGCTTTTACTTCCTTCACCATAGCCCCAAGTGTATCTACATGGGCAGTCAACATCCGATGTTTGCTTTTATCCTGTCCTTCGATGGTGGCAATTAATCCACCCTTTCGATTTCGATATGTATCAACCTGTAACTCTTTTAAAAATTTCTCTACAAATGTCACTACCTCATTTGTATTTCCGGATGGACTCGGAATTGAAACCAAATCAGCAATCAACTTCATTATTTCTTCAGAATTTATTTGCACCATTTCAATACCCCTTTCAGTTTGTGCTCTCTCTTATTATACCTAATCTTGTCTAAATAAGTGGTTTTAATGAGTTTATGGTCAACTTTTAAGTTAATGACGCATAGGTTAACAAGGGTCGAAAATTCCCTTTTTAGGGATAAAAATAAGGGAATTTGGGTATGAATGAAATACAAAATATTTTGAAAAAAAGGGGCAAACTTTTATTGAACCTGCTTTATAAAAATGGGAGGAGAAAAAGTTGACCAGATTAGAGCTATACCATCAACATAAAACAAAGCAATTTTCGTGGAAGGGTCTATTTTTTTTCATAGTAGTTAGTTGGATCTTAACAGTTAGTTTCTTTGTCTTCAGCTATTATTATCAAAATTCAATAAAAATCGAAGAACCTCAAGAGAAATTAGGAGAAAAAGTGGTTATTCAGATGCCAAATGGACAGAAGATCTATACGTATGATAATTTTGTCGTTGAAAAAGATGGAAAGACTTTTTATAAGGGAGAGCGGAATACCATTGATTTAACGGGTGGGACGGTTTCTTATGAGGATTGGAAGTAAGTTGAATAACAAGAGCGCAAGTGTTTAAGGACACTTGCGCTCTATATTATTTGAACCAGCCTTTCCTTTTAAACCATAATGACATCCCAATTGTAATAAGTGCCATGATAATTAGCGCCCAGGGATAACCATATTTCCAAGTCAGCTCCGGCATATAGCGGAAATTCATCCCATATAAGCCTGCGATAAATGTGATTGGCATGAAAATCGTGGTGATGACGGTTAACACCTTCATCACGTGATTGGTTTGATGGGAATTTAAAGAGATATAGCTGTCACGTATATCGGTGGTTAATTCCCGATTAGCTTCAATCATTTCTGTTAATTTAAGTAAATGGTCATGAATGTCTGAAAAGTATTCTGTTTTTCCTTTTATGTATGTTTCTCTTTGTGAGTTAAGAATCCTATATAAAAGATCTCGCATCGGTGTAACAGTATGCCTTAAGGACAAAAGACTGTGCCGCGTTTCAAATAAGTCCTCAAGCAAGTCTTCCATTGATCTTCTTTTCGAATTATCATCAAGTTCATTTAACATATCCTCAATTTGGTAAACATGCGGAAAATAATTGTCAACCATATTATCCAAGACAGAGTAAAACACATGGGATGCATCCCATTTCTCGAAGTTTTCACTAAGAACTAATCTCTTCCAAACTTCATCAATTTCCGAACTAGGCTGATGGTGAAAGGTAATGATAAAGTTCTTACCTAGAAAAAAGTCTACTTCTTCTTTCCTTGTGGGTATGGAATTCAAGGTCTGGGTGACAAAAAAAGTATATCCGTCATAGTAGTCGAGTTTGGGACGCTGCAGGTGATGCATACAATCCTCGATTGCTAAAGGATGAAAAGAAAAGGGAGTTCGCAAATAATTGCTCTCTTCTTCGGTAGGCTGGTGAAAATCAACCCAGTACCAGAGATACTCCCCGTTAACTAGTTTTTCAATTTCTATATCTTTGATCAGTTGGTTTTGCTGATCGACCGCCATTGTTCTTAACATAAAATCAGTGTATCTCCTTTTAAACATCAATACCTTCACTATATAGGATTGCCAAAAAAAGAAAAGCCCATTTTGTCCTAATTCTTCTTTTTCGAGGACCAAACCGTATTCCGGACCCATTTTTTACGATTCGTAATGTTTTGATACCATTGAATGATTCCTTTAATGGCTAGTGTACCTACCACGATTATTCCGCTAAAGACGATAAAAACCGCAAAATATTCGAAGGGGTTATAGGATTTAAAATGATCCAACTCTATATTTCCTTGTAAATCATGGGTGAATAGATTCATACTAAAAATTCCGCAAATAACCGTATATAAAGTTAATACTAACAATAACATACTGTCATTTTTCGCGACATTATTATCTTCATACTTAACCAAGCTAAATAAAATGTCCTTGGTATTAGCATACAATTGATCAATACGAAAGCTTTTTCTTATTAGTTTGAAAATTTCTTGTCCTTCGGAAGTAAGCGGGTAAACCGTATAAAAGTAATTAGACGTAAAGGAGTTTAATTGATAAAGCAGGCACTCTATCTTTTGTTTATCCTGCTCAATATGGATGGCGGAATAGCTATTTGCTATTTTTAATAACACCAATTTATGAAAAAGGCTAAGCAGCAAAGCATAATAATAAAATCCGTAAAAACGTTGGGTCTGAGAACATGAATAAACCGTTATTTCTGATGTCGTCAAACCAACTAGACAGTTTTGTTGAATAAGATAATTTGATGTTGGTGCAAATCGGTCATACGTGTATCCCTGAAGAAAGTGTGAAATAAACTCCAAGTTATTGGCATTTACATAAGGTTTCCCAGTGGAATCATAGCCGCATAATGTGCCAAATCGGTAAAGATCAACTAGGTTAATTGATTCTGTGGCTTCAATAGACAATAAGGATTGAACAAACATTTTTTCTTTTTCCAAGAAAAGGACATCGTCATTGTTAAAAAAGTTAGGAAGCTGTTGGCAAAAACGACTTACTATGAAGTTGATGATAGTTGGATATGTACATCCGTCAAAATCAAGCTCAAAATTATTAGTCTCGTCCTTAATTTTTCTCATACATTCAGCAAATTCAATTGATTGTGAGAAAGAAATAGTTTGTATTTCCGTACGTAAAGTTAAAAAACCTAGGCCAAATGGGCAAATAGTGATGTCGATTGAATGGATTTTAAATGGAATAGAGGATTGTTCAGTCTTTAACTGAACATCTACATTAAGTTTTTTAGAATATCGTTGAAAGCCCTTTTCCAGCTGTGTAATGGGAAAGAGAAAATTAGCTGTTAAAGGGAGAAAATAATTCTCGATATCGCTATGATTCAAACGGAATCCTCCATAATAGGTATTTTCCATATCCACATCATCTAAACGAAAAAGGGTAAAATTCATTTCCTGTAAATAATCTATTACTGTGCGGGAAGCGCTGGATTTCAATGAAAAAGGGAAAATAAATTGAAAAAGACCTTTAGAAACATGTTTTTCTTTCAAATTAATGGGCTGCATCTAGTGAATTTCCCTTCCTAAATATTCCTAAAAACAACATTCCCAAAATCGAGGAAACTTAACCATGGATATGGGATTATAGCTGCTAATTGAAGAGGGGGGTATTTTTTAGAATAAAATGGCAATAGCCGTGGGAAATTATGAAGAAAGAAGCCCGGAGAGGTATAAAAATGCCATCTAGTAAATCGATCAAAGATAACCTTAAGGAAAACTTGTCACTATCAGAGGATGTCATACAAAAGGGAACTCCATTCAAAGAAAAAAAGGATTGAAGTTCTATATATTAAAACCATTTGTGATGAAAAAGTTTTTCAGCAAAAGTTAATAATCCCCTTTTATGAAATAGAAGATTCTATCCAATTCTTAGCTTATCTTGAATCGCATCCGTTAATAAAACCCTTTGATAATCAACAAGATACACAGGAAGAGTTACTTAGGGGTGTGACGATCCTTTTTTACAGGGATGAGGTATACCTCCTTGATAGTAAAGCCGACCGAAACAATTCTGTTTTAGATACAACTGTTGAAACGACCATTCAGGGCCCGCAATCTGGTTTTAGCGAAAGCTTGCCAACTAATCTAGGGTTAATCCGCCAGCGCTACCCTGAGCCTTCCTTACAGATTGAATCAACAACAGTGGGGAAACTTTCAAAAACGAAAGTGATGATAGTTCATGATTCAAAGCTTGCGGACCCTGATACACTGAAAAGGATTAAGGATTTTTTGTCTCAAATCGATGTTCAGATGTTTGAAACGGGTGAGCAGCTTTTGGAATTAATCAAAAAGAGCAATAGAGCCTTAGTTCCAATGATGCTGGTAACGGAGCGACCCGATCGAGTAGTCGTAAATTTAGCAGCCGGTAAAATAATACTGCTAGTAAGCGGAAGTCCATTTGCCGTTGTTTTGCCTACGGTAATGAAGGATTTCATGGCATCAATGGAAGATATTTATCAGACCTTTTGGGTAACAAAGTTCCTCCAGCTATTAAGGTATATCGGCTTTATTACCAGTCTAGTTCTCCCAGGACTGTATGTGGCAGTAACCAGTTATAATCCGGAGTTATTTAGGGTTCAATTGTCCATAAGTATTGCAGGGAGCCGGACAGGGGTTCCTTATCCTTCCTTTATTGAAGTAACGATAATGTTAATCATGATGGAGATGCTGACAGAGGCCAGTATCCGCCTGCCTAAGGCTATTGGACCGACTGCCACAACTGTAGGCGGCTTGATCTTAGGACAGGCAGCAACAGAGGCAGGTCTAGTCAGCAATATTATGATTATCATCACATCTGCTGTAGCCATCTCAAACTTTGTTGTCCCGATTAATGCTTTTAGTTTTACATTGCGAATTATGAAATACATTGTGTTAGCATTTGCAACTATATTCGGTCTAGTCGGAGTCGTAGTTGGATTCATGATGATTGTAGCCTACATGGTCAAACTAGATAGCTTTGGAACCCCGTTTCTTACCTTAGTCCAAACTAAACCAAATAAAGAGTAGGGGAAGAAGAGGAGGTGAGGGCAATAAACCGATATTATCTTTATTTAATTTTCTTAAACATGATTATAAATGTGATTATTTTCGTTCCCAAGATTCTAATTAGGTATCGTTATGAAGGGGCTGTTATGGCCACCATCCTGTCCATCCCTATAGGTGTTGCCCTTACCTACTTCTACAGTACAGCGATCACCAAATTCTCGGAACAAGGGCTTCCCGAAATTCTAGACAACACAAAACACCGCTGGCTGAAGATCCTCCATCTTGGGTGCGTTCAACTGCTGTGGTTTTCAGCTGGTCTTCTGACACTTGTTGGCTTTATTGATATTTTGGCTCGATTTGTAAACCCTGAAATGCCTAAATTCCTGCTCCTTTTAATTTATTTAGCAGCTATTTTTCTAATCATCCAGATGCCAACTGAAAGGGTAATGTATTTACTTGAGATTGTACTATTTCTTAATACACCACTGATTTTATTTATTATTTTTAAGGCATATACAAATGAATTCCTTAACTGGGATTCGATACTTGAAGTAGGTACCCATATTTTTAAATGGCCAAGTTTAAAGGCATTTGCTGCGGCCACCTACTGCTTTTCCGGATATGGGAATTTAATAATATTTAATCGTGTGATAAAAGGTAAACTAAAAGTTTGGAATTTTATAATTATCACAGTCTTAGGATTAATAAATGCCTTTACGACCTTCTTAATTCCAATTGGCTTTCATGGTTCAGACGGTGCACAACAATATCTTTAGCCATGGATCAGCACTGCGGATTCACTGAGATTGGTGTACAGCCCGATTGAACGGGTTATCTTTATATTTCTTATGTTTTATATGAGCATTTCACTAATGAGTATTTCAATACATTGGCATGTAGCTCTTGAGTTGTTAAAAGGAACCTTTAGGGAACAAATCAGTAAGAGAAAAAATCGGATGATCCTTAGTGTATTCACAGGTATCTCTATAGTCGGAATCATTTATCTAAATTCAATTCTTTTAATGAAAATAGCTGTATATTGGTTAATTATTCGGCTATTCTTTGAAATACTGTTCGTAATCATTTTCTTTATTTGGGCTAGGAGGAGAATAGCGTGAAAACCCTAACCAAATGGAGATACGCAATCCTTTTTCTGCTGATGAGCTTCGTTTTAGGCGGTTGTGGGTTCAAAGACATTGATAAGCGATTTTTTGTTGTTAGTATTGGTGTGGATGAAGCAAAGGATAGTTCGAAAAAGTATTTAGTAAGCTTAAAGTTTGCCGTTCCTGGTACCTCCAAAGAGAGTCCGAGTCAATATCAAATTGTTTCGCAAAATGCTAATTCTATGTCTGAAGCAGTACGAATTATTAAAACAAAGATGGATAAAGAAATTGATTTCAGCCATGCCAAAGTATGCGTGTTCAGTGAGAAATTAGTAAAAAAAAGAGGAAATGCTGGCATGTATTATTGGTTTACGCGGCGCAGGGACATACAAAAAATTGCTTGGGTGAATATTGCTAAACCTACAGCATTGGATGTATTAAAAGTAAAACCAAAATCAGAGCATATCCCTTCCAATGCCCTATTTCTATCATTAGGGAAGGAGGGGTCAGAGACTCCCTATATAGCCTCAGAATTTTTATTTGATTTGAAGTACAGGTTAATTGAAAGAGGAATAGACCCAATCATGCCAATTGTGAAGGCAAAAAATGACTTATTTGAAATAAATAGTGTTGGGTTATTTAATAAAAGCACATTGAAACTGACCCTTAAACCAGAGGAAACCAAAATGTTAAATTTTCTAAGGAATCGTGAACAAAAGAGTGCCATTAGAGTCAAGAAGGGGGATACAACCATTGTCATCGATACACATAAAGTAAAAACAAAATATAAGCTTTTTACACCAAAAGGTAGAACTCCCTATGTAAAGATAAATGTGTCGATGGAGGGCAATTTGGAAGAAGCATCAAAACGGGTACCTATTAAGAATTTATCGGACTTTGAGAAAGCCGCACAAAAATCTATAAATAAGCGGATTGAAAATCTTCTTGTCAAGATTCAAAAATCTAATATTGATCCGATCGGATTCGGGCTGCGCTATCGTTCACGGCATTTTAATGATGATGATTGGGAACAATGGAAAAGCTTATATTTAAATGTTGTATTTAAGGTTAAATCAAAAGTACAAATTGAGGATACGGGGCTAATTGAATAGAAAAGGCATTCCNNGGAATGCCTTTTCTATTCAAATTAGACAGTAGGTGCTGTTTCTTTATTTCGCAATGCCTGGGGAATGTAAACGCAGAATGGTTCACTTTCCAAATAATCACCAGTTACTGCATAGGTCCTTGAGCGGGAGCCACCGCAAATTTTGTTGTATTCACAAACGCCGCATTTTCCATTATAGTTATCTGGCTGGCGAAGTTCCTTAAATACTTTTGATTCACGATAAATTTCAGCAAGTGGTGTCTCACGAATATTACCGGCAACGATTGGCAGCAAGCCACTAGGTACAACATCACCAATATGTGTAATAAACGCAAAGCCATTGCCATCATTAACTCCTTTTGGGGCTCGCTTTAAGCCATCATGCATGGAAGCAAAGTCTGTCGTAATCGAATCTTCGTAGTGGATTTCACCTTTTTCAATTAGGTGATCTCGAGTTTTTTGCTGCAGAACAACGCGGCGGTAATGCTGTGCCGCAGTAGTTTTAATATCATATGGTGCTGTTTTGCTTAATTCATAAAGCCAACGGAATACCTTTTCATGTTCAGCAGGAGAGATACAAGCATCTATTTGTCCTCTTCCTGTAGGAACAAGCAGAAAAATATACCACATTACTGCCCCTAGCTCGGCCACTAAATTTGACATTTCTTCAAGAGAATCATAATTATAGCGAGAGATGACCGTGTTTATTTGTAACGGCATCTCAAGTTCATTTAAGTATTTAATTTTCTCAACCGTTAAATCAAATGATCCAGGTGTACCGCGAAAATGGTCATGGATTTCCGGTGTAGGTCCGTCTAAACTAAATCCCCACCGAGATAGACCAACCTCCTTAAACTGTTTCATTTTTTCCTTTGTTACATTACTTGTAGCACTAGGTGTCATTGAGACACGCATTCCTTTTTTGATTGCATAATCAGCAATCTCATATAGATCTTCTCTCAACATGCAATCCCCGCCAGTGAAAACCAGCATAGGATTATCCATTTCGTATATTTGATCAATTAAGTTGATTCCTTCTTCATGTGAAAGTTCTCGTGGATCTTTAGTTAGCTGAGCATCGGCCCGACAGTGAACACATTTAAGCTCACAAGCTCTTGTTACTTCCCAAATGACAATAAATGGGTTGAGATCATAATCTATTTTCTTTCCTGCTCTATGTGGATGTCCCATTGTATGTGGATGTCCCATTGTATGTGGATGTCCTTTACCAATATCTTGCATCTTCATCACCAAAATTCATTTATTTTTTTACCATTAATGGTGTTTCTATAGGTTAATTATAAATAAGCGATTCTGTCGTGGCTGAAGGGTTTGTTACAATATTTCTACATTCATATATAAATCGCAAAATATTACAAGTGTGTTACAATTTGATGAAGAAAAAATAATAGATTTTAAGAGGTTGAGGCTATAACCCTTACTATATTAGGAATTGACTATAATAGTGGTTGTCACATAAAGTGCTGTTTTTTCCTTTTCTGGGTACAGATGTATTGAAAACCATATCTTTGGTATTTTAACCAAATACAGCTCTCGCTTAGTATAAAAGTAACAATTAACGAAATAAAGGAGAGCTATCATCTATGAAAAAACAGCTTCTGATAGCTGCTGCAACTGCAGGCATTTTATTTGCATCATTTACTGGTACTGCAAGTGCCCATGAACTTATTTATACAGTACAATCAGGTGACACCCTCTGGAAAATCTCGCAGGCTAACAAAATATCAATAGCTGATTTAAAAATTTGGAATAACCTAACAAGCGATACCCTCTATGTAAATCAAAGACTATCATTATTAGCACCGCATAGCCATGTTACCACCTATACCGTTCAAAGCGGTGACACGCTTTGGAAAATTAGTTCTCGCTTTAATATTTCCGTTACACAGCTTAAAACAATCAATAACTTAGCATCGGATACTATTTTAGTAGGACAAGTCTTGAAGGTATCTACTTTTACTTCTAGTACAACAGCACCTGAAACTACAGTTGCAAACGCGCAAATGGTCATTAACGAGGCAAATAAATATATCGGTACTCCATACTTATGGGGAGGAAACACGCCTGCTGGATTCGATTGCAGCGGCTATACGAGCTACGTATTTGCTAAAGTAGGAATCACCATTCCAAGGACCGCAGCAACACAATGGTCTGGATTAAAACCGGTTAGTAACCCAAATCCAGGAGATCTCGTATTCTTTGAAACCTACGCCCCTGGTCCTACACATGTAGGCATTTATTTAGGCAATAATAAATTTATTCAAGCTGGATCTTCTGGTGTTTCGATTGCAGATATGACCAACACTTATTGGAAACCTAGATATTTGGGCGCTAGAACGGTTATAAATTAATAGATTTAAAAAAGGATGTCTTAAAGCGTTATTACCGCGGTGACATCCTTTTTAGTTTTCTAAAAATTAAAAAATTAGTACTTTATGAATTGCCCAATTCGCTATATACTTATAAAGTGTCTTTTTTTCTAAATGACAGAGACCTCAAAATATTGAAAAAATGGAATGGAATGGTTGGAGGTTTAGATGTTTAATTTAACATTGTTTCGAGCGGTTTTTTATCAATCCCGGATTCCGCAATTAATAAGTTCAATAGATTTAACCATGGTTCAATTTAATCCAGCGTTTTGCGAGTTTGTTGGTTATTCGCCCGATGAATTGGAAAAATTGTCAATGGAAAAGATTTCCCACCCTGATGATATGGCAGCTGACGCACAATTATTTGGAGAATTATTAGATCGAAAAAGGGATGAATATCAGCTGGAAAAGAGGTATATCCACAAGTCGGGGGAAATTAAAACGGGGGTATTAACAGTATCGAAAATACATGAACAATTGACGGGTGAGGAATATTTACTCGGTCAAGTTCTCGACATCACTGAGAAAAAACATATGGAGAACGCTTTAAAATATAGAGAGAAGAAATACCGGCTCCTTGCCGAGCATTCTTCTGACATCATCATGTTACATAAAGTTGATTTTTCCTGCCTTTATATTTCTCCTTCAGTTAAAACCGTACTGGGATATCAACCCGAAGAAATGATTGAAAAAAGTCCTCTAGAATTGATCCATCCTGATGACCTAATCGAATTAAGAAAACAGCAAATTTGTGACCATATTGAAGAAACGAAACTTATAACCTACCGTTGCCGCAAGAAGGACGGTTCTTTTATATGGATTGAATCAACGGTTAAGGCGCTAGTGTGTACAGAAACAGGAGAAGTGAAGGAGATTGTCACGGTTTCACGGGATATTGAGCAGCGGGTGGAAACGCAGGACCGACTGCGAAAGTCGGAAAAATTAGCAGTGGTTGGACAAATGGCCGCCGCCGTTGCCCATGAGATTCGAAATCCATTAACACCTATCAAGGGCTTTATGCAGCTCTTAAATACGGAACAAGAAATGAATCCGGTTTATTTAAAAATTGTTTTGGATGAATTACAGCGAGTGGAGGCCATTATTTCTGAATTCTTAACAATGGCTAAACCACATACAAAAAAATTAAGAATAGTTTTTGTTGACCAATTAGTTAAACAGGTTGTACAACTATTACAGACAGAGGCTAAACTGGAGCAAAAAGGGTTGTATTTAGAAGTTGGCCAACCTATCCTTTCTATTATGGGTGATTCGAATTCCTTAACACAGGTGTTCCTAAATATCATCCAAAATGCCCTTGAGTCACTTTCTAAATGGGGGCAGGTTCAAATAAGGGTCATGGCTGATAGTACGGGTGTGACGGTGAAAATTGAAGACAACGGTTGTGGTATCCCCAAAGAACGATTATCGAAGCTTGGCGAGCCGTTTTACTCGACAAAGGAAAGAGGGACTGGCCTTGGTTTAATGACCTGCTATAGGATTATAGAAGCACATCAAGGACGAATCGATATTGAAAGTGAAGAAGGGGAAGGGACAACTGTTACCATTTGGCTTCCTTATAGGACGGAAAAAAGCGAATAACCCCACTTGTTTTTGATATCCCTCTTAGAGGTACGATTATTGAGATTATAAGATGGGTAATAATGTGAACGCGGAGGGGAATCCGTGCAAAAAAGAATTATCAGCATTTGTATTCTGCTCGTAATTATCGCGATTGGTTTATTTCAAAGAGATGTGTTGTTAGAAGTTGTTAAACATGGTGGCAGCTGGTCAATTATCGTCAGCATGATATTAGTTGCTATTTGTGTTTTCTTTCCTATTGTCCCTTTTCCTGTTTTGGCAGGTGTTATTGGTGCAGTATTTGGGATTACGCAAGGTGTATTTATATCTTTAACAGGGGCTATGGCCGGCACAATGGGTTTCTTTTATTTGAGCCGTTATGGTTTCAGAGATTGGGCTGAAAGAAAGCTGGCTTACTATTCAAAAATAAAAGAATATGAAGAATTGCTAAACCGAAATTCGTTTATTGCAATTCTAACCTGCCGTCTTATCCCTGTTATTCCCGCACCAATAATAAATATAATCTGCGGATTAAGTAGAGTAAAAGCGATTATTTTCTTTACAGCTTCACTTGTGGGGAAAATTCCCAATATCCTGATATTGTCCTATGCCGGCTTACTTTTTAACAAAAACAAGCTTTATTCCTTTGGGATTTATGGCTGTTATGTATTAATCATATTTTTTATAAATTTTGCGATTTTTTATCGCCGGTCTGCGAATAAATCTTCTCTTGATTAAATCGCTTGTTGCTGATTCAAGTCGTTTTGTTTATCAATCATAATGAATTCGTGGAAATAGCTTTTTAAAATAAGCCATTTTGCTGGATAAGTATAAATAAAATCTTCAACAGCCTGCAAGGAATAATAGATAAAATAGTCGAACGAGGTATTCTCTTTGCGCAAATCGTACAGCAGGGCATGAGGGACGGAGTAATACTCCTTCAACTGGTAAGGGTTCAAAGTAACAGCTTGGATATTTTGTTCGGCAAGATAATTTTTTATGGATTGTTCTTGTATACTAACGCTTTCTTCTCTGGTTCGTCCATCGATGCTTATACGATCATTAATAAAATAAATACCATTCATACTAGCCACCCTCTCAAAATTCATTGGTATTGTTATTGACAGGGATAGATAGAAGTATACGTATAGATAGAAAATGATAGAGGAGATCATCATGATAAGTGCTGCGATTCATGGCTTTTTACTAGCGTTAGGGCTCATTCTCCCCTTAGGCGTCCAAAATGTCTGTGTTTGCTGTTGCCATCATAGATACGATTGGTGTGATTGGAACAAGTTCGTTAGCCTATATTGATACTGCGAAAATAATCTTTATGCTTTCCCGTATTCTTGTATCGTGGATTTGGTTTTTTAGTTTGGCATTAGCAGGAAAAATGATCGGTAAGCTTGACTCATCAGGGACATTCATTCTTATGTTAAATAAGTTGTCTGCAATCATTATGTGGGGTACATCTATTTTTCTTATTTTTTCACTAAAATAATATGATAACTCCACACATTTATTGGAAGTTTTGTTCCGAATGAAAACCTCTAAAAGTGCGAAATATAATCTTGGGTTGAAGGTTCAACCCGTTGATTCTTAAGGGTTTGTATTGCATCTGATATCCAAAAAATTGGAGGTAAATACATGAACACTCAACATACGATTACACACGTTAATCAATGCCGTCAACTCTCGCAGCAACTTATCCAGCAAACACAGTTAAGTAATCAGCAATACCAGCAAATGCTGCAAAATGAGCAGCAAAATGTTCGTATGCTCGAGCAAATGCTGCAAAAAGAAAGAATGGCGGTTCAAACGATTCAACAAAGCTTACAAGGGCATGAGATGGCGATTCAACGCTGTCAAGAAGTTATTGCTCAGTGTAATCAATTGGAGAGAGAATTAACGGGACAAATGGGGACATTCGGATATCAAACAGTTACAAATATAAATCCTGCTTTTCAAACCCAAACATTTCAACAACACCAATCTCATTCATTCCGCTAATTAAAAATAAGCGCGCACATTTCGATGTGCGTGCTTTTCTTTTTAAGCAAAAAAAATGACCCGGCAAATGCCGGGCAGGTTAAAACCTAATCTATATTAAGGGGGGCGGAGGTTAAAAGGTTCTTTAAGAGAACCTATTTATATCTTAATAGATAAATATGAACAAACTATGAAGGATTAATTAATAGTTTAAGAAGGTTTTTAATAGATAATTTAAAGGGCCAATTTCGGAATTTTTCCGTCATTAATTAATAAAGATTTCATTCTAGGAATAGCTTACTTCTTAATATAAATAACAATAGGGAATTTATAAATCTAAAAGTGGGGGGAAAGTGTGGAGGATTTTTATCAAATTTTAGATGTTCTTGATTACCCTGAGGAAAAAGTCATAGCAACAATCATCGGTGTCGAAGGTTCTGCATACAAAAAAGAAGGTTCCTCAATGCTATTTTTTTCAGATGGAACTCAAAAAGGAATGTTAACAGCCGGCTGCTTGGAAGAGGACCTGGCCTTAAAAGTGAGGGAGGTCTTTAAGAAACAAGAGGCGATAATTCTCCAATACGATATGTATATGGAGGATGATTTGGATTGGGGGCAAGGGGCGGGCTGCAATGGCACGATTGATATTTTAATCGAACCGGTTACCGAGCAATTAACAGAGGATCTTCATATGGTTAAAGAACTTCTTAGCAAGCATAAGCCTGTTATTGCTTTAAAAAAGCTGGATGATCTCGGGGAATATGTTTTTATCGAGGAAGATGGGGAGCCGTTTGGAAACTGGTCGGGTCCGCTTCCGACGATCGAGTTTACTTCTAAAAGCGGCAGCATCACAAGGGATGGCTCGGCAGTCTTTCAACAAACGTTTTATCCTAAGCCGCGCTTAATTATCTTCGGTGCAGGACCAGATGCAAGACCACTTGTCTCATTAGCAGCTGAAACCGGTTTTTCAGTAGTGGTTTGTGATTGGCGGGAAACATTTTGCCAGAAAGAACATTTTCCTTCGGCAGCCAAAATTCTGCAAGGTTTTCCTATCGATCTCCTTCAACAGATTTCCTTTTCACCCTATGATTTTGTTGTCATAATGACCCATCAATTCAAAAGAGACCAAGAATTGTTGACGAGAATCCTAAATAAAAATATTCGATACTTAGGTGTTTTGGGACCAAGAGAACGAACAAGGAGATTGCTAAATAGCGAGGACATTCCGAGAGGGATATTTTCACCAATGGGTGTGGCAATAGGTGCAAAGGGTCCTGTTGAAATAGCGGTTAGTGTAATGGCACAAATGATTGAAGTATGGAGAAAACCGTTGCACGAAAGAATAGAATTGCTTTGGACCATTCCAGATTAGCAACAAGTGTTAGGAGGTTGAACTGTGGAGGTTATTGGGAAAAGTGTTATCCGCAAAGATGCACTTGAAAAGGTGACGGGTCGTGCAAAGTATACGAACGATTATTATAATAATCCAATGCTGTCCGGAAAAATGGTCATCAGTCCCTATGGTCATGCAAAAATCGTCTATATTAACACAATAGAGGCATCCCAAGTCCCCGGTGTCAGAGCGATCCTTGCTGGCCAGCATTTCCCATTAACAGGTGAGGCTATCAGGGATCGGCCGCCAATAGCCGTTGATAAGGTTCGGTACCATGGTGAACCCGTGGCACTTGTTGTAGCAGATACCCCTGCCCAGGCAAAAAAGGCCGCGGACTTAATAAAGGTTCAATATGAATTACTTCCAGTTGTCAATTCGCCAACCCAGGCATTTAAAGAAGTGGCACCGCTGGTCCATGAAGGGCTTGGAAACTATGATAAAGATAAAGATTCCCACCCTGTTCCAGGGACAAATATCGCCACCCTTATTAAAATACGTAAAGGGAATATGGAAGCGGGCTGGGCAGCGAGTGAAATCGTAGTGGAAGAGAACTTTTCCTTTGCACCTTCTGATCATGCAGCCATAGAAACAAGATGTGCAACCGCCGAAATCAAGCCGGATGGGACAATCATGATTATGACCTCATCACAAGCTCCATTTATGGTCAAAGAGCTTATAGCCCAATACTTTAAGGAGGATATTGGCAAGATTGTAGTCCATACTCCATTGGTAGGCGGAGCTTATGGAGGCAAAGCCGCTGTACAGTTGGAGGTCCTTGCATACCTTGCTTCTAAGGCGGTCGGAGGAAAGCCAGTCAAAATATTAAATGAACGGGAACAAGATATCATCACTTCCCCATGTCACATCGGACTAGATGCCACTATTAAACTAGGGGCAGACAGGAATGGGAAAATAACAGCAGCAGAAATTCAATATTTATGGGATGGCGGTGCGTATTCAGATAAGGCAATTGATGTAACGCGATCAGGAGCCGTGGATTGCACCGGTCCTTATAATATTGAAAATGTGTGGTGTAATTCCTACTGCATGTATACCAATCATCCGTATGCCTCTCCATTTCGGGGATTTAGCCATTCGGAGTTGTCATTTTGCATTGAACGGACAATGGATATCCTCGCTCAAAGATTAAATATGGACCCGTATGATCTTAGATATATCAATGCAATCATGCCAGGCCATACCACGCCGACAAGGGTTATGCTGAATAAAAGCAATGTTGGTAACCTGCAAAAATGCATTCAGAAGGCCCGAGAATTAATTAAATGGGATGAAGGAGCCATAAAGGAAATAGATGAACGATTTGTTAGGGTAAAGGGTGTAAGCTGCAGCTGGAAAACTTCAACCATAGACCCTAACGCTCCATCAGGGGCTATCATTACCTTCAACCGCGATGGCAGTCTTAATTTGATGTCTGGTGTCATTGAAATAGGGACAGGGACAAAGACCATCCTTGCTCAAATCCTCGCCGAAAGGCTAAAAATGGACATAGATAAAATCCATGTCCGAATGGAAGTGGATACGCAAACGACACCGGAACACTGGAAAACCGTTGCCAGCCGAGGGACTTACATGGGAGGAAGAGCCGTCCTTAATGCAGCGGAGGATGTGATAAAACAGTTAAAGGAGATTGCCTCTTGTGTCCTTCGAGCTCCAAAAGAGGATATTGAGGTAGCCAACAGCCGTGTTTTTTTGCGGGATGATCCTTCGATTGGGCTTGATTTTAAAGATGTGGGTTACGGGTACCAATACCCGAACGGAAATTCAATCGGAGGTCAAATCATTGGCAGAGGAAAATTTATATTACGCCACCTGACGCATTTAGATCCGGAAACAGGTGAAGGAAAGCCTGGTCCGGATTGGACCGTCGCAGCCTATGGGGTTGAAATAGAATTAGATCGAAGGGATTATACGTATCGTGTGCTGAAAGCATGTACAGTAGTGGATATTGGGAGAGTAATGAACGAAAAAGCTGCCCTTGGTCAAGTGATGGGAGCGATGAGCATGGGCTTGGCTTTTGCAGGACGAGAAACATTTTATTTTGACGAGTTAGGAAGAGTCTTGAATCCCCAGCTCAGGACCTATAGGCCTCTAAGGTACGGAGAGCATCCTGAATACCTTGTCGGTTTTGTGGAGACTCCGCAGATAGACGCGCCATACGGAGCCCGGGGTGTCGGAGAGCATGGTTTAATGGGGATGCCAGGGGCGCTTGGGAATGCATTATCACTCGCAGCAGGTGTATCGCTTCGGAATCTTCCGCTCCTTCCGGAATTAATCTGGAGGGCAAAGGAGGCATCTCATCATGCTTCCCTTTGATTTTGATTATTATCGTCCAGAAACATTAAATGAGGCTGTTGATTTATATCAAAAATTAGATCAACAGGGGAAGCAGCCGTTTTATTTTTCTGGAGGGACTGAATTAATAACCCTTGGAAGAATTGACTTAGCCTACACGGAGGCTGTTATTGATATTAAAGGAATTCCGGAATGTAATATTATGCAAGTTTTTGGAGACCATTTATTGCTCGGCAGTTCACTCACTTTAACGGGTTTAGAAGCAGCAAATCTCTTCCCGCTATTAACAAAGACATCCAGTGAAATCGCAGATCATTCAGCTCGCGGGAAAATTACTTTGGGCGGCAATATTTGCGCGCAGATTTTTTACCGGGAAGCGGTTCTGCCCTTTTTATTAGCCGAAAGCATGGTCTTGATAATTGGGACTGAGGGGAAAAAAATGGTGCCAATTAATGATGTGTTTCAAGGTCATTTACGTTTGAATAAGGGAGAATTTTTAGTTCAAACGGCTACGGAAAATCGTTATATACAGGCCCCTTACTTTACGGTTAAACGAAGGCAGCAATGGGAAACAGGTTACCCGTTGATTACGTTGGCAGCCTTAAAAATCGATCAAAAAATTCGTGTAGCTGTCAGCGGTTTATGCCCATTTCCGTTCCGGTCACCTGCAGTGGAGGAATCTATCAATACCAGGGGGCAATCGATTGAAACAAGGGTAGAAGGAGCCATTGCTGCATTGCCTCAGCCTATTTTAGATGATATAGAGGGTTCCAGTGAATATCGTTTGTTTGTCCTGCGGAATTTGCTGTTGGATGCGCTAGAAACCCTAGATAGGGAACAGTATTAATAGGGAGGAGAGGACCCTGAGATCTTATTCCATAACGTTAGATGTGAATGGTGAAAGTCATACTTTGTTAGTCAGTCCAGCTGATATTCTTTTGTATGCACTTCGAAGCTATCTTGGCCTGACTGGCGCAAAGCCTGGCTGTTTAAATGGGGACTGCGGTGCTTGTACAATTAATATTGACGGATGGCCGATGAAGTCGTGCTTAATGCTGGCTGTCGAAGCGGCTGGGAAAAAAGTGACGACAATTGAAGGTCTTCATGGGACTGCAATACAAAAAGAGTTTATTGAAAATTTTGCGTTTCAATGCGGCTATTGTACGCCCGGCTTTATAATGAACTGTCACTCGTTAATCGAACAGCATCCCGATGCCGATGATGAAACGATAAAGGAATGGCTGGAATCAAATATTTGCCGATGCACAAGCTATGCTGAGATTGAAAAAGCTGTCAAAACAGTGTTGCGGAAGAGGTAAGCATTGGTGAGTTTGTCTACCCGATTGGTGCTTTTTTCAATAGGTCAAATAGGGTGCGATAATGCACCCTATTTGCCTTTCATCTGAAAATACGTATCCAATACACGACGGCCAATTTTAAGATTTGCTCGATTATCCTCTTTGCCGTCGTATGCCCATGGAACTAAAACGGCCATCGCCACCTCTGGATTAGAACTTGGAGCATAACTTACAAGGCTTAAATTCATTACAGGCGGTGGTTCTTTGCCAAAACGACTGCGCAGGGGCCCATCATAAAAGGCCTGAGCGGTTCCTGTTTTTCCGGCAGGAGAGTATCGGGCACCTTCGAAAAACTTGTAAGCAGTTCCGCCAGGTTCTTGCATTACTTTTTTAAAGCCTATTTGCACGCGTTTGAGCCATTCTTTTTTTACATCAATCGTATTAAGGACTGTAGGGTTAATTTCTTTCCATACAGGCCCAAGCGTCTCTCCATCACGGGCAGGTTCTCGGATTTGTTTAACGATATGCGGCTGCATTCGGTAGCCCCCATTGGCAATCGTTGAAACATATTGGGCTAGCTGCATGGCCGAATAGGTATCATATTGTCCAATCACAAGGTCAAGCAAATATCCCGGCAGCTTACTTTGACCCTTAAAACCTGTCTGCTCATTCGGTAAATCAATTCCAGTCCTTGTTCCTAAGCCGAATGAGGCAAAAGAACTCCTTATCGTTTCAAAAGCCATTTTATTGGCGAAATTTAGGGGCTTGTCATAATCATAATACCCTTTGCCAATCCTTATAGCAGTATGAAACATATAAACGTTAGACGACTTTTTTAAGGCATTAATTTCATTTAACCGACCTAAATAAGCATAGGATTTTTTAATAGGCGTGCCTTTAATTTTGATCCCTCTATCATCAAAATAAGTATTAGGTGAAATGGCCCCTGTTTTATAGCCGGTTAATATGGTAGCTCCTTTTACAGCCGACCCTACGCTATAGGTCGTCGTAAAGGTTCCCAGGGCATCATCCATCATTTCAGTTCTCCCGGTTTTTGAGTCCTTCACGATTTTCCTTCCTGACATAGCCAGTACATCGCCAGTTTTCGGATCCATTAAAACCACATAGGCTCGGTCGGTTAAACGGGTACCAGGCCATCTTTTCGCTGCCCAAAGCTCTTCCTCAATAATTTTATTAACGGCTATCTGCAAATCCATATCGATGGATAAAACAAGGTCTTTTCCTTTATTACCTGGTAACACTGTTTCGGTTTCAATCACATTGCCTTCTTTATCGGTAATATTTTTCACCTTTGATTTATTTCCGTGCAGGACATCCTCATATTGCATCTCTAGCTGGCTTTTCCCAACCCGGTCATTACGGCTATAACCTCTAGCCAGAAAATAATCTAATTGATCGGCGGGGAGTCCATCCCCTGATTTGGTCACGTGACCTAAAACAGACCTTAACGTATTTTCAAAGGCATAGGAACGGTCCCAATCAGTTGTAGTTTCAACACCAGGAAGGGATTGGAGATTCTCACTTACAACAGCAAATTCCTTCTCAGAGACTCCTTCGTTTTTAACGATCACCGGTATAAATTTAACGCCTTTGCTGAATTCCCTATAAATCGCTAAAATCTCAAGATCTTTTTCTGTTAATCGATTTAATTCTGCCGCTGTGATCCGGTCTAGTTTTAATTGATAGAGGTCACTATCTGTTAGTTTTTTGGCACGATACAAAGCCTTTTCTTGCTCGGTAATTTTGGTGTTAACCTGCTCGGGGTATTTCATCATCCAATAGTCCCGTTTATCTCTTTCGGTCACCATATCTGTTTTTTTCTCGATGAGATGCGCTAATTTTTTAGCTGTTTGCATCATTTCCAACTGGCTAAAACCTACATTTGTAAAGGTAATCGCACTTTTTGGAATATTATCAACAACCACCCGGTAATCCCGGTCATAAATTTTTCCCCTTGGGACCGGATTACTTACAGTTATGTCTTCCTTTCTCTCCAAATCTCTTTTGAAGTTTTCTCCGTAAACAATTTGGACAAAACCAAGTCTTAGTATCAATATGGAAAATAGAAAAAACACACTAAAAAAAAGCATATTTAAACGAAAAGGAAAATGAGATTTTTTCTTTTTCTGATTTTCCAAGTTGGTAACACATCCTTTTTTCCAAATATTTTCCTTTTCTTATTATGCCTATTAGAAATAATAGGTACAACCAAAAGTAAAAAAAGTAAGTATTTCAAAACTTTACCATTATTTAAATTTTTACTTTATAATAAATGAGATGCTGCAGATATCAGGTAAGGGGGTCTAAAAATGGCGGAGAAAGTGGTTCAACCATCATCATTGCAAAAGGCAATGGAACAATTTAAAATTCTAGACGAGAAAATAACGCATTACTCAAGTATCTTAGGTTTAGCAGATTGGGATCAAAAGGTGATAGCACCGAAAAAAGGCCGGAACGTTTTTGCCAAAGCGACTGGAACATTACGAACCGAAATCTTTCAACTGTCAGTTTCACCAGAAATGGGCCATTTGTTAGAAACGCTAACTTTAGAAAAACATTATTCTCAATTGGATCAAGCGACAAGGGCAAAGGTGCGTGAATATAAGACGTATTATCAAAAATCTAAAGCCATACCCGCTGATCTTTTCAAGGAATATAGTATTTTAACTGCACAGGCAAATGATGCTTGGGAGGAAGCAAGGGAAAACAATGATTTTGCCAGTTATCTGCCCTTTTTAGAAAAAATTATTGACTACAAACGCCAGTTTGCGAAAATATATGGTTATAATGAACACCCATATGATGCTCTGCTTGATGAGTTTGAGCCGGGATTAACGGTGAAAAGATTGGATCCGTTATTTGCAAAATTACGGGAATCTAGTGTGCAATTATTAGAACGAATCAGAAAAAATGGCCAGCCTACAAAAGTGAAAGTGTTCGATCAATCATTTGATATTGAAAAACAAAAGGCCTTTAATCGGTTTATTTTACCACTGATTGGTTTTGATATGCAGGCAGGCCGCCTTGATGAAACCGTCCACCCGTTTGCGCAGACAGTAAATATTGGGGATGTCCGATTAACAACACGATACTTAGAAAAAAATGTCCGTTCGGCATTGTTTGGGACGATCCATGAAGCAGGACACGGTATATATGAACAGCATGTCAATCCTATTTATGAAGAAACCGTGCTGCAGAGTGGGGCATCCTTTGGAATTCACGAATCACAATCAAGGTTTTTAGAAAATATGATAGGGCGCAGCCGGGAATTTTGGCATTTCTTTTTTCCAAAGCTTAATGAGTATTTTCCAGAGCAATTGAAAGATGTGACTGTTGAGGAATTTTATCGTGCGGTTAATACCGTTCAGCCATCCTTGATCCGTGTGGAGGCAGATGAACTAACCTATAATCTGCATATCATGCTGCGCTATGAAATTGAAAAAGCCTTAATCGGCGGAGAGATTGAAGCTAGGGATTTACCGGCGGTTTGGAATCAGAAAATGATGGATTACCTAGGGATTTCGCCTGGGACTGATACAGAAGGGGTCTTGCAGGATGTGCATTGGTCATTCGGCGGAATCGGCTATTTTCCTTCGTATTCATTAGGGAATTTATATGCAGCCCAAATTCTCCGCGCGGTTCAAAAGGACATTCCAGATCTTTACAGCAATATTGAAAAGGGCAAATTTGAGATTATACAAGAATGGTTGAAGGGGAATATCCACCAGTATGGAAAACTCTATACACCAAATGAGTTAATCGTTAAGGTAACAGGTGAGGAATTAAATGCAGATTACCTGATTGATTATCTGGAGAAAAAATATACAGAGATATATTGCCTATAAAAAGCGTTGACATTTTTATTACAGTTTAGTATATTAATAGTAATTAAATATTTCCTTTTAAAGGGGAGTAGCTGCTACAATAAAGTCGTCATTTCGAGAATTTATTTCTCCGGCTTTATTGGCAACATGAACGTTGTTAGCAAGACCTTTACTTTACTGTAAAGGTCTTTTCTGTGTTTTTTTAGGCCTTTACTGTTACAGTAGAGGCCTATTTTTATGGCGTGAGGGAGTATTTGAAAAAAATCAATACTTAGGAGGAATTTTGAATGGATTTTACTTTATTACTGGAATACAGCTGGGTTTTACTCATCTTGGTGGCTCTAGAAGGACTATTAGCAGCAGACAATGCCCTCGTCCTCGCGATTATGGTGAAACATCTTCCGGAAAAAGACAGAAAAAAAGCGTTATTCTACGGTTTGGCCGGAGCGTTTGTGTTCCGTTTTGCATCTTTATTTGTGATTTCGTTTCTCGTAGACGTGTGGCAGGTTCAAGCCATTGGAGCACTGTATTTAATCTTTATGGCCGCTAACCATATTTTCCGTAAAGTTGTAAAAGAAAAATCAGAAGAAAAGGATGAAATGGAAACTAAGAAGAACAGCAGATTTTGGACAACAGTTTTGAAGGTGGAATTGGCGGATATTGCCTTTGCTGTTGATTCGATCTTGGCCGCGGTCGCGATGGCGGTTGTTCTTCCTGACACGCCGCTGCCAAATATCGGTGGGCTTGATGGCGGTAAATTCCTTGTCATATTTGCAGGCGGGATTATTGGCTTAGTAATCATGCGTTTTGCCGCAAATCAATTCGTAAAACTTTTGGAAAAGAGACCTGGTCTTGAAATCGCAGCTTTTACGATTGTTGGATGGGTAGGAGTGAAGCTTGCCGTTTACACACTTTCACATCCATCATTGGCAATATTAAACGAAGAATTTGCTCACTCTACGGAATGGAAAGTAAGCTTTTATTTAGTATTAGTTGGAATTGCAGCTGCAGGATGGTTCTTCTCAAAAGAGCAGCGGGAAACAAAAAAAGTAAATGTTTGATAAAGGGGGAACTCGCCAATTGGCGGGTTTTTTCTTTTAAAGATAAGAAAGTATAAATTTAACTTCGAGAATTGTCCAGCTCCAGGCGCCTTACGCTTTTCTTATTCTTTAAGTTAGTGTCAGTTTCTGTTTCACATACTATTCAAAGTAAAAGAGATATTATAGATAGGATTAACATTTATCTTGTCAGTGGCGATAGGTAAGGACTACCATTTTGTTTTTCCACTTTTACAAAGAAAAGCGTTATAATAAGAAGTATTAAAGGCAAAGCTGCCTAATTTTTTAATTTTTTTGGAGTGATACATATTATTAGAAACAGTATTCCTAACTTATTTACACTTGCAAATTTATTTTTTGGCTTTTTATCTGTAATGAACTCTGCAGAAGGGGATTACAAGAATGCTGCAATTTTAATCTTGATTGGTATGATGCTTGACAGCATGGATGGGCGAATTGCCCGAATGTTGCGGGCAGATAGCGAATTAGGGAAGGAATTGGACTCCTTGGCTGACATAGTCACCTTCGGAGTTGCACCTGCGATGATGGCCTATTATTCGTACTTTTCTTCCTTTGGCATTCTTGGGATGGCAGTTGCCGGACTATTCCCGTTATTTGGCGCTTATCGGTTAGCTCGGTTTAATATCAACGCTGTTAAGTCGTCGCTAAAACATTTTACAGGTGTTCCGATTACAGCAGCAGGTGGGCTATTAACTCTTTTAACGTTATTTCAATTAAAAATGCCAGGTTTCATTTTTGTGATTGCCTTTTTTGTATTATGTATTTTGATGGTGAGTACGATTAAAATCCCGAGCTTAAAGGAAATACCTCTGCCGAAATACGGAATTATCATAACTCTTTTCTTGGGTTATGCACTCTATATTGTCTTTAAAAAAGAACAGCACCGTTTTCCATATTTTATTTATGTCGCAATACCGCTTTATGTAGCCTTCATCGGTTACCAAATGGTCCGGACAAAAAGAAAACACACAACAAAATAAGTAAAAGCAAAAGAAAAGGTGACAGGCACCATGTGAAGAATTCACATGGTGCCTGTCACCTTTATTAATGGTTACATTCCAAATGACATGACCCAAATAGATCCAGCTACCGCTACGAATGCGATGAATACTCCGGAAGCGATGTTGATCATATTTGATTTACCGTCTTCACCTTCGTTCAAGTGCATGAACATGAAGAGCTGCAGGGCCGCTTGGATAACCGCTAAACTGCCAATCACCCATAAAATCGTTTTGAAGGAAAGGGATGTTTTTAAGGCTACGAAAAGGGCTGCGAAGGTGAGTACCAACGAAGAGATAAAGCCCAAGACGTGAGTTATAGGAAATCCTTTTGTATTTTTAGCCATCTTATGCCACCATCCTTGCTAAATACACAAATGTGAAAATAAAGATCCAAACAACATCCAAGAAGTGCCAGTATAGCCCGATAATAAACGTCTTTCGTGCAGTAACAGGTGTTAAACCTCTTTGCAGTAATTGGATAATAACCATTGTTGCCCAGCCAATACCCATACTAACGTGAAGACCGTGGGTACCAAGCAAGACAAAGAAGCTTGATAGGAAGGCACTTGTAGTCCATGTTGCACCTTCATGTACATAGTGAATAAATTCAGTTATTTCAAAGAATACAAAGCCTGCACCCAGCAGCAGGGTAATGACAAACCATAGAATTAACCCATTACGATTGCTCCGGCGCATTTCATAAATAGCAAGACCCATGGTAAAACTACTTGTTAATAGCAAGATGGTCTCAATCATGACACCTTTTATTTCAAAAAGTTCATGCGGGGTAGGGCCGCCGGCATATCTTGCATTCAATACTGAAAACGTTGCAAAGAGAGTTCCAAAAAGGATGATCTCGGCTCCTAGGAAAATCCAGAAGCCAAGAATGTTCATACGGTTTTGTTCTGTTTGATATTCAAGTGGTAGAGCTGTATTTACATTAGCTGACATGGTTGTTCACCCCTTTATCTTTACCGCGCCATGCCTTTTCAATCTGTTTAATTTCATCTACTTTTACATGGAAGCCGTCATTATAATCGAAAGAACGAACGATTAAACCTGCAAGGATTCCAACAGTTGCCACAAGGGCAGCGATTTTCCATTCAAAGACAAGTAAGAAACCGGCAATTCCGAAGATAACGCCCATATAGAATGGCAAGCCCGAATTGCTAGGCATATGAATTTCTTCAATTTCTTCTTCTTTCAAAGTAAGACCTTCATTATGCTTTTTCATATACCAGAAAGCATCGATTGACTTTACTTCTGGTTGTTTAGCAAAGTTATAGAATTGAACAGGTGAAGCAGTTGCCCACTCTAGTGTTCTAGCATCCCATGGATCGTTAGAAATATTACGGTCAGCATATCTAGCACTCCAATAAATGTTATAGCAAAGAACTGCAAAACCAGCGGCTAAAATAACCGCACCAATAGCAGAAACTAAGAACAATGGAGCAAATCCTGATTCAGCAGAGAAGGTGTACGCACGACGTACGGCTCCATCAAGTCCAAGGAAGAACATTGGCATAAATGTTACGTTAAAACCAATTACGAATAACCAGAAATGAATCTTACCAAGTTTTTCATTTAACATATGACCGAACATCTTTGGCCACCAGTAATATAGAGCCCCGAATACCGCAAACACAACACCAGGAATTAATACATAGTGGAAGTGTGCTACAAGGAATAGGGTATTATGATATTGATAATCTGCTGCACCCATCGCAAGCATAACCCCTGTGACACCACCGATGACAAAGCAAGGAACAAACGCTAGTGCCCAAAGCATCGCTGTCGTAAATTGAATACGGCCTTTTCTCATCGTAAATAACCAGTTAAACATTTTAACCCCTGTCGGGATCGCAATCATCATAGTTGTGATCGAGAAAACTGAGTTTACGGCAGGGCCTGAACCCATTGTAAAGAAGTGGTGAACCCAAACTAACATACTTAATGCTGCAATTCCGACAATGGAAAATACCATTGATTTATAACCAAAAAGCTGTTTATGAGAGAAAGTTGAAATAATCTCAGAGAACATACCGAATGCTGGAAGTACCACGATGTAAACCTCAGGGTGTCCCCATAACCAGAATAGGTTCGCCCACATCATATCCATACCGCCTGCGCTTAATGTAAAGAAGTGAGTACCGAAAATACGGTCAAAAGTCATCAACGCAAGGGCAACTGTGAATATTGGGAAGGCCGATACAATGATAACAGACGCAATAAAAGAAGTCCAAGTAAACATTGGCATTTTCATAAGGCCCATGCCTTTTGTTCTCATTTTTAAAATTGTTACTACAAAGTTAATCCCTGTCATCAGGGTACCGATACCCGCAATCTGCAAGGCTATTGCATAATAGTTGTTCCCGATGCCTGGAGTAAATTCCTTACCGGCAAGAGGGAAGTAAGCAGTCCAACCCGCATCAGGTGATCCGCCCACAACAAACGAGATGTTAAAAAGCATCGCACCTGCAAAGAATAACCAAAAGCTTAGTGCATTCAATTGAGGGAACGCGACGTCACGTGCGCCAATTTGTAATGGAACAACAACGTTCATGATACCAATTAATAATGGCATCGCTGCAAAAAGAATCATGATAACGCCATGAGTCGTAAAAATTTCATTGTAATGCTGTGCATCCAAAAACTTTAATTCCGGACGTGAGGTTTGGGCTTTCATTAGAAGACCATCTACACCACCACGGAAAAACATTAAAACACCAGAAAGGATGTACATAATCCCAATTCGTTTATGATCTACAGTGGTTAGCCATTCGCGCCAAAGCCACTTCCATTTTTTTAAATAAGAAACACCTGCTACAATACCAATCATCGTTAGTAAAATAGCAATCTGGGAACCTAGGATGAGCGGGTTGCCGACGATAAAGAAATCATGCCAATTAATGCTCATCAATGTTCACCTCCATTTGATTTATCAGTCGTATTCGTCGAGTCTTTTGAAGTTTCAGTGGATGGTTCTTCATCCTTGAAAATTTGGCCTTTTACGCCATGAACTTCATATAATTTTGGATTAGTAAAAGTTTTAGAGTTCATTTGTGAATGGTCAACCCATTGCAGATGTGTACCGACGTAGGTTTCACGTCCTAAATGTGTTGGGTTCAGCAATTCATAATATTTCTTTTCAGTCAATTTAGGAGCAGTGTCTTTAACTTCATTTACCCATTTTTCAAAGTCTTTAGTGTTCTTAGCTTCCACGGTAAATTCCATATCCGCATAGCCTTTTCCGTTAAAGTTCGTATTTCTGCCTAGGTATTCCCCAACTTCATCAGCAGTTAAATACAATTCTGTTTCCATTTTATTCATGGTGTACTTTTGACCGCCTAATTGTGGAACCCAGAACGATTGCATTGTGCCTGCAGATGTTAATTTAAACTTAACAGGTGTGCCGACAGGAATGTTTACATAATTGACAGTTTCAATCCCTTGTTCAGGATAACTAAAAATCCATTTCCAGTCAGCTGAGGTCACATTAATCGTAATCGGCTTTTTATTTTCATAACCAGCCGGAACCTTTTCAAGCTTGTAAATCGTAGATACAGTAGGAATCGTGAGGGCAATGACAATTAGAATTGGGATAAAGGTCCAAATTAATTCTAATTTGGTACTGCCATGTTCCTCTGGTGGCTCATAGTCTTTATTCTCAGGTGTTGCACGGTATTTCCAAACGATATATCCGAATAAACCAAATACCACAACTACCACAAGTGCCATAAAGACTAATGACCAGTTAATTAAGCCAAGAATTTCTCTTGCTGCCGGACCTTTTGGATCAAAAACAACCATTTTTGAATCACATCCACTTAGCAGCAGCACAGGCAATAAAGCCAATAGTGGAACAATAAAGATCTTTCTAACCATGTTCGTAATTCCCTCCAATAAATTTGTTCATTTGTTCACAATTTCAACGTGAATGTATTCACAAACTTCAATAGAATAATACATTTACCTCAAAATTACAAGCAATTGATTTTAAATTAATTATTAACTGATATTCATTAGCAACTCAATTTCGCTATCACAATATTAACAATTACGCCATGATGTTTATATAGGTTTTTTGAAAAAGTTGTGACAAATTTGTTAAGGATTTAAAATGCTAATATGGAAATTAATTGGAATCGGGTAAGCGGATTTTCCAATTTTCCTTTATTATAAAGGGTTTTAGCGTTTAAAACTGTCTAATTTAGTCTTATCGTGGGATAATAAAAAAGAATACATAATAGAGGAGAGCGCAAAATGAAGGTAAAAATTAATCGCCATGCTGCAAAAGAATTGAAAAAGATTGTGGAAAGTGAAGAGGCAGAAGGCAAACTATTTCGTGTATATGTGACAAGCATGCACGGAGATCATGCCCATTATGACTTGATGCTTGACACACCCACAGAAAATGATGAAGTTGTCAAAACGGATAAAGATATTGATTTTATCCTTGATAAAAGTGATGAGTACCTAGATGGAGTCTGGATCCAATTTTTCCATGTTCCAAAAGAGGAATGGCTCATTACCAACCCATCAAAAGGCGGACACCATCACCATCATTAATAACATTTATAATCCTGCTGTTAGAGCAGGATTTTTTATTTAACCATAACTATATTATGTAAACTAGAGAGTATTTTTGAAATGTTACTAATAAAAATGTTATCTTATAAAGGAACATGGGAGAAGGGAGTTTATGACAATAATGGAAAACTTCAAGAATGATGTTGAAATCAAGTTAGTTGCGCTCGATATGGATGGGACTTTGTTAAATAATAAAGGCCAAGTTTCAGAGGAAAATCGTAAAGCGATTAAGGCTGCAAAAGATATAGGTATAATCGTTGTTCTAAGTACGGGGCGTTCTATACTTACTGTTCGAGAACATGCGGATGATTTAGAGCTCACCTCCTACTTAGTAACAGTAAATGGCAGTGAGATTTATGATGAAAAAAGAGATCTGGTTGAAAGGAACCTTGTCAATACAGAGCATATTCAGTGGATGTGGGAACTGTCAAAACTACATAAAACTAAGTTTTGGGCCATTAATACACAAAGGACCTGGCACAATGAAATGCCGGAAGATTTTCATACTCTGGACTGGTTGAAATTTGGCTTTACGATTGAAGATGATGCAACTAGGGAACTGGTTTTTAACGAACTGACCTCAAGAGGTGAATTTGAATTAACGAATTCCACGTTAAAAAATATTGAAGTAAATGCAGCCGGAATTAATAAGGCGCGCGGGCTAGCGCTTGTCTGCTCCAGGTTAGGAATCGAAATGAAGAATGTAATGGCAGTTGGCGACAGTCGAAACGATTTAATGATGATCAAAGAGGCTGGACTAGGAGTTGCAATGGGAAATGCCCAAGATGTGGTCAAAGAAGAAGCAGACTGGATTACGTCAACAAATGAAGAGGATGGGGTAGCTAAAGCCATACAAAAATGGGTTCTTGCGAATAATTAAAAGTTATTTGTATAAAGGATTATTACTTTGGTAAAACTAGATTTGCAAATAAATTTTGCAAAATTATGTAATGGCTACGTGCTAGGAGGCTACAAAGAAAATGGAACATGGTAAAGTAAAATGGTTTAACAGCGAAAAAGGATTTGGATTCATTGAGCGCGAAGGCGGAGAGGATGTATTCGTTCATTTCTCAGCTATTCAAGGCGAAGGGTACAAGTCTTTGGATGAAGGTCAAGAGGTTACATTTGAAATCGAAAATGGCCAACGTGGACCGCAAGCCGTCAACGTTCAAAAACAATAGACCTATCAATAAAACAGACCCTTACAAAGGGGTCTGTTTTTTGATTTTCTTCCATTCATCCTCATGGATCACTGATTCATTTTAATATATCCTTTAATAAGTAAAATTTTTGGACGTTATTTCTTAAATTGGGAATAACGTCCTTCTTTTTTTAATACGAATGTAATAGTGAGTACAGGTTATATTTTATATTTTTTATCAGATTATAATTATTATAATTTAGTATTGATTTTCACTAAAAATATATTATAATCTAGTTAAGTATTAAAAAATAGATTACGAGGTGATTAAATGAGTAATACGAACAAACATTTAACAACTGGAACAGGTGCCCCTGTCGGCGATAATCAAAATTCTATGACGGCTGGTTCGCGCGGACCAACCTTAATACAAGACGTCCACTTACTAGAAAAATTAGCACATTTTAACCGTGAACGTGTACCAGAGCGTGTGGTTCATGCAAAGGGTGCCGGTGCACATGGATATTTTGAAGTAACAAATGATATGTCTAAATATACAAAAGCAAAATTATTTAATGGGGTTGGTAAACGTACGCCGATGTTCATTCGCTTCTCCACCGTTGCCGGTGAACTGGGTTCTGCTGATACAGTCCGGGATCCTAGAGGTTTTGCGGTTAAGTTTTATACGGAAGAAGGAAACTATGATTTGGTGGGTAACAATACACCAATCTTCTTTATTCGTGATGCAATTAAGTTTCCGGACTTCATTCATACACAAAAAAGAGACCCTAAAACCCATTTGAAAAACCCAAATGCAGTTTGGGATTTCTGGTCCTTATCACCTGAATCCTTGCACCAAGTTACCTATTTAATGGGTGACCGTGGTCTCCCAGCAACATTGCGACATATGAATGGATATGGAAGCCATACCTTTAAATGGGTAAATGAGAATGGAGAAGCAGTCTGGGTTAAATATCATTTCAAGAGTGAACAAGGCGTTAAAAACATGTCTGCAGATGTAGCGGCGAAATTAGCTGGTGAAAATCCAGATTATCATACAGAAGATTTATATAATGCAATTGAAAACGGAGACTTCCCGGCATGGAGGCTGCATGTTCAAATCATGCCATTTGAAGATGCCAATACGTATCGGTTCGATCCATTTGACGTCACAAAAGTGTGGTCCCATAAAGATTATCCTTTAATCGAGGTTGGCAGAATGGTCTTAAACCGCAACCCTGAAAACTATTTTGCAGAGGTTGAACAAGCCACATTCTCGCCAGGTACAATGGTACCAGGAATCGAAGCATCACCTGATAAAATGCTTCAAGGTCGTATATTTGCCTACTCTGATGCCCACCGTTACCGGGTCGGTCCTAACCATAACTTACTGCCAATTAACCGTCCAAAGGCAGAAATAAATAACTATCAGCGTGATGGTGCAATGCGCTTTGATAATAACGGCGGCGGATCTGTTTACTATGAGCCAAACAGCTATGGCGGTCCAAAGGAAGTACCAGAACATCGACAAACACCTTTTGAAGTTACTGGTGCTGCAGCGCAGGTTGCTTATGACCATAATGATCATTATACCCAAGCTGGTGATCTATACCGCTTAATGTCGGAAGATGAGCGTACTAGATTAGTTGATACCGTAGTAGGGGCTATGAAACCGGTAGAGAGAGAGGATATTAAATTACGTCAAATTCAGCACTTTTATAAAGCTGACCCACAATACGGCGAGAGAGTGGCCAAAGGATTAGGATTGGCGATTCCACAGGAAGTAAAATAAATCGGATGCAGGCTGTTCTTTTATGGAATAGCCTGTTTTTTATTATTTTCAACAAATTCCGACAGTATTTTTAAAATCCCCTTATTAAACTAGTTTTTAGATAGGGGGAGTTGTTTTAATGTACAAAAGATTTATTTTCACCTTGCTATGTTTACTGCTGCTTTTCAGCGGAATAGCTTGGCCTGTCCATGCGAAGGAAAACAGCATGGTAAAAAAATTATCTAAAGATAACAATTTGACTAGTTTCGATAATTCTTCCTTTTCCATTCATTCCTTTGCGAAGAGAATTTTTGGAAGATTCTATCAAGAGTTCATTATAGACAAACCCAGCGGAACGTTTTATGAACAGTATACGATGATGGAACAAGCCCCTTTGAAAAATAGGATGAACATTGCCGAGCAAAAAGATAAAGTCTTTCTCGATGAGCCGATCCGATTAACATTCGCGGGGGATGCAATGATGGATTGGTCGGTGAAGGAAACGGTCAAGCAAAAGGGAGCAGACTATCCTTTTGTACATATAAAAGAGGAACTATCTTCAAGTGATCTTAGCATAGTTAATTTAGAGACGTCTGTGACAACAGGTGGGACTAAACAAGGAAAACAATATACCTTTCGTTCGGATCCCTTCGCCTTGTCAGGTTTAAAAAATGCGGGATTCCAGCTAGTCAGCTTAGCTAATAATCATTCTCTTGATTTTGGACTATCAGGGTTTATGGATACGGTTGCTTCCTTAAAGCAGTATCAATTAGATTATGTCGGCGGGGGATTAAATAAACAAGAAGCCTATAGGGCAAAAACATATACTTTAAAAGGAAAAACAGTAAAAATATTGGCTTTTTCAAGGGTACTTCCTGATTATTCGTGGGTAGCATCAGATACAAAACCAGGCCTTGCAAATGGGTATGATTTAAGTCTGATCGAATCGACGATTAAAAAGGAAAAGCCGACCGCAGATTTCTTATTTGTGTTTATCCATTGGGGTGTTGAAACAAAACGTAATCCTGAGCCATTTCAGCGCGAGTGGGCAAAGAAGATGATTGATTCTGGTGCTGATGGGGTAATTGGAAGTCATCCCCATGTATTGCAGGGATTTGAATATTACAAAGGAAAGCCTATTGCCTATTCGCTTGGGAATTTTCTATTCCCCAACTACATAAAAGGGAACGCTGCCCAAACAGGCATCCTTCATATAGATATTCATAAAGAGGAGACGAAGATGACTTTTGTTCCATTTAGAATATTGCAGGACCAAATCGTGAAACAAAGTGACCAAGATAAACGGGCCGTTTGGAATGAACTGCAAGGATTGTCCTATGGCGGATTGACAATCAACAATGGGGATATTTCTGGAAATACAACCGTAGCAGACTCAAATTTTTAAAAAAACTTTTCCAGAAAAATTTTTGTATAACGTCGAATTTTTTCGGAAGGATTTTAATGATATTATCCGAATTATAAGAATAGTATGTAGTAAAAAAAGGGGGTCTTAAAATTGGGGATTAAGGTGGTAGAGAAAGAAGAAATAAAAGTGGTTGGTATAGCTTGGACAGGTACATACTCTGAAGTAAAAACAATCCCAAATCTTTTTAACAAAATGGAAAATCGTTTAGAGGAAGTTTCTTGCCTGACCAACGAACCTGTTGTGATTGCGCCATTCCATAGCCGTGAAACAGAGTTTACTTATTATGTTACAAAACCTGTTGGGAAAATCGAGAATGTACCAGAGGGAATGGTTGGTTTCTCAATTCCGAGAAAGAACTATGTCTGTACTACTCATAAAGGAAGCCTGGAAGAAGTAGAAAAAACATATCAACAACTGTTCAATTGGATGAAAGAATATGGTTATGAACAGGATTACCACGCCTTAGGGTTAGAAATTTTTAAAGAAGAGCATAAGCAGCAAAATATGTCAGGAGACTTATATTTTGAGATTTATGTACCGGTTAGAACCTATAAGGAATAGTTAAAAAGGAGTTTTTTAGACTCCTTTTATAAAATATATGTCAAGATGGACATTACTTGTCTTCAAGCATTTCCCTTTACTATTTCTTTTTAGTATAATAACATTATATACAAAGCTAAATATTTCCTTCGGGGTCAGGTGAAATTCCTAACCGGCGGTGATGAAGCCAATGCTTCTTAGTCCGTGACCCGTTTAACTTAATGTTAAACGGTGGATCTGGTGAAACTCCAGAGCCGACAGTTAAAGTCTGGATGGGAGAAGGAAAAATAGTGGGTTATGATTAGGGAGAAATTTGCCCATTTATACCCTTTATTTCCTATTGTCATTTTTAAGACCCTAAAGAAATTCTATTCTTTAGGGTCTTTTTTATACTCTGAAGGTATTTTATATAGCGTGGATCTAGTAAAAATGGGATTCGAATCTTGCCCGAGCCAAAGTAAGGAGAAGAAGGATTATGTTTACCGGAATCATTGAGGAAATAGGTAAAGTAGCAAAGATTCAGCGGACAGCCAATTCGTATGTATTAACAATAGAGGCTGAAAAAATACTACAAGATATACATCTTGGTGACAGCATTGCTGTAAACGGGGTCTGCCTGACGGTTACTTCTATTTTAGGAAAGCAGTTTACAGTAGACGTCATGCCGGAAACAGTTAAAGCGACCAGCTTAAATAACATTAAAAGTGGGACAAAGATTAATTTGGAACGTGCAATGGCTGCAGGCGGCAGATTTGGCGGGCATTTTGTCTCCGGACATGCTGATGGAACCGGGGTTATTAAAAGAAAACAAGCCTTAGAAAATGCAGTTTATTACGAAATAGAGGCAGATCCTGAAGTTTTAAGATTTGTTATTGTTAGAGGCTCTGTTGCGGTCGACGGGACAAGTTTAACTGTATTTGATGTTTCGGAAAGTAGTTTTACACTCTCACTTATCCCTCATACCCTGTCAGAAACTGTTATAGGTCTAAAGGGTCCAGGCGATATCGTCAATCTGGAATGCGATATGATTGGCAAATATGTCAGCCATTTTATAAAAAATACTGGCAATGATATGCCTCAAAAGAAAAAGTCGGGAATCAGCCAAAGTTTTTTAGAAGAAAACGGATTTTATTAAGCATTAAAATGATGAAAAAGGAGTGATCACATGTTTGATTCAATTGAGGAAGCCCTTTCCGATTTAAAAGCTGGCAAGGTTATTATAGCTTGTGATGATGAAGACAGGGAGAATGAAGGGGATTTTATCGCCTTAGCGGAAAAAACAACACCTGAGGTCATTAACTTGATGGTTACGCATGGGAGAGGACTAGTTTGTGTTCCGATCGTGGAAGAATTAGCTGAGAAACTAGACTTAACGCCAATGGTCGCTCACAACACAGATTATCATGGGACGGCTTTTACGGTAAGTATTGACCATAAGTTTTCGACGACAGGAATCTCTGCTTATGAACGGTCTGCAACTGTATTAAGTTTACTGGATCCAGAAGCAAAACCGGAAGATTTTAAACGTCCGGGGCATATGTTCCCGCTTATCGCGAAAAAAGGCGGCGTTTTGCAGAGAAACGGGCACACAGAAGCTGCAGTAGATCTTGCGAAATTATGCAGTGCTAAACCGGCCGGGGTTATTTGTGAAATTATGAATGAAGATGGCACCATGGCCCGCGTACCACAGCTTAGAGAAATAGCTGATCATTTGAACATAAAAATGATTACCATCAAAGCATTGATTGAGTATATAAGCAAAAAAGAAAGTCCTTTAAAAACCAAGGCGGATTAAAAAATTATATTGGAGGAATCATCATGTCGAATATTTTCGAAGGTAATTTAGTAGGTAGTGGGTTAAAAGTAGGGATTGTTGTAGGAAGATTTAATGAGTTTATTACAGGTAAATTATTAGATGGTGCAAAAGATGCCTTAAAACGTCATGGTGTCAGCGAATCTGACGTAGATATTGCCTGGGTTCCAGGTGCTTTTGAACTGCCGCTAATTGCCCAAAAAATGGCATTCAGTAAAAAATATGATGCTGTAATTACACTAGGAACAGTTATCCGCGGTGCAACACCACACTTTGATTATGTATGTAACGAAGCGGCTAAAGGGATTAATGCCACTGCATTAGCGAGTGGAATTCCAGTCATTTTTGGAGTACTTACAACAGATTCAATCGAGCAGGCGATTGAGCGTGCTGGAACAAAGGCAGGTAATAAGGGCTGGGATTCAGCAACGTCTGCGATTGAAATGGCGAACTTGATCCGAAATATCGAACAATAAAATGTTTAGCTTTACAACAGAGTAAAAACAGGCAAATCTAACGCCTGTTTTTATTCTGAAATATCATTGTTTTTTATATAAGGTATATACAAACCAAACCAATTATCTATATAATGGTCATATCATAAAAAAATAGCACGGTAAATAGGTGCTTAAGTCTTACTAGACTCTAAGCTTAATAGGGAAGTTGGTTGAATGCCAACGCGGTCCCGCCACTGTAAATGGGAGCAACCTATAGATGCCACTGTCGAAAGATGGGAAGGCATAGGAAGCAATGACTATGAGCCAGGAAACCTGCCTGTTTTAGACACCAAAAGCCTACGCGGATAGGAGAGTGTTAAGAATAGGAACGTTTTTATTTGTTTCTGCTTAACGTACATACACTCCTCCTCCTCAATAGGGGGATTTTTTTATGTCTATTTTTATAATGAAAGGAATGCAAGTAGAATGCTAAAAAGAAAGAATCTTTGGATGTCTATGCTGTTAGTTTTGATGGTACTGACAAACGGCTTGCAAACACCAGTATTTGCGGCAGAGGCAAAACAAGGTACTGTTACAGTCCTTGGACTAGACTCCACACCGGTAGTTCCAGAAAAGACACTCCAATTGGCTGAGAAAGAAACGGCTACCGAAGCATTGATCGATGCGGTTGGTAAAGATAATCTCGAATATACGGATAGCAGTTACGGGCCAATGCTCACAGGTATTAATGGAGTAAAAGCGGGGGAAAACCAATTCTGGGCATTCTTTATTAATGGAATCTCAGCACAAGTGGGACCGGATTCTTATGTCCTTCAAAATGGTGACAAAATAACATACCGACTAACCGATTTTACGAAACCAGCACAATCCACTGTTTCACTGAAAGTTGTTGATGATAAAAAGAATACAGTTGCTGAACTTTCATCCATTGAAGTAATCGGAAGTCCAAATGCCTTTCAGCTTTTACAAACAGCCTTGGGTTCTGATCAGGTTGGTTTTGAAGAAACAAACTATGGAAAGATGATTACCTCTCTTAAAGGAATTAAAGCGGAAGGATCTAACTACTGGGCATTCTATGTAGATGGGAAAATGGCTACCGTTGGTGCAGAGGGCTATCAGCTGCAAAATGGTAACCAGTTAAGTTTTCAACTTGAATCCTTTGAACCAGCACCAGGAGATGGAGGTAATGGTGAGACAACACCAACAACACCGTCAACTCCAACTACTGGAACAGTTACAGCTCAAGATTTGCAAACAGCTGTGAACACTTCAAGTGCTTACGTACTAAAAAACCAAGTTGGTGAATGGCAGGTAATTGCCTTGAAACAAGCAGGAAAAGAAATTCCTAAAAACTACCTTTCTGATGTAAAAGCCATTGTAAAAGAAAAACAAGGAAAGTTTTCAAGAATTACAGATACAGAACGATATGCTTTAGGGATTTTAGCTGCAGGCGGCAATCCGACAAATGTAGAAGGCTATAATTTAATAGAAGCAATTTATAATGGAAATGTAACAAAACAAGGTTTAAATGGAGTTGCATATGCCCTAGTAGCTCTAGACAGTGCCAATTTCACAATACCATCTACGGCCCAATGGACAAAAGCCAAACTCATCAGTTATTTGACTGAACGACAAAACAGTGATGGCGGCTGGGCTTGGGACGAAAGCACCACAAGTGATATAGATACGACAGCAATGATTTTAACTGCACTTGCACCATTTAAGGATCAAGGCGGTGTAAAGGAAAAGGTTGAGGCAGCCGTCGAGTATCTATCTACTCAGTACAAGGCTTCCAAAATCGATAATAGCTCAACTGCAGCCCAAGTGATGATCGCATTATCAGTTCTTGGAATCGATGCAAACAGCGGTGATTTTTCAAAAGATAATAGCGGCCTTGTTCAATATTTGCTATCATTCCAAAATAAAGATGGCGGTTTTGACTGGCAGGGCGGAGATGAGAGTGATCCATTCACGACCTCTCAAGCGATTCAGGGATTAGTTGCCTATCAGTTATTTACAGCAGGTAAAGGCTCTTTATACCATTTCAATCTAACTGCGGAAACTCCTGTAGCCGAGAAACCTGCTGTTGAAACGCCTCAGACAGAACAGGCTGCTCCGACAGAACAAGCTGCTCCTACAGCTACTGTTGTGAAGACAACCAATCAGACTGGGCATGCACTTCCAAATACAGCCACAAATATCTACAATCTTGTAGCTCTTGGACTATTGCTTATGATTGCAGGTAGTTTCATTTATTTAAGACAAAGAAAACAGAACGCATAAAAACCATTATCCCCTCTTGGCTTCCAAGAGGGGATTGATTGGAGGCAGGACATGAATAAATTTTTTAAAATTACTTCCTTTATATCGATTCTATTTATAATCTTTAACTTAGTTGGCTGTAGTTCAACTGACAGTGCAGAGAAGGATTCCAAAAAAGAAACAAAAACTGTTGAAGTAACAGCGAAAGCAGAAAATAATACAGAGCAAGTTACAAACCAACAAACTTCTGTAGAACAAGCGAAAACGACAGCTGCTTCACCTGAAACAAAGGAGGAACAGCCGGCTGAAGTGAAAACGGAGAGCGAACAAAGCTCACAGCCTGCTCAGCAAAATCCCGCTGAAAGTAAGCCAACAGCCAACACGTCTTCCACAGCGAGTAAAAATACGGCAACAACAACAACAAAAACCACAGGTACAACAACAACAAAAAGTACCGGAACGACAACAACAAAAACCACAGGGACGACAACCCAAAAAACTACCGGAACGACAACAAGTAAAACGACTAGCACGGCACCAAGCACTACAACCAATTCAACTCCAGCTCCTAAACCGGCGGTCACTGCACCAAAGCCTGTCGCTACGGTAACAATATCTATTACAGGTCCTAAAGACCGCGGGACAATCCTTTCAGCTTCAAAGGTAAAAATAGAAGATGGGTATACTATTTTTGATGTGGTGAAGCAAGCAGCGAAAGCAAAAGGGATTGTAGTGGATTCCACAGGCAGCGGTGCAACAGCCTATATCGAAGGAATTGACAATATCTATGAATTTGACTATGGTGCAAAAAGCGGCTGGGTATTTAAACACAATGGTCTTAGTATTACCAAGAGCATCGGAGTCATAAAGGTTAAAGATGGTGATCAGATTGCATGCTACTATACTGAATAATATTTGGAGGTACAAGCGATGAGGCTACGGTTTGATCGCTTTCATCCGCTTGTTACTTTTCTATTTTATGCCGGGGCTGTTTCATTGCTTATTTTAATGCTGCATCCCCTTTTTTTAATCAGCTCCATCGCAGTTGTTATTTTGATTAATTTACGCCATGATCGTTTAAACGGATTACGGCGATGGTGGTTTTTCATTATTACTACATTCCTCTTAATGGTGATCATGAACCCGCTATTCAATGAGAGGGGGAGGCATTTGTTAGTTGAAATATATGAACATCGTGTCACATTGGAGGCAGTTGTTTATGGTGGAATGAATGCCCTCTCGATTATTGGGATTATTGCTTTATTTGTTTCTTACAACATCATCATGACACCGAACAAGCTTTTATTTATTTTTGCAAAAGTGTTACCTCAATTTGCGGTCCTTCTCATGTTGACGCTCCGGTTTATTCCATTAATGCGAAGAAGGCTTGAAGAAATTTCGCTCGTACAAAAAAGTAAAGGACTCTCGGTTAGTCATGGCACCTGGAGGGCAAGAGCTAAGACAGGAATGCTTTATGTTCAAACATTGTTAACCTTTTCTTTAGAGGAGGCCATTCAAACCGCTGATTCTATGAAAGCTAGGGGATACGGACAAGGTTCGCGTTCATCCTATGAATATTTTAAAATAAACAAAGCAGATATCATCGCAATCCTTTATTTATTAAGTCTTTTTGGTTTTATCGTAATTGAACGTTTTTCAGGGTTTGGTGTATTAACGGTTTACCCCATTATGGAATCATGGCATCTATCGTTGATAGATAGAGCGGTTTTCATTTGTTATATCATGTTTTTAAGTTTCCCATTACTAGTTGAAGCAGGTGGAATGTTCCGATGGCGCTTATCGAATTAAATAATGTTACCTTTACCTACCCGGACTGCACAGAGCCTGCCATTCGGAATCTTTCTCTAAACATCTGTAAAGGACAATTTGTTGTTCTCTTTGGTGCTTCAGGGTCCGGAAAAAGTACTCTTTTACGATTACTAAAAAAAGAAATCCAGCCGCATGGGACGTTATCAGGAGGAATTTCAATAAATGGCCAGCTTGTTCAAGAGACACCTGGGCTTACTAGGGATGTTGGCTTCGTATTTCAAGATCCGGAAAATCAGATTGTCGCAGATGATGTCTTACATGAAATTGTGTTTGGGTTAGAGAATATCGGTCTGAACACAAATGAAATGAGAAACCGAGTGGCAGAAATAGTCCACTTTTTTGGCGCAGAATCAATTCTGAACCGAAAAGCAGAAGAGCTTTCAGGCGGGAAAAAGCAGCAAATTAACCTGGCATCTGTTTTATTGATGCAGCCGAACATTTTATTATTGGATGAACCGACCGCGCAGCTCGATCCCGTTAGTACGCGGGAGTTTATGGATATGATAAAGAGATTGAACGAAGAATTTGGAATGACGATCATCATGGCGGAACACCGGCTTGAAGAAGTCTTTACCTTGGCTGATCAAATTATCATGATGCAAAACGGTCAGCTAAAAGTTTCTGGTGAGCCCAAAGAGGTGCTTCGTGAGCTATGGGATACCTCTAATAAGGCGTATGTTCCAAAGATTCCTGCGTTATTTTTAAGTATGGAAGGTCATGGCAGTGTTCCTTTAACGGTGAAAGAGGGAAGAGACTGGGTGCAAAAGCAGAAGGTTGAGCCTGTTTTTTCAGGAGCAGAGAGAGTCTTTCCGAAAACAGGAGAACGGGTAAAAGTAAATAATCTTTCTTTTCATTATGATAAGAAAAGTGGTTATATTTTAGATGAACTTGAACTGAGCTTAAAGCAAGGAGAGTTTTATGCCTTGCTGGGAGGAAATGGTTCGGGGAAATCTACTTTGCTAAAGATTATTGCAGGTTTGTTAAAGCCTGATAGTGGGAAAGTGTCTTTTGATGATCTGCCCTTGAGGAAGTATAAACAGAATGAATTAGCTGGTAAGATTGGTTATTTACCACAAAATCCGAAGCTTTTTTTTCTTCAGGATACCGTTCAAAAAGAACTTCAAATCACGATGGAGCAGTGGAAGTTAACGGATGGTCATGAAGTAAAGCAACTGTTGGATAAATTAGGAATAGCCCATTTATTGTCAAGTCATCCGTATGACCTTAGTGGCGGAGAACTGCAGAAGGCAGCTTTAGCTTGTATTCTAATAAGGAAGCCTGAGGTGCTTTTATTGGATGAACCGACCAAAGGCTTGGATCCAATTTCAAAAGAGAACTTAGCTAAGATTCTCTTATCATTCCATTCAGCTGGGATGACGATTCTGATGTCCACACACGATGTCGAGTTTGCGGCACAATATACAAGCAAATGCGGGATGATGTTTCAAGGCAAGATTACATCTGAGGACGTACCAGAGAAGTTTTTCAAAGGGAACTTCTTTTATACGACGATGATGCAAAGGGTGTTTCGAGGGTTATCGGATAGCCAAATCCCAATGACGCTTGAGGAGGCCACACGGTAATGCGCAAACACAAGGCCTTAGTTACCGGTTTTCTTTTCATTATGATGCTAGTTTTACTAGGGCTGAATTATATTTGGGAAGATTCCTATTTAGGCTTTAGCTTTGGGCTAGTTCTTTTAGCTCTGTCTCTCTTTTTATTCCGGTTTGAAACTAGAAAGGTAGAACCTCGTGAATTGGTGCTTTTAGCCGTACTAGCTTCGATTGCTGCCGTGGGCAGGATTCCATTTGCAAGTCTCCCGAGTGTCCAGCCGACGACCTTTGTGATTATGATGTCCGGTTATGTGTTTGGAGCTGAGAGCGGCTTTGTGATCGGAGCAGTTGCGGCTCTAGCTTCCAATATGATTATGGGGCAGGGGCCATGGACACCTTGGCAGATGGTGGCATGGGGCTTGGTTGGATTGACTGCTGGTCTATTAAGAAATACCCTCTTTATGAATAGAAGATGGGGGCAGATTGTATTTGGGGTTATCTGGGGTTACCTGTTTGGCTGGATTATGAACCTATGGGGATTTATCGCGCTGATTCAGTCCGGCGGCTCGCAAACTTGGAAGGCGTTTATCGTTTATATGATTGGAAGTGCCACTTTTGATACCTTTCATGCCATCTCCAATGTTTTCTTCTTGGTAGTTTTTGGCGGGATTTGGATTAAGATTTTATCCAGGTTTAAGCGGAAATATGGATTACTAGAATAAAAAAACTCCAGTTTTAGCTGGAGTTTTTTTAGTGGTTATTGTCCAAGGACCTTTGCTTTATCGATTAATGCATTAATCCCTTTCCCAATCGTATATAAGGCTTTTTCAAGTCCACTTTTCAACTCAGGGGCATGCTCTTTGATCGTAGAGCTAATTTTCTTTGCATTATTATTCAATTCATGCCCTATGGCCTTCGCCTGATCATTGATACTCTCTTTAGTTGCCGCTTCACCTGCAAGCTGGGCGTTAATGGAGGTGACTTCAAAACTTTCATTAGGGAGATGGCGGATAGATTCCCGCATTATCTCTTTAAAAATAGGAACAACATTGGAAGAACTCGCACTTGGTAAGTAGTGCTGCCTGTCAGTTTGGTCATAGCCAATCCAGATGGCACCGACAAGGTTTGGCGTATAACCGACCATCCACTGATCCTTCGTTCCGTTAACCCCGCTGAACGGCAGCTGAGTGGAGCCTGTTTTTCCCGCAATTTGAACACCTTGGATATGAGCTTTCCTTGCAGTACCTGTCTCAACCACATTCAATAACATCGAGGTCATTTGATTCGCAACTGATTTGGAGGTTACCTTAGTTGTTTTTTCTTCCCGCTCGGCAATCACATTCCCAGTCGGACCGACGATTTTGGTAATCAAATGACTATCCTCTCGGACCCCATCATTAGCGAAAGCAGAAAAGGCATTAGCCATTTGTAATGGTGAAACCCCTTTACTCATCCCGCCAAGAGCAATTGCAAGGTTTTCGTCTTCTTTTTCAACCGGAATACCGAACCGCTTTAATGAATCTAAACCCTTATTTAGGCCAATCTCATGTAACAGCCAGACAGCCGGAACATTTAACGATTCTTCAAGGGCTTTATACAATGGTACTTCCCCTTGGAATGTTTTTGAAAAGTTTTCCGGTGTGTAGTTCCCAATGGTGGTTGGCTTGTCTTCAAGCACAGATGAATATTTATAGCCATTTTCTAAGGCAGGAGTATAGACTGCCAAAGGCTTAATGGAGGATCCCGGCTGGGCCTGCAATTGGGTGGCCCTGTTAAAGCCACGGAAAACATGCTCACCGCGGCCGCCGACGAGGGCGCGAACACCGCCTGATGCGGGGTCCATTAAAACCGATCCGCTTTGGACCATTTTTCCTCCCATACCGCTAGGGAACAGATAATTTTTGCTATAAACCTTTTCAAGCCCAGCTTGTAAATTTTGATCCATTTCTGTATAAATCCTGTAGCCTCTAGTTAAAATCTCGTCTTGTGTTAACCCGTATTTAGAAATGGCTTCATTTAAAACAGCATCGACATAATATGGGTAATTACGCTCAATATTGCTTCCGCCGCCATCACTAAGTTGTATCTTTTCTTTCTTCGCTGTATTGTACTGATCTGCCGTAATCATACCTTGTTCCTTCATCTTAGCTAAGACAACATTTCGGCGCTTCATCGCTAAATCATAGTTATTATAAGGATTAAGATAGTTTGGCGCGTGTAATAGGCCGGCCATCATAGCTGCTTCGCTGATGGTTACATCTTTAATATCCTTATTAAAATATTTTTTTGAGGCATTGCTGATCCCCCAAGCGCCGCCGCCAAAATAAACTTGATTTAAATACATTTGCAGAATCTCATCTTTTGTATAAACCTTTTCAATTTTTACGGCTAAAAATAGTTCTTCTGCTTTCCGTTTATAGGTTCTTTCAGGGGAGAGCAGGGCATTTTTAGCTAGCTGCTGTGTTAAAGTACTACCGCCGGCCGTAACCCTTCCAGCAAATATGTTCCCGAAAAGGGCACGGGCGATTCCTTTTATATCAAAGCCGCCATGTTCATAGAAACGCTCATCCTCTATCGCCACTACCGCGTTAGGGACATACTTAGGTACTTCATTAATAGATATGCCCTTCGTTCGATTGGTAGCTACATTGCTGGCGACCTCTCCATCTTTATCGTAAATAACCGTTGGCTGACTTAAGCCTTGTTTTAATTGGTCAACGTTGGCCCTTGATGCCAGCCAGCCAAAATAAGCAATCGTTACTAATACTACGAATAGAAGTAATAATAATAAAATTTGGGTTAAATGTCTTCTTTTCCAGAACCCGACAAGCATTCCCCAAATGGGCTGTAATTTTTCCATGCTATCTCCTAACTTTCAAAAGAAATTTTCGATTTCTTTATTATAGAATTTCTAGACGAAAAAGACCAATATTTAGCTAAAGGATGGGCATCTATGACATATGTGGACAACCATTCCATATCGTAAGCATATATTAATTAATAGAAAAAGAATAAGAAAGGGGTGGGGAGATTGATTAACTGGAAAGTCCGCTTTAAAAACCGGAATTGGGTGATTGCCTTTCTTTCACAGCTTATGATCGTAGCGGAACTGGTTTTATCTGGTTTACATTCAATGGGACTCGTTCATTTTCAATTAACGGATTCAATCCAAAATTCGATTTTAACATTAGTTAATGCAGTGTTTGTGTTGTTATCCTTGTTAGGGATTATCCAAGATCCGACAACCAAAGGATATAAGGACAGCGAGCAAGCGTTAAAATATAAAGAGCCAAAATAATCTAAAGGGAAATATAATTTTTAGCAAATTGTCTACAAGTTGGAAAAATTTTGATAAGATAAAATATATAGATTAATAGGAAGAAAATGACAGGAAAGGAGGCCCTTCTTGAATAAGTTTCTGAGTAAAGGATGAACTATTCAGCAGAGAGGGGGCATTAAAATGTCAGTCTGGTTTATGATTTCAGGGGCTTTCTTACTGATTATCTTTTTAGAGGAATCTATTTACTATGGTTGGAATCGGTATGTATATGGTAAAAACAACCAGATGAGAAGTAAATGGAAAAATCGCTTGTTTGTTGTATTGGGATTCTTTAAGCGAAAAAAATCAATCGATATCGAAACAAATCATCAAGAAAAGAGCTCAAGCTAAAGCTGGAGTTCTTTTCTTTTTGGGTCAATGTAAAAGCCTAAACATAAGTCAGTTGGTTTGTGACTCATTCTGTTTTTTCTTCTTTTTAAAGTAAGACTTAAGCAATCGAATGCAAAAGAAGAGGCCAAATAAAAACACAATCACGTATTCAGCGGGTTCCATTACTCGGAATGGGTTTAAGGCCTTCAAGATAAGCAAGTTTGGCGCTGTTCCCATAATAAAATCAAGGAGAATAATTAAGCCGAACATCCCTCCGGCTAATATAAAAACAACCATTATTGCTTTCAATTTGTTCACCCTCATTCCACGTTACGGATTAGTATTCAGAGTTTTAATAGTCCTTATACTCTGAATTCTAAAGTTTTTTGCAAAGATGGATATTGGTGTGTTTTTTGGGGAAAATACCCATTATCAATCTCTAGGAAATGGGGTGGAGACTTGTGTCAATCCTGTCACAAATTTTGAAAAAGAAACAACAGAAAAGACAGAATGATAATTATCGGCAAAAGCAAGATCCACTTAAGCCAGAGGAATTGCCAATTCTACGTGACTATAAAGAAAATATCGATAGGATAAAAGGAGAATTTGGTAATAGTTCTGATATTGTTATTCGCCTCATAAGTGTAAGCAATCATAAGGCTGCTTTGGCTTTTATCGATGGATTAGTAGATACAGCAAGCATAAGTGATTTTCTTTTAGAACCGTTTATGGAACAGGCTGTTATTCCTGAAAAAAAGGATATATTTCAATATCTTCTTGATAAAGCGGTTGCCTTAGGAAGTGTCCAGTCGATTGATAATTGGAATCAAGTATATGATTCAATGCTATCGGGAAATACAGTCATTTTTATAGATGGATGCAACAAAGCGATTAGTACTGAAACAAAGGGCTGGGAAAAGCGCTCCATAACAGAGCCAACAACACAGCTATCGATCAGGGGTCCAAAGGATTCCTTTACAGAAACACTAAGAACCAATACAGCGTTAATAAGAAGGCGGATTAAAAGTCCTAATTTATGGATAGAACCGATGAAAATAGGGACAGTTAGCCAAACGGATATTGCGATACTGTATATAAAAGGAATTGCCAACGATAAAATTGTTAATGAAATTAAAAAAAGATTACAACGAATCGATATAGATTCCATTATGGGATCGGGATATATTGAACAATTTATTGAAGATCAAACATGGACAACTTTTCCAACCACCTTTCATACAGAGAGACCAGATGTTGTCGCATCGCATCTACTTGAAGGTAGAATTTCCATTGTTGTGGATGGAACACCATTTGTCTTAACAGCGCCAGCCTTATTTGTGCAATTTTTTCAGGCTCCTGATGATTATTATTCCCGTTTTGATATCTCAACAGGAATTAGGCTCCTTAGGATTATTGCTTTTTTAATTGCCCTTATAGGTCCAGCCACTTATATTGCAGCTACAACGTTTCACCAGGAAATGATTCCGACGACAATGGCTATTGCCATTGCAGCACAACGGGAAAACGTTCCATTTCCTGCGTTTGTTGAAGCTCTTATTATGGAAATTACCTTTGAAATCTTAAGGGAGGCCGGGTTAAGACTTCCACGTGCGGTCGGTCAGGCCGTTTCAATTGTGGGTGCGCTTGTAATTGGGCAGGCCGCCGTACAAGCCGGTTTCGTTTCACCTGTAATGGTAATAGTGGTTTCGGTCACAGCAATCGCAAACTTCTCCACACCGATTTTTGCCATGGCAATCGCAGCAAGGTTAATTCGCTTTGTCTTGATGGGGTTAGCCACCATGTTGGGGTTTTATGGAATGATGCTTGGTCTTATGTTTATGGCGATTCATTTATGTTCACTGCGCTCTTTCGGTGTACCATACATGATGCCATTAGCACCATTTAATATTACTAATCAACAAGATGCCTTTGTGCGCTTTCCTCTTTGGGCATTAAAAAATAGACCTCCATTTATTAGTAAAGGAAATATGAAGAGGACTGGAGATAATCAAAAGCCTAGTCCCCCAAGTCCTGATGAGCAAAATAGTAATAAAGGTGATGAGTCATGAAAAAGAGCTTAATTATCTTAACCATGTTATTCATGCTTATGCCTTTGCTTAGTGGCTGCTGGAATCAAAAGGAATTAACAGACTTAGCCTTTGTAATGGCGTTAGGAATCGATAAAGGGAAGGATAAAAAGTTTAAGCTTTCCTTCCAACTGGTGAATCCTGGTAACGTAACAACAGGACAAGGCAGCGGTGGAGGTCAGGGTCTTCCGATTGCTGTTTATCGAAGTAGCGGGGACACAATAACAGAAGCTGCACGGAACGCAACCAAAAAGGTATCCCGGCGCCTTTATTACGCTCACACTAACGTTGTTGTCGTTAGTGAAAAAATCGCAAAAAAAGATCTACTATATATTTTGGATGCATTAGACCGAGATCCTGAATTTCGAACAACTACAGAAATGGTCATTGCCAGGGGCTGTACAGCAGAGGATATTGTAACAACCCTTACAATTCTCGATAGGCTTCCTGTTAACAAAATTACGAAACAGTTAAAAGCTTCACAAGCGATGCTGGGTGAGAATATGTCGGTAAGTATTGACGACTATCTTAGTGCTTTAGTCAGCAAGGGCAAACAGCCTTTTTTAAATGGTTATAGCTTAATTGGTATTAAATCAAAAGCAAGAAAAGCCGAGAATCTCCAAAAAACCACAACGGATGCCTTTCTTGCTTCCAATGGGTTAGCTATCTTTCATTATGGAAAATTTCGGGGCTGGGTCGATGATGACAAAGCCCGGGGGATCGTCTGGATTCAAAATAAACTCAAAAGTACCGATATTGTGATTCCGTGGAAAGAAAATAAAAAGGCTCTTGTTGTCGCACCAATCCGCTCCATAACAAAAGTTTCTGCTCACTTTGTCAATCAAAAGCCGGAAATAAATATTGCCATTAATAGTGAAGGATGGGTTAGTGAAGCCAACACTGTCATTGATTTAAACAATCCTGTGATTATCGAAAAAATAGATAAACTCGTCGAAAAGGAAATAAGCAAGCAAATTTTAGACTCGGTTCACGCCGCGCAAAAATTAAAATGTGATATTTTTGGATTTGGAGATAAAGTGCATATTACTAACCCTATTTTATGGAAGAAAATCCAAGGAAATTGGGATGAGGAATTTGCCTCATTAAAGGTCAATGTGACCACAGACTTTTATGTTCGCCGTGAAGGAATTCGGACACTGCCTTTTTGGTCTTCAATGGGAAAATAAGAACTGGCAAGGGGAGACGTCTATGGAAAACGCAAAAATTAAGGCCTACCAGCTGTTTGTGCTGGTTGTTCTTTTTGAAATGGGGAGTGCGATCCTCGTTGGCCTGGGAGCGGAGGCCAAGCAGGATGCCTGGATGTCTATTCTATTAGGTCTTGGAGGCGGGTTAGCGGTTTTTCTAATTTACTATCAATTATATAAATATTATCAGGACATTCCGCTAACCAGTTATGTTCAAAAAATCACAGGTAAATGGATTGGCCGTATTATTGGGGTTTCGTATATTATTTATTTCCTGTATTGTGCTGCCAGGGTACTGCGTGACTTTGGTGAATTATTAACTTCTACCATCTATACGACAACCCCTTTAATTGTCATTAATTGTTTGATGATCTTCACGATTATTTATGGTATTCATAAAGGTTTTGAAGTGATTGCACGGGTTGGAGAACTCTTTTTTCTTTTGGTGTATATGATGGCCCTTGTAGGCTTTGGTTTAATTATGTTTTCGGGATTAATTCATCCAGAAAATCTTCGTCCCGTCCTAGAGAATGGCTGGAAACCTGTGCTGAAAACTTTCCTAATGGAAACCATTAACTTTCCATTTGGAGAGATGATTGTCTTTACAATGGTACTCCCCTATTTAAATGATGCCAAAAAAGCAAAATGGGTATGCTTAGGTGGAATGGTCCTAAGTGGCATTAATATTACAATCACAGCTGTTATTAATGTGGCCGCATTGGGTGCTGATTTGTTTACTCGGGCTAATTTCCCATTATTATCAACAATCAGCAAAATCCAATTAGCCAATTTTATTGAACGGCTTGATGTTCTATTTATGCTCTATCTTGTCATTGGCGGTTTCTTTAAAATATCCATCTTTTTTTACGCGGCAGTTGTAGGAACAGCAGATATTTTTGGATTTAAAACTCACGGAAAACTCAGCTTTCCTATGGGGGCACTTGTATTATTTTCATCCATTACAATCGCATCCAATTATTCGGAGCATATAAAAGAAGGACTAAAAATTGTCCCAGTCTATTTACACTGGCCATTCCAAATTTTGATCCCCTCATTTTTATTAATCATTGCCTTTTTCAAAAACAGAGGAAAAAAGAAGAAAGAATCATAAAAAAACTGCCATTCGAATATTCACTTAAATGGCAGTTTTTTTAATTTATTTATTTATTTGTAATGGCATTCTTCGTGATTTCCTGCCTAATCGGTAAGGAGATGTCAACAGAAGTTCCTTGATTCTTTTGACTGTTAAAATGAATCATACCATTGTGAGCTTGAACAATTTTAAAGCTGACAGTTAATCCAAGACCCGTTCCTTTTTCTTTCGAAGAGTAGAATGGTTCACCAAGCTTCTCTATGCGTTCCTTCGAAATTCCACAGCCATGATCTTTCACCGAAATCATTACATGTTCACTTTTAGCAGAATGAATAACAATTTCAACTGTTCCGCCTTTTACAGATGCTTCAATCGCATTTTTAATAATATTAATAAATACTTGCTTCAATTGATTAGGTTCGCATTCAATGTAAATTTCCTCTTCCGGAAAAGTAGAGACAATTTGAACATTATAGTAAATGGCTTCAGTACTTAATAACGAGATAACATCACTTAAAAGCTTTTGAATATCTGCTGTGGAAAATTTAAGATGCTGCGGCTTGGCTAAAAGCAGCAGTTCCCCCACAATGTGATTAATCCGGTCTAATTCATCCATCATAATCCGATAGTAAAATTGATGTTTTTCATCTTCCATTTGTAAAAGCTGAACAAACCCTTTTAAAGAGGTAAGGGGATTACGAATCTCGTGTGCCACACTTGCGGAAAGTTCCCCAACAACAGACAGCTTTTCTGTTCTCCTTAGCCGTTCCTCCGCTTTTCTTAAGATGGTTACATCTCGTCCGTAACCAATAATTCCGGAGATGATCCCATTAACAATAATCGGCACAGAGGTACATTGAAGGGTTATTTCATTTCCATTCCCGTGAGGAATCTTAATTTCATACATAACTGGCTTCACTTCATCTGCCACTGATTGAATAAAATATGGCAGGAATTTTTTATATTTTTTTGGTAAAAGAGTCGAAACGTTTTGACCTATCACATCTTCCCGCTTGAATCCTGTAATTAAGTCAAAGTGTGGGTTTAAATTGGTAATAATTCCAGCTAAATCCAGCATATAAACAATATCCGGACTATATTCGAACAGTGATTTATATTGCTGTTGACTTTCTGCAAGTTGTTTGGCCATTTCCCTTTTTTCAGTGATATCACGACCGATCACAACCAACCCTTTACGGCTGTCATCAGGATTGAACAGAGGGACTTTAATAGTATCAAACGTCCTAAATTTCCCATCTGGCATGTGAAGAACTTCTTCCATTCGCGTTATGATTCGTTTCTTCCATGTCTCTTCATCAGATATTTCACAATACCTTAAGGCATCACTATGGAACTCGGAATAATCCGCTAACTCGGAGTCCTTCTTCCCGCGATAATCTACATGCTCAAGTCCGAACAATTTCAATCCAAATTCATTGGCCTCAATCCATCTGCCATCCCCATCCTTAAAGTTGACAAAATCAACCATAGCATTAATAAGGGTGGACAGCCGGTTTTGATCTTCAAGGGAATCTGTTAATTCCTGTTGTTTTCTGTAGGAAAAATAAATAAATAAACCTGTAACCATAATATAAAGAATTTCCTTTGTTCTCTCTACAGCCCAAATAAGGGGTGTAGGAACAAATTCTTCAATGAGATAATTTGTTCCATAAATCCAAATAATACTACTAATTATATAAAGGATAACGAGCTTTTTTTTATCCATACATTTCTCCAAATTCTTTCTAGGGAGATACATTCCTAGAATAATAGAAAACATTTCTACTATATAGTACTAGAAAATGTTCTTTTTTGGAATAATAAAAAGCTATGTACTATATTATGGAAGATTATTCGTTTTTCAGCGCATATTCTCTGACCATTTCTATTGAGACTAATTTCCGAGTAGGAATGATTCCCTGTTTAGCAAGGTCATTAATCTGATTTGTAACCATATTGATTTTTTCAGTTGTAAATGGTTTGCCTTCTCTGCATAATGTCACTGCTTCTTCTATATACATTTCTCTTAATTGATCAAGCGAAAGGAAATCGTTAATTTTCTTATTTTGTTTGTTAACATGTTCTGTAATTGCCTTATGTACACTCATCTTTTTCTACCCCTTTGTTTTCATTGATTTAGTAAACTCTTTTCCCAAGAATGAGTAAATCCCTTTCTACTCCATCTAACTCTGCTACATCTGGCAGATGAGCCCATTTTTCAAACCCAAAGCTCGTAAACAGTTTGATACTTGGTTCATTATGGCCAAAAATGAACCCTAGTAATGTCTTGATCCCAAGTTCAGGGCAGGTATCGATTGCCTTTTGGATCAAGAACTTGCCCAGTTTTTTACCGCGAAAATTGTGATGAATATAAATACTTACCTCTGCTGTCGCGTTATAGGCAGGTCTGCCATAAAACGATTGAAAGCTGACCCAGGCGCAAATTTCCCCGTTTGTTTCTACTACCCATAAGGGACGAAACACTGGTGAGTGATCATAGAACCACTGCAGCCTGCTTTCAACTGAAACAGGTTCTAAATCAGCTGTAACCATCCGGCCAGGAATAGTGGAGTTGTAAATATCAACTATGATTGGCATATCCTTTTTTTCTGCATCTCTTAATGTGAAATCTTCATACATGGGTATTGTCACTCCGTTGGTTAAGATGTAATTAGATTTTATGATATCGTTGAAACATTATCTTTTCAAGCCATTTAGAATAATAATTTCCGCAAAAAGAAAGACCCTTTTTCAAATGTGAAAAGGGTCTTTCTCCATTTGGCTGCACGATTCGTTATACAGACCAATTTCGTTTCGATGCCAAGACTTTATTACCAGCGATGGGCCTTAGCATTGCTCCTTAAGATGATTTGGTTTTGCGACACTCTAGTCTGACCGTTTACTTGTGCTTTCGTATGCTTTGGTCTCGTAAAAGTGTAGTGAAAAAGCTCCGACTGTGAATCTAACTGGTCTCTGTAGCTCATCAACAATCACCTCATCATAGGATTTGAAACGGATATTCAGAAGAATATCATCTTTATCATTTGTAAAAAAGGGAGGAAATAGTCAATAATCTTAAATGAATCAAAAAAGTTCTAAACGTTAAAATAAAAAGACAGTCAAAACATAAAAAGGATGAATTATAAATGAAGATGACAGGAAATACGATTTTGATTACGGGCGGGGCATCAGGCATTGGGTTTGCGTTTGCTGAGCGGTTTTTAGAGAGAGGCAATGAGGTGATTATTGTCGGCCGCCGTGAAGAAAAATTGCGTGAAGTTAAGGAGAGATTTCCGTCCATACATACAAAGGTTTGTGATGTTTCCAAACAGGACGAGAGAATCCGTTTGTTTGAATGGGCAACGAAAGAATTTCCTCAATTAAATGTAATTGTTAACAATGCCGGTATCCAACAGAGAATTAATCTCTTAAATGCGAAAGAAGATTGGGATTACTACCGCAATGAAATTTCGATTAATGTAGACGGTCCGATTCATTTAACGATGCTGTTTACACCTCATCTTGAAAAACAAGCACAGGCGGCGATACTAAATATCACGTCCGGATTAGCGGTGATGACCGGTGTTTGGGTGCCTGTTTATAGTGCAACAAAAGCTGCGCTTCATTCTTTTACCACATCACTACGCCATCAATTGGCAGAAACAAACATTGAGGTCATCGAAATCCTCCCTCCTGCTGTCAACACAGATTTAGGCGGAGTTGGTTTACATACCTTTGGTGCTCCGTTAACGGATTTTGCCGACACGATTTTTGCCGAGCTTGAAAAGGGGGAGGTTGAAATCGGCTATGGCGGCACAAAGGAACGACTTCAAGCGACAAGAGAAGAAATTATGCAGGGCATTAAAGGGGCATGGCAGAACTTTTTAAAAAATAACCCCAGCTTTCGCAGTTAAAAAATAGGATGACGTGTGCTTTAGGATGAAGAATGAATGTGAAACCGCTTCAAAAACAGTAATAAAGTGTTCACAAGATTATTCATTGGAATGATGTACAATGAATACATGAATTGGTTTGTGATTCGAATCACAAACCAAAATACAACGTGCAACACAAAAGAGGCGACTAAAAATGGCTCATTTATCTTTAAGCGCACTGCTGATCCGTTTCCTGTTAGGAGGACTAGCTGTTGTCGCTTGTACAATCGTTGCGAAAAAACTAGGAGATAAGGTTGGAGGAATCTTCGCAGCTTTCCCAGCTGTTTATTTAGCGGCACTACTGACGATTGGTTTAGATTTTCATGGTGGTCAGCTTATTTCTCATTCCATCATGTTATCACGAGGCGCTATTTTTGGAATGGCAATTAATATAGTAGTTGCTCTTCTTGCAGGATATCTCCTTCCTAAGGTTGGCTGGAAAAAAGGTATTGTGCAATCAATGGCTTGCTGGTTTGCTGTTTCCGTTATTGTCGTATTAATTACATCACATTAATTGAAAAGGGTGAGCAACATGAATAAACAAGATTTATTTATGCGTTTTTTACTCGGCGGGACAGCAGTTTCCTTAAGTTATCTAATTACAGTCGTTTCTCCATGGAAGATTCTCGCCGGTATCTTTGCTGCTTTTCCAGCTGTTATGCTGACAGCTGTTATAATGGTGGGTATCGCATCTGGAACGAAGAAAGCGACCAATATCGCCAGGGGTTCCGTTTATGGGATGATGGGGGGAATTATTTGTGTCATCACAGTCCTTCTATCTTTACAGGAAACTAGTAATTGGCTTTTTAGTATCAGCATTGGTTTAATTTCTTGGCTGGTAAGTTCTGTTGCTATATCAACCATACGCGAGCGGGCTACTAGAAAAGCAGTCCGCCAGGCATAGGTTCTCAGCTGTTTTAGCGGCTGAGGATTTTTTTTACAAAAAAGTTAGTAAATACTTGTATTATCTGAAATTTCCGAATAAAATTAAAGTGCACATACTAACCGGTAGGTATGTGTTGGGTTATTCTTGCATACTCTTTTATGGAGGAAAAAACTAGATTTCAAGATTAAGAATGGAGTGAAAAAGATGCATTTACGCCTAACCGATGAACAAAAAATGGTGCAAAAAACAATTAGAAGATTTGTAGAAAAAGAACTCATTCCACTTGAAAACGAAGTATTAAGAAACGAGCGAGAAGGAAGACCAAGTCTCCCTCCAGGCAAATTAAAAGAGCTGCAATTAAAGGCAAAGGAAGCAGGATTTTGGGGAATCAATACACCGGAGGAATATGGCGGCGCCGATCTTGGGCAGATGATGATGGCAATTGTCCTGATGGAAGTGTCTAAGACCTTTGTGCCATTTTCATTTGGAGGCTCAGCAGATAATATTCTCTACTATGGCAATGAAGAACAAAAACAAAAATATTTAATTCCAACAATAAATGGCGAGAAAAAATCCTGCTTTGCGATGACAGAGCCAGGGGCTGGTTCTGATACGAGAAATATCAAAATGACGGCGGTAAAAGACGGAAATGACTGGGTGCTAAATGGAGAGAAAACCTTCATAACTGGTGGAAACGAAGCCGATTTTGTTATGGTGATTGCAATTACCGATAAGGAGAGGCATCAAGCCACACAAGGCCGTGAAGGTGTGACTTGTTTCATTGCTGACCGGGATATGGGCTGGAAATCCGAGTATATACATACGATGGGTGATTGGGGTCCAGCCGGGTTAGTATTCGATAATGTTCGTGTTCCTGAGGAAAACATTCTAGGTGAATTACACAAAGGATACAATCTTGGGTTGGAATGGATTGGCTTTGCAAGATGGATCGTCGGGGCTAGAGCAGTGGGCTCTGCCGAACGCTTATTACAAATGGCGATTGATTATTCCAGAGAACGGATTACCTTTGGTAAACCGATTGCTGAACGGCAAGCCATTCAATGGCAAATTGCCGATTCTGCGGTTGAAATTGAGGCTGCCAGATGGCTTGTCTTGAACGCTGCGTTTACGCTCGACGAAGGTGAAGATAACCGGCATCTTGCATCCATGGCTAAATTATATGGTTCTAATATGGGCAATCGAGTGGTCGACCGGGTTCTGCAAATTCATGGCGGGATGGGGTATACAAAGGAATTGCCAATTGAACGTTGGTACCGTGAAGCAAGATTATGGAGAATTTACGACGGAACAGATGAAATTCAACGTATGATTATTGCCCGAAATTTAATCAAAGGTCATGTCAAGGTTGGTCAATACGTATAGAGAAAATGTAAGCGCTATCTATTAAACTTTTTAAAAATAGGAGGAAGAGGGATGGCAGGAAGATTTTCAGGACGAGTCGTATTTGTAACAGGTGGAAGCAGGGGGATTGGCAAAGGAATTGTCGAACTTTTTGCTGAAGAGGGCGCAAAAGTTGCATTAATTGATTTAAATGAAGAAGCATTGAATGAAACAACCAGTGAATTAAGAGAAAAAGGGTATGAAGTGTATTCAAAAGTTGCGAATGTAGTGGATGCTGAACAAGTAGAGAATGCTTTTAAAGAGGTTTATGAAACGTTTGGATCGGTGGATATTTTAGTCAATAACGCCGGGGTTATCCGAGATAATTTGTTATTTAAAATGACAGATTCCGATTGGCAAACGGTCATGGATGTCCATTTAAAAGGATCGTTTAATGCCGCACGTGCAGCGCAAAAATACATGGTTGAGCAAAAATATGGGCGGATTATCAATATTTCGTCTACTTCAGCGCTCGGCAATCGCGGCCAGGCCAATTATGCTGCTGCCAAAGCCGGCTTGCAAGGCTTTACCAAAACACTAGCCATTGAGTTAGGAAGATACGGCATCACCGCTAATTCCGTAGCACCGGGCTTTATTGAGACAGAAATGACGAAAGAAACAGCGGCAAGAATTGGGATCACATTTGATCAATTAGTTCAAGCGAGTGTAGCTCAGATTCCGGTGGGCAGAACTGGCAAACCTGCGGATATTGCCAATGCCGTAGCGTTCTTTGCAGATGAAAAATCTTCGTTTGTTAATGGCCAGGTGATTTATGTCGCTGGCGGACCAAAATGCTAATAAGGTGAGGTGAAGAGCTTTGTTTAACGACCAAATTGGTAAACAATCAAACAAAGTGAAAAATGCCGTGGAAAGAGGCGCTGTAAAAAAATTTGCGGAGGCAATCGGCGACCTTCATCCGATCTATTTTGATGAAGATACAGGCCGTCTTTCTCGCTATAGAAACAATATTGCACCGCCAACTTTCCCGCGGATATTTGATTATGGAACGATTGAAGGATTGAACCTGCCAAACAAAGGTTTAATTCATGGGGAACAAACCTTTCATTATAGCCGTCCATTAGTAGTGGGGGAAGTAGTGTACTGCTATTCCAAAGTGAAAAATTATTTTGAGAAAAAAGGGAACTTTGGGCAAATGGGATTCTTGGTGTTGGAAAGCTCTGGGGAAGATGAAGCAGGGAATGTCATTTTTAGTTCTACCTCAACTATTGTTATTTCTGAAGCAGTAAGGAAGGTGTTGGTAAAATGAGTACGCTGACACAATTACAAGTGGGTGAGTCACTTACTGAGGTGCAGCTTGAACCAGTCTCACGGATGGACCTAATTAAATATTCTGGAGCATCTGGCGATTTTAACCCGATTCATACCATTGATGATGAGGCGAAAAAGGCAAGACTGCCAGGGATTATCGCTCACGGCATGTGGACAATGGGCAACTTGGCAAAGCTGTTTACTGCTTACTATGAAGAAGGATTTGTCCAAGATTACTCGATTCGGTTTAAAGGGATGGTATTTTTAAACGATGTGGTGACATTAAGGGCGACTCTGAAAGAAAAGCAGGACCAAAATCTCCGTTTTGACGTTCAAGCGGTGAACCAGCAGGGGAATGAAGTTTTAAAAGGTGAAGTAATCTATCACCAATATTAAAAGCATCCATGAAATAAAACCCAGCATAAAGAATCTCCTTTTTTCATGCTGGGTTTGTTTCTATCAGCGTAGAGGATGAGTGCATATCCTTACATAAACCAGATGATGACCAAACCATATTGGTAGGTGTCAACTTTTGAATTTTGAGTTAGATGAAGACATTCTTTTTTTCAAAAATAACGTCAGGGAGTTTATCCAAACAGAAGTAGAGGCCGTGGCCAGGAAATTGTCGGAAGGTTGGCTGTTGAGTATTCGAAAAATTTCCATTATGATGTGGGTAGGCACATACTGACTAGTAGGTATGTTGAGGAGGGAAAACCATGAATTTTAGTTATTCTGATAAGGTCCAAGAGCTTCAGGAAAAGCTGACAGGCTTTATGGATGCATATATTTATCCAAATGAAAAGTTCTATCATGAGCAAATCGATAAAAGTGACCCTTTTTCCCAAATACCTCCGATTATGGAGGAGCTTAAAGAAAAGGCGAAACAGCACGGATTATGGAATTTATTTTTACCAGAAAGTGAATATGGGGCAGGTTTGACTAACTTGGAATACGCGCCGCTTTGTGAAATTATGGGACGTTCCGCGATTGCCCCGGAAGTCTTCAATTGTGCCGCCCCTGACACTGGAAATATGGAGGTCCTTGTCCGTTATGGGACCCAAGCCCATAAAGAACAATGGCTCAAGCCGCTTCTAGACGGAGAAATCCGTTCCTGTTTTTCGATGACAGAACCCGATGTTGCTTCCTCTGATGCGACTAATATTCAAGCAAGTATTGTCAGAGATGGTGATGAGTATGTCATTAATGGAACAAAGTGGTGGTCTTCTGGTGCAGGAGATCCCCGCTGTAAGATTGCCATAGTGATGGGGAAAAATGATCCTTCCGCTCCGACCCATGAACAACAATCTATGATTCTAGTTCCTTTAGATACTCCTGGAGTGACAATCAAACGGATTTTACCTGTGTTTGGATATGATCACGCGCCACATGGTCATGCGGAAATTGAATATAAAAATGTTCGTGTTCCAGCTTCTAATATGCTTTGGGGAGAAGGAAAGGGCTTTGCGATTGCACAGGGAAGGTTAGGACCGGGAAGAATCCATCACTGTATGAGAACGATAGGTGCAGCGGAACGTGCGTTAGAAGAATTGTGTAAGCGTGTTCAAAGTAGAGTGGCGTTTGGAAAAAGGCTTTCCGATCAGGGGGTTATCCAAGAATGGATTGCTGAGGCCAGGATTGATATTGAACAGGCCCGCTTGCTCACGCTGAAAGCAGCCTACATGATGGATACAGTTGGGAATAAGGAAGCAAAAGCAGAGATTGCCATGATTAAAGTGGTGGCTCCTAATATGGCATTGAAAATAATTGACCGTGCGATTCAAGCCTTTGGTGCAGCCGGAGTAAGTGAGGATACACCGCTTGCCGCCAGCTGGGCGAATATCCGTACACTAAGACTAGCGGATGGTCCTGATGAGGTTCACAAGCGGGCAATTGCCAGATACGAGCTAAAAAAATATCGATAAAGGGGGAATAACTAGTGCATGTAAAACAACTGTTCGATTTAAGTGGTAAGGTGGCGATTGTAACAGGCGGCGGCAGGGGGCTTGGCCAGCAAATTGCCGAGGGGTTTGCAGAGGCAGGGGCCAATGTTGTGGTCTGCTCGCGTAAGGTGGAAGCTTGTGAGGAAGTTAGTAAAGAGTTAAAAAAGCTTGGTGTTGAAAGTCTCGCGTTAAAATGTGATGTTTCTAATCCAGAAGATGTTAGAAATGTGGTTGAGAGGACCGTTGAAAAATTTGGCCGGATCGATATTCTAGTCAACAACAGCGGAGCATCCTGGGGGGCACCAGTTGAGGAAATGCCGCTCGAGGCCTGGCAAAAGGTGATAAATGTCAATGTGACGGGCACATTCTTGATGTCGCAGGCGGCAGGGAAAGTGATGCTGGAACAACAGTCCGGAAAAATCATTAATATTGCCTCGGTTGCCGGTTTAAAGGGAAGCAACCCTAAGGTGATGAATGCAATTGGCTATAACGCCAGTAAAGGGGCAGTTATTACGTTTACGAAGGATTTAGCGGTAAAGTGGGGACCAAAAGGAATCTACGTGAATGCCATTGCGCCAGGATTTTTCCCGACGAAGATGTCCAAAGGGCTCCTGGATATAGGTGGGGAAGCTATTCTTGAAGGGACGCCGCTGCGAAAGTTTGGCTCGGATACAGATATGAAAGGGGTAGCATTGTTTTTAGCATCGCCTGCATCCGATTTTGTGACCGGTGATGTTCTAGTGGTGGATGGCGGAGCGCATGCGATGTAATTTGCGGATAGGCTGAGGCAACTTGCGGAATGTCGGCTTTAATTCGCGGATAAGGAGAGCCAACTTGCGGATAATCGGCTTTAATTTGCATTTAGCCAGAGCCAGTTTGCGATAGCTTAACTCAACTTGCGTAAGAAGATTCAATAAAAAAAGAGAGACAAAATTGAGCGAAAAATAGAGAAAACGGTATTAGGAGGTCGCTTAGAAAAGGTTCACAAAACATTCTGGGCGGAGGTCAAAAACAACTTATTTAGAGGGGGAGATCAACTAAATGAAAAGAGACGCAGTCATTGTTTCGGTTGTCAGGACCGCAATTGGCAGACAGGGCGGCGCCTTAGCTAGTGTGCCTGCCCATGTGTTAGGGGCGGAAGCAATCAAGGAAGCGGTTAAAAGAGCAAATATAAACCCAAAAATTGTTGATGATGTCATTTTTGGCAACGTCCTCTCCGGCGGAGGCAATATTGCTAGATTAACAGCTTTACAAACAGGACTATCAATCGATTTATCGGGGTTAACCGTTGATAGACAGTGTGGTTCAGGAATCAATGCCATCAATCTTGCTGTCCAAGCCATTCGTGCCGGGGACGGGGATGTATACATTGCCGGGGGAACTGAGAGCATGAGCAGGGCGCCGTATTTAATGGACCGCCCGGAAAAACCATATAGTCCGCTGCCGCCAAGCTTTCGTAAATCGCAGCTGTCACCTACAGAAATAGGCGACCCGCCAATGGGAATCACTGCCGAAAACCTCGTCAAAAAATATGGAATTACCAGAGAAGAACAAGATGACTTCGCCTGCCAGAGCCAACAGCGGATGGCGCGGGCCATGGCCGAGGGACGCTTCGATGAACAAATTGTTCCGATTACCATTCCGGTCAAAAAGGGTGAGCCGATTGTTTTTAAAACAGACGAACACCCTAGACCGCAAACAACCATAGATGCGTTAGCAAAATTGCCGCCTGCATTTTTAAAAGATGGAACCGTGACAGCGGGCAATAGCTCAGGCTTAAATGATGCAGCCTCTGCGCTTGTGATCATGTCCAGGGAAAAAGCGGAAGAATTAAAGCTTACACCACTGGCCGTGGTCCGTGACTATGCAGTAGCAGGTGTAGACCCAAACATTATGGGGATTGGTCCGGTACCAGCTGTGAAAAAAGTCATGAAAAAATCTGGTCTCACTTTAGCTGAAATGGATCTAATCGAAATCAATGAAGCCTTCGCCGCCCAGGTATTGGCCTGCAACCGAGAGCTAGAAATGGATCTGGAAAAGGTCAATGTGAACGGTGGAGCCATTGCCCACGGACACCCGCTTGGGGCTACAGGTGCAATCCTTGTTACAAAAGCGGTCTACGAGTTGCAGCGGTCCGGCGGACGATTTGCTTTAATCACAGCTTGTATCGGCGGCGGGCAGGGTATCGCCACCATAATTGAACGAGAATAGACATTCAGATCATTTAGAAATAGTCATCATAACACTGGGCAAAAGGACATGATCGGTTTTCCAAGGTGTCCGAATATAAAATTGTCGAGATTTTCGTCAATATGATTCTTAATGGCATTTCTAAAGATGATAGCGTTTACAACTTAAAACAAGGAGCGGTGTTCATGGTAACTCTTCATTATCCTTTTTGGCCCAAACTCTCTAAATCTTTAAAAGTACCTTCTACTTCGCTGTACGATAACCTCAAAGTTAGTGCCAATCGTTATCCAGATCAGGATGCGTGTTTTTACTATGGCAATAAAATCACCTATGAGCAGTTGGATAAAGAAGTTAATGCCCTCGCAGGATACTTAGAATATAAGCTAGGCGTCCAAGCTGGGGATAAAGTATTGCTTTTTATGCAAAACTCACCGCAATTTGTGATAGGTTTTTACGCAATCCTTAGAGCCAACGCTGTCGTGGTTCCCATTAATCCAATGCTGGTAGCAGATGAGCTCGAATTTTATGTGCGAGATTGCGAGATTAAGACCGCGCTTGCGGGCCAGGAATTATATGACAGGGTCGCTCCACTGTTAGGTAAAACCACTTTAAAAAATTTAGTTATCGCTGCTTATTCCGATTATGCCGGTTCTGGGTTTGAAGGATTACTGCCAAAGGAAGTGGAAGCGCCAAGGGTTAATTTCACTCAGACCGGACACTGTTTATGGAATCAGGCTATTGCTGCAGATTTAACCCCTTCAGAACACACAGCCAAAGGGGACGACCTTGCCTGTCTCCCTTATACATCCGGAACAACGGGTCTGCCCAAGGGATGCATGCATACGAACCGGACGGTGAATGCCAACACAGTTGGAGCGTACCACTGGTCTTCCTCTACACCAAATGCCGTTCATCTCATGACACTGCCGCTCTTCCATGTAACGGGCATGGTTCATAGTATGCACATGCCGATTTTCAGCGGAAGTACAATGGTCATTTTAACGAGATGGAACCGTGATGCTGCGGTAGAGTTGATTAAAAATCTAGGCTGTACTCACTGGGTTACGATAGCGACCATGATCGTTGATTTCCTCACGAATCCTAATTTGAAGAAGGAAGATATTGCTACTTTAACCTTGATCTCAGGAGGGGGAGCGGCTTTACCGGAAGCAGTTGGCGAAAAATTATTTAAGCTGTCAGGATTACGTTTTGTAGAAGGATATGGACTTTCCGAAACAATCGCCCAAACCCATTTCAACCCACCAGACCGTCCAAAAATGCAATGCCTTGGCATTCCATCCTTTAACGTGGATGCTAGAGTGATTGAACCAGTTACAGGAAAAGAACTGGGTGTAGGCGAAATCGGTGAAATTATTGCCAACGGCCCTCAAGTAATGGTCGGCTACTATAATCGGGATGATGAAAATAGAAATTCATTTATTGAGATCGACGGGAAAACGTTTTTTAGAACAGGCGATATTGGCCGATATGACGAAGAAGGATATTTCTTCATTGTCGACCGGGTCAAACGAATGATTAATGCTTCCGGCTTTAAAGTTTGGCCAACCGAAGTAGAATCTTACCTTTATAAACATCCGGCGATTCAACAAGCATGTGTTGTGGGTGTCCTTGATCCTAGAAGAGGTGAAACCGTCAAAGCATTTGTCATTTTAAATGAAGGCTTCGAAGGGAAAATCAGTGAGGATGAAATTATCGAATGGGCCAAGCAGCATATGGCCGCTTATAAATACCCAAGGCAGATTGAATTCAGAAAGCAATTCCCGATGACCTCAAGCGGAAAAATCCTCTGGCGCACCCTTCAAGAAGAGGAGAAAGTGAAGGCGCAGAACTAAGATGATACATGAGGAGCAGCATCCGTAGATATGCTCCTCATAATTAGGCTCTTTACGACATAGAATTAGCTGCACATGCTTGAAGAAGGGAGGGTCTGTTTTTTGTTAAAAATTATACCCCTTGTATTGGAAACTGATTTCGCCGAGGGAACAGTCAATACCTTTTTAGCTATTGGTGAGACGATCACCTTAATCGATACAGGAAATCCCGGCCGAAAGTCCTTTCAACAACTAAAGACAAAACTACATAAACATGGCGTAACCTTTCGTGACTTAGACAAAATCGTGCTGACGCATATCCATATCGATCATGCGGGAGGCATTCCGTATATTCAAGCAGAAACAGATCTTCCTATCTTTGTTCACGAACAAGCCAAAGGATCGATCAATTCAAGTATCGATAAGTTTGAAAAAGACCAGCAGTTTTTTCAGGATTTTCTTCATTCATGTGGGGCGGATCCATCTAAACATATTGTTCAGCGACAATTTAAAGAAGAAAACTGGAGAAATGTTAGGTATGTAAAGGAAGGTGATACAGTTTTAATTGGGGGCAAACGGTTTGAAGTGATTCATGTTCCGGGGCACAGCCAATCTGACATATTAATGTGGAACCATGAAACGGGTGATTCGTTTGCAGGTGATCATTTAATAAAGGCATTTTCTGTTAATGCCTTTATTGAACCACCAATTATAGACGGAGAGAGTCGACCTAAGCCGTTATTACAATATCGCAACTCTTTAGAAAAAGTTAGCCGTCTTCCGCTCACCACCATTTATCCTGGTCATGGAGATAACTTTACGAACTATAAAGAGTTAATTCAGACAAGATTGCAAGAGCAAGAAAAACGCTGTGAGCAGATATTAGCCATCCTTGCTAATGATCGAAAAAGTATTTTTGAGATTTGCCAGGAAATGTATCCTCGTTTGAAGGGGAAAACCGTCTTTTTAGGGTTATCGCAAATCCAAGGTCATTTAGACTTACTGGAAACAAGGCAAAAAGTCAGTTTTATCCACAATGGTTCGCTGGTAGAGTATTTTTCTTTATAAATTCTTCTATAAAGGGAGCGGATTTCGTGAAGCTAAGAGATCTACTGGAAAAAAATATCACGGATTTTGGTGAATATCCGTTTCTATTTTTCAAGGAAAAAACCTACTCAAACATAGAAACTAGGCGATATGCAGACCAATTGGCAGCAGGATTGCGAAGAATCGGGATTGAAAAGGGTGACAGGGTCATCGTTTGTATGCCAAACTGCCCGGAAGTCCTCTTTGCCTATCAAGGGATAACGAGAGCAGGGGCCATCATCGTGCCAGTCATGTTCACACTTCATCCAAAAGAACTTCATTATATTGCCCGAAACTCTGGTGCTAAAGCAGTAATAACCTCATCGTATGTCCTTCAAAATATCGAAAAATCAATGGAAGCTCTGCCGGAAAGACCGGCCGTCATTTTATCCGATCTCCCATCAAATGAGCATATAACCAACTTTTACGATTTGTTAGTCCCTATTGAAAAAGAATTTATAGACGACGGAAAAGCCAACGATACAGCGGTTATCTTGTACACTTCAGGGACAACGGGAAATCCAAAAGGAGTGCTGTTAACCCATAAAAACTTATTTTCCAATGCGCAAAATTCAGCGAAGCACAATGACACAGAGCGGGGCACCACCTTGGGGGTCCTGCCGCTTGCCCATGTCTATGGCTTAACAGTTTCTAATGTATGCTACCTCACAGGCAGTGCGATTGTTGTTTTTTCAAGTTTTGATGTCAAAGAGGTTTTAAAAGCGATAGATACCTTTCGGGTAAGGACATTTTCTGCCGTACCAGCGATGATTCATGCCATGGTTTCCTATCCGAATACCGATAACTATGATACTTCGAGTCTGGAATCAGTAGGATCGGGTTCTGCACCGCTGTCGGTTGCCCTATTAAATGCCTTTGAGCAAAAGTTCGGTGCAAAGGTGCTTGAGGGCTACGGATTATCGGAGGCCGCCCCGGTTGTGACGGCACATAGCAAACGAATCGAAATTAAACCGGGATCTGTCGGTGTACCCATCCCAGGGGTCGAAATCAAAATTGTGGATGGAAACGGTTTAGAAGTTCCAGCCGGTGAAGTAGGTGAATTAGTCGTCCGCGGTGATAATGTTACGCCTGGATACTATCAAAATCAGCAAGAAACCAACCGTGTGTTAAAAGATTCCTGGTTATATACCGGAGACATGGCGCGGGTGGATGACGAAGGCTACGTGTATATTGTCGACCGTAAAAAGGATCTGATTATTCGCGGCGGTTTTAATGTTTACCCGCGCGATGTGGAAGAAATCTTAAATGGTCATGAAGAAGTGTTTGAAGCGGCTGTGGTCGGTATCCCTGATGAACGAATGGGTGAGGAATTGGTCGCCTGTGTTGTGAAGAAACCAGGTTCTAATGTGACAGAGGAGGAGTTAATTCAATTTTGTCAGGATCATTTGGCGAAAAACAAAACACCGAGAAAAGTCATTTTTCTTGAGGCATTGCCGCGAAACGGGGTTGGTAAGATTTTAAAGACCCATTTGCGTCAAAATGCTTCTGATATTGTAATCAGTTAAAAAATAGTGAGGGGAGATTTTAGGATGGAAAAAAGGACTATTTTAACAACAAGCACTAGGGGATTGCTCGAGGATTCTTTTCCATATCGCCTTTATCAAAAAGCAAAACGGGTAGGAAATTGGAATCCGGCAGATATCGATTTTACCCAGGACCAAAAGGATTGGAAGGCGATGACGGCTGAGCAGCAGGAGGATATTCTCCGCTTAATTTCTCAATTCCAAGCTGGCGAGGAGGCTGTAACCTTAGATTTGCTTCCGCTTATCATGGCGATTGCCAAAGAAGGCCGGTTAGAAGAGGAGATGTTTTTAACGACCTTTTTGTATGAGGAAGCGAAACACACGGAGTTTTTCAGGCTTGTATTGAATGCGATCGGCGAGAAAGGAGATTTGTCTCATTTTCATACGGAAACCTATCAAAAGATTTTTTATGAAATCCTGCCAACGACGATGGCCCGGCTTGTAACCGATCAATCCCCTGAGGCGATCGCAGAAGCATCGGTGGTATATAACATGTTTGTTGAAGGAGTTTTAGCCGAAACAGGATATTTTTCTTTCTATAACACTCTTGAAACAGCAGGAATCATGCCTGGTTTGTTGGAGGGAATAGGTAATTTAAAAAGAGATGAGTCGCGCCATATTGGTTACGGGACATTTCTTTTGCAGCGGTTGATTTGTGAACATCCGCATCTGTTCGATTTTGTAGCCGCCAAAATGGGGGAGCTGACCCCATTAGCCATTAGACTCAATCAAGAGGGCATCGCAGGAAGGGAGGTAAGTGCATTCGGAGGGAATCCAGATGACATTATGAATTTTACGCTCAAACAGTTATCTGTCCGAATGGAAATATTAGCGAGAGCGAAGGGCAAAAAAATCGAAGAGATTTATAGATATACAGATAGTGAGTTAGGTGTGTTGTAGGATGCATGAGATGAGGCAATTGTGACCGTCTTAAGAAGAAAAAGCTCGTTGACGGTCACAAAAAGAATAATTGTGCCCGTTGGGACAAGGTAGAGGGCATCGACGGTCAAAAAAAAGATTATTGTGCCCATATAGTGGTCACAGGGGGCGCTTCGGTCAAAAAAACTTCAATTTTGCCTAAAGATGCTCATTTCCTAAAGGACTCGTCATAAAAATCAAAGCTTAGCAGAGGAGGAAGAAATCATGACAGTAAATGTAGACGTTCAAACCTATCCCCACTTTATCAATGGAAAGTGGGAGCAAGCGGGCAGCGGGGAAACCTTTGAGGTGTTCAATCCTGCAACCGGAGAGCTTGTCGCTAAAGTAGCAAAAGGAACCCAGGAGGATGTCGATCGTGCAGTCAAAGCGGCCCGTGCCGCTTTTGACAAGGGCGACTGGAAAAACATGAAGCCGAAGGACCGGGCAAAAGTACTATTTGCGATTTCTTATAAAATTGCCGAGCACGCCCAAGAACTAGCCTATTTAGAAGCGATTAGTTCAGGCGGAACCGTCCGGCGCATTGGCAATAGTGATATTTTACAAATGGTCGACCTGTTCCAGACACTAGCAAACTTTACATTAGAGTATCCATTCTCAGAAACGCTCCCAGTCCCGCCATTCCCGGGACCTGCTCACAACTTCATATGGCGTGAACCTATCGGCGTTTGTGCGGCGATTACCCCTTGGAACCTGCCAATGGTGATTGCGACTTGGAAAATTGCGCCAGCGCTCGCGATGGGGAACACGATTGTGATTAAACCGGCCAGCTACACCCCGCTATCCACACTGAAATTAGCAGAAATTATTTCAGAGGTGGTCCCGCCTGGTGTCATTAATGTGGTAACCGGAGCAGGTGCAGAAGTAGGGGAAGCATTAGTGAATCATCCACAGGTTGATAAGGTTGCCTTTACCGGTTCAACAGAGGTTGGCCGAAGAATTATGGGTCTTGCCGCCGGCACGATTAAAAATATAACCTTAGAACTTGGCGGAAAGTCACCAAACATCCTGCTAGAAGATGCAGACTTAAATATTGCTTTACCCGGAAGCCTTTTCGGCGTATTCCTTCACTCCGGCCAGCTGTGCGAATCAGGAACACGGCTGTTTGTACCGGATAAACTTTATGATCAAGTGGTTACTGGTCTCGTTGCGCTTGCCAGTAAACTAAAGCTAGGCAATCCGCTTGACCCAACAACAGATGTCGGACCAGTAATATCGAAAAAACAAAAGGAAACGATTCTCTCTTATATTGAGTCCGGTAAGCAAGAAGGGGCAACCCTTGTCTGCGGCGGGAAGGCAGTGACAGTCCCAGGCTGTGAGCAAGGACATTTTATCGAGCCAACGATTTTTACAAATGTCAGCAACGATATGAAAATTGCCCAAGAGGAAATCTTTGGACCTGTCCTATGTGTGATTCGTTATTCAGACCTAGATGAAGCCATTCAAATGGCCAATGATACGATTTATGGATTAGCAGCAGGTGTCTGGACACGTGATGTGAATAAAGCCTATGAGGTCGCAAGGAAACTTCAAGCGGGTGTGGTCTGGATTAACGACTGGCATATGCTCCGCAGTGATGCACCGTTTGGCGGATACAAGCAAAGCGGCATCGGCCGGGAGATGGGCAAGCATTCACTTGATGCCTATACACAAGTAAAGCATGTTCATACCTCCATGTCCCCTGAATTGGAAAGACGCAACTGGTATGGAATTCTGTTTGGTCAAAACTAATGAAGAGGTGAAGAAGATTATGAAAACAACTCTATCACAGTTTATGTTACGTACTGGAATTTACAGCGGTTCAAATTCTCGGGCGATGGTGCCAAGTTTATTTGCCGGTCTTGGCGCAAAACGGGTCCTGCTCTTAAGTGACCGCGGTTTAGAAAAAGCCGGGATTGTTGAAAAAGTAGCGTCGATTTTTGAATTGACTGGTCACGGGTCTGGACCGCAGCTTGTCGGCACCTATTTGGACATTGCTCAGGATGCCGAAAGCCGCTGCATTAATGATGCGGTCCGCTATGCGAAGGAAGTGGGAGCGGATAGTTTACTAGCTGTAGGCGGCGGTAGTGTCCTAGATACTGTAAAAGGGGTTAAGTATGCTCTTCATAAAGGCTTATCGGATATAAAAGAAGCTATCCCAGGCGGCTTATTATATGAACAATTTCCGAAAGCAAACTATATCCCCATCCCGCATATTGCAATCCCGACAACTGCAGGAACAGGATCCGAAGTTTCGCCGATTGCCGTTATTTTTAATGAAGACATTCAAATGAAGACGAATATCATTAATCCATTTATAAATGCCGATATGGCGATATTGGATCCTGATTTAACCGTTGGCCTGCCACCTATGATTACCGCCTTTACAGGTTTTGATGCTTTAACACATGCGATTGAAGCACTAGCATCACCAACAGCGACTGGTCTAACGGATGCCTATGCCCTACATGCGATCAGATTGATTGAAAAAAATCTTCCGGTGGCTGTAGATGATGGCGGCAATTTAGATGCCCGAATGGATTTATTGCAGGCAAGTCTAATGGGAATTACCGCGTTTAGCTTTGCTCTAAATGCGATTCCGGTTCATAATATGGCTCATGCCTACGGTGCCTTGTTCCGAATCCCACATGGATTAGCGAATGCCGTTTTTTTACCGGTGGTGATGGAGCTTGTTCCTCAATTGTATTTGCCAAGGGCTGCTGAACTGGCTCAGGCATTGGATGTCGATGTGAAGGATGATACACCTGAAAACGCACTTGCTAAAGTGATTGGGAAAATCAGATTGTTACAACAAAGCGTCGGCCTGCCTGGCAACTTCAAGCAATATAATATAAGTGAAGAGGCATTAGCGGCAACGATTCCGGCGGTTATGAAGGACCCTGCAGCGCTCAGTTTCCCAATGCCGCAAGAATTAATTGCGGCTATTGGACAGAGGGTTGTTCCTGTCACTGTAAAGTAAGTAATAATTAGAAACAAAGGTACTCAGAGAGAATGCCTTTGTTTCTTTTTGTATTTTTTGCTTTGTATCCATAAACATCTTGATATATAATTTCAAATAGGGTCATTTTAGTTTTGGATTGATCTACATAAAATTTTTGATGAGTAGGAGTAGTAAAAATGGAAAAAGTACTTATTTTCGGTCATAAAAATCCAGACACCGATACAATCTGTTCTGCAATTGCATATGCAGATTTGAAAAAACAATTAGGCTATGATGTTGAACCAGTTCGTCTTGGTCAAATCAATGGCGAAACACAATTTGCGCTTACAACTTTCAACGCTGAAGTTCCACGTTTAGTGGAAGCAGTTTCGTCTGAAGTAAATTCTGTAATCTTAGTTGACCACAACGAGCGCCAGCAAAGTGCAAATGATATTGCAGATGTGCGTGTATTGGAGGTTATCGACCACCACCGTATCGCTAACTTTGAAACAAGTGATCCTTTATATTACCGCTGCGAGCCTGTTGGCTGTACGGCAACCATTTTAAACAAGATGTACAAAGAAAACGGCAAAGAAATTAAGAAAGAAATCGCTGGTCTAATGTTATCTGCGATCATTTCCGACTCTTTATTGTTCAAATCACCAACCTGCACACCTGAAGATGTAGCAGCTGCAAAGGAATTAGCTGCAATTGCCGGTGTAGAGGCTGAAACTTATGGCTTGGAAATGTTAAAAGCAGGTGCTGACGTTCGTGATAAATCGATTGCTGACCTTTTAAGCCTTGATGCTAAAGAATTCGAAATGGGTTCAAGCAAAGTTGAAATTGCACAAGTGAACGTAGTGGACACTGCTGATGTTCTAGAACGTCAAGCTGAATTAGAAGCGGCGATTTCTAACATCGTGGCAGAAAAGAACTTAGATTTATTCTTGTTTGTTGTTACAGATATCTTAACAAATGATTCTGTTGGTTTAGCCATCGGAAGCAAAACAGCTGCAGTTGAAAAAGCCTACAATGTTTCACTAGAAAATAATACAGCGACTTTAAAAGGTGTTGTATCACGTAAAAAACAAATCGTACCAGTATTAACTGATATCTTTAATCAAGGTATCTAATAGAGTGCAACACTAAAAACCGTTCATGCTTAGCATGGACGGTTTTTAGGTTGTGAACCAAAGGTTACACAACTTATTCAACTTCCTGATTTTCTTCTTTCTTTTGATTCATTAAGAAAAAAGTGAGCGGCTGTTCGGATCCGGTCATTAATTTGTACACATAGGAAGATGTGAGCTTATAGCCGTCATCTATTTTTCCTGCGAGGTAATTGGTCCGTTCAAATAGGATGGAACGGATATGGTTTAGCTGTCTGGCAAACTTATCTAATAATGCCTCTTGATTATCGAGCCGTTTTAACATCCCGCCGTGGATTTCTTCTTGTTTAGTTAATTTTTCTGCTGCCTGTTTTTGCATTTCAAGTTGTTCTTTCATTTGCATGGCAAGTTGTTGCTGTGTTTCTTCATTCTTATCTAAACGATCCGCAATACTGTCACAGGTCTTACTAATTTGATTGATTTGACCAGACAGGGATTCCCTTACTTGTGTTTCTTTTTCAATAATAGCCTCTAAATGGACATTCTTTTCATGAAGGGAATGTAAATTGGTGACCATTTCGTTTTCAAATTTCTGCTGTCTAAACGTACTATTCTTTAAGTCACTCAGCTGATAATCTACCTGTTTCCAGTGGGTATTCTGGGCATCTGTTTGCTGCTGATAACGCGTTTGTAGTTCTGCTAATGCCCGGTTCAGAGCCATATTTGCTTTTTGCTGCTCCTTCATTAGTTCGGTGAGGAAATCCTGCCTAGATTCGACTTGATTCGATTCCTTCAATTGCCTGCTATTTTTGAATAAATTCGGATGTTCCTTTTTATTAATGAATAGTCCCATACCTCTCTCCGCCTTTTATTTGTTTGATTGTGATAGTTTATGCAAAGAGATTGAAACTGGGGACATGATTGGGCTAGGGAACATTACGTGATCGCTTTAGTAATAAAACAAAAAACCGCTTGGAATATCCAAGCGGTTGGAATCAAACAATTACTGGCGTATTCAAAACGAATTTTTCTACAACCTTTGCTACGCCATCATTCATATTTGTGTCAGTCACATAATTTGCTTTTTCCTTAATATCTTGCGGTGCATTACCCATAGCAACACCAAGTCCGGCGAACTCAATCATCGCTAAATCATTATAGCTATCGCCGATGGCAATCACTTCTTCGCGCGTAATGCCAAGTTGTCCAATCAAATGATTTAGACTGGTTCCTTTTGTTACCCCTTTTTCCGTAAACTCTAAGAAAAATGGTTTAGAACGCATCACGCTAAGTTCTTCAGCTAATTCTTGCTGAAGCTTACTTTCTACTTCGACAAGTTTTTCCGGAGCTTCGACCATTAATACTTTAACAACCGGTTCATTGACTGACTCAATAAAACTGTCAACCTCAAACACATCTAAGCCTGTAATTTCCGCTTCAATATTGGTATATTGATTTCCTGCCTCGGTAACAATCAAATCACCAACATAGGTATGAATAAACACATCTTCACGACGGCTTAAATTATATAGGCGGTGCGCGGTTTCAGGTGATAACGTGCTGCTAAAAAGCTCTTCACCTGTTTGGCAGTTAGTAATTTTTGCACCATTAAAAGAAAGAATAAAGCTTCCATATTTCTTTAACTCTAGCTCATCAGCAATTTCATACATAGCGGACGTTGGGCGCCCAGAAGCTAGTACAACCTTTACACCTGCCTTTTGAGCATCCATTAATGACTGTTTCGTACGAGGGGAAATGGTGTGGTCGTCTTGTAGCAGGGTATCATCTAAATCTAGTACAATCATTTTATATGACATTTTTCTGTTCCTTTCTCTAGTTAGTTTCTTATCCCATCTTACTATAAGTCTAGGAAAAAATACTATTACAAATCAATCCAATTAAGCATATTTATTGTTTTAAGAAACAACGCTCTTCTGCTAACATGAAAATAGGAGGCGAGGAGATGAAAAAAGTAGCAGTTTCCTTTAGCGGGAAGGATTCAACCTTAGCTTTACATGATCTATTAAACTCAAATGAATATGAGGTCAAACTATTATTTTCAACCGTTACTGATGGATTTAATCGGACTAGTATTCACGGTGTGAGAGAGGAATTGCTAGAGGCTCAAGCAAAGTCTATTGGTCTTCCATTGAAAAAAATTAGAATTCCCGAACAGTGCTCTAATGATAAATATGGTGAAATTATGATAAAAGAAATAAATGCTATAAAGAAGTTAGGAGTTGACCATTTCGCATTTGGAGACTTATTTCTTGAGGATGTGCGAAGATACAGGGAAGAAATGTTAAAGCCCTCAGGAATCACACCGATTTTTCCTTTATGGGGAATAAACACAGCAGAATTGATTCACCGCTTTATTTCTCTTGGATATCGAACAATTACGACCTGTGTCGATTTAACTCAATTGCCCGAAAGTTTTTCAGGCAGGGAAATCACGAAACAATTTATAGAGGATCTGCCAGGTGAGGTGGATCCTTGCGGCGAAAATGGGGAGTTTCATTCGTTTGTTTTTGAAGGCCCTATATTTAAAGAGCCTATTCGTTTTAAATTGGGCGAGAAAAAGTTTACTAACGACATCTATACGGATCAAATAAGGTTCTGTTATACAGATTTAATTCCCAGCAAGGAATGAAGCAGGGAGGTCCCTGCTTCCATTTTTATTTAAAGTAACTTTAAAAAATATTAATCAAGTAATGAACGAACGGCTAATTCTTGATTTCCTGTGGGTGGCCAAACAGATAGGTCAAATGGATAATCAGAACCGGGGACAACTCGATCCTCACCAACCGTTTTGATTAGGAAATCCAGGCTATCTTGGTTCCATAACACCGTATCATACCAAAAGCGTTTCAAGTATTCTGATGGTTTGGCCTTTAACTTTGATGAAACTAGTGGCCATTGGTCAAAACCCTTGTCCAGCCTGCCAATCTGATAGGGAAGGAAACCGCCGCCATGGGCAAATAATATCTTTATATTAGGAAATTGATCAATCAAGCCACTTAACAAGAAGTCCGTTGCACATACCGTTGTTTCCCAAGGGACCCCAATCAAATTGGGCATCATTCTTCTCTTTAAACGAGGGTCTTCGCATAATAACGGATGAATAAACACGATGGCTTTTAAGCGATTAGCTTCTTCAAAAAAGGGCCTGAAAAATTCATCCGATAACATTTGATTTTCTAGTCCAGGCCCGATAATAACCCCTTTAAGTCCCATTTCCATAGCATCATTTAAGACCTCGGCAGCTTTTAGCGGATTGGTAAGCGGCACTGTACCTAAAGCTGAAAGGCGTTCTGGTGCGGAATTAGACCATTCTGCCAAAGAACGGTTGTATACACTTGAAATCTCAGTCGTGATTTCATCAGGAAAATCATACATAAACAGCTGTGGAATTGGTGAAATAACCGAATGAGTTACCCTAGCCTTTTCTTGATCCGCTAAAAATTGGTTTCCATCGATAAAAGCCTGCTTTAATTCAAAACCCCATTTTTCATTTACTATTAAAAAATCATTCTTGTTTTCTTCTTTTTTAACCCATTTTGCATTAACTTTTCTTTGATTGTCTTTCAACCATGCTAAAACATCAGATGGGATAAAATGAGTGTGAAAATCATACAACCGGAACAGCCCCTTTTCATGGTTTAAACTACTAAACTATTAACCTCTATAACCCATTCGTGTTGAGACCTCTCTAGCCGCGCTCATCACTTTTTTTGCTAGGCCTTGAATTTTATGCTCCTGTATTCGTTGATTTGGCCCTACGACAGAAAGTGCAGCAATGACTTTGCCTCTGTAATCAAAAATAGGCGCGGCAATCGAGGTTACCCCTTCTAGGATTTCTTCTGTACTATTTGCGTAACCGTTTTCTTTCACTTGATTTAAATGAATCCGAAGATTTTGCGGATTTGTGATGGTGTTTTTAGCTAATTTTTCCAGACCTTTTTCAATGACCTGATTAACGACATCTTCTGCTGCATAAGCAAGCAGAACCTTGCCGGAACTCGTACAGTATGGAGGATTTCTCTTACCTATATGGGTTAGGAAACGAACCGGATGGTTACATTCGACCTTTTGAAGATAGATAACGTCTAAATGATCCAAAACCGAAATATGTGCTGTTTCCCCAATATTTTCTACTAACCGATTTAAGACTGGCTGCGATTCCCGGTAGATATCCATCTGACTGCTGACAATTCCGCTTAACGACAGAATGGAGAGGCCTAACCGATATTTTTTTGTTTCTGGATCTTTATAAACAAACCCTTCACTTGCAAGCGTTGTCATTGTTCGGCTGACCGTACTCTTGTTAAGTCCGAGCGCAGCGGATAGTTCACTAATCTTTTTTTCCGGTTCATCCATCGTAAAACATTGTAAAATCCGAAGTGCATTTTTTACCGAAGAAAGATGACTATCTTTCTCGACATTTACGCTCAAATGAAATCCCTCCTTTTGAAGTGTTTCATTATGTAAAACAAAGTTGCTCTATAGTCGGCAATATACCAGAAAAAACAAAAAATGAAAACAGTATTTTTAAATATTATGAATTATTTAAAAAAATCGTCTTTTGTTGCATATAGAGCAACGATGGCGTTGTATGTGAAATTCGGAAGCGTTACCATGTAGTTAAGAAAATATTAAATTATCATTTATTTATTAGGAGGAATATCGATATGCAAGTAGAAACTAGAGTAAGAGCCATTAATTGTTTGCACTTTATCAACGGTCAATTTGTCGAATCACAAAATCACAAAACCTTTGAAAATATCAACCCAGCAACAGAAGAAGTGTTAGGAACCGTGGCCGAAGGGGGGAAGGAAGAAGTTAATTTTGCAGTAGCTGCTGCACGTAGAGCATTAAATGGAAAATGGAAGACTATGCCAATTGTTGAGCGTTCAAAAATTATCCGCCGGATTGGCGATTTAATTCTTGAAAGACAGGAAGAGCTGGCACATCTTGAATCCATGGATACTGGGAAGCCATTTTCATTAGCAAATAGTGTGGATATTCCGCGCGCAGCCTTTAACTTTCACTTTTTCGCTGATTATATGATTTCTGTTAATACCGATTCGAATATGCAGGATGATATCGCCCTTCATTATTCTTATCGCCGCCCTGTCGGTGTGGTTGGGATTATTAAACCTTGGAACCTGCCGTTACTATTGTTGACTTGGAAATTAGCGCCATGTTTAGCAATGGGTAATACGGCTGTTATTAAACCGGCCGAGTGGACGCCAATGACCGCAACTGTATTAATGGAGATTTGTAAAGAAGCAGGGGTACCTGATGGTGTAGTAAACCTTGTCCATGGTTTTGGCCCTAATTCTGCTGGTGCAGCGATTTCAGAACATCCGGATGTGGATGCGATTTCATTTATTGGTGAGCCAAGAACAGGTACCGCGATTATGAAATCGGCAGCCGATTCCTTGAAAAAGCTTTCCTTTGAACTAGGCGGGAAAAATCCAAACATTATCTTTGCTGACTCTGATTTAGATGAAGTGATTGAAACCACAATTAAATCCAGCTTTGTGAACCAAGGGGAAGTTTGTTTGTGCGGTTCACGGATTTACGTGGAACGGCCGGTTTACGAAGAATTTTTAACAAGATTTGCGGAACGGGTTAGAACATTAAAGGTCGGCCACCCGCTTGAAGCAGATACGAATGTTGGTGCATTAGTCAGTAAAGAACATTATGACAGGGTAAACAGCTATATTGATATCGCCCGCCAAGAAGGTGCCACCATCCTGACAGGCGGCAAACGTCCTGATGGATATGAAAAAGGTTACTACTTAGAACCTACCATATTAGTTGGGCTTGATCGAAATTCTCGCTGTGTTCGTGAAGAGATCTTTGGACCAGTGGTTACGGTTATGCCGTTTGATATGGAAGAAGAAGTGGTTATGCAGGCAAATGATACTCATTATGGCTTAAGTGCAACGATTTGGACAAATGATCTAAGAAGAGCGCATCGAGTTGCACACCAGCTAGAGGCAGGAATTATTTGGGTAAATACTTGGTTCTTACGTGATTTAAGAACACCATTTGGAGGTATGAAGCATAGTGGAATCGGAAGAACAGGCGGCATGCATAGTATCGATTTTTACTCCGAACTTTCCAATGTCACGATCAAACTATAAGAAGGGAAGTAAATACTTTGACTAGTAAAGTAACACAATTTGCAGAACAATTATCCGAAGCAGAAACGACGAAAGTCGGGATTGCTCCTTTAACATCCGTTGATCCCGAACTTACAGTGGAAGAAGCTTATTATATTCAGCTTGAAAATATTAATAAAAAAATAGCACAAGGACAAAAAATCGTTGGCAAGAAGATAGGCTTAACTTCTTTAGCGATGCAAAACTTGCTCGGAGTTGATGAGCCGGATTACGGGCATTTACTAGATTGTATGGTAGTGGAAAATGGCGGATCCATTTCAATAGAATCGGTCCTACAGCCAAAGGTAGAAGCCGAGATTGCTTTTATTTTAAAAAAGGATTTACGCGGACCAAATGTGACCACTCTTGATGTTCTTCAAGCAACAGACTATGTCGTTCCAGCACTTGAAATCGTCGATAGCAGAGTTCAAGATTGGAATATTAAATTGCAGGACACGGTTGCTGACAATGGCTCTTCTAAGTCTTTCGTGTTAGGTGGAAAACCTACTAAAATAGAAGATATTGATCTTGAATTAATCGGCATGGTCTTAACAAAAAATGGTGAACTCGTGAATACTGGCGTCGGCGCAGCAGCGTTAGGAAATCCAGCTACGTGTGTGGCATGGTTAGCCAATAAACTATCAGAATTTGATATCCCGCTTCGAGCAGGAGAAGTGATTTTGTCTGGTGCGTTGTCCGCAGCAGAAGTGGCCAATAAAGGAGATTCCTTCACTGCAAGGTTTGCTCATCTCGGTCAGGTCAGTGTGCACTTTTAATTTGAAGAAAAAGAGGGGAACAGCGTGAGTCAAATTAAGGAAATAGCTAATTATCTTGTTGCAGCCGAGCTTGAAAAACGTGAGGTTGTAAAGGTAACTGCCAACCTAAAGCCTGATTTAACCGTGGAGGAAGCATATCAGGTTCAAGAAGAAATCGTCCAAATGAAATTACAAGAAGGCAGAAGAATTGTTGGTCCCAAGATGGGTTTAACTAGTTTTGCCAAAATGAAACAAATGGGAATTGATGATCCCATCTATGGATATGTGTTTGATTATATGCTGATTGAAAATGGCGGAAAACTGCCATTACATGAGATGATCCATCCGAAGGTGGAAGCGGAAATTGCGTTTGTGATTGGTGAAGATATCGAAGGACCGGGTGTGACCGGTGCTCAGGTTCTTGCAAAAACGAAATATGTTCTGCCTGCATTAGAAATCATCGACAGCCGCTATGAAAACTTCAATTTTACCTTACCGGATGTTATTGCTGACAATGCCTCAACCTCAAGGGTTGTGTTTGGCACGACTTTAAAAAAGCCAGAGCAATTTGAATTAGATTTACTTGGTTCAACTCTATCTATAAATGGTGAAATCAAGGAACTGGGGGCAGGTGCGGCAGTATTGGGGCACCCAGCACATTCCGTTGCGATGCTTGCGAATATGCTTGCGAGAAAGGGAGAAAAGGTTCGTAAGGGTGATGTTATTTTAACAGGTGGGATTACCAGTGCCGTTATGTTGAAATACGGCGACGTCGTCAGTGGAAAATTTGATGGGCTTGGTGAAGTCACCTTTACGGTAACGGATTAGAGAAATACTTTTATAATACAAGGCTGTGTTAAAGGTTATCGTTGATTATTAGCATGTTGATTGGAGCGGAAGGCGCGCAGACTCCTGCGGGAGTACGGAACAGGTGAGACCCCGCAGGCGCTAAGGCGCCTAGGAGGCTCACCGGACCGCCCGCGAACCGCTCGCGCCTGGAGCGGAAATCAACATTCAAGATTAACACAGCCTAAACAAAGGATGATAAGCATGCCATTAATTAATCTGCAAATAATGGAAGGAAGACCTCCTGAGAAAGTAACCGAACTAATCAAGAATCTTACCAATACAGTTGAAGAAACCTTAAACGCACCGAAAGAAAGTATCAGAGTTATCGTGACAGAAGTTCCAAAAACCCATTGGGGGATTGCAGGCATTCCTGCTTCGGAGCGATAGAATTCATAAAGGGGAGCATGGGGAATATCAATGCTCCCCACAATTTTTCTATTTTGTAAGCGTTAACTTGGATTATTAAATTTTATAGGAGGATATTATGACGATTGAATTTAGTATGATAGCTCCCCATGTCCCTAGTATGTGTCATGAAGATCAAGTACCGGATTTTCAAATGGATATGGCTTCATCCATGAAAGTAGTAGCCAAACAAATAAAAGAAATAAACCCAGACGTGATTGTTTTAGTATCTTGTCATTGGCCATCGACGTTTTTCCATTATGTTGATTGTACTCCTGTTCATAAAGGGATATTGACTGCCTTCGAAGCTCCAGACCTAATTAAAGACCTCCCGTACAACTACCCAGGTGATGAAGAATTAGCGAACAAGCTCGTAAAGGCAGGAGAAGAGGCTGGCCTCCAGGTCCAGGGGGTAAATGATCCATATTACCTGTGGGATTACGGAAGTGTGGTTCCATTGCGTTACCTAAATCCAGATGAAGAAATACCGGTTATTAATTTATCGGTTACATTGGCAGCCAGTATCGAAGAGACCTATAAATGGGGTCAGCAAATTGCAAAGGTTTTACAAGAAACAAGTAAAAGGGTTGTCTTTATTTCAAGTGGTGCCTTGTCACATAATTTAGTGAGGGGCAGACATAATAAACCAACCATTACAGAGCATGCAATGGATAAGCAATTTCTCGAATTTGTGATGAAAAACGATTATCAATCCGCGTATGATATGCTTCCGGAGTATGCAAGGCTGGCTAGAGTCGAATCAGGCGGCCGCCATCTTGCGATGCTTTTAAGTATGCTTGACGAAGAATGTAAACCAACTTTCTATGCAGATGGGCAGTCTTCAGGCAGCTGGAACGTGCTGATCACCTTCCAAAAAGTCACAGTACAAGCCGCCAATTTAATTGCTGAGAATGAATTCGCCAAATAAAATTTTTCAGAGCCGGAAACCTGCCGCTGGTGGGTCCGGTTTTTTGATTGTAAGGATACCTTTTTTCGGAAAAATATGTGATACTTAAAGGATAATGATGACATCTATTTAGGAGCACTCGCAATGAATGATAAAGAAATAAGATGCGGATGGGTGAATCAGGATCCACTCTATATCAGTTACCATGACCATGAATGGGGGGTACCAGTATATGATGACCGCCAGCTTTTTGAATATTTAAATCTTGAAGGCGCTCAAGCGGGACTCAGCTGGTATACGATTTTAAAAAAGCGTGAGAACTATCGTCAAGCTTTCGATCATTTTGAGCCCGCAAAAATTATCCGCTATGATGAGAACAAAATTGCTGAACTGTTACAGAATGAAGGAATTGTTAGGAATAAGCTTAAAATAAATGCGGTTATTACAAATGCAAAAGCTTTTTATAGCGTAGTGGAGGAATTCGGTTCATTTCAAACTTATATTTGGTCTTTTGTGGATGGAAAGCCGATACAAAATCATTTCAGTGAAATGAGTGAGGTCCCTGCAACAACGGAAATCAGTGATCGGCTCAGTAAAGATCTAAAGAAACGAGGCTTTAAATTTGTTGGTTCCACCATTTGTTATGCCTTTATGCAGGCAGTGGGGATGGTAAATGACCATATTACCACATGTATGTGTTATAAACGCTTAAACTCTGATGATAATTAGTGAAAAAGAGCCCATCACAATTTGTGACGGGCCTTTTTAAATAAAGTTTATTTGGTTGGTTTCTCCATCATAAAATCAGAAGATGGAATGGGAATAATTTTTCCACCGATTTGGACATGAACGGTATCGTTGAAAATGGCTTTGACAATTCCTTTTAATGAAATAGTGGAATTTACAGATATTTTCTTAGATTCAGATTGGTTTGCCAAATTAATCAACACCTTCCAATTGTTATAAAACTGTATGGTCCTTTAGAAAGTTAAAAATTGATACTTTAAATTATTCGCATAAAAACGGTAAATTCCTGCTTAGCAGAATAACTTTTCTTTTTATAGTAGTAGTGATAAAATCATAACATGAACTCTAGTTCAAGTATCACACAAAGCATCATTTCTGTCAATTTAAAATTGAACTGTGGTTCAAATTCCTGGTTAGTGGTATGATAAATTCGAGGTGAAAGCATGTCAGATGATGAAAAACTGGTAGGTGAATTTCCATTTTTGCCAAAACAGGAACGGGCTCAAGCTAAAAGAAATGCGTTAATTGAAAGTGGATATGCGTTGTTTCATAAAAAGGGTTATGAGCAGACAACGGCAAAGGAAATCGCTGCTCATGCAGGGGTTGCAACAGGAACCTTTTATCGATATTTTTCCGATAAACGGCAGCTGTTGATGTCGCTGCTTGAGGATAAGATTGAGACTTTTCTCCCACCAGAAATAAGCTGGTTATCTAGCAATCCAGTGGACGCATTGGCGTCTTCTTTAGAAATTCATTATAACCGAATCCATGAGTTCGGACTCCGTCATGTTCTGCCTGAGCTGTTATCGAAGGATTCCGAGCTTGCAGCCGTTCTGGACAATGCTAGAAAAAGAATCCATGCTAGGATTTTTAACGGATTAAAAAAAGCGGGAGAAAAAGGGTTAACTTGGGACGATTTGGATTTAGATACTCTTTCTTGGGCGATTATGATGATTGTCGAGAACGGACTTGATAAAACAAGCCAGTCTGAGAAACCGTCTGCGTATCAGGACATTGCCAAGCTAATTTGCCGGATGGTGTTCCCTCCTAGAGTTTTAGAGCAGTTATCCAAAAAAGATGCCGAAGCCGAATAATTAATAATTTCTCATTAATCATTAAAAATTTGAAAATAATATCTTGAAAGATGGAATTTATTATATTCAAGATAACATGACAATAGTACAAAAAATAAAGGAAATGAGTATGATTTATTTTGGAATCGATCCAAAGAAAGCGGTGACCATGATGAAAGTAAGAGATTTTATGGTTAGAGACGTTATAACTGTTAGTCCAGAGAATTCAGTTAGAGAGGTCATGTCTGTATTTGTAGAAAAGAAAATTGGCGGGGTTCCCATTACAAAAAAAGATGGGACATTATGCGGCATGGTAACAGATGGGGATATAATTCGGGCTATAAAGCCATTAGATAAGCGAATTCATGATTATTTTAGTTTCATCACTTATATAGCAGTGGAGGAACGGGATGTCCACTTAAGTGAAGTCATTAATAGGGAGATTATTAAAATTGCGAAAACACATGGACTTGTAACGGTCAATCCTGAAGATGATATGGAAAAAGTGGTTGATCTGTTATCAAAACATCACTTTAAAAAACTGCCTGTCGTCAATGGAGTGAATCGTGTAGTAGGTGTCATCAGCCGTGGTGATGTGATTCGCAATATCCAGCAAACGATGGTTGAAAATATGTAACTTCTCTAGAGAAGGCAAGAATGGGCTGTTGATTTTTTAATAATCATCTGCCTATTTTTTTGTTTTTTGAAAGGGTAAACTGTACTAGTAGAATCCTCTAGTTTGCCCTTCGCTTTACTATACGGGGGTATGATATAATATTTCTAAAAAGGGAGGCGTGTTAATGTCTCATGAATTAGATCAGGAGTTAACTGAAGATTCCTGCTGTGAAGATGGGGGAAGCCAGCGGAAAAGTCACCATCCAGATAAAGTAAAAAATAATCTTGTCACGAGGTTAAACCGAATTGAGGGGCAGATCCGTGGGATTAAAGGCTTAATTGAAAAAGATACGTATTGTGATGACGTCATTAACCAGATTGCTGCAACACAATCGGCGTTAAACAGTGTAGCGAAAATATTGCTTGAAGGTCATATGAAAAGCTGTGTCGTTGAAAGAATCCAAGAAGGTGATTTCGAAGTCTTGGATGAGGTTCTGGTGACGATCCAAAAGTTGATGAAAAAGTGAGGAATTTATAATGGACCATGTTACTTTAAATGTAAGTGGAATGTCTTGTGAACATTGTGTCAAAGCAGTGGAAGGCAGTGTCGGCGAACTGCAAGGTGTAAAAAAGGTGTCGGTTAACCTTGCAAAAGGTAAAGTGGATGTAGAGTATGATACCAACCTGGTTTCACTCGATGAGATTAAAGAAACAATTGATGATCAAGGATACGATGTGAAATAAGAGATGGCACCCAGGTTTAAACACCTGGGTGTTTTTGGTTGTATTGGAAATTATAGATTTAATACTTGTGGACATCTTTTTACAGGTTTAGACACGTCCAGCTCCAGCGCCTA
>NZ_NUNF01000002.1 GCF_002585305.1 Bacillus sp. AFS037270 | reverse complement strand
AGTAGGACGTTGCCAGGCACAAAAAAGACAGTCTTAAGTGACTGTCTTTTTTGTTTTTCTCATGCAATAATTTTAGGGTTGAATTAGCGACCGATGTAAACACTAAACACCTCATCCCAATTCCAACGATTATAATAACTACTAGCCATACTTAAATGTTTAATCCACTTAACCTCCGTCTTATCATCTAGCACAAATACAGAGGCAGAATGATTATTTGTCCTTATCCAAAGAAGTTTATTGCCTATATAATGAGGAGCAAAGTCTCCTTCTTGCCTAGTCGGGAATGTGACCTGATTTTGCTGACCAGAAGAAAGAGTAATTTGATAAATACTCGGCAGTGGTCTTTTATTTAAATCGGCCTGAGTGTCTTCTTTGGAGCGGGAGACATAAATAACCTTGTTTTTTTTCCATGAAATGTCTCTATCTACATATCCTTTTGGGGTAAGTAGGATTTTTTTCAGAGAAAGGACATCAGCAACCTCTACCTGCTTATTCAGATTGGCTTCCCTTCCAACGCCCTTAACATACCCAAGAATATTTTTCGAAGGAGCCCATTGAAACCATTCTTCCTCTTTTAACATATTGGCTATCCTCTGAAAAGCTCGTCCATCCTCAGATAACAAACATAATGTGTTACTATCAGCTGATAAAGACGCAGTCGGAATTAATATAAAACTAAGCCATTTTCCATCGTATGACCATTTAAATGGACTCGTACTGACATAGTATTCATCTTCATTAACAGGAATAGTGTAAATAGGCTTAACTATTGGTTTGGTTGTTCGAAGGGTAATCTGTGATAAGATGAGATCCGAATGAATCTGCTGACTTATCTTTTGCGAAATTAGCATTCCATGACCATCTGGAAGCCAAGCGAAATTTTCAATATTTTCCGCTATTTCTGAAATTAAAAAGGGAATTGCAGGATCGAGGTGAAGCACGTATAATTCTTTATTAATTATAAAACTTATTCGATTATTATTCGGGGACCATTGGAAGTTGTTATCCACATTGGCTCTAACCTTAAAGTGATTATTCATTTTTGAGTTATACAACCAAAGCTCAAACACCCCGTCTTTTTTATTTCCTTTTAAATAGGCGATCCAATTACCATCATGAGACCACTTAGGATAGCTTATCTGCTCTCCAACGGTAACCTGCTGTTCCTTATCTCCAGTTTTAATCCATAAATCGTGATTACGGATAAAAGCTGCCTTTAACTCTTTAGACGTGTTTTGGGCGTAAGCAATGTGGCATGTGGGAATAATAATAACGAAGAGCATTAAAACTAGAATATTTTTTAACAAAGAAAACCCTCCTTTTTATGATTGTCCAGCTCCAGCGCCTAGCCCCTCGAGGTCATAAGCCAATCCGTCCAAAAGGTTATAAACAAACCTTTCGGCCGGCTCGTCTTNNCGGGGCTGACCAAGGCGCTTACGCTTTTCTTGTATATTGTGTACAGAAATTAGAAAGAGGTTTTGATATGAGCAAAAAGAAACTGCAATTTGAGGTACAAGAAAATGAAAGTATTGAGGATTGCTTGAATAGGATGAAACAGCAGGGATATGCTCCCGTCCGGCGAACAGAAAAGCCAATTTTTCAAGAGGTAAAAACTGCCGGTGAAACCATTTATGAACCTGTAGGCCGTCAAATTGTCTTTGAGGCAAGATTAATTGAGTAAAACACGAACATTATAGTTGTATTTAAAAATAATGTTCGACAAATTTATTGACATACTAAGGTGATGGTTGGTAAGATAAAGCTATCAGATCAAACAACAATTTTTACCCTCGTATATCCATGGGAATATGGCCCATAAGTTTCTACCCAATAACCGTAAATTATTGGACTATGAGGGAAAGTCAATATGTTCGGATAAGGGCTTGTCCCTTTATTTTCCTTGCGTCTTCATGCCCGGACAAATGGCTTTCTCTTACAACGAGAAGCTATTTGTTACGGGCATTTTATTTTGCCTTATAAAGGGGGATCTAGAATGACTATACTTGTTGGTGTCATCATGGGAAGCAAATCAGATTGGGAAACCATGAAATATACATGTGAAGTTTTAGACCAGTTAGAGGTCGCCTATGAAAAAAAGGTCGTTTCCGCACATCGTACACCAGATTTAATGTTCACATATGCAGAAGAAGCTAGAAACAGAGGGCTAAAGGTGATTATCGCAGGAGCCGGCGGTGCGGCCCATCTTCCTGGAATGGTTGCAGCCAAAACAACCTTGCCGGTCATTGGGGTTCCTGTTCAAACCCAAGCGTTAAAGGGGATAGATTCCCTGCTGTCCATCGTCCAAATGCCGGGCGGAGTGCCGGTTGCCACAGTGGCAATTGGAAAAGCTGGTGCAGTCAATGCGGGATTGCTAGCTGCACAAATTATCGCAACGGTAGACCAAGAACTTGCCGGTAGATTAGAGGCCAGAAGAGAAGCCACTAAACAAGAGGTATTGGAAAGTAGTGATCAACTTGGATAAGCAGACCATTTTACCAGGTGCAACGATTGGAATCATCGGCGGAGGGCAGCTTGGGAGAATGATGGCTTTGGCAGCAAGAGCACAAGGCTTCAGAATTGCGGTTTTAGAACCGTCATCGGATTCCCCGTGCGGACAAATCGCAGATATAGAAGTGATCGGCGCCTACGATGACCGCGAGGCAATCAGCCGTTTGGCTGAAGTGAGTGATGTCATTACGTATGAATTTGAAAATATAGATGCGGATACGTTAAGCTGGATTTGTGAACAAGCCTATGTACCGCAGGGGCCAAAGCTTCTCACAATCACGCAGGATCGGATTAAGGAGAAGGCAGCCATCCAACAAGCAGGTGTGGAGGTGGCACCATACGCAGTCATTAGAACCTCTCAGGATTTATTTTTAGAAATAATCGAGATTGGGTATCCGGCTGTGTTAAAGACGTCAAGAGGCGGCTATGATGGAAAGGGCCAGCTGGTCATTAGAGAAGAGCAGGACTTAGAGAAGGCAGAGCCTCTTTTAGCGCATGGTGACTGTGTGTTAGAGAAATGGATTCCTTTTGAAAAAGAAATATCAGTCATTGTGACACGAAGGCTGGGTGGGGAAACAGCAATTTTTCCAGTAGCTGAAAACATTCATAAGGAAAATATCTTGCACAAAACGATTGTTCCGGCGCGAATTTCGGAGGCAACTGAGTTAGATGCGATTCAAAAGGCAAAGCAAATTGCGGATTCGCTAGAGCTTGTTGGGACACTGGCTGTCGAGATGTTCGTGAACAGCGATGGTACCATTTTTATTAATGAGTTGGCACCACGGCCTCATAATTCCGGCCATTATACAATTGAGGCCTGTGAGACGTCGCAGTTCGAGCAGCATATCCGTGCTATATGCCATTGGCCGTTAGGAAGTACAGAGTTGTTAAAACCGGCCGTAATGGTCAACCTATTAGGTGAGCATCTCGAGGACCTGTATAAGGAAATTCCGGACTTGAATGGCTGGAAAGTTCATTTGTACGGCAAGAAGGAAGCTAAGGTTAAACGCAAAATGGGCCATGTGACTATTTTACGTGAGAACGTAGAGACGGCTCTTAAGGAAATTGATGAAAGCAGCATCTGGGAAACTGCTAAACAAAAGATCGGGGGATAAATGAATGATTGATCGTTATACAAGACCAGAAATGGGAGCTATTTGGACGGAGGAAAATCGTTTTAATGCCTGGCTTGAGGTAGAAATACTTGCCTGTGAAGCATGGGCTGAGCTTGGGGAAATTCCTAAGGAAGATGTAAAGAAATTACGTGAAAATGCTTCTTTCAATATTGACAGAATCAAAGAAATTGAAGAAGAAACAAGACATGATGTAGTGGCATTTACCCGCGCGGTTTCGGAAACATTAGGCGAAGAACGGAAATGGGTGCATTATGGCTTAACTTCAACAGACGTGGTGGATACGGCGTTATCTTATCTCTTAAAACAGGCTAACGAAATCTTATTGAAAGATATCGAAAACTTTATTGAAATCCTAAAAAATAAAGCCATTGAACATAAATTTACGGTTATGATGGGCCGGACACATGGGGTTCATGCTGAACCAACCACTTTTGGTTTAAAGCTTGCATTATGGTATGAAGAAATGAAGCGCAACCTTGAGCGTTTTAAACAGGCAGCTGCAGGAGTTGAATTTGGTAAGATTTCCGGTGCGGTCGGGACCTATGCAAACATTAATCCATTTGTAGAGCAATATGTTTGTGAGAAATTAGGAACCAGCCCCGCGCCAATCTCAACACAAACCTTACAGCGTGACCGTCATGCCCACTATATGTCTACGCTTGCTCTGATTGCAACTTCAATTGAAAAGTTCGCGGTTGAAGTTCGCGGCCTGCAAAAGAGTGAGACACGCGAGGTGGAGGAGTTCTTTGCAAAGGGTCAAAAGGGTTCTTCGGCAATGCCGCATAAACGGAATCCAATTGGTTCAGAGAACATGACAGGATTGGCACGCGTGATTCGCGGCTATATGATGACTGCTTATGAAAATGTGCCGCTATGGCATGAGCGCGATATTTCACATTCGTCTGCAGAGCGGATTATCCTTCCGGATGCGACGATTGCATTGAACTATATGTTAAACCGCTTTGGTAACATTGTGAAAAATTTAACGGTGTTCCCAGAGAATATGAAACGCAATATGGATCGTACTTTAGGGTTGATTTACTCTCAGCGTGTCCTATTGGCTTTAATTGATAAGGGGTTATCACGTGAAGAAGCTTATGATACCGTACAGCCAAAAGCGATGGAAGCATGGGAGAAACAAGTTCCATTCCGCGGTTTAATTGAGGCGGAGAATAAGATTACTTCATTGCTTTCACCAGAAGAGATTGCGGATTGCTTTAACTATAACTATCATCTTCAGCATGTGGATACAATATTTGACCGCTTAGGGTTAAACGGATAAAAAAAGTGGATAGGAAGGGCGCAAAGATCAGCCCTTCCTATATCCCGAAGATTCCCAATATTAAGAATAGAGGTGCGTTAGGATGAGTGAAATGCTTTACGAGGGCAAAGCTAAAAAGATTTTTACAACCGACGATGAACAAGTTGTACTGGTTCAATATAAAGATTCTGCAACTGCTTTTAACGGTCAAAAGAAGGCGACTATTACTGGAAAAGGCCGATTGAATAACGAGATTACTAGTTTGTTATTTTTAAAGCTGAAAGAGCAAGGCATTGACTCACACTTTATCAAGCGAGTTTCAGAAACCGAGCAGCTGGTGAAGAAAGTAACGATTATTCCTCTTGAAGTTGTTGTACGCAATGTCGCAGCAGGAACACTTTCTAATCGTTTAGGAATCGAAGAAGGAAAAGAACTGTCTACACCACTCGTTGAATTTTATCTTAAAGACGATGCTTTGGGCGACCCGCTTGTGACAGTGGATCATATTCTCGAACTAAAAGCAGCAACCGTGAAGGAACTTGAAATCCTAAAGAATAAAGCACTTGAAATAAATACAATTTTATCAAGCTTTTTCAATGAGCTCGGGATTCGCTTAATCGACTTTAAGCTCGAGTTCGGCAAAGACAATGAAGGGCAAATTTTACTTGCCGATGAGATTTCTCCAGATACCTGCAGACTGTGGGATAAAGAAACCAATGAAAAGCTCGATAAGGATGTATTCCGCCGGGATTTAGGAAGTTTAACAGAAGCCTATGAAACTATTTTAGCGAAATTGGGAGGACATCAGCATGTATAAAGTAAAGGTATATGTAACATTAAGAGAGAGTGTATTAGATCCACAAGGTAAAGCCGTAACTCATTCCTTACATTCTTTAAACTATAAGCAAGTAACAGATGTCCGTATCGGAAAATTCATGGAGTTAACGATTGAAAAATCAGATCGTGACATTAATGAAGTCGTTAATGAAATCTGTACGAACCTATTAGCCAATCCGGTTATTGAAGATTACCGTTATGAAGTAGAGGAGTGTGTGACACAGTGAAGTTTGCGGTGATCGTATTCCCAGGATCGAATTGTGACGTTGATATGTTTCATGCGATTAAGGATGAACTTGGCGAAGAAGTGGAATATGTTTGGCATGATGCCGATAACCTAGACGAGTTTGACGCCATTTTGCTGCCTGGAGGTTTCTCTTTTGGTGACTACCTGCGCACAGGCGCGATTGCCCGTTTTAGCCCCGTGATGAAAGAGGTAGTAAAAGCAGCGGAGGCCGGGAAGCCAGTCCTTGGTGTTTGTAATGGATTTCAGATTCTTCTTGAAGCAGGATTGCTTCCGGGGGGAATGAGACGGAACGAAAGCCTATCGTTCATTTGTAAACCAGTTGAGTTAAAGGTGGAAAACAATCAGACGATGTTTACAAACGCATATGGCGAAGGGGAAAGCATCATGATCCCTGTCGCACATGGAGAAGGAAATTATTATTGTGATGAAGAAACACTAGCTAAATTGAAAGCAAACAACCAAATTGCTTTTACCTATAATCAGAATCCGAACGGAAGTCTTGCGGATATTGCAGGAATCACTAATGAAAAAGGCAATGTCCTAGGAATGATGCCGCACCCAGAAAGAGCGGTTGATGAATTATTGGGCGGTGCCGATGGTTTAAAAATGTTTCAATCGATTGTAAAAGCTTGGAGGGAAGCACATGTTGTCAACGCTTGAACCAAATCCTACTCAGATTAAAGCAGAAAAAGTATATCAGCAAATGGGTTTGTCCGACGAAGAATTTGCACTGATTGAAAACATTCTTGGGCGTACACCAAACTATACCGAAACAGGTCTGTTCTCGGTCATGTGGTCGGAACATTGCAGTTATAAAAATTCAAAACCTATTCTAAAAAAATTCCCTATTACAGGTGAACGGGTACTTCAAGGACCAGGGGAAGGCGCAGGGATCGTCGATATCGGTGACGAGCAGGCGGTTGTTTTTAAGATTGAGAGTCATAATCATCCATCCGCAATTGAGCCTTACCAAGGTGCAGCAACAGGTGTAGGCGGCATTATCCGTGATGTTTTCTCGATGGGAGCCCGTCCAATTGCAATGTTGAACTCACTGCGTTTTGGGGAACTAGATTCTGCCCGCGTACGCTATTTATTCAAAGAGGTAGTGGCTGGGATTGCCGGCTATGGTAACTGTATCGGTATTCCGACGGTTGGTGGAGAGATTCAGTTTGATCCATGCTATGAAGGAAATCCACTAGTTAACGCGATGTGTGTTGGACTTATTGACCATAAGGACATTAAAAAAGGCCAGGCACACGGTGAGGGCAATACGGTTATGTACGTAGGAGCAAAAACAGGACGCGACGGAATTCATGGTGCCACTTTTGCTTCTGAAGAATTAACGGAACAATCTAATGAGGACCGTCCAGCCGTTCAGGTTGGTGACCCATTTATGGAAAAGCTTCTGTTAGAAGCATGTCTAGAATTGATTCATTCTGATGCGCTAGTTGGTATTCAAGATATGGGTGCAGCTGGACTTATCAGTTCGTCTGCGGAAATGGCCAGCAAAGCTGGAATGGGACTTGAGATGAATTTGGACTTAGTTCCACAGCGTGAAACAGGCATGACTGCTTACGAAATGATGCTGTCTGAATCCCAAGAACGTATGTTGATTGTTGTTAAAAAGGGCAGAGAGCAAGAAATCGTTGATCTTTTTGAAAAGTACGGATTAGAAGCAGTAGGTATTGGAACTGTAACTAGCGATAAACAGGTTCGCCTTTTCCATAAAGGAGAGATCGTGGCAGATGTTCCAGCTGATGCATTAGCGGAAGATGCACCGGTTTATCACAAGCCATCTAAAGAACCAAGCTATTTCGCAGAATTTCAAGCAATGGAAAATGAAGTTCCTCAAGTGGACGATTTGAAAGAAACATTAGTAAGTCTTTTAAGCCAGACAACAGTAGCTAGCAAGGAATGGGTTTATGAGCAGTATGACTATATGGTACGTACCAATACAGTTGTTGCTCCAGGATCAGATGCAGCAGTTGTAAGAATCCGCGGCACACGAAAAGCACTAGCGATGACAACGGATTGTAATTCACGTTATGTCTATTTAGATCCGGAAGTAGGCGGGAAAATCGCCGTAGCTGAAGCAGCACGTAATATTGTATGTTCTGGTGCAGAGCCTTTAGCGATTACAGATAACCTAAATTTCGGTAACCCAGAAAAGCCAGAAGTGTTCTGGCAGATTGAAAAAGCAGCCGATGGCATGAGCGAAGCCTGCCGTGTCCTTGAGACACCAGTTATCGGCGGAAACGTTTCTTTATATAACGAAACTAGTGGAACTGCGATCTATCCAACACCTGTAGTTGGGATGGTTGGTTTAGTAACGGATCTTGACCATATTACAACACAACATTTCAAACAAAACGGCGACCTTATTTATCTAGTGGGGGAAACGAAGGACGAATTCGGCGGCAGTGAGCTTCAAAAGCTTCTGAACGGACGTGTATTTGGTAAGGCTCCTGAACTAGATGTAACAATGGAAAAAGAAAGACAAAATCAAGTGCTTGCGGCAATACGTGCAGGATTCGTGCAATCTGCTCATGACCTATCTGAAGGTGGTCTAGCGGTAGCGTTAGCAGAAAGTCTTTTCGCAAATGAAAAGCTTGGAGCAGAAGTAACGATTGCAGGAAATTCAGTCTCTGCTTTATTCAGTGAGACTCAATCACGTTTCTTATTGACTGTAAAACATGAACATAAAGATGAGTTTGAAAGATTAGTAGAAGCAGTGCAGATTGGTACTGTCACTGAAACCTCAACATTGGAAATCAAAAATGCTGATGCATCTGTACTTAAAGCATCGGTGGCAGAACTGAAAGCTGCCTGGAAAGGAGCAATCCCATGCTGCCTGAAATAAAGGGATTAAATGAAGAGTGCGGTATCTTTGGTGTCTTTGGACACCAGGATGCTGCACAGTTAACCTATTACGGACTTCATAGCCTGCAGCACCGCGGCCAAGAAGGAACCGGCATTGTTGTTTCCGATGGAAAAAAGCTTACAGGTGTAAAAGGCGAAGGGCTAGTATCGGAAATTTTTACTACTGAAGCAATGAAGGACTTAGAAGGCAGTGCTGCCATCGGTCATGTTCGTTATGCTACGGCAGGCGGCGGAGGCTACGAAAACGTCCAGCCGCTCCTATTTCATTCGCAAACCGGAAGTCTTGCGCTTGCTCATAATGGTAATCTTGTTAATGCTAATTCCCTAAAGTACCAGCTTGAATCCCAGGGAAGTATTTTTCAAACAAGCTCTGATACAGAGGTTTTGGCTCATCTTATTAGAAGAAGCGGTTATCCTCATTTGAAGGATCAAGTGAAAAACGCTTTATCGATGTTAAAGGGTGCTTACGCGTATTTAATCATGACAGAAACAGAGCTTATGGTTGCTCTCGATCCACATGGTTTACGTCCTCTGTCCCTTGGCTGCCTTGGGGATGCTTATGTTGTGGCATCAGAAACCTGTGCCTTTGATGTAATTGGCGTTGAATATATCCGTGATATTATGCCGGGTGAACTTTTAATTATTAATGAAAATGGTTTAACATCTGAGCGGTTTGCCATCAGTACCACAAAAGCGATTTGTACGATGGAATATATTTATTTTTCAAGACCCGATAGTAATATCCAAGGAATCAATGTTCATACAGCCCGTAAAAATATGGGAAAACAATTAGCAGTAGAAGCACCATTTGAAGCGGATGTTGTGACCGGGGTTCCTGATTCTAGTATTTCAGCAGCCATCGGCTATGCAGAAGCAACAGGGATTCCATATGAAATGGGATTAATTAAAAATAAATATGTCGGTAGAACCTTTATCCAGCCGTCACAATCACTTCGGGAGCAAGGTGTAAAAATGAAGCTTTCCGCGGTCCGCGGTGTTGTTGAAGGAAAGCGTGTTGTCATGGTGGATGACTCAATTGTACGCGGAACAACGAGCAGACGAATTGTGAACCTGTTGAAGGAAGCCGGAGCAACAGAGGTTCATGTTGTGATCAGTTCACCACCGATTAAAAATCCATGTTTTTATGGCATTGATACATCGACAAAAGAGGAATTAATTGCCTCTGATAAAAGCGTTGAGCAAATTAGAGAACTTATTGGTGCAGATTCATTAACCTTTATTAGTGTCGAAGGAATGATGAAGGCACTTGGCCAGGAAGGAACGAATGGCTATTGCCTCGGTTGCTTCACTGGAAATTATCCAACAGAGATTTATCCTGATACATTACAATACTATTATCAAAAATAAGGTGGGGAACAGCATGGCTAAAGCATATGAAGAGGCTGGCGTAAATATTGAAGCGGGCTATGAGGCTGTTTCACGAATGAAAAAGCATGTCCAAAGAACAGCACGGGCCGGTGTTATTGGCGGATTGGGCGGTTTTGGCGGCATGTTTGATCTATCATCACTGCAATTAAAGGAGCCGGTATTGGTGTCAGGCACCGATGGAGTGGGCACGAAGCTGATGATTGCGTTTTGGATGGATAAACATGATACGATTGGGATTGATGCAGTGGCTATGTGTGTGAACGATATCGTTGTTCAAGGGGCAGAGCCATTGTTCTTTTTAGATTATATTGCGTGTGGAAAAGCCGAGCCTGAAAAAATCGAGGCCATTGTAAAAGGTATTTCCGACGGCTGCGAGCAGGCTGGATGTGCGCTGATTGGCGGCGAAACAGCTGAAATGCCGGGCTTATACAGCCAAAACGAGTACGATCTTGCGGGATTTACGGTTGGAGCTTGTGAAAAATCACAGTTAATTACAGGTGAAACCATCCAGGCTGGTGATGTTCTGATTGGTTTAGCTTCAAGTGGTATCCATAGTAATGGTTATTCCCTTGTACGTAAAGTTTTTAATAATTGGTCATTGCTAGATTTCGTTGATGAACTTGGCTGTACATTAGGAGAAGAGTTATTAAAACCTACGAAAATTTACGTTAAACCGATTCTTTCAGCATTGAAAAAGTTCCCGTTAAAAGGAATGGCCCATATTACCGGAGGCGGTTTTATCGAAAACATCCCGCGGATGCTGCCTGAGGGTCTTGGGGCAAAGATAGATGAAAAAAGCTGGCCGATTCCACCAGTGTTTCAATTGATTTCTTCTCATGGGCAAGTTGACTATGAGGAGATGTATAACATTTTTAACATGGGCATTGGAATGGTCATCGCAGTGGATCGTGAAATTGCCTCCGATGTGCTTCAGCATTTCGAACAGTGCGGCGAAAAAGCGTATCAAATCGGTGTTGTGACGGACCAGGCTGGGATTGAGATTAAGGGCCAAGGTGGACGGCTATGAAAAAAATAGCAGTGTTTGCTTCTGGTAACGGCAGTAATTTTCAAGCCATCATTGATGTAGTCAAGTCAGGCGGGCTAGAGACGGAAATTTCTCTGTTAGTCTGTGACAAACCAGGTGCCTATGCGGTTGATCGTGCCAATGCAGCGAGAATTCCTAGCTTTATTTTTCAAGCAAAGGATTATACTAATAAGGAAGAATATGAGCAAGCCATTTTAACAGAATTAACGAGATATGGTGTGGAGTTTATTGTCCTTGCCGGATACATGCGCTTGATAGGCACCACCTTGCTAAGTGCCTATCAAGGAAGGATCGTTAATATTCATCCATCACTGCTTCCAGCTTTCCCAGGCAAAGATGCAATCGGTCAGGCCATTGCAGCCAAAGCAAAGTGGAGCGGAGTCACCATTCATTATGTGGATGAAGGGATGGATACAGGTCCCATTATTATTCAAGAACGTGTGAGATTGGAAGAAAATGAAACAAGAGACAGCCTGCAAAAGAAAATACAGCAAATTGAACACAAACTATATCCAGAGATACTTCAAATGCTATTAACACAAGGAGATGTAATCAATGTCACAAAAGCGCGCGCTAATTAGTGTATCTGATAAAAATGGAATTACCGACTTTGCGAAAGAACTAGTAAGCCTAGGGTTTGAATTGATCTCAACCGGCGGTACAAAAAAGGCTCTTCAAGAGCAGGGAATCCCTGTGCTTAGTGTTAGTGATGTAACAGGTTTTCCGGAAATTTTAGAAGGCCGTGTAAAAACGTTAAATCCATTTATCCATGGCGGCTTACTTTCTAAGCATGATAATCCTGATCATTTAAAACAGCTAGAAGAGCATGGGATTCAGCCTATTCAACTAGTTTGCGTCAATCTTTATCCATTCCAGCAAACGATCGCAAAACCAGATGTTACGGTAGCAGATGCGATTGAAAACATTGATATTGGCGGTCCGTCTATGCTGCGCGCTTCAGCTAAAAACCATCAATATTTAACGGTTGTCGTTGATCCTGCAGATTATGCAACGGTGATTGAGGAGTTTAAAGCAGAAGGTACAACGACGCTTGAAACAAGAAGAAAGCTGGCAGCTAAGGTATTCCGTCATACAGCTGCTTATGATGCTTTAATAGCTGAATACATGACAAACCTTGCACAAGAAGAAACACCTGAAACCTTAACGGTTACATATGACCTTAAGCAGACACTTCGTTACGGAGAAAATCCTCATCAAAAGGCTGCTTTTTACAGAAAGCCGTTAGGTTCAACCTTCTCGATTGCCAATGCCGTTCAGCTTCATGGAAAAGAACTTTCATACAACAATATCAATGATGCTGATGCTGCTTTGCAAATCGTAAAAGAATTCTCAGAACCTGCAGCTGTAGCGGTTAAGCATATGAATCCATGTGGTGTTGGAACTGGTCAAACTGGCTTTGAAGCATTTACAAAAGCATTTGCAGCTGATCCTGTTTCCATTTTTGGCGGCATTATTGCCTTTAACCGTGAAGTGGACGCTGAAACAGCAGGCAAACTTCATGAAATTTTCTTAGAGATTATCATTGCGCCATCTTTCTCAGAGGAAGCATTAGCGATTTTAACAGGCAAAAAGAATCTTCGTCTGTTAACCATTCCGTTTAATGATGTGAAAAAACCTGAGTTAAAAATGACGACAATTGAAGGCGGATTGCTTGTTCAAGAACAAGACCGTTATTCATTAGAGGATGCTACGATCACTGTTCCAACAAAGAGACAACCAACTGAAGAAGAGTGGGAAGCTCTAAAACTTGGCTGGAAAGTGGTTAAACACGTAAAATCCAATGCCATTGTTGTGTCAAGTAAAGACATGACGCTTGGGGTTGGCGCGGGTCAAATGAATCGCGTTGGTTCAGCGGAGATTGCTCTTAAGCAGGCGGGTGAAAAAGCAGAAGGCGCGGCCCTTGCATCTGATGCCTTCTTCCCAATGAATGATACCGTTGAAGTTGCAGCAAAAGCAGGAATTACTGCCATTATTCAGCCTGGTGGATCGATTAAGGATGCTGATTCGATTAAAAAAGCAGACGAATACGGAATCGCCATGGTGTTTACGGGCGTTAGACACTTTAAACATTAGGCTTTATTAAGGGGAATTGTTGATTTTGTAACGATGTTGATTGAAGCGGAAGGCACGCAGACTCCTGCGGGAGTACGGGGCTGGGGAGACCCCACAGGCGCATAGCGCCGAGGAGGCTCCCCGGACCGCCCGCGGAAAGCGAAGTGCCTGAAGCGGAAATCAACATCCATATTTATCACAGTCACACATAAAATGAGGTGTAATGGATGAAGGTACTAATCATTGGCCGTGGCGGACGCGAGCATGCGATCTGCCGAAAGGTCAGCGAAAGCACGTTGGTTGAAAAGGTATTTGTTGCTCCAGGTAACGCTGGAATGGTAGATGTGGCGGAATTGATCGGGATTGACGAATCCCAGCATGATGAGCTTATTGCCTTTGCGAAAGAGCAAGAGGTAGGCTTAACGATTATCGGACCGGAAGTTCCTTTACTTGAAGGGCTATCCGATAAATTTGAGGCAGCTGGTTTGGCGGTGTTTGGACCTCGGAAGGCAGCAGCTGAGATTGAGGGAAGCAAGTCCTTTGCCAAGGATTTAATGAAAAAATATCGTATTCCTACTGGAGATTATGCTGTTTTTACCTCGATTGAAGAGGCGCGTAGTTATATCCAGGAAAAAGGCGCTCCGATTGTGATTAAAGCAGACGGGTTGGCTGCAGGAAAAGGTGTCACGGTTGCCATGACTTTAGAGGAAGCTCTAGCGAGTGTGGAAGAGATGCTCGTTGGTGCGAAATTTGGAGCGGCTTCTTCAAGTGTTGTGATTGAAGAGTTTTTAGACGGCGAGGAATTCTCGTTGATGGCCTTCGTGAATGGGGAAGTCGTCATCCCGCTAGAAATCGCTCAGGATCATAAACGCGCGTATGATGGCGATCAAGGTCCAAATACTGGTGGAATGGGTGCTTACTCTCCGGTTCCGCAAATTGGTGAGGACACGGTAGCAACTGCTGTTGAGACGGTTTTGATTCCAGCAGCAAAAGCGATGGTTCAAGAAGGACGCTCTTTCTGTGGGATTTTATATGCTGGGTTGATCAAAACGGCAGCAGGCCCAAAGGTAATTGAGTTTAATGCACGTTTCGGAGACCCGGAAACACAGGTTATTTTACCAAGGCTGCAATCCGATTTGGTTCAGGTTATCTTAGCTCTTTTGAATGGCGAGCGACCAGAACTTGAATGGGACCCGCAGGCAATGGTTGGTGTAGTGGTTGCGGCAAAAGGGTATCCTGGGGACTACGAAAAGGGCGCTGTACTTAAGGGATTAGCAGATTTTTCTGAGGAAGTTTATACTTTCCATGCGGGTACGGTTCAAAATGACGCAGGAGAATTTTTGACAGCAGGCGGCCGGGTGCTTCTTGTTGGAGGCAAAGCTGAGACTCTTGCTGATGCACAAGCGAAGGTTTATGTGGAGTTAGAGAAATTGGATTGTGATGGCGCCTTTTATCGCAGGGATATTGGTGCGAAGGCGATTGTATCGGTGGTTCGTTAAATTTTGATGGAATAGGGAATGTCCGCATGAAAGATTCATGCGGACATTTGTCATGGCATTGACCTAAGGTAATCATAATGCATTTAGGTAATGAAGAGAGATTTCATTGCTTCAAAAGAAGAAAACAAAACAAAACAAGATATGTAAATAAAGGTAAGTTAAATAACCAAAAACGATAAAAAGAGCTCCCGAGGTCAATGAATTGACCCCAAAAGCTCCCAATGAAATTCAAGTCGGATTATAAGGCACATCCAAATCCGCTATCCCTTCCATCTCATCTGTCCGATCAGTCGCATTCTGATGCTCTTTCACCATATCCGACCACCGTTCACATAAAGCAGTCACAGGACAATAGCGGACAATTCCCTCAGCAACCTTCATCGCCCCACAGAAAGCAGCCAACAGATAAGAATCTCTCCAAGGACGCTTGACCATCTTTGAAGTGCTCCAAGCCACAATCGTTAATCCAAAAGTAATCCGAATTAATGCATTCAAAATCCCGATGTTTGGTGTAATTTTCAACCTGTTCACTCCTTCACAACATTTTTACAATTTTTATCAATACTTTACTGCTTTAAAAAGTAAAATATGTTAAGATAAGTATCAAAGAACTTTTGTAAGGGCTTTCTTTATTGTTAAATCAACTTATTATTATTATATAGATAGTTTTTTAGAGGAGGGACATGGTATGCTGGAACAACGCTACCGCTGGAAAAACAAACAATTACGCATGCATGTATCCGTTTTAGAAGGGAAAACATCCCCAACAATATTATTGAAAAATGCACTGTACTTAAATCAGACCTTTCGCCAATGGATGAGAGCGAACATCTGGATTTATGAAGACCGCATTGTTTATGTTGGCGATAATATGCCTTCTTATATCGAAGACTGTGAAATCATTGATTGCACCAATGAAATCATTGTACCAGGATACATTGAACCACATGCACATCCATTTCAATTATATAATCCCCTGACATTAGCCGCCTATGCATCCCAATTTGGAACGACGACGCTAATTAATGATAATATGGCGCTAATTTTACATTCGGAAAAAAGGGAAGCGTTTTCATTACTTAGAGATCTACGCTCAATTCCAACTTCCATGTATTGGTGGAGCCGGTTTGATTCACAAACCGAATTAATGAATGAAGAAGAGATTTTTTCACATAGTAATGTAAAGGCCTGGCTTGAGCACGATGCAGTCCTTCAAGGCGGCGAATTAACAGGCTGGCCAAAACTCCTTGATGGCGATGATATGATGCTTCATTGGATTCAGGAAGCCAAACGGATGCGTAAGCAAATCGAAGGACATTTTCCTGGTGCTTCCGAAAAAACATTAGCAAAAATGATGCTGCTAGGAGCCGATAGTGACCATGAGGCCATGACCGGTGAAGAAGTTTACAGCAGGCTTATGCAAGGTTATATGGTTTCATTACGCTATTCATCGATTCGTCCTGACCTTCCGGAGATCTTAGATGATATGAAACGATTAGGAATCGAGGCCTATGACCGGCTCATGTTTAATACAGACGGTTCCTCCTCCACTTTTTACGAGCAAGGGATTATCGACCAAATGATTCGAATTGCGATCGAAAAGGGAGTTCCCGTTATAGATGCCTATAATATGGCAACCGTAAATATTGCACGATACTATAAAATTGAACATCTTCATGGTGCGATTGCAACCGGACGTATAGCCAACATTAACTTCTTATCAAGTATTGAAAATCCAACACCGGTCTCTGTTTTAGCCAAAGGTAAATGGGTAAAGCGTGACGGTGTTAAAGTGGAAGGAATGTATGGTGAAATTAACTGGAATGAATATGGATTTAAGCCAATGGAAATGGATTGGCAGTTATCGCTTGACGACCTGCAATTTTCCATGCCGTTCGGAATCAAGATGGAGAACTCCGTCATCATGAAACCTTATTCCATCTCAATAGATGCTTCAGCAGACCAACTGCCAGAAGAGTCAGATGAATGTTATTTTATGCTGGTTGACCGTTATGGGAAATGGAGAATAAACACGCTTTTAAAGGGATTTGCAACAAACCTATCAGCTCTTGCCAGCTCTTATTCTAATACCGGAGATATTATTTTAATTGGAAAAAACAGGCATGATATCATAAACGCTTTTAATAGAATGAAAGAATTAGGCGGGGGAATTGTGATGATGGAGGACGCTCAAGTAGTTTGTGAAGTACCTCTAAACTTAAGCGGAATCATGTCTAGCATTCCTATTGAGAAACTAATAGAACAAGAGAAAACATTATTAAAAGAATTGAAAGAACGCGGCTATAAATTTTCAGATCCGATATATAGTCTTGCCTTTTTCTCAGCTACACATTTACCATACATTCGAATCACCCAGCAAGGAATGTATGATGTTATGAACAAATCAGTACTCTTTCCGTCTATAATGCGTTAAACTGTAAGTAAGTAAAGAGTTAAAGCGTGAAAGTGATTTTGTAAAATGGATAAAATAGGGGTGTTCATTTCATGAAAAAATGGGCTGTTGCCGTGGCAGCTTTCGCTTTACTACTTTCAGGGTGTTCCAGTAAGGAAACGGTAAAAAGACCTGTTAAGGAACAAAAACCGGATACGAAACATGAGAATAAACCAGAAGATGTGGCAAAAGCCGACCCTTATTTTTATCCGTTAACAGGGATTGGTACTAAAACCAAACCAGATCAACGTGCTGTTGCAGTTATGGTCAATAATCATCCAAAAGCAAGACCCCAATCAGGACTGAACAAAGCTGACATTGTTTACGAGATTCTGGCTGAGGGGGATATAACCCGTTTTCTGGCTGTTTTTCAGAGTGAGAGACCTACAACTATTGGTCCTGTAAGAAGTGCTCGGGATTATTATATTAACCTGGCCAAAGGTTTAAATGCTCTCTACATTGCACATGGCTACAGTCCAGAAGCCAAACAATTACTCGAAAGTAACTATGTAGATAATTTAAACGGGATGGTATATGATGGTACATTATTTAAGCGATCTAGCTCGAGAAAACCGCCTCATAACTCCTATATCACTTATGACAACATTTTAAAAGGTGCTGCGCAAAAAGGATATACGATGAAAAGCAGTCCGCCTGCTTTCACTTTTTACTCAGTGGAAGAAAGCAAAAAAGTAACGGGGCAAGCGGCAAAGTCAGTCAGTATCACTTATTCAAAGACAGGAACTTTTAATTCAAAATTTGAGTTTGATCAAACACTCGGTAAATATAAGCGTTTCTCAGCCGGAGAGCAAACCGTAGACTTGGAAACAGGTGACCCGATTTTACTTGACAATGTTTTCATAATAGAAGCGGTGCACAAGCTCATTGATTCGTATGGTCTAAGAGATATTGACTTAGAGTCGGGGGGGAAAGCCTATTTGCTCCAAATGGGCAAAGTGAACGAGGTAGAATGGGCAAATAAGGATGGAAGAATTGTTCCGATAAAAAATGGAGAAGAAATACCATTTGTACAAGGGCATACGTGGGTCAATGTTGTTCCGGCCACCCCTGGACTTCATACAAGTGTTTCACTTCATGCACAATAAACATTCCAATAAAGGAGTAAAGAATATGCAAATTAATAAATTACGTGGAAAAGAGCTTGATCAATTATTTCAAGCTGTACTTTCCTTACAAGATCTCGAAGAATGCTATCGCTTTTTTGATGATTTATGCACGATTAATGAAATTCAATCGTTAGCACAGCGTTTAGATGTAGCAAGAATGCTGCGCGAAGGAAACACCTATCATAAAATTGAAACTGAAACAGGGGCAAGCACAGCAACCATCTCAAGGGTAAAACGTTGTTTAAATTTTGGCAATGATACTTATGAAATGGTACTTGAACGCATTAAGGAAGAAAGTAAAGCTGAAAAAGAATAAAACAGACCGGAGACAAAAATCTTCGGTTTTTCTTTTTGCGAGTTTTAGTACTTTGTTATACTTATTTTACGTTTAGATGCGTCCAGTTCCAGCGCCTAGAGGCTCTAAGGTCTAAGCTTATCCAGTTGCGGCNNTGGGACGCAAGTCTAAGCCACCCCATGAAGAAGGCAAAAAGCGCCTTCTTGCAGGGTGCGTCTTAGCCTAGAGTCCCAAAACAGTCGCCTCCACATTTAGGTCAATCCGTCAAAAAGGCTAAAGAACAGCCTTCTCGCTGGCTCGTCTGTAGTCTTGCGCCCCTGTTCAAGGCGCTTCCGCTTTGATTGGATATGATTTCTATATATAGATTTATGGTTTTCTTTTTTTATTACAAACGGCTAATGCTATAATGATGTAATGGAAAGATGAATGGAGGATTCCTTCAATGTATGATATTCGCGAGTGGCGGCATGTCTTTAAACTCGATCCTAATAAAGAAATAACAGATGACCAATTAGAAACAATCTGCGAATCAGGGACAGATGCAGTGATTGTGGGCGGGACAGACGGAGTGACACTCGAAAATGTCCTCGATTTAATGGCAAGAATCCGCCGTTATACCGTTCCATGTGTCCTTGAAGTGTCTAGTATAGAGAGCGTAACACCAGGATTTGATCTTTATTTTATCCCAACCATTTTAAATAGCCGGGATCCTAAATGGATTACAGGTCTGCATCATCAAGCCGTTAAGGAATTTGGAGAAGTCATGGATTGGAATGAATTCTTTATGGAAGGCTACTGTATCTTAAACGAGGATTGTAAGGCGGCAAAGCTGACTAAAGCGGATGCCGATTTAACAGCCGAGGATGTTAAGGCATATGCGATGATGGCTGAAAAAATGTACCATCTCCCAATCTTCTATTTAGAATATAGCGGTAAATATGGTGATCCGGCAGTAGCATCTGCAGCGAAAAAGGTGCTAGAGAAAACAACGCTTTTCTATGGGGGCGGCATCACAAGCTTTGAACAAGCAGCCGAAATGGCCAAGTATGCCGATGTGATTGTCGTCGGAAACGTGATTTATGAAGATTTCCAAAAGGCCCTTGAAACCGTAAAGGCAGTTCGATAGAAATTTGCTTCACAATGATAAAAACGCTAAAATAAAAATAAGAACAAATGTTTGTAATGGTGGTGGAATAAGTGCAATTTTTAACAGATAAGCTTCTAAACGGACTTAATCCGGAGCAGCAAAGTGCTGTTAAGGCAACTGACGGTCCACTTCTTCTAATGGCAGGTGCCGGAAGTGGTAAAACAAGAGTATTAACGCATCGAATTGCGTATTTAATAGTGGAAAAACGTGTAAACCCTTATAACATTCTAGCAATCACTTTCACAAATAAAGCAGCAAGAGAAATGAAGGAACGTATTGCTAAAATGATGGGCGGAGCGGCTGAGGAAATATGGATATCCACTTTCCACTCGATGTGTGTAAGGATTTTACGGCGCGATATCGATCGAATGGGCTTTAACCGAAACTTTACCATTCTAGATACAACTGACCAACAATCAGTGATTAAAGGGATCCTCAAAAATAAAAATCTTGATCCGAAAAAAAATGATCCGCGTGCAATCTTAGGATCCATCAGTTCAGCCAAAAACGAACTCATTGGTCCGGAAGAATATGAAAAAACTGCCGGGGGTTATTTTGAACAAACGGTAAGTGAAGTTTATAAAGACTATCAAAAGCAGCTTAGAAAAAACCAAGCGCTCGATTTTGATGACTTAATTATGATGACGATTCAATTATTCCAGCGGGTTCCGGAAGTTCTTGAATATTATCAGCGCAAGTTTCAATATATTCACGTCGATGAATATCAGGATACAAACCGGGCGCAGTATATGCTGGTAAAAATGCTTGCCAGCAGGTTCCGTAATCTTTGTGTTGTCGGTGATTCCGATCAGTCCATCTATAGATGGCGCGGCGCCGATATTGCCAATATCTTATCCTTTGAAAAAGACTATCCGAATGCAACGGTTATTCTTCTCGAACAGAACTACCGTTCAACTAAACGGATTCTTCTAGCGGCCAATAAGGTAATTGAAAATAACCTAAACCGTAAAAAGAAAAATCTTTGGACGGAAAATCCGGAAGGAAACAAGCTTGTCTATTACCGTGCAGATAGTGAGCAAGGCGAAGCACAGTTCGTAGCTGGAAAAATTAAAGAAATAACGCGCGATAAAAACTATCAACTATCCGACATTGCGATTCTTTATCGGACTAACGCACAGTCCCGTGTAATGGAGGAAGTACTTTTAAAATCAAATATTGATTATTCTATTGTCGGCGGAATCAAGTTCTATGACAGAAAAGAAATCAAAGACATGCTTGCCTATTTACGTTTAATCTCTAATCCAGACGATGACATCAGCTTGCGGCGTGTGATTAATGTTCCGAAACGCGGGATTGGTTCGAGCTCAGTAGATAAAATTGCCGACTTTGCAGCAATGCATGATATTTCTTTATATCAGGCTTTAGAGTCAGTCGAATTGCTTGGGTTGAGTCCCAAAATTACAAAAGCCGCAGCTCAGTTTCGTGATTTAATTCGTAACTATACGAATATGCAGGAATTCCTATCCGTAACAGAATTAGTTGAAGAAGTTCTCGATAAATCAGGATACAGGGAAATGCTGAAGGCAGAAAAATCAATTGAGGCTCAAAGCCGACTCGAAAACCTTGAGGAATTATTATCGGTAACGAAAAATTTTGAGGACGCAAGTGATGATAAAACTCTAGTCGCCTTCTTAACAGATTTGGCGCTCGTTGCTGATATTGATTCACTTGATGAGGATGGGGAAAAGGTTGACTCCATTACCCTCATGACTTTGCACTCCGCAAAAGGGCTAGAATTCCCAGTTGTCTTCTTAATTGGAATGGAAGAAGGCGTATTCCCGCATAGCCGTTCCTTAATGGAAGAAGCCGAAATGGAGGAAGAACGCCGTCTTGCTTACGTAGGCATTACAAGGGCAGAACAGACCTTATTTTTAACCAATGCCCAAATGAGAACTTTGTATGGTAGAACAAGTATGAACCCTGCCTCTAGGTTTATCTCGGAAATTCCCGAGGATTTAATTGACGGCGTAGTACCGGAACAACGGACGGGCAGTTCTTTTGGCTCCGGCGGAAGATCATCAGGCGGAAGATCATTTGGATCTTCAGGAACCTCGTTTGGCTCCTCAGGTACTTCATTTGGTTCGCCAAGGAGTACGTTTACCACACCAACTACACCAAGAAAACCTGTCATGCGTCCTGTTTCAACAGTATCTGGCGGAGAGGATATCGGCTGGAAGGTTGGCGATAAAGCTGAACACGGTAAGTGGGGGACTGGGACAGTTGTTAGTGTAAAAGGACAGGGTGAGGGAATAGAGCTGGATATTGCTTTTCCAAGTCCTGTGGGGATTAAGCGTCTATTAGCTAAATTTGCGCCAATTACTAAGGCGTAAGGCTTGCTTGGACAATTTGAGATTACCTTTGTGAAAGGGCTGAATATATGGATCTTCAAACCGCTGCGAAAAAAATCGAGGAAATAAGAGGCCTCTTAAATCAATATGGTTATGAATATTATGTGTTGGACAATCCTTCGGTACCTGATGCCGAATACGACAAGCTCATGCAGGAGCTGTTAGAGCTGGAGGAAAAGTACCCAGAGCTAAAAACACCTGATTCTCCGTCGGTCCGTGTCGGCGGTCCGGTCCTTGATCTATTTGAAAAGGTGGAGCATCGTTCACCGATGTTAAGTTTGGGCAATGCCTTCAACGAGGAAGACCTAAGGGATTTTGACCGCAGAGTCCGTCAAGCTGTAGGCGGCAATATTTCTTATGTTGCTGAATTGAAAATTGATGGACTTGCTGTTTCATTGCGTTATGAAAATGGTTTATTTGTTCAAGGGGCAACCCGCGGCGACGGTACCATTGGGGAAGATATAACGGCAAATCTAAAAACAATAAAATCCATCCCGCTTCGTCTGCGGGAAAATGTTTCGCTTGAGGTGCGCGGTGAGGCTTACATGCCAAAGCGTTCGTTTGAAGCATTGAATCAACTGCGGGAAGAACGCGGAGAGGAGCTGTTTGCCAACCCAAGAAATGCGGCAGCTGGATCCCTTCGTCAGCTCGATCCGAAAATAGCGGCATCAAGAAAACTCGATGTTTTTTTATATGGGATTGGCAATACCGGTCAAACCGGGGTGGTAACCCATAGTGAAGGGCTTGATTATTTAGATCATCTTGGCTTTAAAACCAATAAAGAGCGCAGAAAATGTGCATCGATTGAAGATGTTATTGAGTTTGTTAACAGCTGGGTTGATAAGCGTCCGCACCTTCCATATGAAATTGATGGAATTGTTATTAAGGTAGATTCTCTAGAACAGCAGGCCGAGCTTGGTACCACGGCCAAAAGTCCGCGCTGGGCCATCGCTTTTAAGTTTCCAGCTGAAGAAGTGGTGACGACTCTTTTAGAGATTGAGTTAAGTGTGGGGAGAACCGGTGTCATTACGCCGACAGCTATTCTCGAGCCTGTTAAAGTAGCAGGAACAACCGTACAGAGGGCTTCCTTGCATAATGAGGATTTAATCCGTGAAAAGGATATTAAAATCGGTGATAAAGTTGTTGTAAAAAAAGCAGGCGATATCATTCCGGAAGTGGTTAATGTTCTGGCCGACCAGCGAACAGGTGATGAAGTGGATTTTCACATGCCAACACATTGTCCAGAGTGTGAAAGTGAACTTGTTCGTCTAGAAGGGGAAGTAGCCCTCAGGTGTATTAACCCGAAATGTCCTGCACAAATACGCGAAGGATTGATTCATTTTGTTTCCCGTGATGCCATGAACATTGAGGGTCTTGGAGAAAAGGTGATCAGTCAGCTTTTTGCTGAAAAATTAATTGGTGATGTTGCGGATATTTATAAACTAACACGTGAACAGCTGTTAGCCTTGGAAAGAATGGGTGAAAAGTCTGTCACCAATTTGCTAAAAGCGATTGAAGCCTCCAAAGCTAATTCTCTTGAAAAGCTGTTATTTGGACTAGGTATCCGCCATGTTGGAGCGAAAGCTGCAAAAACACTCGCCCAACAATTTATGACCATGGAAAAATTAGCCCAGGCCGACAAAATGGGGTTAATCAGTATCAACGAAATCGGGGATAAGATGGCTGACTCGATTGTGTCATTTTTTGAACAAGAGGAAGCAATGGAGCTTATAAACGAGTTAACGGCAGCTGGCGTTAATATGGAATATAAAGGGGCAAGACCTATTTCTGTAGAAGAATCAGACAGTGTGTTTGCTGGGAAAACGGTTGTCCTTACAGGGAAACTGGAGCAGTTATCCCGAAATGAAGCGAAGGAAAAAATTGAAGCCCTTGGCGGTAATGTCGCTGGGAGTGTTAGTAAAAAAACACATCTTGTCATCGCGGGTGAAGATGCGGGTTCTAAGTTAACGAAAGCACAAGAACTGGGTATCGAAGTGTGGGACGAGGAGAGGCTTTTAGTAGAATTAAATAAATAAGAGGTGGATCGACGTGAGAAAAATCTCATTGCTCGCTCTCTCCATGGTCTTTTTGCTTAGTGCTTGTGCACCTAACTTCCAAAAGCAAAATGAAACAGTTCAAACAAAGGAGAAGACAACGGGGAAAGCGATTATTCCTAAATATAATATCTCGAATAATTATTACCGGACGATCCTGCCATTTGAACCGGGGGAAGCGCGCGGATTAGTTGTTAACAATATTAATACAAGATATGACTTAAATGAATTTGAAATGGGCTTGATGAGAATCGCCCAGAACAGTTTTGACACGGATAAGTATTATTTTCAAGAGGGCCAGCAAATTAAGGCAGCGACCATAAAACAGTGGTTAAGCCGTCAGTATACGGCTGCACAGCTTAAGGGAAATAATATGAAAGCAGCGGACAATATTGGTTTAAATCCAGTCAATACCAGTCCGGCTGGAAGTACGCCTTCAAGCCCGATTTATCTTGCTCATATCTTAGAACATGATTATCTAACAAAAGACGATAAGGGTAATGTGTCTCTGGCAGGAATCACGATTGGTTTGGCATTAAACTCGATTTACTATTATAAATTACAATCAGACGGCGATACCCTAGAGAAAAAAATTCCGTTTGCAGAAATGGAACAGGAAGGCAAGAAAATGGCCGCAGAAGTAGTAAAACGTATTCGGTCCATGAAGAATTTAGGTAATATCCCAATCACAATTGCTTTATTTGAGCAGCAAAGTAAAACGTCAGTCGTACCAGGCAACTTTTTCACGTATTCAACGGTGGATCAAGGAAGCTCCGATCTTAATAGCTGGGAAAAGGTTGATGAAAAATACTACTTGTTCCCTTCTACCGACGCTGAAAATGACCATCGTGATGATACGATTGCCTTCCTTAACTTTAAACAAGATGTAGAGGAATACTTCCCTAATTATAATGGCGTGATTGGCAAGGCCTTTTATGTAGGTGACCAACTGCAGGACTTGAGTATCACCATTCCAATTCAATTTTATGGAAAGACAGAGGGGATTGGTTTTACCCAATATGTGACGGGGCTTGTGATGGAGCATTTCCCTAAATATCTTTCTGTTTCGGTTAGTGTAACGTCCGTGGATGGTCCTGAGGCACTCATTGTCAAAAAGGCTGATGCAACGGAACCATTTGTCTATATCTATCAATAAGACCTAGCTTTTTGCTGGGTCTTTTTCAATTTTTAGGCTCTGTTAAACAAGATTGTTGTTTTTATACTCTGTTGATTGGAGCGGAAGGCGCTCGACTCCTGTGGGAGTACGGGGCCGAGGAGATCTCCGGCACGCCCGCGGAAAGCGAGCGCCTGGAGCGGAAATCAACAGCCAAATTTAACACAGCCAATTTTTAAAAAGATAAGACCATCTAAGTCTACGTTCATTGTAGTTCCTAATCATTCTTAATCATGTTAGAATGAATCTGTATGTAACCGTTTTAATACATAGGAGGGGTTAGAAATGATACAGCCATACAAGCATGAACCGTTTACTGATTTTTCAGTGGAAGATAACCGTCAGGCCTATCTACAAGCATTAAAAACAGTAGAAGGTTATTTGGGGCAAGATTATCCTCTGGTCATTGGCGGAGAGAAAATCACAACAGAAGAGAAAATCATTTCCTATAATCCAGCAAAAAAAGAAGAAGTAATTGGCCAGGTTTCAAAGGCTAACCAAGAGCTTGCGGAAAAAGCCATGCAAGCGGCGGTAGTAGCATTTAAAACTTGGAAAAAAACAAAACCTGAAGTGCGCGCTGATGTCCTCTTTAAGGCGGCATCAATTATTCGCCGCCGTAAACACGAATTTTCAGCTTTAATGACAAAAGAAGCAGGTAAGCCATGGAAAGAAGCCGATGCAGATACGGCTGAAGGAATTGACTTCCTTGAGTATTACGGACGGCAAATGCTGTCTTTAAAAGATGGGGTTCCTGTACAAAGCCGAGCGAATGAATTCAATCGCTATGATTATATTCCACTTGGTGTCGGCATTATTATTTCACCATGGAACTTTCCATTTGCCATTATGGCAGGAACAACTGTTGCAGCCATTGTCTCAGGCAATACCGTTTTATTAAAGCCAGCATCTACCACTCCAATTATCGCAGCCAAATTTGTTGAAGTAATGGAGGAAGCCGGCCTGCCAAAAGGAGTTTTAAACTTTGTTCCAGGCAGTGGAGCTGAAGTAGGCGATTATTTAGTAGATCATAAAGATACACGATTCATCAGCTTTACCGGCTCTCGTGATGTGGGTCTTCGTATCTTCGAACGTTCATCTAAATTAAGCCCGGGTCAAATTTGGATGAAACGCTTAATTGCAGAAATGGGTGGAAAAGATACCATTGTAGTCGATAAAGAGGCGGACCTTGAGCTCGCAGCCCAATCCATCGTTGCTGGGGCATTCGGCTTCTCTGGCCAAAAATGTTCTGCTTGTTCTCGTGCGGTAGTCGTAGAGGATGTATATGAACAAGTATTAAATCGTGTTGTCGAGTTAACCAATCAATTAACAGTAGGAAATCCTGCTGAGCAAGGCAATTTCATGGGGCCTGTTATTGACATCAATGCTTATAAAAAAATCCTTGAGTATATTGAAATTGGCAAAGAAGAAGGTAAGTTGCTGACTGGCGGCGAAGGTGATAATTCAAAAGGATATTTCATTAAGCCAACTGTTTTTGCAGAACTTTCCCCTGCATCCCGAATTATGCAGGAAGAAATCTTTGGCCCAGTGGTTGGGTTTACTAAAGCAAAGGATTTCACGGAAGCAATTGATATTGCCAACAATACGGAATATGGCTTAACTGGGGCCGTTATTACCAATAACCGTGCCCACTTAGAACAGGCTCGTGAAGACTTTCATGTTGGTAACCTTTATTTCAACCGTTCATGTACAGGTGCCATTGTTGGCTACCAGCCATTCGGCGGTTTCAATATGTCTGGTACTGACTCGAAAGCAGGTGGACCAGATTACTTGCTTCTTCATATGCAAGCGAAAACAACTTCAGAAATGTATTAATTCATACAAAAGAATGAGCGAACCCCTTCTCTAAGCGAGGAGGGTTTTTTTTCTTGAAATGTCATAAATAAATGGATAGCGATAACAATATGTTTTATAAGACATTTTAAAAGTGTTATCTATAACTAATAGAAAATACCTAATAAATCCAACGGAAGAATTTTATGTAAAACTTTATACCCGCTATGATAATATTAAGAAAACAAGATGAAAAGGAAACATTTTTAAAAAGAAATACGTCATTAATAAAGAGTATAGTTAAAAAAAATCATCACTAAAAAGACCTAGTTAGTATATCGTCTTCTTGGAGGTTTTGGACCTTTGATCCCATTATATTTGTTTCATGTTACAGCAGTACCTCATAGTGAGAGCTTGCTTTGGACCTTTTTAACATGTAATGCATTTGTCGTCATCTCTGGTATTGTCTTTATGTATAAGCTGTTTACGAAAAAAAAGGTAAAGATAGCTGGTATTCTTTTTGGAATGGCATTAGCGATAAATTATATCTTAATAGCCATAATTGGAGACCCTTTTGACCTGTTGGGATAATCTGAATGGACCGAAGTTGTATCTGAATGCAAACTTCACTAGGTGCCTGATTAATGGAACAAAACACAGATAAAAGCTTGAGAGGGGATGAAATATTGAAATATTACCGTTTATGGGTCCTTGCTTTTTTATTAAAATTTATTGGGTCGGCTTGGGATGCATCTTATCATTTTAAATATTTATTTGAAGAATACTCTATTCCCCATATTGTTAATACCATGGGTTTTGCCTTAGGAGGCATCCTGTTATTTAAGGAGTGGAGACGCTCTACTTACATGGACGTTTTTTCAAGGAATCTCATTACGATCGGATATGGGCTGTTTCTTATCGGTATTCCCCTTGATTTTACCTACCATATTGCCTATGGGATCGATTTAACGACCTGGAGTCCAACTCATTTTATTTACTATATTGCCACAGACATCATGATATTTGGAGTATGGCGTGGATTTAATTTGTATACATGGCATACAGTACCGACATGGAAGTCAATGCATACGTGGTTTATGATGTTCTTGCTGGAATGCTTGTTGTTTCCGAATATGCAACAGGAAAATGGAGCGATCTCTTATGACCAATACATTCATGGAAAATCGATTGCTTCGAAGGAAATTCTTGAGTTAATCTCTGACCCCGCATCACAAATCTTTGGTGGAATCCCAGTATATGTGTATCCGATTTATTCTGTCTTAATGGTAGGGCTATTAACGGTTGTGACGATTCGTATATTACGTGATTTTACTATTCCATTTATGGGAGCCCTACTATACATTAGTTTAAGATTTATTGGCAGAGCTATCTTTGCAGCAGTAGAATATCCTACCTCGTACGTACCGATGACAATCATCCTAATCCCACTGGCCTTTCTTTTGTTTAGAAGAACCAACTGGCTCGCTGGACTCATTGGCAGTTTAGCCTATTTTCTCAGCCTTTATGCCATTCACAAGTCTGGAATCCTTATCACACCACCGTTGGAATTATGGGAGCTAGCCCCTGTGGTCCTAATCGGCATATTAATACCCGTCATCAATGCCATCAACCCCCATCTCGCACTAAGAAAAAATAAACAACCTGCATAACGTAAAAAGGGTGCCTGTCACCCTTTTTTATTTTGGCCGTTTTATTAGGGTGGGTATGGTAGATATGGTTGTCTCTCGCAATTTGGCATTAACATTTACTAGAAATGTTCACAATTAGCTGTTGAAATGTGATGAACTTCACAATATTTCTGAAATAGATCTTTTACAATACAAATATAGAGAAAACCTTTTAAGTTAAAATTAAACATTTATTAAATATAAAGGAGCCAACCAGATATGAAGAAACTAGTAATGATTGGTAACGGAATGGCTGGAGTAAGGACCATTGAGGAAATTCTTAAACTGAATACCGAGCAATTTGAGATTACCATCTTTGGGGAAGAACCGCATCCAAACTACAATCGGATTAAACTATCAAATATCCTACAGGGTGATACAAACTTTGATGATATTATTATCAACCCACTTGAATGGTATAAAGAAAATAATATCGAGCTGTACACAGGAGAAGCCGTTGTAAACATCGATGTAGAAAGTAAGCGTGTCATCAGTAATCAAGGTCGAGAAATAGAGTATGATGAACTAATCATTGCAACAGGATCTAACTCATTTATTTTGCCTATTCCCGGTGCAGACAAAATCGGTGTAACGGGTTTTCGCGATATCAAAGATTGTGAAATGATGATCAAATCAGCGAACCAATACCAAAAAGCTGTTGTCATTGGCGGCGGGCTGCTTGGACTTGAAGCAGCAAGAGGGCTCCTAAACCTTGGCATGAAAGTCGATGTTGTCCACCTCATGCCTCATCTAATGGAACGCCAGCTTGACCCAATCGCCTCTTCTTTACTTAAAACAGAGCTAGAATCACAAGGCATGAACTTCTTAATGGAGAAACAAACCGTTGAAATTTTAGGCGATGAGCGTGTAACAGGACTTCGTTTTAAAGATGGTACAGAAGTTGAAGCAGATCTGGTTGTTATGGCGATTGGAATTAAGTCGAACATACAAGTTGCAAAGGACAGCGGCATCTATGTGAACCGCGGTATTGTTGTGAATGACTATATGGAAACAAGTGTCCCTCATGTATACGCAGTCGGCGAATGTGCGGAACACAGAGAAATTGTTTATGGCCTAGTTGCCCCATTATATGAGCAAGGAAAAATCCTTGCCAGTCATATTTGCGGAATCGAATCGAACCCATATGAAGGTTCTGTAACTGGGACACAGCTAAAAGTTGCGGGTGTCGATTTATTTTCTGCGGGTGAAATTTTTGAAGATGGCACTACTAAATCTATTATGGTTTACAATGAGTACGAGGGACTCTATAAACGAGTACTAACTAGAAACAACACAATAGTAGGAATTGTCCTTTATGGTGATACAAAAGATAGTACTAGATTATATAGAATGCTGACCAAAAAAGAAGATATCAGCGGTGTTTCTATTTTCCATACAGAATGTACTGGAGAAGGCGGCACGGACGATATTGCATCTATGCCAAATGATGAGTTAGTCTGCGGCTGTAACGGGGTCACAAAGGGCGCGATTGTCGAAGCAATCCAAACACAAGGCCTAACAACACTAGACCAAGTAAGCCATTGCACTAACGCGGGCCGTTCTTGCGGACGCTGTAAACCAATGGTCAGCCAAATTCTTGCCCATACATTAGGTGATCAGTTTGATGCGGCTGCAGCTCAGAAAACAAGCATTTGCGGGTGTACTACAGTAAGCCGTGAGGAATTGGTAGCTGAAATCAAGGAAAAAGGACTAACGAGTGTAAAAGAGGTCATGAACGTACTTGATTGGAATAATACGGAAGGTTGTACGAAATGCCGTCCGGCAATCAACTACTATCTTGGCATGATTCATATGGATGAATATAAGGATGACCGTGATTCCCGTCTCGTGAATGAGAAGATGCATGCTAATATCCAGAAAGATGGAACGTATTCTGTTGTTCCAAGAATGTATGGTGGTGTCACAACCGCAGCAGATTTGAAAAAAATAGCTGAAGTTGCTGAAAAGTATAACGTTCCTTTAGTAAAATTAACAGGTGGACAACGAATCGGTTTGTTCGGTGTGAAAAAAGAAGACCTTCCGGCGATGTGGGAAGAGCTTGATATGCCATCTGGTTATGCTTACGGAAAAACACTAAGAACGGTTAAGACTTGCGTTGGAGCACAATTCTGCCGCTACGGTACACAAGATTCAATGGCACTTGGCATCAAGCTGGAAAAGAAATTTGAACGTCTGGATACACCACATAAAGTGAAAATGGGCGTATCTGCATGTCCAAGAAACTGTTCAGAGGCAGGTATCAAGGATATCGGCTTCGTCGGAATTGATGGAGGCTGGGAAATCTATGTCGCTGGTAACGGCGGTGTTGACCTTCGGGCCGGCGATCTGCTATGTACCGTGAAAACAGAAGAAGAAGTAATGGAAATGACAAGTGCTTACCTCCAGTATTACCGCGAAACAGCTAACTATTTGGAGCGGACCTCTAAATGGGTTGAGCGGATGGGACTGGATCATGTCAAGGAAGTATTGGCAGACGAAGAAACACGTAAAGCCTTAAACGAAAGAATGGATCAAACCTTGAAAAAATATATTGAGCCATGGAATGAAGCAATTCAAAATGAAGAAATAAAGGATAAATATTATACTAGATATAACATTTCAGTCGGGAGTGAATCCAAATGATCGAAACTATCACTCGAATTCCAGTAGCACATTATAAAAATGTAAAAGCAAGAGCTGGGTATTCTATCAAAGTTGACACGACAGAAGTAGCTCTATTTAAAACAACAACTGGTCAGGTTTATGCATTAGAAAACCGCAGCCCCCATCCAAAGGGAGGGGTCCTCTCTGAAGGTCTGATCAGCGGCGAATATGTGTATTGTCCGGTCTATGATTGGAAAATCTCATTAGTAGATGGAAAGGTTCAGGCTCCTGATGAAGGTCAGGTGAGAACCTTTAAGGTAGAAGTCAAAGAAGATATTATCTTTATTGTTTTATAAAGGCTCTTTTCGCAAATGTTTTTACAAAATAATGCCATGAAGCATTTAGTTATACGGGTTGATGAACTTATGCGAAAAACAAAAATCTATGTGAAATTAGCCTTATAAAAGGGGAAGGAAGGCTGCAGCAGGATGAAAACAGGAAAAGTATTTTTAGTAGGAGCAGGACCAGGAGATGTGGGTTTAATCACAATAAAAGGATTAGAGGCGATTAAGCAAGCCGAGGTCATACTTTATGACCGGCTTGCCAATCCCAAGCTATTAGAATACGCCGGCAGTGATTGTGAGTTCATCTATTGCGGAAAGCTGCCTGACCGTCATACCTTGCGCCAAGAGAGCATTAATGATTTCCTAGTGAAAAAGGCATTAGCAGGAAAAATCGTGGTGCGGTTAAAAGGCGGCGATCCGGGCGTATTTGGCAGAGTAGGTGAGGAAGCAACAGCCCTGGCTGAATACCAAATTCCTTTTGAAATCGTTCCTGGCATTTCATCGGGGATTGCAGCCCCCCTTTATGCAGGAATTCCTGTCACCCATCGTGAGCATGCGGAATCCTTCGCGGTTGTTACCGCCCATGACAAATCTCAGGATGGAAAGCCGCTCCTTGATTGGGAAGGACTTTCCAGAGGTGTGGACACGATTGCTTTTTACATGGGGGTTGGGAATTTACCGTTTATTTGCGAAAATCTTATCAAATATGGAAAGCCTTCGTCTACACCGGTGATATTGATTCACTGGGGTACCTTTGGCCGGCAAAAAACGTTGCAAGGAACATTAGCTAATATTTCCGAGAAAGTGCTAAAGGCAAAGTTCAGCAATCCATCGATTATTTTGGTCGGAGACGTTATCTCTCTCCGTGAAAAAATAAGCTGGTTTGAGAAAAAGCCTTTGTATGGCCGGCAAATTTTGTTAGCACGGACAAGTTCAAGCCCAAGTGAATTAGCAAAAGAATTACTTGTACAAGGGGCAGATGTAATTGAGTTTCCAAAGTGGAAAGTAACAAGGATACCGCTTGATCTCCGAAGGGTTACTAGCTTTGAAAAAATATTATTTACATCACCTGAAAATGCGGCAGAATTTTTTGCGGCTGTTATTGAACAGAAAATTGATGTTCGCAACATACGTGCGGAACTCTTTGCGTTGTCTAGCAAAACGTTAAAGGCATTACGTGAGCGAGGATTGATCGGGAAACTGGCTTCGGAGATTGTCGACTCAGAAAAAATGCTGATTGTCGGTGATAATCAATTATTACAGACAAACTTTCATAAAGCAGAGGTTATGGTAACAAGCAACAAGGAGTTGGATCGCCAATTCTTGCCGATTTTTCAACGAATGCTTAAGGAAGCACAGATCAATACGATGATTTTCCCAAGCAGTGCCTCCGTTAAACCGTTTATGACAGCACTAGCAGAATGTGATATAAATGCATGGCAGCTGTTGAATGGTAAGCAGGTAATCGCTATGGGAGAATTAACGCAAGCCGCTGCGATAAATGCTGGACTTGGTTCTCCCGAGGTGCCAGTCAGCCCTTCGAAGGAAGCGTTAGTAAACTATTTGGTAGAGCATCCATTACAGGGAGTAGAGAAATGAGGACAAACTATCCGATTATGTTACAACTTGATGGAAAAAAAGTAGTAGTGATCGGCGGCGGCAGGGTGGCCGAGCGAAAGGTTCGAGGTCTGCTTGGCACGGGGGCTCAGGTGGTGGTGATCAGCCCGGAAGCTACAGGCGAAATCCAAACCCTTTTTCTAGATGGAAAAATTGTATGGGAAAAAAAGTTCTTTTTAGCGGAAGACCTTCGGGGTGCGGCTCTTATCTTTGCAGCAACTGACGATAAGGACATTAATCAATCCGTAAAATCCTTGGCCGAGAAGCATCAGCTGGTGACGGTTGCCGATGACCCGGACATTTCCGATTTTCATCTGCCAGCACATGTGCAGCGGGGTCGGTTAAGTATAGCGGTATCGACTGGAGGGGCAAGTCCAATACTTGCCAAGAAATTACGCGCGGAGTTAGAACAGCTATTTGATGAACGATATGAAGAATACCTTGAATTTCTTTTTACCACGCGGCAATGGATTCTCAAGGAAGTGAAAGATCCAGCTTTAAAAAGAAAATTACTAACAGCAATGGTTAGCGAGGATTTTTTAAACAGTCAAAATCGCGCGGAGGATTTCCAGCGTTTATATGAGGAATTAAAGTAAAAGCGGGTACCTTTTTTTAAAGGCACTCGTTTTTTTGTCGTGGGCAGGAAAATATACCTATTGAATAAACGTATAGATATCAAGGTTTTGCTCCGTTCTATAAAAGTTACCCCTATAAGTGCAGGGGATAATTACCTATTTTTAAAAATTTTCAGAAAAAATGGTTCCCTTTTCCAAAATACTGTTATATAATACAAAACGAAGGTAAGTACTGTATTATAACAAAGAGGTGAACGAGTACATGTCGACGCAAACTACAGGTATTGAAGTAGTTGGGGCTTTGAAAGCCCAGTATGATGAGATTTTGACACCCGGGGCATTAAACTTAATCGAAGAGTTAGAGCGTAAATTTGGTCACCGCAGAATCGAACTGTTGCAGTACAGGGATAAACGCCAAGAGGAAATGAATAAAGGTAAGCTTCCTGATTTTCTTCCTGAAACCAAGCATATCCGGAACAGTGATTGGACAGTGGCGCCGCTGCCAAAGGATCTCCAAGATCGCCGGGTAGAAATAACCGGGCCGACTGACCGCAAAATGGTCATCAATGCGTTAAACTCAGGTGCAAAATTGTTTATGGCTGATTTTGAGGATGCCACATCACCGACATGGGAAAGTATCATTGAAGGACAGATCAACTTAAGAGATGCGATAAACCGCACAATATCGTTTGAAAATCCAAATGGAAAAACATATGAGCTTAAGGAAGAAACAGCGGTTCTCATCGTTAGACCACGCGGACTGCATCTCGAAGAAAAACATGTGCTCTTAGATGGCAAGCCCATCTCTGGAAGCTTTTTCGATTTTGGAATCTACTTTTTCCATAATGTAAAAACATTGCTTGCAAACGGTTCAGGCCCCTACTTTTATCTGCCAAAGCTTGAGAGTCACTTAGAAGCACGGCTTTGGAACGACGTATTTGTGTATACACAGGAGAAGCTGGGGATTCCTCAAGGAACCATCAAAGCAACGGTATTGATAGAAACTATTTTAGCTGCGTTTGAAATGGATGAAATTCTTTATGAGTTAAAGGAACACTCCGCAGGATTAAACTGCGGACGCTGGGATTATATCTTCAGCTATATTAAAAAGCTTCGCCATCAAAAGGAAGTTATATTACCGGATCGCTCGCAAGTAACGATGACTTCACCGTTTATGCGTTCCTATTCACTATTAACAATTCAAACTTGTCATCGCCGCAAGGCACCAGCAATGGGTGGGATGGCCGCGCAAATACCGATAAAAAATAATCCGCAGGCCAATGAGGAAGCGTTTGCTAGTGTTCGTGCCGATAAGGAACGAGAGGCCCGTGATGGTCATGATGGAACATGGGTTGCACATCCAGGACTAGTGCCGGTGGCGATGGAAGTATTCAACCGTGAAATGCCAACGCCGAACCAAATCCATACTGCTAAACAGCAGAAGGTAACAATTACAGCACAGGATTTACTAGAAGTACCAAACGGCACAATTACGGAAGCAGGAGTCCGTACAAACATCAATGTTGGCATTCAATATGTGGCATCCTGGTTAAATGGCAGAGGTGCCGCCCCAATCCATAATTTGATGGAGGACGCAGCAACGGCTGAAATTTCACGTGCACAGCTGTGGCAATGGATCCGCCATCCAAAAGGTATCTTAGACGACGGCAGAAAAGTGACTGCCGAAATGTATGAGCAATTAAAGCAAGAAGAGTTGGAGAAGATTAAGCTGGAAGTCGGCGCTGAAAACTTTGAAAAGGGCAGATTCACCGAAGCTGTTCAACTATTTGACCGTTTGATCTTGAATGATGAATTTATCGACTTCTTAACACTGCCAGGGTATCAGCAGTTATAGGGGATTCTTTTTATAAAAATATCTAAATAGATTAATAGGAGGAATTTTAAAATGACAGATTCAAGAGCTGCTCAATTACAAGAAAGCTGGGAAATGGATAGCCGTTGGAAAGGAATTACTAGACCGTACACGGCAGAAGATGTGATCAAACTCCGCGGTTCGATTGATATTGAGCATACTTTAGCCCACAGGGGTGCTGAAAAGCTTTGGAAGCTATTAAATGAAGAAGATTATGTTAATGCCCTTGGAGCGTTGACAGGAAATCAGGCTGTCCAACAAGTAAAGGCAGGATTAAAAGCTATTTACTTAAGCGGCTGGCAAGTGGCAGCCGATGCAAACCTATCAGGACATATGTATCCGGATCAAAGCTTGTATCCAGCAAACAGTGTACCAAGTGTGGTAAAGAGGATTAATCAAGCCCTGCAGCGTGCAGACCAAATCCATCATTCGGAAGGCGATAATTCAATTGACTGGTTTGCACCGATTGTGGCTGATGCTGAAGCTGGTTTTGGCGGACAGTTAAACTGTTTCGAATTGATGAAAGGGATGATTGAAGCAGGTGCTTCAGGTGTTCACTTTGAAGACCAGTTGTCTTCCGAAAAAAAATGCGGACACTTGGGCGGAAAAGTGCTGCTGCCAACACAAACGGCGGTTCGCAACTTGATTGCGGCGCGTTTGGCTGCAGACGTAATGGGGGTTCCAACTGTACTAGTTGCCCGGACGGATGCGAATGCGGCGGATTTGATTACGAGTGATATCGATATGAATGATGCTCCGTTTATTACAGGTGAACGGACCCCGGAAGGCTTCTTCCGTACTAGTGCAGGAATTGATCAGGCGATTGCCCGCGGTTTAGCTTATGCTCCATATGCTGACTTAATTTGGTGTGAAACTTCTGAGCCGAATATTGAGGAAGCTAGGAGGTTTGCAGAAGCGATTCATGAGAAGTTCCCTGGCAAACTATTAGCCTATAACTGTTCACCATCCTTTAACTGGAAGAAGAAGCTGAATCAAGAAACGATTGCAAAGTTCCAAAAGGAGCTTGGCGAAATGGGCTACAAGTTCCAGTTCGTTACGCTTGCCGGCTTCCATGCCTTGAATCACAGCATGTTCGAGCTTGCCCGCGGCTATAAGGAGCGCGGTATGGCTGCTTACTCGGAGTTGCAGGAAGCTGAGTTTAGCAGCGAGCAATACGGCTACACTGCGACACGGCATCAGCGTGAGGTTGGTACGGGTTACTTTGATCAGGTATCGATGGTTATTACAGGTGGTACGTCTTCGACTACGGCATTGAAGGGGTCAACGGAGGTAGAGCAGTTTAGTAGTAATAAATAAAGTTGTGAGTGGATCCTGCTTTCCGTTTGGAGGGGAGGATCCTTTTTTGTTGGTTGGAGGTTAACTTACGGATGAGAGGAGTCAACTTGCGGATAGGGGTAGCTAACTTGCGGATAAGGGTAGCTAACTAGCGGAAAAGAGGAGTCAACTTGCGGATAGGGGGCTAACTTGCGGATAAGGGTAGCCAACTCGCGGATAAGGGTAGCCAACTTGCGGATAGGGGGCTAACTTGCGGATAAGGGTAGCCAACTCGCGGACAAGGGTAGCCAACTCGCGGATAAGGGTAGCCAACTTGCGGATAGGGGGCTAACTCGCGGATAAGGGTAGCCAACTTACGGATAGGGGGCTAACTCGCGGATAAGGGCAGCCAACTTGCGGATAAGGCAAAACCAATTTCCTTGAATTTTGGAACAGCACGTTTTTTAAGGTATTATCATACATAATAATAGCCTTTTAGATGGAGTTGATATGCTTGGAAAGGAAAACTGTAGAGGATGTCCTGCAGCAAGGCATCTATGGACCTTTAGAAACAAAACCAGAAGAGCGGCGGAAATACCTAGGAACCTTACGTGAACGAATCATAGTCGCACTAACCAAAAGCCAGGTAGCGGAAACCAAAATATATCCACAAGTAGAGCAATTCATGAAGGAATATCCAAAGGCACATCTTTTACTAAATGGAAACATGGCATATGAAGAGTTATCTAAATATGTAAAACTAGCCTCAAAAAATAAAATGGAACATAAGATTGTGACCAACAAAGAGCATGATACAGACATCGGTTTAGTATTAGCCATGAGCGTTGCGATCGACAAGGAAGATATATTTATTAGCCAAAAAGTCCAAATACCTGAAAAGCTGCCAGAGAAAAAAAGTCTATTTGCTAAGTTGTTCAAGCGGTGAAACTAAGTGTGTGGTTCAAATATGGATCACACACTTTTATTTTTTTTAAATAGGCAATAAAATTAAATTTAAAAAGGTGAATGTATGACAATTAAAGGAATAAATCACTTACTTTTCTCGGTGTCTGATTTAGATAAATCAATTAAATTTTATCAAAATGTACTTGAGGCCAAACTATTAGTAAAAGGAAGCAACACAGCTTACTTTGATTTAAATGGTCTATGGCTTGCCCTTAAGGTTGAAAAGGGCATCCCCCGTAATGAGTTCAACCAATCTTATACCCATATTGCATTTTCAATAGATGAGGCGGATTTCTCAAAAATGTGCAATAAACTTGAGAAGCTAAACGTGAATATTTTGCATGGCCGGCAGCGGGATGAAAGGGATAAGAAATCTATTTATTTCACCGACCCAGATGGGCATAAATTTGAATTTCATACTGGTACGCTTCAAGATAGATTGGATTACTACCAACAGGAAAAAGGACATATGGAATTTTACTAGAAAAAAGGGTGCTCGGCTCAGGAGCACCTATTCAATTGCAACTTCAACCAATGCCTCAAGCTCCATCTCCACATTCCCTTGAATCGCGCGACTAATCATACAAGAAGTTTCGGCTTTTTGCGCCAGCTTCTTAGCCAATGACAAATCTTTTGCGCCAGCATTGCTTTTCAAAACTACACGTGGGCGATGAATAATTTTTTTATAGGTAAAAACGCCGCCCGTCACATCGACAATAGCCTCTGAATCCATCGTTAATGATTCCTTTTCCAGACCAGAACGCTCCAGCATCGCAGCAAGCGTAATAATATAACAGGTTGCTGCTGCTCCAAGCAGCATTTCATCCGGATTTGTACCAACACCGGGCCCGTCCATTTCGGGCGGAATGGATACCTTTGTTTTTAAATTTCCAGCCTCAATTTCGCCAATATCATTACGCAAGCCAGGCCAGTTGGCTTTTAAGTGGAAGTGATGTTCGGCCATACTAATTTCCTCCAATTAATTATTTTTCATCACATTAGCTTAAAACTATGGTATGGTAGAGTTTGACACTTTAAAAATGGAGCAGTGATAATGAAGCTGATTTTTAAACTAATCCTGACACTTATCCTTTGTGTTTATATTGCTATTCTTTCAAAATTAATCCTTTTTAAATATATCCCGTTATCGCAAATTATTGAACATTTTAACTTTACATACGATGGTTACCACTGGCGTGACAATAACTTCGTTCCCTTCAAAACCATTTATTTCTACATGTATTTAGCTGATATTAATTTAACTATCCGAATTGAGAATTTAGTAGGGAATATCATCGGATTTGCCCCATTTGGATTTATTTTACCATTGCTCTCAAAAGGGTTCCAGAAACTTAGCACGGTTACCATTACCACCTTTATCTTGAGTTTAACGTTTGAAACCATTCAACTAGTATTTGAATTTGGCAGCTTTGATGTCGATGACCTTATTTTAAATACCCTAGGTGGGATATTAGGTTATATCCCGTTCAAAATCCTTCAAGTGACAACTGTGAAAAGTATACAAAACAAAAACACCTAATGATTCTTTAAAAAGATCCACTAGGTGTTTTTTCGCTGTTTGTCACAGGAACACTATCCACTAACAATTGAATATTCTTATTCACCTTGGTGCTGTAGGTAAAATCACCATAGCAATATGGATAGCGGAAATTATCCTTGTCTCCGCCGCAATTATATAGGGCTGGTTTTTGTTTTACCTGTAGAAGGGAAAAATCCTTTGCCAGTTCCTCACTATGTTTCCCGCCATGCTGCGCTACATAGTCAATATAGCCAGCCCCCATGTTATATGCCTGTATAATCGTTGGGAAATCTACCTTTTTTTGAGTTCCATAAGCCAGGACGCGTTGAAAATGCTTTACTCCGACCTGGATACTCTGTTTAGGGTCAGTAATCGTATTTTTAGCCAAACCGGCCGATTCAGAGGCCTGCATCGGATCTCCGCCAAGGCCGTGACTTTCCTGCTGCATCAGGGCAACAAGTACAGGGGTGTGCTCCTCGAGCTGATATTTTGCTAATTCGTCATGGATAAAAGGCGTATATTTTTTTACCGCTGCAAAAGTATCAGTTTTCACGAACGGAGGGGAAATTTGTTTTTGAAAGTGAATTTGAACCCAAGCCAATCCGCAAAAAAGCAAAAACAACACGAAAAAGGTTTTCCATTTCTTCCGTTTTCGTTTCTTTTTCATTACAATTACTCTCCCAAATTCTTAGCTTATTTGAATATTATAAATGACGTCTCTTCACGCTGTCAGGTTTCATTTTTGTTAAAATGTTAAATGATAATCTAAAACTCTCTTTGTTTGTTAATAATGAAGAAGGAATCATTGCGGTAAAGCGAAAAAGTTTGGTATTATCAATTATAAAATAATATTGAGATAGGGGGTTAAAAGCATGTCACGAATTTCAACGGAAGAAGTAAAACACGTTGCCAACTTGGCGCGATTAGCCGTTACGGAAGAAGAAGTCGAAAAATTTACAAAACAGTTGGATAAGATTATTACTTTTGCAGAACAGTTAAATGAATTGGATACGGAGAATGTGAAGCCTACATACCATGTCCTTGATATGAAAAATGTATTGCGCGAGGACGTTTCACAAAAAGGGCTGCCGCGTGAAGAGGTGCTGAAAAATGCACCTGAGCATCAGGACGGTCAAATTAAGGTACCATCGATATTGGGAGAGTAGGGAGTGAAAAAATTGAGTCTATTTGATTATAAAGTTTCGGACCTTCATGAGTTAATACATAAGAAGGAATTAACCGTATCCGATCTCGTAGAAGAGTCATATAAACGTATTGGCCAGGTTGAAGACAAGGTCAAGGCCTTTTTAACCCTAGATGAAGAAAGAGCCCGGGCAACTGCAAAATCACAAGATGAAAAGTTGAATTCTGAAGATTCCAGAGGTTTGCTTTTTGGCATGCCGATTGGCGTGAAGGATAACATCGTTACCAAGGGTTTGCGTACTACTTGTGCGAGTAAAATTCTAGAAAATTTTGACCCGATTTATGATGCAACGGTTGTTCAAAAACTGCAGCAAGCAGAAACCGTTACAATCGGTAAACTAAATATGGACGAGTTTGCAATGGGATCCTCAAATGAAAACTCCCACTACCAAAAAACACGTAATCCATGGAATCTTGAAAGGGTGCCTGGCGGTTCTTCAGGCGGTTCTGCAGCATCTGTCGCATCAGGAGAAGTGCTTTTCTCCTTAGGGTCTGATACCGGCGGTTCCATCCGACAGCCTGCGTCTTTTTGTGGCGTCGTTGGAATGAAACCAACTTACGGCCGTGTATCTCGTTTTGGTCTCGTCGCCTTTGCTTCATCGCTTGATCAAATCGGTCCAATTACAAGAACGGTTGAGGACAATGCTTATCTATTACAAGCTATCTCTGGTTTAGATCCAATGGACTCAACTTCTGCGAATGTTGATGTTCCAAATTTTGCTTCTGCTCTAACAGGCGACATTAAGGGTCTAAAAATCGCCGTGCCAAAAGAATATTTAGGCGAAGGTGTGACAGATGCAGTCCGCCAATCTGTAATGGATTCATTAAAGGTCCTTGAGAGTCTTGGCGCTGAATGGGAAGAAGTTTCTCTACCGCATTCCAAGTATGCCTTAGCAACTTATTATTTGCTGTCCTCATCAGAAGCATCAGCAAACCTTGCTCGTTTTGACGGGGTGCGTTATGGCTATCGAACTCAAGATGCAGAAAGTTTAATTGAATTATATAAAAAGACACGTGCAGAAGGCTTCGGTGATGAAGTAAAACGCCGGATCATGCTTGGTACGTTTGCACTTAGCTCCGGTTACTATGATGCTTATTATAAAAAAGCACAGCAGGCCCGGACGTTGATTAAGAAGGATTTTGAAGATGTTTTTGAAAAATATGACGTAATTGTTGGACCAACAACACCAACACCTGCGTTTAAAATTGGCGAAAAAATCGATGATCCGTTAACCATGTATATCAATGATATTTTAACAATCCCAGTTAACCTTGCCGGCGTACCTGGAATCTCCATTCCATGCGGCTTTGATGCAGGTCTTCCGCTTGGATTACAAATCATTGGCAAGCATTTTGATGAAGCAACCATTTATCGTGTTGCCCATGCGTTTGAGCAGGCAACAGACTTTCATAAACAGAAGCCAGAATTGTAGGGGGTGGAAACGATGGAATTTGAAACAGTAATTGGACTTGAGGTCCATGTTGAGTTAAAAACAGAATCGAAGATCTTCTCAGCAAGCCCGAACCACTTTGGGGCTGAGCCGAATACCAATACAAGTGTAATTGACCTTGGATATCCGGGTGTACTGCCTGTCCTTAACAAAAAGGCAGTTGAGTTCGGAATGAAGGCAGCGATGGCTTTAAATTGTCAGGTTGCCACACATACAAAATTTGACCGTAAGAACTATTTTTATCCAGACAACCCGAAAGCCTATCAAATCTCGCAATTTGACCAGCCGATTGGTGAGCATGGCTGGATTGAGATTGAAGTAAACGGCTATACGAAAAGGATCGGGATTACAAGGATTCATCTAGAAGAAGATGCCGGCAAGCTGAACCACGAAAAAGGATATTCTTTGTGTGATTACAACCGCCAAGGAACGCCGCTAGTCGAAATCGTTTCTGAGCCGGATATCCGTACTCCGGATGAAGCCTATGCTTATCTTGAAAAATTAAAATCAATTATTCAATATACAGGTGTTTCCGATTGTAAAATGGAAGAGGGCTCGCTTCGCTGTGATGCCAATATTTCCATCCGTCCAGTCGGACAAGAAGAGTTCGGAACGAAAACCGAATTAAAGAACTTGAACTCATTCAACTTTGTCCGTAAAGGTCTTGAGTATGAAGAAAAACGCCAGCGGGAAGTAGTATCTTCAGGCGGGACGATTGATCAGGAAACACGCCGTTTTGATGAAGCTACAGGGACAACAATTTTAATGAGGGTTAAAGAAGGTTCTGATGACTATCGTTACTTCCCAGAGCCAGATTTACTTGATTTATATATAGATGAGGATTGGAAAGCACGGATTCGTGCTGAAATCCCTGAGCTTCCGGACCAGCGCCAAAAGCGTTATATTGAAGAACTTGGCTTGCCTGTTTATGATGCCAAAGTATTGACGGTAACGAAAGAAATGGCTGATTTCTTTGAGGCAACGGTTAGCGGCGGTGCTGATGCGAAGCTTGCTTCGAACTGGGTTATGGGTGATGTGTCTGCATACCTAAATGCTGAGGGCAAGGAACTTGATCAGGTGGCGTTAACTCCGGAAGGGTTAGCAGGCATGATTAAGTTGATTGAAAATGGAACGATTTCTTCTAAGATTGCCAAAACTGTTTTTAAAGAGTTAATTGAAAATGGCGGCGATGCGGAAAAAATCGTTAAGGAAAAAGGACTTGTACAAATTTCTGATGAAGGCACACTTCTTAAGATTATTGCAGAGGTACTTGATGCCAATCCGAAATCAGTAGAAGATTTCAAGGATGGAAAAAATAAGGCCGTTGGATTCCTTGTTGGTCAGCTGATGAAAGCTACTAAGGGACAGGCTAATCCACAACTGGTCAATAAATTGTTGCAGCAGGAATTGCAAAAACGATAAATTGGAAGCTGGCAGATTTATTCTAAAGGGTTCCCTGTTGAGGTGCTTACTCTGCCCGAATTGACAGTCGTTTTGACATTGTAATTGGCATATAAAAAAAGCAAAACTCGCCATAGTATTGGCGAGTTTTCTTTGTTATTGAATCCGAAACTTCTTACTTTAAGTGTAATCCTTCACAAAATTGATATGAAACGGATTAGTTTAATAGGTGTTTAAATTGGGATCCTTTGTTAAATTCATGGTTCAAATAGCGCCTGGATTAATTCCCTATTTTTCATTCCAATAGAACATTTTACAGCTTTTCAAAGATGAATCAAAAACTTAATAGAGAATTCAATGAACTCATGGGATAATTGATTTAATTACAAGAATTGTAATGCTAATTATATTTTATCTATTAATGTCACATCATCTAATTAGGAGGTGAAAAAATGGATCAACACCTACATCACGTAGAACAACACTTTACTGGATCTGACTTTATTCGAGATGTTGTCATTGGTATGTCAGACGGATTAACCGTACCGTTTGCATTAGCTGCTGGATTGTCCGGTGCAGTTGATACAACAACTTTGATCCTTACTGCCGGAAGCGCTGAAATTGCAGCAGGGTCTATTGCGATGGGACTCGGCGGATACTTGGCAGGGGAGACGGATGCGGAACATTACGATTCTGAACTTGCCCGTGAAAAACGCGAGGTTATCGAACTTCCAGAGCGCGAAGAAGAGGAAGTAGCTGAAATTTTTCGGGAATATGGACTCGAAGAAGCTCAAATAAAATCGATTACCGAAACCATGAAAAAGAACCCTGAAAAATGGGTGGATTTTATGATGAAATTCGAATTGGGGCTGGAGAAGCCTGAACCGACAAGGGCGAGAAACAGCGCAATTACCATTGCGTTTTCTTATATTATCGGCGGGATAATCCCTTTGTTTCCTTATTTTATCTTCAAGCATCCTGCAACCGCATTAATGGTTTCTGTAATTGTCACGCTGATTGCTTTGTTGATTTTTGGATATATAAAAGGAAGGTTCACGGGAACATCACCAATTAAGAGTGCTTTTCAAACGATGATCACTGGAGGACTTGCAGCAGCAGTCGCGTTTGGTCTAGCGAGAATTCTCACCTGACGGTTGGAATTGCGTAAGTAGTAATCGATAAATGCATGCATCCCCTGCCTTATGGTGGGGGGCAATTTGTGTAGATGAATAACGTATGCCAATTCATACGTCATTTCTTGTGCCATTTATTAAGGAAGCACCCGAAAACGGAACCCTTTAGATTTATTCTTTCAGCTTTTTTATTACGGGGAAGTGTCGAAACATGTCTCGACAGTATTTTCCCGGGAAATGGAGAAGGAATCCTTTGATTGTAAGGGTTTAATGGATTTCTAATCAAACGTTTAGTTGGTAGGGGATATTGGGGGAGGGTGTCGATGGGTGTCGTTGATGACTAATCTCGGCAGTATTCTTGTTAGTTATTGCTGGCATCATTTTACTAAAAGGCATTTGAATTCAAGTCTTGTAAGGCTTAAAACCAATTTAATTAAACGTTTGTTTAGTTCCTATATTTCTACAAAATTCTTCTGGTTTTGGTACGAAAAATCTATATGTACCAGGGTTTTAATGGAATTTAATTAAACGTTTGTTTAGTTTCTAAGTAAAATTAATCAAACGTTTGTTTAGTATGAAATATTTATGACAAAGAAAACGAGGATAGCTATGTATCCTCGTTTTTAAAAGGCAATCATGGCTCCCCGTTCATCAAAAACAGCACTCGGATTCCATGCGACTTCCCAAAGGTTTTTTTCAGGGTCTGCAAAGTAGGCAGTACGCCCACCCCAGAAGGCGTCACTTGGTTCTCTTAGAATGACCCCGCCAGCTTTACGGATTAGTTCGATAGTTGAATCTACTTTTCCTGGCTGCTCTACATTTATAGCAAATGTCACGGGGTGAAAAGTTTCAGGAGATTTTGGCAATTCAACGCCAGCATCTTTTGCCAGCTCTGCTATTGGAAAAAGTGTAAGCAGGACGCCGGCAGTTTTAAAGACAGCATATGTATCAGAGCTGGTCTCCGTTTCCTCCCAGCCCAGGGATTTGTAAAAAGCTCGAAGAACCGGTAAGTCATATGCACCGATCGTTAATAAGTTAATTCTTTGTGGGACCATCGTTTATTCCTCCATTTTATTATTGTTATTATTATTGTTCTTCATATGCGGATTGTCTCCCTCTTTATTTTCCTATTTATTTTCATAGGGAAACCTCCCAAAAACGAAAACAGTAAGATTTTAGAGTATAAGTCTTTTCGATAGTTTATTCTTTATTCTAAATGGTAAGATTTAGGTAAGGGATATCATAAGGATGCGAGGCTGAGGAATGACTATTTATATTGGGCTGTTACGGGGTATTAATGTTGGCGGGCATCACAAAATTAAGATGGCAGACTTAAAAAACCTATTAGAATCGCTGGGCTTACAAAAAGTGAAGACATATATTCAAAGTGGTAATGTTTTATTTGAATCAGTAGAGGAAGCAGAACAACTTAGTAAGAAAATTGAGGAAGAACTAAATAATACCTTTGGTTTTCCAGTGCCGGTCGTTATAAGAACCGCGGAGGAACTACAACAGATTATCCAGGATTGCCCATATTCAACGGATATGTTAAGTGAAGGGGAAAGTGTCCAAGTTGCCTTTTTGGGAGGAGAACCTTCTAGAGAGGGTATCAACCACATGTACAGCTATAACAATGATTTAGAAGAGTGTAAAATTAAGGGGAAAGAAGTTTACTTCTACTTCCGTAAGAGTATCAGGGATTCTAAGCTGGCAACACAGCTTCCCAAACTTCGCGTACCGGCAACTGTACGTAATTGGAAGACGGTTGTGAAGCTAGAGGATCTCTCAAAATCATTTTAAAAAGAGGTGCATACGAACATGAATTTAAATGAATGGTATCAAAAAGGGTTGAGTTCTGACGAGTACATCCACTCAATGAAGCAAAATAAAGAAGAAATGCTGACTATTTATGAGAAGTTTAACTTAACGGCCGAGGATCAAGGCAGGCTGGGAGCTTTAAAGGAGCAACAATTAAGGGTTATTGCACTGTCAGAGGATTGGTGCGGTGATGCGCTGCTCAATAACCCTGTTTTGATGAAGATTGCCGAGGCAGCGGGGATGGAACTTCGTTTTGTCCTCCGTGATCAAAACCTAGAATTAATGGACCAATACTTAACCAACGGCACATCCCGAGCGATTCCTATTTATGTTTTTATAAATAAGAAAGGTGAAGAAGTGGCGGTTTGGGGGCCGAGGGCAGCAGAGATGCAGGCGCTTGTGATGGAAAGGCGTGCAGGACTTCCAGACAAGGACGCACCAGATTTCCAAGAGAAGCAAATGGCGATGTATAAGCAGCTAAGAGATTCATACCTAACCGACGCTGGAATATGGCAAACGGTTGCTGATAGCATCATAGCTAAACTTTTATAAAAAAGAAGGGGGGGACTTCAATTAGAAGGCCCCCCTTTTTGGTTACATCTTATAGCCGCCGCCGTTCTTTGGTGGAATGCGATCGTTTATCAGTTTTTTATCATTAATCTTCGGTTCAATGCCAAGGATGAAATTACGTATGTTGGAGCGGTGAAGATACAGTAAAAAAAGTGAAAACACTAAGAAGATAAGTTCTAATTCCAGTTTAGGAGAGATAAGGGCATAAGCAAACATGCTAAGGCCAACTGAGATGGAGCCAATAAATACATATTTTGTTAGAAAGATTACTAAGAAAAAGCATACATAGGCGATGACCAGTAAAGGGATATTCGAAATCAACAGAGCACCAGCTGTAGTTGCAATCGCTTTGCCGCCTCGAAAACCTGCGAAAATGGGAAAACAATGACCAATGACTGCTGATAGGCCGAAGTATAGCGGCTCTGCATCAAGCTGAAAGTAGATTGGCAGATAAGCAGCTAATGAGCCTTTTGCCAGATCAATGAGGAGCACAACCACGGCCCATTTCTTACCGAGGACTCTAAGGGTGTTGGTGGCGCCGGGGTTTTTACTTCCGAGCTCGCGGATATCGACCCCGAAGAATAGCTTGCCTACAATTAGTGCGGTGGGAATGCTTCCAATTAAGTAGGAAGCTAAAAGCAGCGACCAAAACATTTACATCATTCCCTCACAATATATTTTCTAATAGAATTCTAACATACTAGAATGGTATTATTTTGGTAAATTATCACAATTAGGAAGAAAAGGGAGTTCTCTATATGAAGCCGACAGATTTTGGCCAAGTTGCTAATAGCTATGCGCGTTCATGAGAAGATATACCTGTGAAATTAATGGTAGTCTCCAGTTGTAGAATCGGTTTCTTGGATGGGGAATCTGGATGAACCAGCTCGAAATGAAGCTCTCAAGGAATTGTTTAGCTCCATTTCTGAGAGGGAGCCGTTCAAGATACCGCATGAGTGTAGTTTGTATTTTACGATTATCACAATAGAAACGTTTGAGACGTGTGAGGATATTCCTCCACGTTTTTTTATTTGGGTTAATTAATGGGGGGATCCAGACTTTTACATTAGTCATGTTATGATGAAAAAAATCTTATAAATTTTTTAAAATATGTGTAGGGTTAATTCAGATAAGTTTCGTCTATTGTTGTGAAAGAAAAAAAGAAAGGGGGGGAGAACGATTAGTGACACAGTCTTAATTGAAAAAGTACTCGAGGGCAATGATCATGCCTTTCGTCTATTGGTCGAGAAGTATCGCAATGATGTGTTCCGGACTGTCTTTGCGGTTCTTCGCGATCAAAAGGAAGCAGAAGACGCTGCCCAGGAAGTATTTATGAAAATTTACTCCTCTCTCCCCCAGTATGGAAATCAAGGGTTTAAAACGTGGATGACGCGGATTGCCGTTAACCATGCAATAGATGTTAAACGAAAACAGGCAAGACGAAGAGAGGATGTTGTGGAGGCACTCGAACAGCAGGTGCTGGGGACGCCAAAGGATAGTGTGGAAAAAGAAGTTATCGCCCAGGACCAGCGCCGCCTTGTTCAAAAAAAGCTGAATGAAGTTCCGGAGAATTACCGGGATGTGATTTACGGTTTTTACATAGCTGAAAAAAGCTATCAGCAAATGGCCGAGGAACAAAATGTTCAGGTGAAAACGATTGAGACCAAGTTGTACCGAGCGAGAAACTGGATAAAAAAGAATTGGAAGGAGGACGATTTTTCATGAAGCATTACAGTTACGAAGAATGGCAGCATTATGTGAAGGACGAACTTAGTGAAGACCGCCGCGAAGATTTGGAAAGTCATCTCTATACATGTGATCAGTGTCTAGAAGTTTACTTACAAGCTGTAACAGCAAATGAAACCTCCCTGCCAGCCCTTCCAGACGAACCAAATTTCACCGACCGTGTAATGGAAATGGGACCTTTCACAAATAAGAACATTAACAATGTGGAAATAGTTTTCTCGGTGCCTGTCACCCATAGTACTTTTAAGGGTGTGGAAATGGTGAATTCGGTGCCTGGCACCGAAAGGAAGCCGTTGTATCAGAGGGCAGGTTTTCATTATTTGCTGGCAGCGGCTGCGACTTTGCTTCTAATGTTTTCGGGGGCGTTTCAATCGCTTGCAACGTATGCTGGTTCTTTAGAGAAACCGATGATTCAGAAAAGGAAACCTAAGCCTTCTGTGACGGAAGGAGTTATTAATAAAACATTTGCATGGATGGATTCACTAGAAAAAAAGGAGGCAAATAAGAAATGAAAAGTTCAACCAAGGCATTAACACTATCCCTTTTTCCTGGCCTCGGACATATTTATTTCGGTAATATGGTGCGCGGGGTTCTGTATTTACTTTCGGTTGTTGGCCTGGCATTCGTTACCGTAATAGCCTTAATGAATAACACCCCAGAGGTTGCCATCTTAGCATTCATGGCGGGAATCTTTATTTATTTGATCAGTTTTATCGATATGGGCGTACAGGTCTCAAAACAAAAGAAGGCACGTCTCGCTGAAGGGGACACTGACCCTCAGAATCCTAACAAGGCTGCCCAAGACTCAGAGCGCTTTTATACGATTGTCCTCTCCTTTATCCCAGGACTAGGACACTTCCAAATTGGCCTTATGAATAGAGGATTAACGCTGCTAGGAGCGTTTCTAGGACTGGCTGTCATGGTCATCTTTGTAACATCCATGTCCAACCGCAGCGAGTTTATGGTTTTCTTGGCAGGACTGCCGATTATCTGGGTATATGGATTTTTTGATGCCGTTCAGCAAGTAAATAAAAAGCAGCGTGGAGAAGAGCTGATTGACCGAACAATCTTTGAGGACTTTGAAATGCGCCGGGAGGACGGAAAAAAGAGTAAATCGATTGCAACCTTTCTCTCGATTTTCCCGGGAGCGGGACACCTATATTTAGGCTTGCAGCGCCGCGGAATCCAGTTAATGGCTGCATTCTTGTTCTCGATTTATATCTTAGACGTATTAAGACTGGGAATCTTCTTGTTCTTAATCCCGATCATTTGGTTCTATAGCTTCTTTGATGCCATGCAGAAGGTTTCAAGGTTTGGGGTAGAAAAGGTCGAAGATGAACCAATTATCGCTTACTTCCTTAACCATCAAAAGTGGGTTGGAATCGGGCTTGTCTTGTTAGGGGTTTATTATTTATTGATGAACATCCTGCTGCCCGCCTTCTCACCGTTTATCAATCGATTAATCAATGTAGATATCATGTATTGGATTCAAGGCTATTTCCAAACCGCTCTTGTCTGTGTGTTGTTAATTGGTGGCGGAATCAAGCTTTTATCTGGCAGTAAACAAAAGAGGGAGGCAAAAAGCCATGAGTAAGTGGGGAAGCAGGATGGCTGGTGTAGTACTGATTGGAGCCGGAATTGGGTTTCTTTTTAGAAAAAGAAAGGGGGAGCATAAAGAATGAGGACTTGGCGCGTTGGAACGTTTTCAATGGGGGCCTCCCTTATTTTCCTAGGCCTCTTCCTTTTCTTTTCAAAGTTCCTCGGTTTAAACTTAGCGGAGGTGCTGATGGCTTGGTGGCCGGTATTACTAGTGGTTTTGGGGGTTGAAATTTTAGTCTATTTATTTCTTTCAAGACAGGAACAGCCCATATTAAAATATGATTTTCTAAGTATCTTCTTTGTCGGATTAATTGGTACTGCAGGTATTATCTTTGCGGTTCTTAGCTCAGCAGGTGTGATGGGCAAGGTAGAAGAGGTGATGGCAAAAGAAGTCCGTTCCTATGATCTCCCGGCTTTTTCGTATAAAACGGATGACAGTATAAAACGTGTAGTAGTCAGATCTGTTGGGTATGATATGACGGTTGAGGCAACAGAAGACAAAGCGGTCTCGATGTTTGGCACATACAGAGTAGAAACGGCGAAAAAAACAGCTTTGCTAAAGAATGCGGACGATATTGTTATGGCCAATCAGAAGGGGGACACGCTCTATCTGAATTTTAAAATGCTGCCTGACGAAATGGGTCCGTTTAATTCACAGGGAATCGTGGCAGCAACTATTCTGGTTCCTAACAATGTAAAACTAGAAGTGGTAGGAAATAATAATTCACTTAGTCTTAAACCTCGCACTCTTGTGAACGACTGGAATATTGAAAGTTCATCAGCTGTAACGGTGAATGTGATGAAAAATAGTAATATGACGGTAGAGACCGTTGGTGTTGACCAACTGAGTGGGAAAGAGTGGAAAATCACAGAGGAACCGAAGGGCGAAGAGCATGATGCTGCTGGGCCAAAAAGCGCGGTATATCAATCTGGTGAGAGAAAATACCTGATTCATATTAGCAATGCGTATGAGGTTAAGCTGAACATAAATCAATAATCAGTTTACCAATATATTTGTAAGCTTGAATAATAATTGGTAGAATATAGAACTGACAACGCCAATTGTTATTTAATAAATAGGATGATGATTAATGAAAAGAGCACGACTGATATATAATCCTACTTCAGGACGGGAAATTCTGAAGAAGAATTTACCGGAAATCCTTGAAAAACTAGAAATCGCCGGCTATGAGGCATCCTGCCATGCTACAACAGGTGCAGGAGATGCAACGCAGGCGGCACGGCTGGCAGTGGAACGTCAGTACGATGTAGTCATTGCTGCAGGTGGCGATGGAACCATACATGAAGTAGTAAACGGCCTCGCTGAACAAGAATATCGACCAAAATTAGGAATTATTCCAGCAGGAACAACCAATGATTTTGCCCGAGCCCTCCAAATTCCAAGAGATATCGGAATGGCAGTGGATATCATTACAAAAGGGGAACTAATTCCCGTAGACATTGGCCGGATTAATGATCGTTATTTTATTAATATTGCTGGCGGCGGCCGGATAACCGAGATTACATATGAAGTGCCAAGCAAACTAAAGACCATGCTCGGGCAGCTTGCCTACTATTTAAAAGGAATGGAAATGCTACCGTCCATTAAAGCGTCAGATCTTCGGATTGAATATGATGGAAAGCTGTTTGAGGGGGAAGCCATGATGTTCCTTGTCGGGCTGACCAACTCAATCGGTGGATTTGAAAAGCTGGCACCGGACGCTTCGATTAATGATGGTTTATTCTCTTTGTTAATTTTGAAAAAGGTAAATCTGGCTGAGTTTATCCGGATTTCGTCACTAGCAGTTCGCGGTGAACATGTAAACGATCCAAATGTGATTTATACACAGGCTAATCGAATTAAGGTTTATTCCAGCGAAAAGGTCCAATTAAATTTAGACGGTGAATTTGGCGGTCTGCTTCCGGCAGAGTTTGAAAATCTATACCGTCATTTAGAAGTGTTTGTGCCTCTAGATGATATCCGTCCGAATGACCGTCCGACAGATTGGGTTACAGGTCAAAGATATAGTTAAGAAAAGCGCAAGCGCCTTGATTAGCCCCGACAAGCATAAGCCAATCCGGCCGAANNGGGCTAGGCGCTGGAGCTAGACAATTTTCAAAGTCAAAAACTTTTATACTTTCTTATCTTATAAGAAAAGTCCGTTCCTCGTGGAGCGGACTTTTTTCCACATTCTGTGTATAATGAGTGAAAGACTTTTTTAAGGAGGAATCCAGAAATGAGAGCCTTAATTAATATTGATTATACATATGATTTTGTTGCAGATGCCGGAGCATTAACCTGCGGGGTACCAGGGCAGCAGATTGAAGGTGAAATTGTCGAGCTCACCAAGGAATTTATTGAAAATGGCGATTATGTGGTATTTGCCATTGATGTTCATGACAAGGGCGATCAATACCACCCGGAAACGAAATTATTTCCGCCCCATAATCTGAGAGGAACGGCTGGCCGTGATTTGTTCGGCGCTCTTCAGGGGGTGTACGATGATAATAAACAGCTTGAGAATGTGGCCTATATGGATAAAACCCGTTATTCCGCCTTTGCGGGAACAGACCTTGAAATTAAACTGCGTGAGCGTGGAATCACTGAGGTGCATCTTGTGGGCGTTTGTACAGATATCTGTGTGCTTCATACCGCGGTCGATGCCTATAATAAGGGATTCAATATTGTTGTCTATAAGGATGCTGTTGCATCTTTTAATCAAGCGGGTCATGAATGGGCGCTCGAACACTTCGCACAATCCCTCGCTGCTATGGTGAAATAGATTTTTAAATGTTATGATAAGTTATATTTTATTAAGCTGTAATAGTATTCCGGAGGTTTTATGATGAAACACATTTATCATGATGATAGTTTATCTCTGCATACCGATTTGTATCAGATTAATATGGCAGAGACGTATTGGAGAGATGGCATACATAATAAACGTGCGGTATTTGAGCTGTTTTTCCGCAAGCTGCCATTTGGAAATGGCTATGCTGTTTTCGCTGGCCTAGAAAAAGTGATTCAATTTATCCAAGGGTTTCGTTTTAGTGAAGAAGACCTTGAGTATTTGAAAAATGAAGTGGGTTACAAGGATGATTTCCTCGACTATTTAAAAAATATGCGTTTCACCGGGACGATTCGTTCTATGCAAGAAGGCGAGCTAGTCTTTGGTAATGAACCTATCTTACGGGTGGATGCACCGCTAGGCGAGGCGCAAATCATTGAAACAGCGTTACTTAACATTGTGAACTATCAAACATTAATTGCGACCAAGGCATCTAGAATGAAGCAGGTTGTTGGTGATGCGGTGGCGATGGAATTTGGAACAAGACGGGCACAGGAGATGGATGCAGCCATTTGGGGAACGAGAGCAGCCTATCTGGCAGGCTTTGACTCGACCAGTAACGTGCGTGCAGGAAAACTATTCGGCGTTCCGGTTTCTGGTACACATGCGCATGCAATGGTCCAAGCCTATAAGGATGAATATACAGCTTTTCACAAATATGCGGAAACACATAAAGATTGTGTCTTTTTAGTGGATACATATGATACCCTTCGCCTTGGAGTGCCAAATGCCATCAAGGTGGCGAGAGAGTTGGGCGACAAGATTAATTTCATCGGCATTCGCCTTGATAGCGGTGACCTTGCTTATCTATCCAAAGAGGCTCGTAAAATGCTGGATGAAGCTGGTTTTCCAGACGCGAAAATTGTAGCATCAAGTGACCTTGATGAGTATACGATTATGAGTTTGAAAGGGCAAGGGGCAAGAATTGACAGCTGGGGAATTGGGACCAAGTTGATCACGGCCTATGACCAGGCAGCACTTGGTGCAGTTTATAAAATTGTTGCAATTGAAGATGGAAATGGTCATGGTGAATTAGAGGATACCATTAAAATTTCCTCTAATCCGGTGAAGGTAACGACTCCGGGGATGAAAAAAATTTACCGGATTATTAATAATACCAATAACCATGCCGAAGGGGATTATATTGCGATGGAAGATGAAGTTCTGCCAGAAAAACGGCTGCGCATGTTCCATCCAACTCATACGTTTATAAATAAAGTGGTAACGAACTTTACGGCAAAGGAACTCCATGTGAACATATTTACTAACGGAGAGCTAGTATATGAGGTCCCTTGTTTAGAAGAGTCTCGTGACTATTTAAAGCAAAACCTTGATAGTCTTTGGGATGAATATAAGCGTACGATGAATCCGGAAGAGTATCCCGTTGACTTGAGTCAAAAGTGTTGGGATAACAAGATGAGAAATATTGAAGAGGTAAAAGAAAAAGTGGCTGCGATGAAAGCAGAGGAATAATGTTTAGGACGTCCTGAAATTGGGGCGTCCTTCTTAATGGCTGAAAATACACAACTCCGCGGAATTATGTTCAGATTCGACGGGAAAATTAGAATTTTAGGCGGAATAAAGGTAAAATCGACGGAATTAATAAGGATTGACGTGGAATTATCACAGGAACACGCGGAATCACGTCACCTCATAAGCATCATTTCGTGTTCCAACCCAATGTATGTTACAATCTTTCTAGTCAATTCGGAGAAAAGGAAGAAATAAATGAACAAAACGATCCCAGTAACTAAAAATGAATTTATAGATGTAGTGTTTGAGGATTTAACCCATGACGGGGCAGGAGTAGCAAAGGTAGATGGGTATCCATTATTTGTCCCAAACGGTTTACCCGATGAAAAGGCTAAAGTGAAGGTAATTAAAACCGGTAAAAGCTATGGTTTTGGAAGATTAATCGAGCTTTATGAAAAAAGCCCGTACCGGGTTGAAATTCCGAGCAGTGAACGTCATAAATACGGCGGCTGCCAGCTCGAGCATATCAGCTATGAAGGCCAGCTAAAATATAAAGAAAATCAAGTCCGTGAAGTGCTAACTAGAATCGGCAAACTCGAAGATGTCATCGTTCATCCGATCCTAGGTATGGAAAATCCTTGGCATTATCGAAATAAAGCACAGGTGCCTGTTGGCGAAAAAGACGGCCAACTGATTGCTGGTTTTTTTAAACCAAGGAGTCATGAAATTGTCGATACCGATGAAAGCCTAATCCAGTTGCCGGAAATTAATGAGGCCGTTCAGACAATCAAAGAGATCTGCAGCAGGCTTGCTATCCCTGCTTATCAGGAGGAATCACATAAAGGAGTCCTCCGTCATATTATGGCACGCTTCGGAAAGCAGACGGGCGAGCTTATGGTTGTGCTGATTACGAGAACCGCAGAATTACCACAAAAAGATAAGTTGGTTGAAGAAATCATAGCACGGCTGCCAAAGGTGAAATCAATTGTTCACAATGTAAACTCTAAACGTACTAATGTTATATTGGGTGAAAAGACGAAGGTTTTATGGGGAAGTGAGATCATTTACGATTATATTGGCGAAGTGAAATTTGCCATCTCCGCTTTGTCGTTTTACCAAGTTAACCCGGTTCAGACAAAGGTACTTTATGACATGGCCCTGGAGTATGCTGATTTGAGCGGTGAAGAAACCGTAATTGATGCTTATTGCGGAATCGGGACGATTTCTTTATTTTTAGCACAAAAGGCTAAAAAAGTTTTCGGAGTAGAAGTGGTGCCAGAAGCGATTGAAGATGCCAAGCGAAATGCGGAGTTGAATGGACTAGCCAATGCCGAGTTTGCTGCCGGAGAAGCAGAGGTTGTGATTCCAAAGTGGTACAAGGAAGGTAATACTGCGGATGTGCTCGTGGTTGACCCGCCTCGTAAAGGCTGTGATGAGGCGTTGCTGCAGACAATTATTGATATGAAGCCTAAGAAAGTGGTCTATGTATCCTGTAATCCTGCGACGCTCGCCAGGGATTTACGAATCCTTGAGGATGGCGGCTACAAAACGGTTGAGGTGCAGCCGGTTGATATGTTCCCAATGACTACACACGTCGAATGCGTCTCGGCTATGATTTTAAAAGAAGAAGCAGGAACCCAGTAAGGGATTTCCTGCTTCTATTCAATTTTGGGACCACAAACGAGGAGTTACTCCCTAAATGGAGAACCTCCTTTTTCCCATTTAGTTCTATTTTAGAATTTATACTTCAATTTTTCTTTTTCAAAACTACTTTCATTTCTCTCAAATCGAAGCCCTTACTTGTGTTTACGTCTAAGTTTTACTTAGTCAGAGTGTTCCCCTAATAAATAATAAGTATAGTCTAACGTATTCTAATCGTCGAAAAACAATAGTTTTTTTATTTTATTAATTTTAAAATTTTCACAATTATTCCGAAATTCATATTGTAAATTGGTAAAATAGCACATATAATCAAAAATGAGCATAAAAAACCAAATTCATTCAAAAATGAGCTTAAGCGGTCAAACGTCGCATTTCAAATGAATTGGAGAGGAAACGATTCTGTGTACGGTATAGAAAGAAAGTCGGCCATATTAGAGTTACTAAACAAGAATGCTAGAGTTGATGTACAAGAATTAAGTCAACACTTCGACTTGTCTGAGTCAACCATTCGTAGGGACTTAAAGGAACTAGAGGAAGCACAATTGTTAAAAAGAACGCATGGTGGGGCTGTCTTGTTCAAAAGTGTGACCTTCGAACCGACTTACATTGAGAAAGAAGTGCAGTTTCAAAAAGAGAAAAGGGCTATTGCAAAGGAAGCGGCTAAGCTTATTGAGAACGGTGAAAGTATCTTGCTCGATTCGGGTACGACAACCTATTATCTTGCTCAAGAACTAAGAAAATTTTCGAGCTTACAGGTGGTTACCAATTCAATATTATGTGCCAACGAATTAAAGGATGTATCTGGAATTGAAGTCTTATTATGTGGTGGTTCTTTGCGTTCAGAAACACTAGCGTTGGTTGGTCCATTGGCTGAAAACAGCTTTAATCAAATTTGTGTAGACAAATCGTTTATTGCTACGAATGGCGTTGATGTAGAAAATGGCTTAACAACCCCAAATTTAATTGAGGCATCAACGAAAAAGAAAATGATTGATTGTGCGGAAAAGGTTATTCTCATTACTGATCATACTAAAATAGGTCAAGTAAGTTTTGCGAAGTTTGCGGATATTCATGAGATAAATTATTTAATAACCGATAGTGCTGCACAAAAGACCGTACTTAACCGCATTGAGGAATCAGGAATTTCTGTTCGAGTAGTCTGACTTTTCCCCCATAGGTAAGGATCTACTATCAGATAAAAGCAAAAAATGAAGGCGTTTAATGAAAGCGTTTTTAAAAAATATCCACACTATTTTTAGGAGGTGATGCTTATAGAGTTGTGAAAATAATAGAAGAGATTTTAAACGTTTTAATTAACTTGTTTTTTGGGGGAGAAAAATGAAAGAATCACAAAAAAGGTTACGATTTAGGGCAACCACGACCAAATGGAAAAAAGCCCAAAATCATAACCCAGCCTGAGTAAATCTAAAATTAATACTAATTTTAGCACTCATTTTTTATACTACGGTATTACAGATTTTATTACAAGGATTGTGTTTTGCTATAAGTATCTATTACTTTACAAAACTATATTTAGGAGGAATTACAAATCATGAAAAACTTTAAAATTTTTAATATAGTAATATTAATTTTAACTTTATGCTTTTTAGGTGCATGCAGCAATAATGAGAGCGCTTCTAATAGAGGTAAAACAGATGACAAGTCTAATACTGAAAAAAAGCTAAAGATTGGTTTAACAGTTCCAAATTTAAGTAATCCATTCTTTGTAGCGATGTCTAAAGGGGCTAAAGAAGTTGCTTCTAAGTATAATGCTGAAGTAACGACTGTAAGTGCGGATCAAGATCTTGCTAAACAAACTGCACAAATTGAAGACTTTATCACAAAAAAAGTTGATTTAATATTATTAAGCCCATTTGATTCTGCTGGTATTGCTGGTGCAGTTAGTGAGGCAAAAGCAGCAGGTATTCCGGTTGTTGCTCTTGATGGATTTGCAGAAGGCGGCATTGACTCAGTGGTTATGTCTGATAACGTTCAAGCAGGTAAATTAGCTGCGGAGTACCTTGTAAAACAACTTAATGGAAAAGGTAATATTGTTATTATTGATGGACCACCTGTTTCAGCAGTGACAGACCGAATTAAAGGTTTTAACGAAGTAATTAAAAAATATCCAGATATCAAGGTTGTTGCTAAACAAAATGGTGAGGGTAATCGTGAAAAGGCTCTTACCGTAATGGAAGGTACACTAACAGCAAACAAAAAAATCGATGCAGTATTTACAATAAATGATGAAGAGGCTGTTGGAGTACAAATTGCTCAAGAACAAGCTAGTAGACAAAATGAATTCTTTGTCGTAAGTGTTGACGGTGCGCCTTCTGCGGTTGATGCGTTGAAAAAAGGCGGAAGCTTTGCTGGTACTTCAGCACAATTCCCGAATCAAATGGTTATTGATGGTGTTGCCTTAGCATTAAAAGTCATTGATGGAAAGAAAGTTGACTCAAAAGTTCTTATTCCAACTAAATTTATCACTAAAGATAATGTTGATTCCTATAGTGGCTGGTAATTGATTTCCCTCTAGTGGAGGTAAAATATGGTGCTCTATCAGGAGCACTATATTTATATCCTAGTAAAATAGGGCTTAAAAAGAGACTTAGGGAGTGGCACTAATGGCAGTATTTCAGGTTCAAGAACAAATAAATCGTAGTCTACCAGAGAGTCAGTTACCCATCCTTAGGATGAAGGCGGTTACGAAGAAATTTTCCGGTGTCAAGGTGTTGCAAAACGTTAATATCGAACTCTATAAAGGGGAAGTTCATGCCTTGATGGGGGAGAATGGTGCAGGAAAATCCACTTTAATGAAGATCATGGCTGGAGTGTATCAGCCTGATGGAGGAACGATTGAATATAAAAGTCAAGAAGTACATTGGAATAATCCAATGGAGGCAAGAAATAAAGGGATTAGTGTTATTCACCAAGAAATAAGCCTTTCACCTAATTTGTCCATTGGTGAGAATATTATGATGGGGACAGCATTTAAGAAAAATAGGCTGGGCCTAATAAATTGGAATAATATTTATGAAAATGCTGCCCAAGTTTTAAAGTCCATAGGATCTTCCCTAGATCCTCGAGCGGATGTTTCCACCTTAAGTGTGGCCCAACAACAAATGGTAGAAATTGCTCGAGCTTTATCACTTAATTCTGAGATTTTAATTATGGATGAACCGACGGCATCTCTGACAGATAAAGAAATAGAAAAGCTTTTTGGCATCATTGAAGAATTAAGAAGAAAAGGCGTAGCTATTGTTTATATTTCTCATCGAATGGATGAGATTTTTAAAATTTCAAATCGCTTTACAGTGCTTAGAGACGGTCATTGGGTTACAAGTGGACCAATTTCGGATACAAATCCCGAGAATCTAGTAAAACTTATGGTAGGAAGAGAGTTAAATGAGCTATTTGTAAGAGACAGAATCGAAAGCATTGTTAGGTCTGAACAAAAACCAGTCCTTGAGTTAAAAAATGTTTCTGACAAGAAGATTGTAAAGGGGATATCGCTGAAAATCTACCCTGGTGAAATTGTGGGCTTAGCAGGACTTGTCGGTGCGGGACGGACTGAGCTGGTAAGAACAATCTTTGGACTATCCGAACTGTCAGAGGGTCAAATAATTTTGGATGGCCAGCAGGTTCATATAAAAAGTCCTATTGACGCAATAAAACTTGGCATTGCTCATGTTCCTGAAAGCAGGAAGGAACAGGGGTTATTACCAAATTTATCTGTAAAAGAAAATATACTGATGGCACAATTGCCAACCTATCGTAAATTTAAACTATTGCAGTATAAGCAAATGAATCGTGATGCGGATCGATACATCAAAGAACTTGGAGTAAGAACGGCATCAAAGGAACAAAATGTTATGGGCCTTAGCGGGGGAAATCAACAAAAGGTTGTTATTGCTAAATGGTTATCTATTAGTCCTAAAATACTGCTGCTTGACGAACCGACCCGTGGTGTAGACATAGGTGCAAAGACTGAGATTCATAAAATCATAAGTAAATTAGCAGAACAAGGGCTTGCTGTATTGATGATTTCTTCTGAATTACCAGAAGTATTAGGAGTTAGTGATCGGATTTTAGTGATTCATGAGGGGAAACTAAGAGCTGAACTATCTCGTGATGAAGCTACACAAGAAAAAATTATGTACTATGCTACAGGAGAGGTTAAACAATGAATACAAACTTACAAATGTCAAGTCCATCCGTAGTTTCATTCAAGGCACGGTCAAAACAGATTTTTAATCAGCTGGGCATGGTAATAATTCTTGCCTTATTAATCATAGTTATGATTATTTTTGCACCGAATTTCACAGACTCAAGTAATATCTTAAACGTACTAAAGCAGAGTTCAATCACTGCCATTCTGGCAGCTGGGATGACTGTAGTTATATTAACAGGAGGAATTGATTTATCGGTAGGCTCAACCCTTGCATTGAGCGGTGTTATATCTGTATTACTATCAAATGCCGGAATTCCTCCAGTTATCGCTATGTTAGTAGGAGTTGCTGTAGGATATGTTGCTGGGGCTATTAATGGATTTTTAACAGCTGTACCTAAATTGCCTGCCTTTATCGTGACGCTTGGAAGTATGACCTATCTGAGGGGATTGGCTTATGTTATAACCGGCGGATATCCTGTAGTATTGGCATCAAAGCAGTTCAAGTTCATTGGAGCAGGTGAAATTCTGGGGATTCCTACTCCAATTTATGTGATGGCAATTGTTTATATCATCATGTTAATCGTTTTAAAGTATACGATGTTCGGGCGCCATGTTTATGCTATTGGCGGTAATGAAGAAGCTGCACATCTTACAGGGATTAAAGTTAATCGCACCCTGATTAATGTATATTCCATCAGTGGCTTACTCGCCGGTGTTAGTGGCGTTGTGATGGCAGGACGTTTGTTCTCAGGGCAGCCAATGGTAGGAATAGCATTTGAGCTAGATGCGATAGCAGCTGTCGTACTAGGTGGTACTAGTTTTGTAGGGGGACGTGGCCGTATACAAGGAACTATCATTGGGGTTTTGATTGTGGCTGTGTTAACGAATGGAATGACTTTGCTTAACGTGGATTATTACTGGCAACAAGTTGTAAAAGGGATAGTTATTGTTATTGCCGTGCTTCTTGATAGATTACGAAGCAGAACTTAAATAGTTCCAATTCAAATAAAAAGCCAGAAGAGTAGTCTTCTGGCTTAATATATTCTAAAATTTAGGAGAGGTTCAAATGTATGATGTAACAGCTCTTGGAGAGTTATTAATTGATTTAACTCCTTATAACTCTTCTCAGCCTGGCAAAGTTGTCTTTGAAAGAAATCCTGGTGGTGCCCCGGCCAATGTATTAGCGGGCTTAACCAAATTAGGCAAGAAGACTTGTTTTATTGGTAAGGTAGGAGATGATCAATTTGGACATTATTTAAAGCAAGTTCTATTAGATACAAACATATGCTGCGAGGGATTATCCTTTACCCAAAAAGCAAATACTACTCTGGCATTTGTTCATTTAGATGAATATGGTGACCGTTCATTCAGCTTTTATCGAAATCCCGGTGCGGATACCAAGTTAACAGAGGATGACATTAATGAAAATATCGTAGCTCAAACCAAAATTTTCCATTTTGGATCTCTTTCCCTCACTAATGAACCAGCTGCCACTACCACTCTAAAGACAGTCCAATTAGCAAAAGAACAAGGGAAAGTTGTTTCCTATGATCCTAATTTAAGGGCTTTGCTTTGGAATAATCTAGAGCATGCAAAGAAAATGATTAAAGAGGGATTGAAATATGCAAACATCGTAAAGCTTTCGGAGGAAGAGTTGGAATTCATTACTGGAAAGGCAGATTTAGAAAAAGGAACAAGACAACTCGTTGAACAGTATAACACAGAACTTATATTTGTCACTTTAGGAGCAGAAGGCTGTTTTTATCGAAAAGGGGAGAACATAGGGAAATTTAAATCCTTCAAAGTGATTCCAGTTGATACAACAGGTGCGGGAGATGGCTTCTTTAGTGGCGTTTTGTATAAATACTTAGAAAAAAATAAACCTATTGCTGATTTAAACATCGATGATATGGAGGAAATTACTATATTTGGAAATGCGGTTGGGGCAATTGTCACAACAAGGAAAGGTGCAATATTAAGCATGCCTTGCATGGAAGAAGTTAAGAAACTAATGGATAAACAAAATTAGTAACTGTTTTACATGCTACCTTTTATCCAACTCTTTGATTGAAAAGAAGGCGCTGAGTCTAGTATATTAATGATATTAAAAGATGAAGGAAGCAATTTTAAAAAAACTAGTTCTAAACATAATAGATGATGAGGTTTTAGTATGACAAATGAAAAAAAGCAGTTGTCACCAGAACAACATGAAGAAATACTCAGAACATTGAAGGCTCGTTTTGAAAAAAACATGAACCGCCATAAAGGACTAGAATGGGCTAAAGTACAAGCAAGTCTAGAATCTAATACTGAAAAACTGTGGTCGCTTAATGAAATGGAAAGAACTGGCGGTGAGCCGGATGTTATTGTTCATGATAAAGAGGCGGGCGAATACATTTTTTATGATTGTTCATCGGAAAGTCCTAAAGGCCGCAGAAGTGTTTGTTACGACTGTGAAGCGCTCGAGTCAAGGAAACAACACAAACCACAAAACAACGCTATAGATATGGCTGCTGACATGGGAATTGAGATTTTATCGGAAGAGCAATACCGGGAGCTGCAGAAACATGGAAATTTTGATACTAAAACATCTAGCTGGGTGAAAACACCTGCTAATATTAGAAAACTCGGTGGGGCCATCTTTTGTGATCGTCGCTACGACACTGTCTTTGTGTACCACAATGGAGCAGAATCCTACTATGCTGCCAGGGGTTTCCGTGGCTCGCTAAGGGTCTAAATTATGGTGTGAAACGCTTTCCGGTGAAGGGAGTAGGTGGCTTATACCCCAAGGGATAGATATCGCACGCCCGAGTGTGTATCACAACTGATTTTAAGAAAGGCAACTGACCCATTTGGGTGTTGCCTTTCTTCGTCGTTTAGGAAATTATAAAATTTTCGCTTGTGGATAACTGCTAATAAAAGGACTGTCAACGTCCATCTCCAGCGCCTAGCCCTCGAGGTTATAAGCCACTCAGGGAATGAAGGCAAAGAACGCCTTCTTTCCCTGAGCGTCTTATGCTTGTCGGGGCTGTTCAAGGCGCTTGCGCTTTTGTTCTTTCCTGTAACGGATTATCATGGCAATGGCATGGGGGAGTGACTCCTTACTCCATACACAAACTAGAAAACATTATAGCTAAGGAGTGATGAAAATGGCACGTGTTTTATTTATTAATGCCGGTTCAGAAGGACATATCAATCCAACTATTGGAGTTGTACAAGAGCTTATTTCCCGCGGCGAAGAGGTAGTGTACTTTACAATAGAAGCTTTTCGAGAGCGAATTGAGAAGACCGGAGCCACTGTACGAACGTTGGACGGTCAAAAATTTATAACAGCCTTTATCTCGGGTGGAAGAAATTATTTACTTGAAAGAATTAACGGTCTTTTACTTACGGCAGATATTGTCATACCTAGCGTGCTTGAACAGATTGAAGGAGAACATTTTGATTACATCATTCATGATTCCATGTTTGGTTGTGGACGTTTACTTGCCCAAATCCTTAAGCTTCCGGCAATCAATTCTTGTACTTCCTTTGCACAGACAAAGGAATCATTCAATAAAATGTTGGAAAAGCTTTCTAAAAACATTCCGACAGAAGTGGTTAAAGAAATAAACGATGAATATCAAAGCCTGACGGCAATGGTGAAGGAAAAATATGAGGTCGAGATCGCTTCTCCTTATGAAGTTTTTTGCAATCCTGCACCACTTACAATCGTTTATACAACTAGGGAGTTTCAACCTTTTGGAGAAGCATTCGACCAAACTTACAAATTTATCGGTCCATCCATCTCTTCACGATTAAAGCAGGAAAACTTTGACCTTGCGGCTATCAAAGGAAAAAGTCCGATTTATATTTCACTGGGTACTGTCTTTAACCAGGCCATTGATTTTTATAAGCTTTGTTTTAGGGCATTTGGGAACACTGATCATACCGTTGTCATGTCGATTGGGGAAAAAGCTCAAATATCTGATTTAGGGGAGATCCCAAAGAACTTCATTGTAAAAAATTATGTTCCACAAACTGAGGTACTGAAGTACACTAAATTATTTATCACACATGGTGGAATGAACAGTACCCATGAAGGTCTCTATTACGGGGTTCCGCTCATTGTAATCCCACAAAGCGCAGATCAGCCGATCATTGCCGGGCAAGTTGCCAATATGGGTGCCGGTATTAAATTACAAATGCAAGGCTTGACTGCAAATCAACTACGTGAAGCCACAGATCATGTGTTAAACAGCCCATCTATTCATAAGGCTGTTTCAAATATCAGGGAATCGTTTCAAAAATCGGGTGGATATCACCATGCTATTGATGAGATTTTTGAATTTAAAAGTAAATATGATATCCAAATATAAAAATTCACAACTGCTATAATGGTGGCTTTTTCTTAGTGGTTACGGTAATTCCTTTTTTAATTTAAGTTGGATATTTAATGATACAGAATGAAAAACTAAATGAACATGTCCATTTTGATTTTCTAGTTATTTAGGTCTATTTCCTAATTGGTGATGTCTTAACAGGCATCATCCTTTTTATTTAAGAGTTATCAAGGTATTATAAGGAATAAATCATACAAAATAATGTTATTAAACCTAACGACATTCGTTTTTTTATGGGTTAGGTGAATTTTTTAATATTAGAATGAGATATCGTGAAAGTACTAAAGCTTTATAAAAACGAGTCTAACTCACCAGCCCCCATGTGTTGCACATACACCCCACACAATTTTGAGGCTGTTGCAAAGTTTGAATTAAAAAAATGAGGAAAAATTGGGAGGTCCATCGATGGACAATAATGATATATTAATTCGGTTGCGATATGCGCTGGAAATAAAAAATAAAGAAATGGCAGAGATTTTTAAACTTGGCGGTGTGGAAGTAACCGTACCGGAAGTAATACAAATCCTGACAAAATCAGATGACGATTATGAAGATGACTATCAAATAAAGTGTAATAACAGTATGTTCGATTCATTTTTAAATGGATTTATTATTTTTAAAAGAGGCATACAAGAGCCAAAACCGGGACAGTCTACTACACCGGAGCCGGTTTCACCAAAAAGCGCTAACGTTAATAATCTCCTGTTAAAGAAAGTAAAAATTGCCCTATCATTAACGACCGAGGATATGTTGGAAATATTCGAATTGGCTGGAATCAGGGTATCAAAAGGAGAACTCAGTGCTTTGTTAAGAAAAGAAGGGCATAAGAATTATAAAGAATGCGGAGATAAATTTGCTCGTAATTTCTTAAAAGGGCTAGCGATTAAATACAGGGGATAATGCACCAAAGGTGATAAGATGATACATACGTACAGAGGTAAGACTATTCGTTTTGAAATAAAGTACAAAAACCGGACCTCCATAGGAATGACAATCGATAGCTATGGAAATCTAGAAGTCCAGGCTCCGAAAGGGACTTCTGATGAGAGAGTGCTTCAGTTATTAGAGCAAAACTGGGAGCATATTCAGCAAAAGTTAAATGAGATGCAGGATAGGCTTCATGGACCCCAGAAAAAGCACTATGAGCCTGGTGAGAGTTTTCTCTATTTAGGAAACACTTATCCTATACAATTTTGTGAAAACAAAAATATTAAGCAGGACTATGTGGTGTTTGAAGGAGAAACGTTACACATCTATGTGAAGCAGCTAGAGGATGAGATCATAAAACAAGCTCTAAAGCGCTTCTATTATCAGCAGTGTAAAGCACTAGTTGAGAAGAGTATCAGCTCCTATCAAAGCCACTTTAAAACAAAACCACGTTCTATACGGATCACGGATAGCAAAACTACATGGGGAACCTGTGATTCAAGACAGCAGTTAACATTTAATTGGAGGCTGGCAATGGCACCACGTGAAGTCGTTGACTATGTAGTCGTTCATGAAATGTGCCATATGGTCCATCTGAATCACGACCGCTCTTTTTGGCGGCTTGTTGGAAAAATAATGCCCGATTATAAGGAAAAGGAAAACTGGCTGGCATTATCAAATTGGAAAATGACTGTATAAAAGTAATTTTCTTGTTAAGTTTTCACCAGCACTCCAATATCAAATAAAGCATCTGCATTATGCAGGTGCTTTTTAACATAAAAACACATCTCCCCAAATTCCAGAAAGATGTGTCATTTGTTTCAACCTAATTACCAATAAGATGCAGACAAAAGTCTAAATCGGCCTGTAAATGACTTTTCATTAGCATTTCGGCTTTTTCACCGTCTCTTGCCTTAATGGCTTCATAGATTTCTTCGTGTTCATCAATGAGATGGGGACGGTTGTAAAATACAACGGTTTTACGGAAAAGATAAATCGTAGATTGCATCCGGTCAATAATATCAATCATAACTGGATTATTGCTGGCGTTAACAATAATTTCATGAAAGCGTTCATTAGCACGCATGATCTCTTCGACTGTACCTTTCCTTCCAATCTCAACACAGTTATATAGAGATTCCAGTTCGTCTTCCTTCAGATAGGATGCTGCACATTTTGCTGAAAAGCCCTCCAATAGAATGCGGACTTGAAACATATTTCTCAAATCCTTTTCGGTCGGCTTAACCACCCTCTTATTCACAATAAGCCCTTCTTGTTCTAATTTACGAATGGACTCACGTATAGGGGTTCTGCTCACACCTAATTCAGCAGCAACCTTTTCTTCAACGATCTTGGTCCCTCCGGGAAGCTCTCCATTTAAAATCTTATCACGAATAATTTCATAGGATTGATGGAAAGCAGGACGAGAACGATCACTTCCTAACAAAGATTTCACCTCAAATATGATTTCACTAATTAAAATTATCTTACCAAATTTAAAGACAAAAAAATACCAAATTCATCTTATATCCATAATCTAGTATACACTAAATAAAATTTTGTATACAAAAATAAATAAAATTGTATACAAAATAAAAAAGTTAGTATACAATGACAAATGTAATCACTAATTGAAAGCGGTTGCGATGGTTCGGAGAGACGCAATTAGCTTATTGTATATTAAATGAAAAGAAATCAAGGAGGAATAAAGATGGAACGAAAAGTTGGCTTTATTGGACTTGGAATCATGGGAAAACCTATGTCATTAAACCTTATGAAGGCAGGGCACACACTGACTGTTTTTGATCTTAATCAAGAGGCGGTAAATAGTTTAGTAGAGGCTGGAGCGGCTGCAGCAGCATCACCTAAAGAAGTGGCAGAAAAAAGTGATGTCATTATTACCATGCTGCCAGCTTCTCAACACGTGAAACAAGTTGTTACAGGTGAAAATGGCATTTTAGAAGGAGCAAAAGATGGTTCCGTCATCATTGATATGAGTTCTATTACTCCTGAAGTATCAAGAGAACTTGCAGATGAAGCGGCAAAAAAAGGTGTAGGAATGCTTGATGCACCTGTTAGCGGCGGGGAACCAAAAGCCATTGACGGTACGTTAGCCATCATGGTTGGCGGTAAGGAAGATGTTTTTGAAAGCGTTCAATCTGTTCTTTACGGCATGGGAAAGGATGTAACCTTAGTAGGTGATAATGGCTGTGGTGTAACGGCAAAACTTGCTAATCAGATTATTGTAAACCTTAACATTGCAGCTATGTCTGAGGCACTTGTGTTAGCAGCAAAGGCAGGTATTAATGTTGAAAAAATGTACCAGGCCATCAGAAGTGGACTTGCTGGAAGTGCAGTGCTCGATGCAAAGGTACCAATGATTTTAGACCGAAACTTTGTTGCAGGCGGAAGCATTGCTATTAATATGAAAGACATAACCAATGTAATGGATACAGCCCATGAAATCGGTGTTCCATTACCGCTATCAAGTCAATTATTAGAGATTTTCCATGCGTTAAAGGTGGATGGAAAAATAAAAGACGATCATGGCAGCATTGTTAGATATTATGAAAAACTTGCAAATGTTGAAGTAAAGAGGGTTTAAAACATGAATGAGACAAAGAGCGTATCCGTAGAAATTCTTGAAACTCTTCCTGAAGTAAACCGTGCGCAAGTTGATCATTTGCTTGCGGAAGCACTAAAGACTTTGAATAAAAAAATTATTGTCCTGGATGATGACCCAACAGGTGTACAAACAGTCCATGACATTTCGGTTTTTACAGATTGGTCGCTAGAAAGCATTGAACAGGGATTTAATGAAGAACAGTCCATGTTCTTTATCTTGACCAATTCAAGAGGGTTTACAGCAGAAGAAACTGAGAAGGCCCACCGTGAAATGGCGGAAAATATTCTAACGGCGGCTTCGAAATTAAACCGGGAATTCATGATTATCAGCCGTGGAGATTCAACTTTAAGAGGCCACTATCCTTTAGAAACAAACGTTTTAAAGGAAACGATTGAGACTGCTTCTGATTTTAAAATTGATGGCGAAGTAATCCTGCCTTTCTTCAAAGAGGGAGGGCGCCTTACCATCAATAACATTCACTATGTTCAGTACGGTGAGGAGCTTGTACCTGCCGGCGAAACAGAATTTGCCAAGGATCGCACCTTTGGGTACACAAAATCTGATTTAGGCGAATGGATTGAAGAGAAGTCTAATGGAGAATTTACTGCTGAAAATACATTATATATTTCACTTGAAGAGCTGCGTACTATGCAGATTGGAAAAATAACTGAACAGCTTCTTCAAGTGGACAATTTTAATAAAGTAGTAGTTAATGCTGTTGATGAGGCGGATGTAAAAATCTTTACCATTGCTTTAGTACAGGCTATCAACGGCGGCAAGAACTTCTTATTTAGGAGTGCAGCCGCTCTTCCAAAGGTTATCGGAGGAGTGAGCAATAAACCGCTGCTTACTAGAGCAGAATTAGTGGGAGAAGAAACAGGGAATGGCGGATTAATTATTATTGGTTCCCATGTGAAAAAAACGACCGAACAGCTAGAAGAGCTTAAAAAGTTAAGTGCCATTGAATTTATTGAGTTTAATAGCCATTTAGTTTTACAGCCTGAAGCATTTCAGAAAGAATGTGACCGAGTAATTGAAACAACTGAAGCTCTTATTAGTTCCGGTAAAACCGTTGCTGTTTATACTAGCAGAGAGCGTCTTGACCTTGGGGAAGGCAAAAAGGAAGAAGAATTAAAACTCTCCGTTTCGATTTCAGATGCGGTCACAAGTATCGTCACTAGATTACAAGTTAGACCGAACTTTCTTATTGCAAAAGGCGGGATTACCTCAAGTGATGTTGGGACAAAAGGCTTGAAGGTGAAGAGAGCAACAGTCGCTGGTCAGATTCGCCCTGGTATCCCGGTGTGGAGAACAGGGGCTGAAAGCAAGTATCCTGGTATGGCTTATGTCATTTTCCCAGGGAACGTAGGATCCAAAACCGATTTAAAAGAGGTTGCTGAAATATTAAGCGGTCGATAGATTTTATTTTAAAAGGGTGCCAATAAGCATAGGATTGGCATCCCCTTAAACAAAGGAGAAGATGGAGAAAATGCCAATAGTATATATCTGCATAGGGGTAGCATTATTACTATTATTGATGGTGGTCTTTAAGTTAAACGCATTCATCTCGTTGATTGTAGTCGGATTGCTCGTAGGTATAATGGAAGGAATGTCACCAGTCGAAGCGATGACATCTATTACAACCGGTTTGGGCGGCACCTTGGGAAATCTAGCTTTAGTAATTGTATTTGGGGGTATGATTGGGAAACTGATGGCTGATTCCGGGGGTGCCCAGCGAATCTCTGTTACTTTAATCCGTGCATTTGGCAAGAAGCGAGTGCAGTTAGCAGCTGTTCTTACTGCATTTGTTGTTGGAATCGCTTTATTTTTTGAAACAGGCGTTGTTGTTTTAATCCCATTAGTATTCACGATTGCCGCAGAAGCGGGTGTTCCCATCCTATACATTGGAATGCCGGTTATCGCAGCGTTAATTACTATGCACGGCTTTGTGCCGCCGCATCCAGGGCCAACAGCGGTTGCGGGCATCTATCAAGCAAACCTTGGTAAGACATTATTATATGGGATTATCATCGCTATTCCAGCTGTTATTATTAGCGGACCATTATATACGAAGTTATTTAAAAAGGAAGATTTAGAAGTAGAGATTCCAAAAGGTCTCTTTACACCTAAACACTTTAAAGAAGAGGAAATGCCTGGATTTGGTATTAGTATGTTTACTGCTCTTATTCCAGTTATTCTTATTGCCTTCCAGGCTATTGTAGAAATTGTAGCACCAAAATCAGGTCTTTTACCTGCTGCTCAATTTTTAGGTAATCCTGGTGTTGCGTTGTTAATTTCTGTAATCGTTGCCATTTTCACATTTGGTCTTAACCGCGGTAGAAAAATGCCGGAACTGATGAATTCACTTACAGCATCGATTAGTAGTATTGCAGTAATTTTATTGATTATCGGCGGCGGCGGTGCATTCAAACAAGTATTGATTGATAGCCATGTAGATAAATACGTTGCCCATCTAATGGAAGGATCATCGATTTCTCCATTAATCCTAGCATGGTTAATTGCCGCAATATTACGTGTCGTTTTAGGCTCTGCTACTGTCGCAGGTATGACTGCTGCTGGGATTGCGGCACCACTGGTTGCAGCAACACATGTAAGTCCAGAGCTTATGGTTTTAGCTACTGGTGCGGGAAGTATGACGTTCTCCCACGTAAATGATGCTGGCTTTTGGATTTACAAAGAATTCTTTAATCTTTCGATTGGTAAAACCATTAAAACATGGTCTGTTATGGTTACGATTGCGTCTCTTGTCGGGCTGGCAGGGGTGTTAATCATCAATCTATTTATTAAGTAATCAATTGAAATTATCCATAAAAAAAACTTGAAGAGTAACCTATTACCTTTCTCCTTAGGAGGAAGGAATGGTTACTTTTTTTTATCTACCTGCCCCATCTTTTTTATAAGACTAATGTTCTAAAAAAAGATTTTCTGTTTGGATGCGGACTGGCATAAATAAATACTTAGAACTATATAATGAAGGGATTTAAAAATCAGTAAAGGAGAGAGCAAATATAAAAAGCTGCCGCGGACTAATTAAGTAAATGGACTCATTATTATTTTTTAAAATAGGCTCTGTTAAAACGACATTGTTGTTTTTTTATATTCTGTTGATTGGAGCGGAAATTAACAGCCAATTATAACAGAGCCTAAAAATAAAAAGAGAGGTGCTTTTTATGATCTGTAAACAATGTGGAAATCAGGTGGCGGTTAACGCTAAATATTGTGGCAGTTGTGGAAGCGCAATATCCTCAGAAGGTTTAGAACGTTCTTCAGTAGATGACGCTGGAATCGTTAAAGAGGACCAAGATAATAAGATCATTTTTGTTCTCTCCTATTTAGGTATATTATGTTTTTTGCCTCTTTTAGTCTGTCCTAACTCGAAAACCGGCCGTTTCCATGCAAATCAAGGGCTCGTCTTATTATTAGCAGGAATAGGCGGGGAAATTGTCCTGTCTATATTATCAGCAATTTTGTGGAGACTATGGTGGTTAATGTCATTAATTAATACTGCATTTGGTATTGCTTTAGTAGTCTTTATGATTATTGGGATGGTAAATGCGAGTAAGGGCGAGAAAAAGCCGCTTCCTATAATCGGAAATATGAAAATACTAAAATGAATGAAATTAGAAGCATCCTTAAAAAAGAAAGAAGGCAACCCTCACTAGTTGCCTTCTTTCTTTTAAATTATCAGTTATACCTTAAAGATTCACCATAACAACCTTTTTTTCGTTCCCCTCATAAAATTGCTTAATGGCCTGGTCTGTGTAAACCCAGCCCTTCCAGCCAATGTGAATAGTATCCTTCATGAAATATGGATCATATTCGTGGGCTGAGAAATCGGCAACTTGGAACCCTTCAGCCGCTATTTGCTGTTTAATCCGTTCATAATAAGCAGTACGTCCTTGTTTAGGAAACCCAGTATAATCATAATAATGCCCATTGACCGGGACAGAGATAAACAGAGGCTTTGCTCCGGATTGTTTTAATACATCTAGGACAAGCTGGAAGTCTCCGTATTCTTTCGACTTTCCATAGGAACGATTAATGTCTTTATTTTTAAAAGACGGCAAGAAACCTTTAATTTTATTATATTGTGAGTTTACGATATAAAAATGATTGTTCGTTGCCCGCTTGGCACCAAATTGATCCGCTTCCTGCGCTAACTCGTTCCACGATTTATTTCTGACTTTCGGGGTAAGGTCCCGATGACGAGAAAAACCGCCGGCCAATGAGTAATATAAATCTTTTTTCTCTAGCAAGTGCCGATAGACAACAGCAACAGGGCGAAGAACACTGGCTTCCCGCTTTGTCCATGGATCATTCGTGATCTCAGCTTTGTAGAGAGTAGAGAGAATAGGATCGTTTTTAACAGATGAATAGGTTAAGAGGCGCTTAATGGCCTTTTTCTTCACCTCTGAATCAATTTGGTTATTAAAAGCAAAATCATATCCTTGCAGGGAAGAATAATTAGGTACAAAATGCGATTCATCTGCTCCTAGTGGATTAAACCATTGTGGAGACAACACAAACACGATTTTCTTATCCTTTAGCTGATTAATATGTTCGGAAAAATTTAAAAAATGAATCAGTGATTCGGTTCCGCCACGGCCTACTAGGAAAGGTGTGAAGTCTTCATGGACCTCTTGAAAATAGTTAGACGGATGAAAACGATCCAGCCTAGCCAGTTCTGATGAACCATAGATAGGCAAATATCGGCTATCCGTAAGCATTTTTTGCTGTATATACTTCCCTTGAAACATGAAAGGATTTAATTCAGTTGCTGCTTGGCTGATTCGGTTTTTCGGAATCAGGCTCTCAATCCACCGATCTGGAATGATCACAAGGATAGATAAAACAAAGAAAGCTAGAAAAAGCGGTATAAATACAGGCTTTCTCATTTAAAATCAGCCAACTGATTGGCGATATTATTCGGAGTGTTCCAAGTATCCCGGTCAAATTCAGTAATTGGGACAGTAATGCCAAAGCGCTCTTCTACTAAAACTAGTAACTCCACTGTTCCGAATGAGTCTAATAATGAGGAATCAAATAAATTAATATCCGGATTTTCCTTTACTACCTCGTCTTGACAAATTTCTGCTATTAACTCAATTACTTGTTCTTTAAATTCCATCGAAATCATGCTCCTCTTTGAATAAAATGTCCCGAAAATATATAAAATCCAAAGCAAATAAAGTGGAAGGTAATCAAAATACTAACGACCCGAGTGAATCTAGTCTGCGGCCACCATTTATGCTTTTTATTAAACTGCTCGAACGTATTGTATCCGACCATCAATAAGGCATGATAGACTCCATAGAGAATATATTGAATCTCAAGCCCATGCCAGAAACCCATTAACAGAAATAACAAAATATATCCGAGGTTAGAGGTAATGTTACGGTTTTTAATCCACTTCTTTTTCGTCATCCAAAAAACAAACCGCATGTAAACATAATCTCTAAACCAGAAGGAAAGGCTCATATGCCAGCGATTCCAAAAATCTTTTATATTCCTGCTGATAAATGGCAGATTGAAGTTTTCCGGCGATTTGATCCCCATAATATAGCTGACGCCAATGGCAAATGCACTGTAACCTGCAAAGTCGAAAAATAAATAAAAACTATACCCATACATATAAAAGAGCTGGCTTTGAAAATGACTTGTCGCAATAAATCTTAAGTTTGGAATGAAAAAATGATTAATAGAATAGCCAATGATATATTTATATAAAAAGCCCAAGAATATTTTGTTAATGCCATCATATAAAAGCTGTTTATACTGCTCAGCTGTTACCTCTGCTTTTAAATCTTTGTCAAACCGACGGTACCGGTCAATTGGGCCGGATGAAATAGTCGGGAAGAATAAAATGAAATATAGCAAACTAGCAAGGGGGAGTCTCTGTTTTATTAACCCGTCCCTTGTTTCCATAATCAATTGTGTTCCTTTAAAAGTTAAGTAGGAAATCCCCAAAAAGGACATCCAGTTAGTATCTGAAAAGTAAGGAAGCAATTTATAAATCGTTAATGGAAGAATTGAAGCAATTACGGCAAAGGAAAAAATCCAGCCGTTGTTTGCTTTTTTTCGATAAGCTATATAGCCTTCAATTAAGAGAACCTGCCAGGATGTAAAAAGGACTAGGGCAAGCGCACTAGCTGGCTTAGATGAAAAAATAATGGCTAAAACGATAACCGTTACAACCATGTTATATGATTGAAATCTCTTCCCTTGTAAACCAAGGATTATGGTTGGTGCTAAAAGAATCACTAGGATGAAAAAGAAGGTAAAAGAACTGTAAGGAATCATAGCAATACCTTATCTCGAATTTGTTTTCGGTCCACTTTTCCATTCGGAGTGATTGGCAAATCCTTGTGATACGAGAATTTCCGCGGGATCATATAGGCTGGCAGGACTAATCCTAGTTCCTTTCTTATCGCACCAGTAAGCTGAGATTCTTTTTCAAAATTATGTTCCGCTGGAATAATCAAGACGGAAAGGTATTCTATTTTATCGTCTTGATAAATAGGGACGACAACTGCTGATTTCACATATTTCGATCTTGCAATATGGTATTCGATTTCCTCAAGCTCCATCCGATACCCATGTAATTTGATCTGATAATCTAATCTCCCTTTATAAAAAAGTAAACCTTGTTTGGTGAAGCCGGCATCACCGGTTCGGTAAGCCTGCTGTCCATTATAATTGAAAAAGGCTTTATCGGTGAGTTCTGGCTGTCCTAAATAGCCTTTACTTACACTTGGTCCAACAATGATAATTTCTCCTTTTTCTCCGTCTGGTACAGGCTTATTATCTTCGTTTAATAGGATAATTTGCGTATCTGATTTTGCTGCTCCTACAGGAAGAGTTTGATATTCCTCTATCACTTCATCTTTTATTTCTAAAAAGGTAACAGCAACCGTTGTCTCGGTTGGACCATAGGTATTAAAGATCCTTGCTTTTGGGAACCGTTCCCGCAGCTGCTTGCAAACCAAAACCGGCAAAATTTCGCCGCAGAAAAGAAATACTGAAAGTTGTGGAAGCAGGTGATCATTAAACGATGGGTCCATCAAACACATTTGGACAAACGATGGCGTAGAGGTCCATACTTTTGTTTCGGATCTTTTTAACTCTTCAAATAAGATCTTTGGTCTAGCGATCATTTCTTTTGTAATAGCAAATAATGTGCCACCACTTGCCAAAGCCGGGTAGAGGTCCATTACCGAAAGATCAAATGAGAAGGGAGCTTGGTTTAAAAAGCGAAGTCCGCCCTTAATTGGGAAGTCTTCCATCATCCAGTCCACGAAGCTTTGCAAATTGTTGGCAGTTATCTGGACACCTTTTGGGTTTCCCGTACTTCCTGATGTATAGATAATATAAAAAACATCATGGTCCTTAACCCAATTGGATGAACCTATTGAGTCTTGTTTATCCATGTCCTCAGGGGTTACAACCCTTATCAATGATTCTTCCATCGGAAACTCGTGTCCGGACACATTAATTAATAATTCCGCGTTAGAATTCCTGATTATTTTTTCCACTCTTTCTAATGGAATAGACGTATCAACAGGAATATAGGGATGACCAGCTTTTACACTTCCAAGGAAGGAAATCACCATTTCCGGTTCCATATGTCCATAAACTATAATAGGTGAATACTCCTTAAGGTTTTGTTCCATAATGAAACCAGCTAGTTGATCAGAATTTCGCCAAAGCTCACCGTAGGTAATCTGTTTAGTAGGAGAGATAAAAACCAATCTTTCTGGTTGTAACCTAGCATTGTTTTGAATGGCTTGTAACAATTTCATTTTGGGATCCCCCCGTAATTAAAAATCATTGTAAATATACGAACCTGCACTTGCGTCATTGAAGCCATACATAAAAAACAGTAAAAGAAGAATAAGCAAGTAATACAAAAATCTACTGGCCCATCTAACTTTCTCCTGGTAAATGAAACTTTTAATTTTTTGAAGCATAATAATACCCCACTATAAAGATAGTCAATTGTAACTATAATCCTATATTTTTTACATAATTATCATAATTCGGATTGAAACTCCTTGCATTAAAATTTAATGAAAAGGAAATTAATTTTTAATTTATATCTTCAAAGATTAAAAGGGAGTTTGAAATTGACCGATTATGCTCTATGAAAATCAGGGTGTCTATGAGAAATGAGAAGTGGACAAATGTATTTCGATGGTGCCTGACACCAAAAAGGAGTAAAGTGGATAAGTGAAAGAAGATAGAAAGAAGGTTTTATCGTTGGAGAAGCTGCAACAAGGAACGACTGCTTTTCGAAAGGCTAATTTTGCTCTCTTTGCCGGCGGGTTCATTACCTTTTCGATTCTATATGATGTCCAGCCTTTACTGCCAATCTTTACAAAGGAATTTGATGTCACGGCGGCGACGGGGAGTTTGGCCTTATCGGTAACCACGTTTACGCTTGCTATATCCATGTTATTTATTAGTTCTTTATCCGAAGCGTGGGGGAGAAAGCCGATTATGTCGGCCTCGTTACTCCTCTCTTCACTAATAGTGATTATCACAGCCTTTAGTCCGACATTCAGCTCGTTACTTGGGTTTCGTATACTGCAGGGAATAGTGCTCGCAGGCCTTCCTGCGATTGCAATGGCCTATCTTGGTGAAGAGGTGGATTCTAGGAGTCTCGGTATTGCGATGGGCATATACATCAGTGGAAATTCGATTGGTGGAATGGCTGGCAGAATTATTACCGGGTCGATTACAGACCTTTTTTCTTGGCGTATTGCCATGGGGAGTATTGGCGTCATCAGCTTAATGCTAAGCATCTGGTTTTGGTTTCACCTGCCAAACTCTCGTTACTTTGCACCTAAGCCATTAAAGCTAAAGGCACTAAGCAAATCGCTGGTTGGACATTTAAAGGATCCAGCTCTTTTGTGTTTGTTTTGTATCGCATTTATTTTAATGGGAAGCTTTGTTACCCTATATAACTATATCGGCTTTGAACTGCTGGCACCACCGTATCACTTAAGTCAAACCATTGTGGGCTGGATTTTTATCGTCTATCTGACTGGAACATTTAGTTCGACTTGGATGGGGCGTCTTTCGGATTCTCTAGGCCGGAAAAAGGTTTTATGGATTGGCCTCGTTATTATGGCAGCGGGGGCCATAGTAACCTTAGCTGCACCATTAGTGTTAAAAATAATCGGAATTGCTGTTTTTACGTTTGGCTTTTTCGGAGCACATTCAATCGCCTCGAGCTGGGTGGGAAGGCGGGCGCGAACTGCGAAAGCACAAGCCTCGTCGCTTTATTTGTTTTTTTATTACTCCGGTTCGAGTATTGCCGGTACAGCGGGTGGCTTTTTCTTTTCCAACTTTGGCTGGAAAGGGGTAATTGGTTTTATCATCTGTTTGCTTTTGCTGGCTTTTCCATTATCACTCAAGCTTTCCTCTGTGACGGAGAGCCCAGTACAGGCTATGAACTGATTCGTTTAAAAAAGAACCTTTCGGACAAAGAAAGGTTCTTTTTCGTCCTCCAACTATTTTCCCTGTTTTTATATTGTTAAAGTCTAAATTTCAAAAATATGAGTATTATTTTAAAAGAAGAAAGGGGAGGGGATATAGAAAATGGCGAAATCTATTGGGATCTTAGGTGTCGGCCAGGCAGGCGGAAATATTGCAGAAATCGCAGTATCGATGGGCTTTCAGGCCGCACTAATAAATACAAATCAACGTGATGGCACAATTAATACAAGGGTTGAAAAGAAGTATTTTGTCCCAGGCTACAGCGGAGCCGGTCAGAATAGGTCGATTGGGTTAAAGGCAGTGAAAGAAAATTATAGAGAGTTAATTGACTTTGTCAAACAGTCTTTTAAGAATATTAAACTGTTATTAGTGGCCTTCTCTACAGATGGCGGAACAGGGTCAGGAATGAGTCCGCTCCTAATAGATATATTACTGGACCAGCTGCCGGGCATTAACATTGGTGCTATCGCGGTGGTCCCAGACCGTAACGTGCTGGCGGGAAATCGAATCAATGCCACGGCCTGTATCGAGGAGATTTCGAGAATCGAGGCTCTGTCTTCCGTATTCCTTGTTGATAATGATCAATTGCGGAAGGTTAGTCCCCAATCAAGTAAACATCAGATCTACCTTTCTTCCAATAATCAAGTCATGGATGCCATTAATAATGTGCTGCAAGTAACGAAGAAGAGTTCCTTATTTGGAAATTTTGATGAAACCGATTTAATGAATATACTAAGTACAAGAGGAGTTACGATTATCTCAACAACCACCATCACGGATGCAAGAACAACCGCTGATGTCTCCAGTAAAATTCAGCAATCGTGGATAAACTCCATATTCTGCCCTGTTGAGTCAACTGGGGTTATAAGAGCGGGATTAATCTATGAAGGACCGGAGAGTATGGCAAAACTAATTAATGTTCCATCCATTTTTGAAAGGGTTGGAGAACCGCTTGAATTATTCGAAGGAACGTATATTTCCGAATCAGACCCAACGATTACAACTGTACTAGCAGGACTTTCCTTTCCGACGCGGCGTTTAAAGACATTAGAAGATCTCCTTGAGAAAAATAAAGACCGCCTCCAGCACCTAGTTAATAAGGAGCATTCCCAACATTATGAGTCGCAAAGTTCCTGGGCCTCTAACTTAAAAGCGCGGACGCAGGAGAGAAAAGAAGGTAACGTTACATCCAAATTATCTAAATATCAAAGATAACCGATAGGTCAGCCTTCCGTTAGGGGGTTGGCCTTTTTTTCGCTGCTTTAATTGGGTAATTGTTCCTCAATCTGGGAAGACTTTATTTATATGGTTGCACGCAGGTATCAAGCGAAAAACTAGTAGCTACTGGCGTTTTTACGTTAAAATTAAATAATAGACAAAATGTCTTTTTTTTAATAAAGGAGAAATGAACGATGTGGGAAGAAGTGGTTTCAAACTTTGCCTCTATGCTGGATTGGCAGATGTGGGCAGATGTGTTGTCCTCACCAAAGGCGTGGGGATTAATTTTATCTTTAGCGGTACTGGAATGTATCTTGTCTGCTGATAATGCCTTGGTTTTATCAGCCTTTGTTAAACCATTGCCAAAGCAGCAGCAAAAGAAGGCCCTGATTTATGGACTTTGGGGAGCTTATATATTCCGGTTTATTTTTATCGGACTAGGAACATTTTTAATTAAGCTATGGTTTATTAAACTAATTGGTGCGCTATATTTACTCTGGCTAGCTGTCAAGTTCTTTATGGACAAGCTAAAACCTAAAGAAGATGGAGATGAGGAAGAGGAACATAAACCGAAGGGCTGGTTGACCCAAACGTTTGGTGTATTCTGGGCAACGGTTATTAGTGTCGAACTAATGGATTTGGCCTTTTCAGTTGATAGTATCCTTACTGCACTAGCGGTTTCCGATGAAGTTTGGGTTGTCTTACTTGGCGGAATGATTGGGATTCTCTTGATGCGGGGTGTGGCGACCTTTTTTATCAGTTTAATGAACAGGGTCCCAGAGCTTGAGACGACTGCATATTTCTTAATTTTGTTTATTGCGGTTAAAATGGGACTTACCCTTGTTGATATCGAAATCCCAAATGAGATTTTTATCGTTGTTTTGGTGGTAGCCTTTGTTATTACGTTTATTGTACATGGTATACGCAAGAACAGGGCTGAAAAATATTCACATTAAAAGAACTTGGTTGGTATTGACATTATAGGAAGTAAAACTCAATATGGAAATATAAGCAGGAGAATAAAGTATAGGTTCTTCTGCTTTTTTAATGCACAGGTATTTCAGGACTTGCTAGATAAATAGGGGATATTAAAATGTTAAGTTTATTTCATTTAAACCTTTCAGAGTGGATATGGTTAATAGTCGCCGCTGTTTTAGTCGGTTTTTCGAAAACGGGAATCAGCGCTTTTTCCATGCCGGTAATTCCAATCATTGCTTTAATCTTCGGAGGCAAAGAGTCAACCGGAATGATATTACCATTATTAATTATTGGGGATATTTTTGCGATTTATTATTATAATCGCCATGCCGACTGGAAAGACATTAAAGCATTATTGCCTTGGGTTGCTGCAGGCCTATTATTAGGATTGGTCGTGGGTGAGTATACCAACGACGCACAATTTAAAATGATTATCTCCATTTGTGTCATTTTATGTTTAATTATTTTAGTCTATATGGAGAAAAAAGGAGAGGGTGCTAAAGTTCCCAAGGGTAAATGGTTTTATGCCCTAACGGGAATCCTTAGTGGTTTTGCCTCGATGATCGGCAATGCGGCAGGACCCATATTCAGTGTTTTTTTATTAGCAAAAGGCTTCAAGAAAGATAAATTTTTAGGCACAACCGCTTGGTTTTTCTTCATTGTCAATATTTCGAAGGTACCTATGCAGGCTTTGGTCTGGCATAATATACATTTAAAAACGCTGTTGTTTAGCCTGATGATGATACCGGCGATTGCTGTGGGTGCCATTTTAGGTGCGTTTTTAATAAAGAGGATTAATGAAAAGCCATTTCGTATAATTATTTTAATAGTTACTGCTTTATCCGCAATCAGATTAATATTTTAAAAGGTTTAATTAATAGTAGAAAGAAAGACTAAGGCGCTTTAAGTACCTTAGTCTTTTTATGTTAAATTTTATCCTTTATAAACATACAACGTATCTCCGCCGCCAAGTCCAAATGATGTTTGACTTTGTGAGCTAGAATCCGATTGCCATTCGCTGCTCGGAACCTCTACACAATTGTCTTTAATCCACTGTGTCACCGATTGACTTTGTTCAAGGCCCCTTCCGCCGCGTCCAGAGATTAAGAAATACTTAACATAACCAGATTTGGCCATTTCCTCTAACTTTGCAGGAGTTAAAGCAGGATCGCTGCCTGAAAAACCTCCCATCGCCATAACAGCATAATCGGTATTAAGAATATATGGTGCTGCTGACTGCGTGCTGTCGGTAGCTAAGAAATATTTTTCACCGTCATAATTTTTTTCTAAATAAGAAAGCAAGCCGGTGTTTAATTGGTTTTTAGTGTCCATTCCTTTATCACCCATATTTGCCGGTGCACTTGCAGGGATACTAGCATCCTCCTGATTAGTAGGTGGTGTCATATTCTCAGCATCTTGATTTTGTGATGCTCTAGGTGCAATGTTACCACTTGTACCTTGCATGCCTCCAGGGAAGCTCATGTTACCTGCGATTCGGCCGCCGCCCATGCCTCCCATACCTGAACCTGGTCCTGCAATTGGAGTGCTTGCATTATTTGTTTTATTAATAGTAATCCCCGTCCAGTATAGCGGCAAAATCAAGAGAGCCAGCAGGGCCGCCATTGGTAAAGCAGGGGAAATGGATTTTTTTTTCATCAGTAGAACCATCAGGATAAAGAGCACAGCCCCAACAAGAACAGTTCCGATTACCAAGATTTTTGATTGGGAGTTTTGGTTAAGAATTAACGATTCAAATAGGAAAGTAACCAGGATCCCTGAAGGCAGAAGCCGAGACTTCCATCCCTCTTTGTTTGTAAAGAAGTTCCAGAGTATCGTCCAGCCAATTCCAACTAATGCAGCAATGGCCGGTCCCATCATACTTAAATAATATTGATGGAAGAACTCTGCGATGCTGAAGAAAACCATCATTGGAATCAACCATGCAAGCCAAAAGGCTGCAAATTTAAGGCGCATATCAAATTGCTTTGATTTCAGGTATTCCGCAACTAAACCAATTACGGCAAACAGGATAAACGGTAACAACCAGCTTATTTGCCCGGAAAGCTCAGTTGAGAATAGTCTTAATGGACCGGTACTACCCGTACCGAACATTCCACTTGTTCCGCCGCCTTTTCCGCCCATGCCTCCATCTTGGAAGTTTGGCGGAGTGCCAGCCCCCGTTGTCACTTGGCTGGTAGACGAGCTGTCAGTTCCTGTTGTTCCCTGGGCTTGGCTAGCAGCTGTTACTGATTGATTTTGCCCAGACAGCTCATTACTAGAATTGGTTGATGAGCTATTATCCTGCTTTTGAACTCCAGTAGACGTCCCCTTATCCTGTCCCAACAAACGTTGGATCCCGTTATAGCCAAAGGCTAGTTCCAAGACGGAATTGGTCTGACTGCTTCCGATATATGGACGCTCACTGGCCGGAACAGAATCAACCACTAAAGCCCAGGATAAAGAAACGCTCACTAGCACTACCGTTGCAGCTGCTAAATGCAGCAATCTCTTCTTCCAGTTTAATTTTACCGCCAACCAATAAAACAAGTAAATGGCTGGGACGACCATATAGGCTTGCAGCATTTTAATATTAAAGCCGACGCCGATTAAGAAAACACTAAGAATTAACCAGCCTAGCTTTTTCTTGTCTACAGCTTTCATTAATGCCCAAGTTGCAATTAAAAGGGTCACAATTAAAATACTGTCCACATTGTTAGTTCTTACAACAGCAACAAAGATGGGTGAACACGCAAGAACGAAACTGGATAGTAAGGCCGCTGCGCGCCCGAATTTGGGTTTTACAAGGATATACATAAGGTAAACCGAAAATACCCCGGCCAGTGCTTCCGGCAGTAATACGCTAAAGTCACTAAGTCCAAAGATTTTGGCACTTAAGGTTTGAACCCACAGTGCCACAGGCGGCTTATCAACGGTGATGAAACCTTCAGGATCAAACGACGCATAGAAAAAAGCATGGAAATTCTGCATCATACTTTTGACTGCCGCCGTATAGTAGGTGTTTGATCCGGCATTGTTCAGATTATAAAAATTTAAACCTGCCGATAATACGAGAATCCCGACTAGGAGATAATCAACTCTTTTTTTTATTGTTTTCATTTGGTTACCTTCCAACTGTTATTTTTTTATAGTAATCGGTTCTTGTCTTATGCTTTTTATTTCATCCATCCCGTATTGGTCACGGACAATATATAATGGTCGATTCTTGGTTTCATCATATATCCGCCCGATATATTCGCCCATAACTCCTAATAAAATAAGAACAAACGAACTGAAGAACAACTGAATGATGATGAGAGAAGACCATCCGGGGATCGTTGCTTCGGTGAAAATTTTTAAATAGAACACGTAAAACATATAAATCAAACCGGTAATCGCGAGCAATCCGCCCGCATAACTTGCCAATTTCAGAGGTTTATAGGAAAACGATGTAATCCCGTCCATTGACAGTTTCAACATTCTTTTTAAAGGATACTTGGTTTCGCCTGCGGCCCGCTCATCGCGTTCATATTCGATTGCGGTCTGACGGAAGCCGACCCAGCTCGCCATTCCCCGAACAAATCGATTTTTTTCACGAAGCCCCTTCATTTGCTGGACGACTTTCCGGTCCATTAAGCGGAAGTCACCGGTATCAAGCGGTATATCAATATCCGTCATCGAGCGGAGTGTCCGATAGAAAAGAGAGGCAGATTTCTTTTTAAAAAAACTTTCGCCCTTCCGTGACAGCCGCTTGGCATAGACGACTTCATAGCCTTCCATCCATTTTTCAATCATGTCTAGTATCAGTTCCGGTGGGTCCTGCAAATCGGCATCAATAATAACGACGGCCTCTCCCTGTGCATAATCCATCCCGGCTGAAATCGCTACTTGATGTCCAAAATTCCGCGAAAAGTTAATGAGCTTGACTCTTGCATCGGTTATCCCAATTTCAATCAGTATTTCTTCCGTTCGGTCTTTGCTGCCATCGTTGATAAAAAGCAATTCGTACGGGGCATCCGTGGAGTCCATCACAGTAATCAACCGCTGATAGGTTTGCAGGATTACCTCTTCTTCATTAAAAACAGGCACAATAATCGAATATTTTATATTTTTCACCGTTTCAATTCTCCTTTCAAAGAAATGATGAGAAACAATTCCGTGGTATCTGCCTTTACTTTAACGGTTAAAACTTAATTATTTCTTAAAGCCAGGAAAAATTGATTTCTACTACTAGGTAATTGATATACTTAAAGGTACAAATTAACTTTTTAGGAGAGAGATATAGTGGTTAAATTCGGTGTAATCGGGCTCGGGGATATCGCGCAAAAGGCATATCTGCCGGTCTACAGCAGTATGAAGGATCTGGAATTTCACTTTTTTACACGTAATCAAGAAAAGGTAAAGTCCGTTGGCAGCCAATATCGGTTTGAGAATCTTCACTCTACATTAGAATCCTTGCTTAGCAGTGGGATTAAAGGGGCGTTTGTCCATTCGTCGACCGTCTCCCATGAAGGGATTGTCGAACAGCTGCTCGAGCACGATATCCATGTGTTTGTCGATAAGCCGATTACGGACCATTATGATGGGGCAAAAAAACTCGTCGAACTTGCCGAGCAGAAGGGTCTAATCTTAATGACGGGCTTCAATCGAAGATACGCCCCTGCATACCAACGGCTAAAGGAAGTCGCTGCCCCGAATATGGTCATAGTCCAGAAACATCGGAACGCATTGCCAGGCGAACCAAGGACATTCATTTATGATGATTTCATCCATGTGGTAGATACCGTGAGATATCTATGCCCGACTCCAATTGATGAAGTGATTGTCAATGGAAAAATCGTTGGGGGTATACTTTACCATGTTGTTGTTCAGTTTATTTCAAGTGGCGCAACGGCGCTTGGAATCATGAACCGGGACAATGGCACAAATGAAGAAATCGTAGAGGTCATGGGGCCTGTAGAGAAACGCAGCGTTTATAATGTATCTAAATTAGTGGTTTCAAAGGGGATGGAAACAACTGAAGTACGGGGCAGTGACTGGGAATCTACCCTGAAAAAACGTGGCTTTGAGCAGATGGTCTCAGATTTTGTAAATGCTGTTATGACGAACTCAAAGCCAAGCATATCCGCTTCAGATGCACTGGAAACTCATGAAATCTGTGAAAAAATTCTTTCCAAGCTAGGAAGTTAGTTCAGGCGTGGAGGTGAAATGAAAGATCGACTTAGGATCTTTTATTTTACCTCTATGCCTTTTTATTTTGTCATACGTCCCAATATCAGTAATAGGAGTTAGGACCAGACAGTAAACTATTAATGGATAAGGTCTTTAAGGAGGTGGTGATTAGAAAAATCAGCAGCATATCTTACTAGTTTGATAGTCATTATTTATTCATTGTCTGTTTTTTCAAGATAGCTGCAGCGTTACAGAAAAAACATAAATAGGGGGTTCAGCAAATGAGGAAATACCTACAAAGATTAGGAAGTTCGTTGATGTTACCGGTTGCGGTCCTGCCGGCAGCAGCGATATTAATGGGTATCGGATATTGGATTGACCCGACCGGCTGGGGTGCAGACAGTCCGCTGGCCGCTTTCTTAATTAAAGCTGGCAGTTCGATTATCGATAATATTCCGATTCTTTTTGCAGTCGGTGTTGCCTTAGGGATGTCAAAAGAGAAAGATGGCTCTGCCGCACTGAGTGGTCTGGTTGCCTTCTTGGTTGTGACTACATTGCTTTCAACAGGCACAGTGGCACTCTTAGAAGGGGTTGATCCAACTAAAGTCGATCCATCATTTGAAAAAGTCAAAAATGCTTTTGTTGGAATCATCTCCGGTATTGTGGCCTCCATGATGTACAATCGTTATAGTCATGTGAAATTACCGGATGCATTCGCATTTTTCAGCGGTAAACGGTTGGTCCCAATTATGACAGCTATTTCAATGCTGGTTGTTTCCGCGGTATTATTCTTTGTATGGCCGCCAATTTATACGGCATTGGTTACCTTTGGTAAAGCAATTAGTGATTTAGGTGCTGTTGGTGCTGGCCTTTATGGCTTCTTTAACCGCCTTTTAATTCCTACCGGGTTACACCATGCCTTAAACTCTGTATTTTGGTTTGATGTGGCCAACATTAACGATATCGGAAACTTCTGGGCAAGCAAGGGGGAAAAGGGAGTAACCGGTATGTACCAGGCCGGATTCTTCCCAATCATGATGTTCGGGCTGCCTGCAGCCGCTTTAGCTATGGTTCATACTGCTAAAACGAAGAAGAGAAAGCAAGTCGCCTCATTAATGTTAGCAGCCGGCTTTGCCGCCTTTTTTACAGGTGTTACGGAGCCGATTGAGTTTGCATTCATGTTCTTAGCTCCTATGCTTTATCTTGTGCATGCTATCTTAACAGGTCTGTCATTGGCAATTGCAGCAGCGTTCCATTGGACAGCTGGGTTTGGGTTTAGTGCCGGACTTATCGACTATGTGCTAAGTTTTAAAATCCCAATTGCTAATAAGCCATATATGTTAATCGTTCAAGGTTTAGTTTTTGCGGTTATTTATTACTTCTTATTCCGTTATATTATCGTTAAATTTAATTTAATGACTCCTGGCCGCGAAGATGACGAAGATGAGGCTGTGGAAGAGACCGCAGGTGAAAGTAAGTTTGCTTCAATGGCAGCGATCATTTATGAAGGATTGGGCGGTGATGAGAACGTCGTTTCAGTGGATAACTGTGTGACCCGCTTAAGATTAGAAGTGAAGGATATGAGTCAGGTCGACCAGAAGAAAATCAAATCGGCCGGTGTACCGGGAATTAACATTGTTGGTCCACAAAGTATCCAAGTTATTATCGGTACGAATGTTCAGTTTGTCGCTGATGAGGTTCATAAGCTAAGGAAAGAGAACTAATAAAGAGTGCCGCTTAGATTGATTTTGTATCTAAGCGGTTTTTTTCGTTGCCCTTTGTTAAAATAAATAGAAATAGAGAATTTAGGAGTCACCTATGAAAGAATATTACTATGATAAATTACTTAATATTAAAACCCGCGGCGACCAGCAGGGATTTAATAAGTCGATGCATTATCATCGTTACGAGCCCACACCGTACAGTGCACTAGAGGAACTGTTTCGCCATTATGGGATTCGTCATGACGACCATATTGTGGACTTTGGATCTGGTAAGGGACGGCTCAATTTTTATCTTCATTATTTCTATGATGTTAGAGTTGTTGGGGTTGAAATGAATGAAGACCTTTACGATGAGGCACTGCAAAATCAGAAGCGTTATGTGAAAAAGACTGGGAAGGACAAAATTCAATTTGTTTGCTGCTTGGCAGAAGAGTATGAAATCAGCAGCTTCGATAATCGTTTTTATTTTTTTAATCCGTTTTCGATTCAAGTGTTTCGAAGAGTAGTTAATAATATCCTGCGCTCTTTGGAGCGGAACCCAAGGGAAGTAGAGCTGGTTTTATATTATCCGTCTGAGGATTATATTTACTTCCTAGAACAGGATACTGCTTTTGAGTTACAGAAGGAAGTAATCTTACCGTATGTTTACGAGCATAATCAGAATGAACGGTTTTTAATTTATCGGCTAGCGCTGTAGATAAGTGTAAAATAGTAGAAATGGTGCCTGTCACCATTTACAATCTCTCCAAGGGAGTTATAGTGTATGGAAAGTATTACGGTTGTTTCTCTTTTAGATGTGATTAGTGAGTTGTTTTCGGAGGAGATTTCGATTGCAGTTTCTAATACTCGGGAATATATTTATTTCCGGCCGAGTAAGCGGGTTGATTTGAAGATCAGGGCGGGGGATCCTTTAAAGGAGGGGACGATAGCCTATAAGGCGATCCATTCAAAACAAAAGATTTCCGAGTTTATAAATCGGGACCTATTTGGCGTCCCTTATCACGGTATGGCGGTTCCTTTCTTTCATGAAGGTAGGCTGGAAGGTTGTGTGACTGCAATTTATCCTGCTTTAACGAGCGGAAAGCTGGTCGTGACGATCAAAACAGAGGATGGCTGGATACCGGTTCCTTTTTCTCAAGTGATCTATATCGAAGCCAAGGATAAAAAAACGTATGTTACCACTATGGAACTTAGCGGTACACATAAGTACTCTTTACAGGAATTTGAGTTCCATCTGCCAAAGGATTATTTTATCCGTTGTCATCGCTCGTTTATCGTAAATGTAAATCATATTAAAGCGATCTTTCCTGACACTCACTCTACCTTCATCTTGTCGATGGATAACGGCGACAAAGTCCCTGTGAGTCAATCGTATTCAAGTTATTTTCGAAGATTGCTAGGTTTTTAAGTAAATACTGTTTGAGAATGTAATAATGCTGGTTTATCTGAATTTTCCGTAATTTATCCTGGAAATCTCTATTTGATAACCTTTATCGGTTACAATTATCTCAAAATTCACTTAGGGGAGTGGAGATAGCATGGAAAATTATGTAGAGCGGATTCGTGATCAGCGTTTGTTAAATCGTATCGTAACACCAGAAGAGGCGGCTTCATGGATACAAGACGGGATGACTTTGGGGTTAAGCGGGTTTACACGTGCCGGAGATGTGAAAGCGGTGCCATTCGCTCTGGTCAAACGTGCTGAAAAGGAGACATTTAAGGTAAATGTGTATACGGGTGCGTCCTTGGGTTCTGATGTTGATAAGTTGTTTGCAGAGGCCGGGATTCTTGGAAAAAGACTTCCCTTTCAGGCTGATCCGACCATGCGGAATAAAATTAATAATGGGGAAATGATGTTTGTAGACCAGCACCTATCACATACGGCGGAATTAGTAAGAGCAGGTGTAATGGAGCTTGTCGATTTTGCTATTTTGGAAGCGTTCTCTGTGACGGAGGAGGGAATGGTGATACCAACCACTTCAGTAGGGAACTCCCTCTCATTTGCATTAAATGCTAAATCTATCATTATAGAAATCAATTTGGCCCATCAAGTCAATCTTGAAGGTCTCCATGACTTATATGATCCCGGAAAGCAGGGGGAGCGCGGTCCGATCCCTTTAACAAAGGTCGACGATCGAATCGGAACCATCGGCATCCCGGTGGATATGGAAAAGGTGAAAGGGATTGTTTTTACAAATCAGCTAGATTCTCCATCGACGATTGTTCCGCCTGATGATGAGACTGTCGTTATGGCGAACCATTTGATTGAGTTTTTGCGGACGGAAGTGAGGACAGGAAGATTGACGAAACGGCTTGCTCCATTGCAATCCGGGATTGGTTCGGTGGCTAATGCTGTCCTGCACGGCATGCTAGATTCGGAGTTTACTGACTTAGAAGTCTATTCAGAGGTATTGCAGGATGCTGTATTTGACTTACTTGATGCCGGTAAGGTGAAATTTGCTTCATGCTGTTCCATTACCCTTTCTGACGGAAAAATGAAGGAGGTTTACGGGAACTTTGAAAAGTATCGTGACCGGTTAATCATGAGGCCGCAGGAGATATCAAATCATCCAGAAATCATTCGCCGTCTGGGGTTAATTTCGATTAACACAGCTTTAGAATTGGACATGTATGGGAACGTGAACTCTACCCATGTACTAGGCACTAAGATGATGAATGGGATTGGCGGCTCAGGGGATTTCGCACGTAATGCCCGCTTAGCTATTTTTGTAACAAAGTCTATAGCAAAGGGTGGAAAGATTTCAAGTATTGTACCGTTTGTGTCCCATGTCGACCATACCGAGCATGATGTGGACATTATTGTGACAGAGCAGGGATTTGCAGATTTACGCGGATTGGCACCAAGGGAGCGCGCGGAGTTAATTATTGAGCGGTGTGCTCATCCGTTGTATCGCGAGCAGCTGCGTGAATATTATCAAGAAGCACGAATGAGAGGCGGACAAACTCCTCATGTATTAGAAAAAGCGTTATCCTGGCACACAAACTTTGCCGCAAATGGAACAATGAAATTACCGATTGGCCAAACCGTATAATATAAGTACAAACAGTGCTAAGAGTAGGAAGGGTGACAGGCACCACAGATGGACAAATGTCCATCCGTGGTGCCTGTCACCTTTTTAATATCTAGATTCCCGTGGATTTATCCTAGAAAAGGGTACAAACCTAGAGCCTGTCTAATTTGGGTTACATATCATGAAGTACAGTCATACAGAGAGATAAATGGAAGGGAGGGACAAGTGCGGACAAACCTGAGGGAGGAGGCAGGTCCGTCTTATGAAACATCATGAATTACTAACTAGAATGAAAGGGGAAAGACATGTTATTTCAACCAATGGTATGGATGACGATCCTATCTTTTGTGGTTACGTTAATATTTATTCTTTGGAGGCCAAAAGGGGTTAATGAAGCAATTCCAGCAACAATTGGGGCGATATTTGTATTATTAAGCGGCAGTGTGTCGCTGTCTGACCTTGGATTGATTACTGAGACTATAAGCGGTGCTGCCATAACGATTATTGCGACAATTGTCATGGCGATCGTGTTAGAAAGCTTTGGATTCTTTAACTGGGTTGCCGAGAAGCTGGCTGAAAAGGCTCGTGGGTCCGGGATTCGGTTATTTTGGTATGTGAATCTCTTGTGCTTCCTAATGACACTGTTTTTTAATAATGATGGAAGTATCTTAATCACTACGCCAATTTTGGTAATGCTGCTAAATAATATGGGGTTAAAGAACCATCAAAAGATTCCGTATTTATTATCAGGCGGGCTGGTCGCGACAGCATCGAGTGCTCCAATTGGTGTAAGTAATATTGTGAACCTGATCGCACTTAAAATCGTGCATATGAGTTTGTATTTGCACACAGCGATGATGTTTGTACCAGCAACACTCGGGCTTCTGTTCTTAGTTTTTCTGCTGTACCTTCGATTTAAAAAAGTCTTACCGAAAACAGTTCCTACTAAGGTAAGCGGATTAACACTCACATCTTACCATCCACTTATGCCGGAACCAAAACATTCTTCCGGAAAAGAGCGGTCCAAGTTTATGCGGAATGTGCTCCTATTTGTATTTGCTGTGAGGATAAGCCTGTTTGTCGCCTCTTACATTGGAATTCCTGTTTCCGTCATGGCTGTGATTGGTTCGCTTGTCCTGCTGGGCTGGAGATGGGTCTACCTAAAAATACCACCGGTGGATATGATTAAAAAAACGCCTTGGTATATTCTCGTTTTCGCGTTTAGTATGTACGTCATCATATATGGCCTCAACAATATTGGTCTAACGGACTGGTTAATCGGATTCATGCGCCCGATGGTTTCCGGAAGTTTACTGCATGCTAGTGTGATGATGGGGACACTGCTATCCGTTCTATCTAATATCTTTAACAATCATCCGGCCCTGATGGTTGGAACGCTAACGTTAACACATATGGGGCTAGACATGCTTACTTTGAAAGTCGCTTATTTGGCTAACGTTATTGGAAGTGATATGGGGTCACTGCTTCTGCCAATGGGAACCCTTGCTACACTAATGTGGATGCATATTATTCGGAAGGGAAAGGTCAAGTTTTCTTGGTGGGAATACGTAAAGATTACAATAGTTGTAATACCACCTGCAACCTTGTTTACGTTAGTCGTCTTGTATTACTGGGTCTCCAGTTTGTTCGGGGGAGCACTTCAGTGAGTTAGAGATGGAGTAGCTCGAAGAGGTTATCAGTCTATAAGAAAGGAAAAGGAAAGGTGACCACTTGGTTAGAAAAAAAAGCCAAAAAAATAATCCAAACTTGTTTGGCCGACAAAGGATGGATTAACACGCTCGTATTTGCACACTTATTAAGCCGTGGTAGTAAGTGACCACGGTTTTTTTCATTTCGGAAAAAGATCGGTATATAAATAAAATATGAATCTGAGTATAACTATGTTCATCACCATAAAAAAAATATAAAGCCCACTATTGGTGACAGGCACCATTAACATTAAGAAAACATGGTAAACTAGTGACATGGTAAAACGAAACTGATTAGGAGATTACTATGAGTGCAATAGGGGACAATGAGCGGATCGATGTGTTGGATTATCTGCGGGGGGTTGCCTTGCTGGGAATTATTTTGGTTAATATTGGGCCATTATTGGCCGTCAATCCCCCGGCAGCAAATTCTGCGGATGCAGCTTATTGGCGGTTTTTGTATTTATTTATTGAAGGCCGTTTTTATACGATTTTCACCTTCCTGTTTGGTGTCGGCCTATTTCTTTTCATCGACCGTGCCAATACAAAAGGGAAGAAAGGACAAGTGTTGTTTGTACGGAGACTAATCGTGTTATTCATATTTGGATGGGGACATGTGCAGTTTCATCCGGGAGAAGCATTAACAATCTATGCCGTCTCAGGTCTGATCCTCCTGCCATTTTACAAAGTGAACAAAAACGTCAATTTTATCTTCGGTGTCATCATGCTAGTAGTATTAGGACTTTTTGCTGCAAAAATCTTTATGGTTATTCCGTTGATGTTGTTGGGGATTGCCGCGGGCCAATATCATCTGTTTCAGAGAATTCGGCATCACATAAAGGCAACAACTGTTTTTACGGTAATAACGTTAGTCCTAAGTCTAGCGGGGCTGATCTTTCAATATCAATCCGCACCGAGTCCTGTGGATGTCGCTAATTCCATCCAAACACAGCAGTTTATGAGCATTGGTATTACGATTGGCCCTGTGATTTCAGCCTTTTATGCGGGATGTATCGTGCTGCTGATACAATTACCTTTTTTCCGTCAACTATTAGCTCCTTTAAAAAGCTATGGCCGAATGGCGTTTACTAATTATTTAATGCAAACAACCTTAATTTTACTGGCTGGAAAAATCCTGCAGCTGCAAAATCATATTAACTATCTTCAAACACTCTATATATGCTTGACTATTTATGTCATCCAATTAATCTATAGTACGCTATGGCTTCGTTATTTCAAGTTCGGTCCAATGGAATGGGTATGGAGAGCCTTGACCTATCAGGAGTTACCCCCAATGCGAAAAAGATCCTAGCCGAGCCTCAGCCTTTCCGCCCTGGAGGCAGTTATACTAAAAATGCTCAGTGCCCGCTCCATCTCTTAGAATACTGGGCGGGCACTTTGTTAGTTTTGTAAACATTTAAGTATTAGTTATTGATTAATTTTAACATCATGATCTTTTGCCAGTTTATTCAACTTACTCTTATAATCCCGGATATGCTCTCTTGCATCGGCCAGCATATCATTTGCCTCCTGAACTAGCGCAGGATCCTGCTCCTCGAGGGCCTGTTTTATGGTAACAAATGCTTTATATTGAATGTCAGCCCCCTCAATATAAATCTCATGTATCCCCTGTAACTCATCGGTTTCTATCTTGACTGAATCCAATTCTTTAATAAATTCATTATAGTTTGGAATGACTTCTTTGGTTAACGCATCGTACATCGTTTGGTCATCCTTATAATTCGCTCCGGACACACCTTCGTAGGAAGAAACCGCTGCCGCTTCTAACTTCCCTGCTTGTTTCATTTCTTTATTCACATAATTTAACAAATCATCTTGTACTGGGTCACTAAAGCATCCTGACACTAACAAAATGAACGGTAAAACAATGGCTAATAGTCCCTTTTTCACTCGATCCCCCCCTAATCCTCAATTTATGAGGCGCTGGAAGTCCAATATGTTAGGGAGTAAAAAAAAGGACAGTACTCTCAGTCACAAATAAAGGGTGGATTTTTTCCCAACAGGTTATTAAAAGATTGATAAATATTCTCAATTAGCTATTGACACTATTTTCCTCAATTGTTTATACTTAATTTAAATGATAATGATTTTCAATATCATTAAAAATAATCTATGGAGACAGCGATGAAGAAACGATATTTATTGTTAGTGTTAGCTATATTGTCAGGGATCTCATTGTTTGTAGGGGTTAGCAGCATTTCGCCTATCGATCTCATAAACTTCCAATCTGAAGAAACTCAAATATTTCTGATCAGCAGGGTACCGAGGCTAGTGGCCATCATCCTTGCGGGTGCAGGAATGAGCATTGCCGGACTCATCATGCAGCAGCTCAGCTGTAACAAATTTGTTTCACCGACAACTGCAGGAACACTGGATGCAACCCGTTTAGGAATATTGGTTTCGATGCTGCTGTTTGCAAATGCCTCGATGATGCAAAAAATGCTGGTTGCCTTTGCATTTGCGCTTGCGGGAACATTTTTATTCATGCAAATTCTTGACCGAATTAAGTTGAAGGATGCAATTTTCATTCCACTAGTAGGCTTAATGTTCGGCAATATTTTATCTTCCGTCACGACGTTCTTTGCCTACAGGGCAGATGTGATACAAAATATGTCCGCCTGGCTGCAAGGGGATTTTTCCATGATTATGAAAGGGCGTTATGAGCTCCTATACATAAGTATTCCGATTTTAATTATCGCCTATTTTTATGCCAACCGTTTTACTGTGGCTGGAATGGGGGAAGATTTTTCAAAAAATTTAGGTCTTGCCTATCGGAGAATCGTCAACATTGGATTGGTGCTCGTTGCGCTAATAACGGTCACTGTTGTGCTGACAGTCGGAATGATTCCGTTTCTCGGTCTAATTATTCCGAATATCATCTCTATTTTTAGAGGCGACCACCTGCAAAAAACGCTGCCGCATTCGGCCTTACTAGGAGCAAGCTTTTTGCTAGTTTGCGATATTCTGGGGAGAATCATTATTTACCCGTACGAGATTTCAATTAGCCTGATGGTTGGGGGCATAGGCAGCGGAATCTTCCTCTATCTTTTGTTTAGGAGGAGAGCTTATGCGTAACCAGTGGATAAAAATAGGGAGCTTAGTCTTAGGCGCACTGCTGTGCTGCGGGATTTACTTATTTCACGATCTTAATGGCAGCTTTGATTATGCACTCCCCAAAAGGGCAGTGAAGGTCATCGCTATGATCATTACAGGATTTACGATCGCCTATGCGACGGTTGTTTTTCAAACGATTACCCATAATCGTATTTTAACACCGAGCATTATGGGGCTTGATGCCCTCTATTTACTGTTGCAAACCGTAATCATTTTCTTTCTGGGTTCCGATCATTTAGTAGTGGTCAATAAACAGGTTAATTTCTTAATCTCTATAGTCATAATGATTGTCTTTGCTCTCGGACTTTATCAGTTTCTTTTTAAAAAGGGCGGTCAGTCCATTTACTTTTTACTACTCATTGGAATTATTGTCGGCACCTTTTTCTCGAGTATATCTACGTTCTTTCAAGTGCTGATCGATCCAAATGAATTTCAGATTGTCCAAGACCGAATGTTTGCTAGTTTTAACAATATTAATTCAGACTTGGTTTGGCTGGCACTATTGCTGGTTGCGGTCGTCATTATTTATGCCTGGCGCTATATGAAATACCTCGATGTATTATCGCTGGGCAGGGAGTGGGCCATTAATCTTGGTGTCCCCTATGATTCGATTGTGAAAAAAATGCTGATAATCGTGGCCATCTTTATTTCCATTTCAACCGCACTTGTAGGGCCGATTACTTTTTTGGGCTTAATTGTTGCGAACCTTTCTTATCAGTTTTTTAAAACCTATAAACATAAGGTACTCATTACCGGGGCGATTGTAATGAGTGTTATCGCCCTTGTCGGCGGGCAATGGGTGGTTGAGCGAATCTTTACTTTTTCGACCACGCTCAGCGTGATTATTAACTTTTTCGGCGGGATTTACTTTATCTATCTACTACTAAAGGAGAGGAAAGCAGCATGATCCAAGTGAAGTCATTATCGAAGTTTTACGGTAAGAAGGCGGTTGTCGAAGATGTGACCGTTGATATCCAGCCTGGAAAAATAACCTCCTTTATTGGGCCGAACGGTGCCGGGAAGTCAACGCTTTTGTCAATGGTCAGCCGGCTCCTCGATGCAGATACGGGTGAAGTGCTTGTCAATCAGTCCAATGTCCGCAAGATGAAGTCGAATGATTTTGCCAAATCCGTTTCGATTTTAAAACAATCGAATTACATGAATGTCCGGCTCACGATCCGCGAACTGGTTTCGTTTGGCCGATTTCCCTACTCTAAGGGGCGGCTCACGGAGGAGGATGAGCGGATGGTGGATCAATCGTTAGAATACATGCATCTTACGGAAATGCAGGATTGCTTTTTGGATGAACTATCAGGGGGACAGCGGCAGCGTGCGTTTATTGCGATGGTGATTGCTCAAGATACGCAGTACATCCTGCTCGATGAGCCTCTTAACAATTTGGATATGAAGCATTCTGTTCAGATTATGAAAATCTTGCGCCGCTTAGTAGATGAGCTGGGTAAAACGGTTGTTATTGTTCTCCATGATATTAATTTTGCCTCAGTCTATTCTGATTGGATTGTCGCCATGAAAGATGGAAAAGTGGTCAAAAATGGCCCGACAGAGGAAATTATCCAATCGGAGGCTTTGAGTGAGATTTATGATATGGATATTCCGATTCAAGAAATGAACAATTGCCGAATTTGCGTTTATTTTAATTCATAAAAAAAGGGAGAGTGGACTAGATGAAAAAGTGGAGTTTACTAGGGTTTATTTTTACGATGATTTTGGTGTTAGCAGCTTGCGGCGGGACAAAAGAGGAGGAGGCATCTCAAACAGCTTCTAGTGAACAATCAGAGGAGAAGATAACGATTAAGCATGAATATGGTGAAGCAGAAGTTGAGAAAAATCCGAAGAAGGTCGTTGTGTTTGATTTTGGTGTCCTAGATACCCTAGATGAGTTAGGTATTGAAGTAACAGGAGTTCCCCAAGCAACGATGCCTTCTTATTTAAAAAAATACGGTGATAAGAAATATACGAATGTAGGCAGCTTGAAGGAACCGGATTTTGAGGCGATTCACGCGTTGGAGCCGGACGTTATATTTATCTCAGGGCGTCAAGCGGAATTATACGATCAGTTTGCGGAGATTGCCCCAACCGTTTATGTAGGGATTGATTATACAAATTACATGGCTTCCTTTACAAAAAATATGAACTTAATCGGTGAGATTTTTGGAAAAGAAGGTCAGGTAGCTGGTGAAATAAAGGATGTTCAAGAAAGTGTGCAGGCGTTAAATAAAAAAGCATCTGCTCTTGACCAAAAAGGCCTCGTTGTTCTAGCGAACGAAGGAAAAGTGAGTGCCTACGGCCCAAGCTCTCGTTTTGGTATCGTCCATGATGTTTTTGGCTTCGGGGCGGCCGATGAAAAAATTGAAGTCTCTACCCATGGACAAAGTATTACGTTTGAATATATTAAGGAAAAAAATCCGGATGTCCTGTTTGTGATTGACCGGGCAACGGCTGTAGGCGGCGAAATTGGCGCCAAAGAAATTGTAGAAAATGAGCTCGTCAAAAAGACATCAGCCTATAAAAATAACAAAATTGTCTACTTAGATGCTGACTCTTGGTACCTAAGCGGCGGCGGTTTAAAATCGCTGAAAGGTATGGCAAAAGAGGTAGAAGCAGCCCTTTAATAAAAAAGCGTCAGGCACCATGAGAATTTCGGTGTCTGACGCTTTATTTCGTATAGCGATTGGCATAGCTAGAGGCTACAAAAGCATCCGGTTTGATTTTTGGTTCCACCCCCATTGATTCCATTCGTGTTACCATTTCTTTAACGAATTCTCTCGTCTTATTGCGTTTGCCGGCCCCTATATCGATATGCCCTTCCATGGTGAAGGTTGAACCCTCGTAAAGATAAGGGAGGACGATCGCGATAAGCTGATTTTTCCGTTCTTCGGTGAACATGGCGACTATTTCCTCTGTTAAAGATAATTCAAGTGAAATCCGCTCATGAAGCTGTGTCATCTTCCTTGGGACAACGACCTTTCTTATACAGGCCCACACCCCATTTCCTTCATTTTGAATGACAATTCCGGTGATAAAAACCGTTTGCGATTTATGGACCTGTGAATCTGTGCCCACCATCAAGCGATAGTTCCCTTTAGGATTGAGCGACATAAAGGTAACAATCCGCTCAAACACCTGCTCGAATGAGAGTCCATTCTCTTGAAGATTTTGAAATGTATGGTGGTACGCTGAATTATTTTTCATATTGAAACACCACATCTTTCCCTTCGTTAAAAAGCTTTGACTTCCTCTTATTTCTATCTTATGCGGGGGGACAACTGTCGTGCGGACCATAAAGGGTAATTTCAATCTAATTAATATGTATGTCGTGTTTTGAAAAAATAGTAAAACGAGAGGGAGGTGTGGGGTAATACGGCTAGTCCTTTTGCCTGCCGGCTATAATAATCGGGACAAAAAATTATCTTAAAAACGTTATTTGCCTAACAATATTTGTGTCAGTCCATCATTAGATAAAGAAACAAGATTAATAGAAAAAGGATGATGAGAATGGCAAAGAGAAACAGAGGAAAGACAATCAGCAACCTTCCTTCAAATGGACGGGGGACATGCCCATTATGCGCAAGAACCGGGATAAAATTGCTATATTCACATAAAACAGAAACAGGCCAAACCATCCAGGTTTGTAAATACTGCCGTAATAAATAAGGTTATTCTCCAAAGCTTTCGATATTCATATTGTTAACTACTATTAATTTTCAGTTGACAATGATTCCCTTACCATTTATTTTAAAGATAAGATAAAAAATATAGGTGGGGGATTAAATGAGGAATTTAAGGGCATTAGATTTAACACTTGCTGCTATGTTTGTGGCACTGATGGCCATTGGGGCAAATATTTCGACGATTGCTCCATTTTTACATGTGGGCGGAGTTCCGATTACACTACAAACCTTTTTTGCTATTTTAGCGGGAGCCATTTTAGGAAGCCGTTTAGGTTCAATTGCTTTGACCGTTTATATGTTAGTGGGCTTAGTCGGAGTTCCTGTTTTTGCTGACTTTACCGGCGGGCTTTCCATTATCATAAGACCTACATTTGGCTTTATTCTTTCTTATATATTGGTAGCATTTATGATTGGTAAAATGGTTGAAAGGAATAAAAGCCTGTCTGCGTTTATCACTGCTTCGTTAATAGGAATGGCGGTCAACTATCTTTTCGGAACCAACTGGATGTATTTCGCATATAAACTTTGGGCTGCAGCTCCAGAAGGTTTCTCTTACAAAATGGCATGGTTATGGATGGTAGCACCCCTGCCGAAGGATATCGTCTTATCCGTCCTAGCCGGAATAATGGCCCACCGCCTCGAAAAAACCGTCCTATCCAAGGGCCAATTCAAACAAATCAAACGTGGTGCCTGACACCATTAATCATTTTGTCACTATGCAAAAGCGGTTCAACCGATTGGTTGAGCCGCTTTTGCTTTAGATTTTGGATGCCAAAGAGCCTTTATGGAGAGATTTACTAATGAATTCGGTAAAGAGAAGGGAGAGGAAAGATAGTACAATGTAATACCATGTGTCCCACCATACTAAACTGTGGAGGATTCCGGCACGTCTCAGTATGTGTGTGGCGCAGTACATACAAAGTCCTATAACAGGGTATTTTTCCCATCGTGGTAAAGGCTGAAATTTGGCCATAAACACGTAAACAATACTCGCACATAAATAAAAAATGGTTGAAAAAGCTGTCGTATCTTTAGATTGGTTAGCAAATAAACCAAACTCATAATAGCGATTAGAAAAAAACATGATCGGGATAAAATGCAGCGAACCTGAAAAGGGACTTATAATGAGATATAAACAAAGGGTGTGAAAAAAGCCTTTTAATGGGACACTCATTTTTCGATAAAGAAATTTAGCAAATAGAAAATAAAAGGGAAGGCCAATGGACGTATAGACAGTCTTCCACCAATGATGCTTATAGATATGTAGTTCTAAAAAAAGCCATTCAATCCCCGCATACAGAGCAATCGTAAATGCCACCCAAAGCCAATTTCTACGGAAAGCCGCAAGAAAGGTGGCAGCCACAGGTAATGTTAAGGCATTAGATGCGATGGCACCCAAAGCACTATCATAAATAGGATCGTGTTTGATGATATGAGGATAATATTGATAGCTGCTTAAAAAGTTATAAATGACAGCCTCAATGATATACCCCAGCCCGACCATGCCCATAAAAGTTAATAAGGCTTGTCTGACATCTGATTTTATACATATATAAATAAGAAGAATGATACTAATGAATCCAAGTCCGAGATAGCATAATGAATTTAAATCCACTATCATACCCCCTTTAAAAAAATAGTATCCATCTCCAATTAAAATTTATTCAATAGTAGCCTAACATAAGAAAATAGGCCCATGACACAGTAGAAGTCTATCATGTAAAATTTAGCTACAATTGTAAAAATATTCTTTAGATTTAATCATCTAGTCAATTATAAAACTTAATTTTGAAACGGGTTTCATAATCGTTTAGTTATTTTGGTATCAAAAAATATAACATTAAAAAATATCTGGTCAATCATCCGTTAATCAGCTTATATAATTAAACTTTGGCTGATCAGAAAAGTAATGATGAAGTATCAGCAGTTTAAAATATGGCGACTCAACGTTCGTTTAGAAACAACACTTTGAAGGACATTAGGGGGGTGATGAAAAATTTAGTTATCCAAATAATTGTAAGCGTTTCTATTTTAGAGATTTATGAAACCGATTTCAAAAATAAGTTGTTTTTTTGAAATCAAGCAGTCTAAAAAGGTGAGGTTTTCAAATTTAAAAGTACTTACTTTTCAGGATTAAGAATTATATCAAACGGGAGGTTGGCAAATGAATCGAAAATTCACTAGTTTTGGGATTGGTGTTCTTCTTCTTGGCTCCACGTTTTTTGCTGGGCTGCCTAATGCCAAGGCAGATACAAAAGGAAATAATGTGAATATTGCTGAACATGAACCGATGAATACGAAAGTGCAATCAATTGATGGAACGAATGTGTTGTTTCAATATGGGGAACCAGTTCCTTCGTTTGATACATGGACGTTAAAAGAGCAAAGTAGAAGTTATTTAAACCTTGATGGTAAGTGGAAATTCGCCATGGACCCAAATAATCAAGGGTTGAATGAAAAGTGGTTTGAACAAGGATACGGTGATAAAAATTGGCAAGAAGAAAAGGTTCCGGGCAGTTGGGATCTGTATGATACCCCTGGATTTGGTACATACGATGGATCAAACTTCGGAAAAGGAAGTGCTTTTTACGATGGTTACGCTTGGTTCCGGACACATTTTTCGCCTGATGCTAATTGGAAAAACCAATTCGTCAAGCTTAATTTTCTTGGCGTTAACTATCGTGCATGGGTTTATGTCAATGGTCATTTGGTGGGGGAACATGAAGGGGGATATTCACCTTTTGCCCTGGATGTAGGCGAATATTTACAACCTGGAAAAGATAATGTCATTGCGGTCCGAGTATACCGTAAACCGACCTATGATTCCTATACAAGCTCGAATCCGAAACCAATTACAGCTGACACAGAACTGCCGTATAAACCGGTAGACTTTTGGCCATATGCAGGGATTACACGCAGTGTTTATTTAGAAGCAACATCCGATGTAAATGTTAGCAAAATACTAACTGCAACAGGCGATCATACCTTAACAACAAAAGTGGTTGTGTACAACCATGGCGATAAAGAAGTACATCGCCAATTAGTTGTCGATCCAGGGGAAAAAACAGGTGGAGATCCTAAGTCACAGGAAGTGGATTTAAAACCTGGTGAAGTAAAAGTCGTTTCAATGGATTTCCAAATTCCAAAAGCAGCCTATTGGTCTCCAGATTCCCCGAATCTTTATCAAGTAACCGCAGAACTTTATAAAGGAAAAGGGGAAGGTCAGGTTATTCAAAAAGGAAATGGGTCTCTCGATGACAGTCTTTCCACAAATTATGGAATGCGAACCATTGCAGTAGAGAATGGCAAATTAACACTAAATGGGAAACAGGTATTTTTGAAGGGACTTAACTGGCATGAGGAAACGGCTGCAAGCGGCCGCTCTATGACAATTGAAGAATATAATACGGAATTGAGTCATGTTCTGGATGTGAATGCAAACTTCATACGTAATAGCCACTACAATCGTCATCCATATGTGTATGATTTTGCGGATCAACGTGGATTAATGGTGCTTGATGAAGTAGAGAATATGTGGCTTGATACAAAGCAGGAAGCGCTGCAAACAAACTCTTATGGTCTCTCTAGAGCCTTAGCTTTAAGTATGGCTTGGAATCAAATCAATCACCCTTCCACCATCATGTGGTCATTACAGAATGAGTCAGGGATTTGGGATGATCAAACTGTTTATCGTAATTGGCTGGCAGATATGAAGGAAGCGGTCAAAAGCGTTGATATCCAAAAACGTCCCGTCACATGGGCATCTGGAAGCAGCTGGGACCCGGCTTATGACTTGGCGGATGTAATTGGTTTAAATGAATACTTCGGTTATTTTTATATGCAGGATTCAGACTTGGGGCGGACATTGGATATCGTTCATAAAACCTATCCAAATAAGCCAATTCTGATTACAGAAAATGGAACATGGGCCTATGCAGATGAAATCAATAACCATGGACCAGAAACACAGTCCGGAACAGAAGAATGGCAATCGTACAAGTTCCTAAATCACTGGAATCAGGTAACAGATCCTAGTCGCCTGCCTTATATGGCCGGCTATACGTTCTGGGTGTTAAAAGATTATAAAGAAAGATTAAACTACAACCAACAGATTAATGGAATTTCCACAATGGGCTTAATGTCTTTCGACAAAGAAAAACCACGTTTGATATATGACACCTTTAAAAACGCAATGAACCCTATTCGCTAACGGCTCAGGAAGTAGGGTTCCTCTACATGAAATTACCTCTTTGACTACAGAAGGAAAGAAACATTAATAAAGTAGGGAGGAATCTTGTTGCTTAAAATGAAAAAGGTTTTATCTTCGATTTTAACAGCTTCACTCATTACAATCCCAACCTTTTCCTCAACCGGACATGTTTCTGCTGAGGGGACAACCGTGGACACAGACGTGCTCTATTTTGTGAATGCAGGTGACCCGACCCCTGATACGGTCGAGGGAACCGATCAATTTGGGCGGTATTCTAGTAAAACAGAGCAAAAATACGGTGTAGACAGTGTTACTGGAAAAACATGGGGATTGGTAACCACCGCTAGTAATACTAGTGTCTCTAATGGCGCTGATAAATTTGGCTCACTTCGATATTATAACGGACCGCAAGTTAGGGATAAGGCATTAGAGTATAAGTTCGAGCTGCCGAATGGTCAATATGATCTTACATTAGGATTCAAAAATCCGTGGAGCGGCCGAAGTGTGAATATCATCGGTGAGGGACAAAATCTATCCAATGGAGATTTGGATATTGGAAGCTATAATGCTGAAAAAGAGGTTACTTATCAACAGGTTTCGGTAACGGATGGAGAATTAGATGTCAGAATCCAAGGACCTGCCACAGCTGCCCTATCAAACTATAATGACCCATTAGTAAACTATATCATTATCAAAAAATATGTTGTGATTCCTCTTTCAGATTTGGATGCAAAAATAGAATCGGCAAAGAAAGAGGCGGATAAAACAAATACCTATACCCAATTCAGCCTAGAATCACTAAATAAAGCCATCACACAAGCAGATGCCCTGGTTAAAAATATCAATGAAAACGGGTTAGATAGTGAGAATAAGACGATTCAGGAGCAAATTCGAACAGCCATAAAAAATCTAGACTCTGCACTGGCAGGGCTTACTGTTTACGCTCCAAATACTTCCTATAAACCGGGGCAAGTTTGGACAGATACAAACGGTGCCCTTATTCAAGCGCACGGCGGCGGGATCATGTATGACGAGCAAACGAAAAAATACTATTGGTACGGGGAAGATAAAACAAATGGATATCTTCCTGCCAGAGGGGTAAGAGTTTATTCTTCTACTGATTTATATAACTGGAAAGATGAAGGCTTAGCCCTTACTGCCATTGAATCGATGGATCAGTTTGAGACCGACCCGTTAATCTCTAGACTTTATGAAGGCAGAAAGGACAAAGCCGATATTTTAAATGATATTGGTACAGACCGGGTAATAGAAAGACCTAAAGTCATCTACAATGAAAAGACAAAAAAATATGTCATGTGGATGCATACCGATGGCCCTTCGACTACATCAACTGCGATGTATGCAAAAGCGGAAGCTGGTTATGCATTAAGTGACTCTCCTACAGGACCTTTCGTTTATCAAGTAAGCAATCGGATGGATAGAGCACCTAAGGATGCCACCTACAATGGTCAGCCAGATCAGCCGGGGATGGCTCGTGATATGAATTTGTTCAAGGATGATGACGGTACTGCATACTTGATCTATTCTAGCGAAGAAAATAGGACGATTTATATTTCAAAGCTAAATGATTCTTATACCGATGTAGTAGGCTGGCATAAGGACGGAAATATAGAACGTGATACTGAGTATAAAGCGGTTTATGGTGAGGATTATGTGAGGGTATTTCCAGGTGCGCAGCGTGAAGCACCGGCAATGTTTAAATATCAAGGAAAATACTATTTAATAACATCTGGCGCTACCGGCTGGGACCCTAATCCAGCTAGGTATACAGTGGCGGATAATATATTTGGAGAATGGAAGCCTTTGCGTGATCCTTCGATAGGCGACAAAGCTTCGACGACATTTGATTCACAAAGTACCAACGTTATTCCAGTCGATGCTAAAAAGGGTAAGTTTATTTTTATGGCTGACAGATGGAAGGCTAGTGATTTAAAGGATTCAAGATATATTTGGCTGCCAATTGAGTTCGGCCAGGGTGATGAAATGAGTCTGCAATGGTATGAAGAGTGGAAACTGGATGCATTAGACAGAATGGGGAAAGTCACCATCAATACAGAACTGCCTGAGAAGGTGTCTGTTGGTCAAGTGCCCACTTTACCGAATAGAATCAACGTAACAAATTCAGAGGGGGAAAAGCTTGATACGGCGGTAACATGGGCAATTAATCCAGCAGATTTCTCAAAGCCTAGTACCGTTGTCGTTGAAGGCACACTTTCTGAGTTAGCCAATAAAGTGATTAGAACAAAAATCTTAGTTATCCCGGATCATGTAAGATATTTTGTCCATGCGGGCGGAGTGAAAACAAGTGATTACGTGACATGGTCTTCTTATATGGAGAATACACTATTAAACAAAGATGTAATTGATCAAAAGTATGACCCAGTTAATGGTCAGACATGGGGATTTGTTGGGGATAAAACAAGACTTGCTGGCGGAGAAGGTGATGATTTATTTTCTTCATTACGCTACCTTTTAGCGAATTCTGGTGATGACCTTTCATATAAGTTTGATCTAAAAAATGGTAAGTACACGGTATATACCGGTCTATATGATCGCTGGTATTCATCGACTAAGGGAAGCAGAAAAGCGGATATCCTAATTAACGGTGAAACAAAAACAAAGGGATATGTATTTACAAGTGCATATGATGCTCTAAGCTATCAACATGTGAACGTAACGGATGGAAAATTGGATGTGACTGTTCGCAGGGTACCTGGTTCACCAGATCCGCAAATCAGCTGGATTATGATTGTGGAAGAAGATATAACAGCTCCAGTCATTACGGTTAAAGGTAATGAGGGAACCTATTCTGTTGATGGAAACATATCCATCTCCTGCAGTGCAAGCGATAATTTATCTGGAATTGAATCTGTTGATTGTCCGGCCATTGAAGGTCCAGCATATGAATATAGTGTTGGTGTAAATAAATTTACAGCAAAAGCTACAGATCATGCAGGGAATTCCTCGGAAGCTGAAATTCAATTTACAGTGACTGTTGACTTCGACAGTCTAAGCCGATTGACTGAGTCGTTTATTACAGACGAAGGAATAGCGCATTCACTTACAGCCAAACTTGCCTCAGCAAAAGAAGCATTTGCTGGAGGAAATAAAGAGGCTGTGGCAGGCAAACTTAAAGCATTTGTGAATGAACTGTCGGCCCAAAGCGGTAAATCTATTACGGAAAAGCAAGCAAATCTATTAATATCACTGTCTAGTAACCTTTTATTAAAATAAAAAAGACAGATCTAAAGGAAAAATAAAGTAAAACGGACACGCCCTAGTTGAGTGATGAAACAGAACTAGGGCGTGTCCTCATTGCTTTTAATTGATGATTTATTATTAGGTACTTTTCCAACATATTGTTTTCGGAACTGATTGGGAGTTAAATGTTCCAGCTTTTTGAAGATTCTACTGAAATATGCGGATTGTGTGAAACCACTGCTTTCTGAAATCCTATCAATGCTCCAATCTGTTGAAACCAATAATATCTTTGCTTGATCAATACGAATTTTATTTACATATTCAATCGGTGTACAGCCAAAGGACTGGATCATGCATCTTGCAATATGATTGGGATGGAATTTGAGAGCCCGGCCAATACTTTCATAGGTCACTTTTTTGGCATAATTTTTCCGCAAATAAACGGCTGCTTTTTCTGCGACCGCGAATGCGGGCAGAGAATTGGCTAAGTGCATATGATTTGAAAGTTCTTGGAGTAATTGCTGAAAAAGGATCTGCCGCTGCCATTCTCTAGAGTAGATAGACTCATTTTCCGATGAAGTAATTTTTGAGCACAGGAGTTCAACCGCTTCAGAATTGGATACTTTGCAATATTTGGGTAGTGTAATTCCGAACGGGCTCTCTGATAAAAAGTTTCCACAATCTTCAGCAGCTCTTTCCTCGTAATGAAAAGGTTTAGAAATGGTAAGGTCCTGCCAGCCCTTCGAAGAAACAAAATGAAACCAAAAAAAGTCGGTAATTTCATCACACGGTGAAATAGAATAATGGTGCCGATCGGGGTAGAGAATCAATGCATTTCCTCTACTAACCTTATATTTACGATAATCTTCACCCATGAACAATTGTCCTTTTGTGACAACTAATAAATCAAAAACACCAATATTATTTCGATTTAGATGTGTTTGACCGATATCAAAAGTATTTTTACCGGCGGCAAGAAGTGTTGGTAAAGGCGGGGCAAACAATTGAAGCATTTGATCTCTCCTCTAATGTTAGGATTGTGCAATTTTTTGTTATGATTTTATATTTTATTCTTTAATAATAACACTATAATTGGTTCATAAATGTTTTTATTTTAATGTATTTATGTAAAGAGGTGTAGGGAGGGGGAGTTGAATTATGCAAAGCATACGGTGGGTGTGGGGGTATATTAAGAACTTTCGCATTCGATTATTCAGTGGACTATTTCTGGCATTAGCTGTTTCCATGCTAAACATGCTGAATCCATATTTTGCAGGAAAAATTGTCGATAAAGTGATTTATGGCCACCAGAACAATTTATTATGGCCCTTTTTAGGGACTATGATTGGGGTTACCGTTATCAAAACGGTCATTCGATATAATTACCAATTAATGTTTGAAGCAGTTTCACAAAACGTCATATTTAAAATTAGAGAACAATTGTATGACCGGCTTCAGCATTTAGATTTTAGTTTTTTCGATCGGACCAAAACGGGAGATATTATGGCCCGTATGACCGGGGATCTAGAAGCTGTAAGGCATTTTACGGCGTGGGCTATTTATATGATCTTCGAAAATCTAACCATATTACTCATTGCGATTGGGTTTATGTTCTATATTAACCCATTATTGGCTTTGGCAATGATAGCGGTAACACCGATTATTGGTTTCTTTGCTACTCGCTTATCCTTTACGGTCAAACCGACCTTTACAGAGATTAGGGGACAGTTTGCACGGTTAAACTCAGTGGTACAGGAAAACATTAGCGGAAATCGGGTTGTAAAGGCATTTGCGAAGGAAGATTACGAAATTGACAAGTTTTCAGTCGAAAATGAGGCCTTTAAGGAAAAGAGTCTTGATTCTGCAAAAGTTTGGGAAAAATATTTGCCTGTGCTCGATTCACTTGCAGGAGTATTAACTGTTGTGATGATTTTGGTTGGAGGAATTATGGTCATTAATGGTTCGCTTACGTTTGGGGAATTAGTAACCTTTAATTCCTTGATTTGGGCGTTAAATAATCCTATGCGAATGGCTGGATGGTTAATCAATGATGTGCAGCGGTTTATTGCTTCAGCTGAAAAAGTGGAGGACTTGTTAAATACTGAACCAGAAATCACCAATGAAGCAAACCGAGCAGCTATTAGACACATTAGTGGGGGTGTTGAGTTTAACCATGTGTCCTTTAGTTATGGGGATGAACAGGTCCTGAAAGATATCAGCTTTAAAGTGCTTCCGGGCCAAACAGTAGGAATCATCGGTCCAACCGGAGCTGGTAAATCTACATTGGTAAACCTTTTAAGCCGTTTTTATGATACAGCCGGCGGGGAAGTAATAGTGGATGGGCTTAAAGTTAGAGATTGGGATATTTCTAAATTGAGAGATAGTATGGCCATGGTCATGCAGGATATATTCCTATTCTCCGATACGATTGAGGGGAATATTGCGTATGGGAATCCAGATGCTACCTTGGAAATGGTGCAATCTGCTGCTAAAATGGCGGAGGCTCATGATTTTATTACCAACCTTCCAGAAGGTTACGACACGATTATTGGGGAACGGGGTGTAGGTCTTTCGGGAGGCCAAAGGCAAAGGATTGCTTTAGCCCGGGCTATTCTAAAGAACCCATCCGTCCTAGTCCTTGATGACACAACATCAGCTGTCGATATGGAAACGGAGCTTCGTATCCAGCGGACATTAAAGTCATTACTAAAAGAGAAGACATGTTTTATCATTGCTCATCGGATTTCTTCTGTAAAAGAGGCTGATTTAATCCTTGTAATGGAAAATGGCGAAATCATTGAAAGAGGTAAGCATAAAGAGCTGCTTGCGAAAAAAGGGTATTACTACAAAGTGTTTATGAATCAAAATGGCAATTTTGATGGTCAGCACAATGGTGAGGATGTGATCTATCTCAATGGCGCGCAATAAATTTGATGTGGATGAAGAGTTGGAATCACCATTCAGCTTTGTTCATCTGAAACGATTATTTACTTATTTAAAACCGTACAGAAAAAAGATTCTATTAACCGTTTTGATTATGCTGATTGCCAGCGGAGCAAATTTAATTGGACCCTATTTAATAAAAAAAGCAATCGATGATAGTATTCCGAACAAGGATGTAGGAAGTTTAGTGGTCCTTTCCTGCATCTACCTTGGTGCCCTAGTGATTACCGGGATTTGTATGAAATTCAGAATTAGAATGATGTCCGAGATAGGGCAGAGCGTCATCCTCAACATTAGAAAAGACTTGTTTACCCATTTGCAAAAATTGTCTTTTTCCTTTTATGACAGCAGGCCGCACGGGAAGATTTTAGTGAGGGTGGTTAACTATGTTAACTCCTTAAGTGATTTATTATCAAATGGATTAATTAATTTGATTACGGACCTGTTTAGCCTGTTCGTTATTGTCGGTTTTATGTTAGCGATTGATGTAAAGTTAACGCTAATGGCAATGCTCGGATTTCCTGTCCTTGCTGCCGTCATTCTCCTTATTAAAAATGCACAGCGGAAAGCATGGCAAACTTTAAGTAATAAGCAGTCCAACATGAATGCTTATATTCATGAAAGTATCAATGGGATTAAAGTAACTCAGGCCTTTACAAGGGAAGAGGAAAATAAACGAATCTTTAGAGATGTATCGGAAAGTTATCGAAGCTCCTGGATGAAAGCGGTTAGAATCCAGTTCCTGCTATGGCCTTCGATTGAGAATATTTCGATTCTCACTACTTCGATTATTTATGTATTCGGTATATCCCAGATTGGAGAAGGAGTAACTGTCGGTGCTTTGGTTGCCTTTGTTGGCTATATAAGCATGTTTTGGGCTCCAATTGCCAATATCGGAAACTTCTACAATGCGATTATTAATGCAACGGCCTATTTGGAACGAATTTTTGAAATGATCGATGAAAAGCCTACCGTAGAAGATCAACCAAATGCTGTGGAGCTTCCTCTTATTAAAGGAAAAGTTGAATTCAAGGATGTTGTCTTTGAATATGAAGAAGGCGAAAGAATCCTTAAAAATGTAAGTTTCTCTGTCAATCCTGGTGAAACCATCGCACTTGTGGGTGCTACCGGATCGGGAAAGACCACAATTGTCAGCTTGCTCAGCCGATTTTATGATGTAAGCACCGGAAAAATAGAAATTGACGGTGTTGATATCAATACAGTTACCATTCCTTCTCTAAGGAAGCAAATGGGCGTTATGCTTCAAGATCCATTTATTTTTTCTGGCACAATTATGGATAATATCCGTTATGGCCGGCTTGATGCTACAGACGAGGAAGTGATCGCGGCTGCGAAGGCTGTCCAGGCACATCAGTTTATCAGCGGTCTAGCCGATGGTTATCTAACAGAGGTCAACGAACGTGGCACAAGGCTTTCTACTGGACAGAGACAATTGATTTCCTTTGCCCGTGCACTCTTGGCCGATCCTAAGATCTTAATTCTGGATGAGGCTACCTCTTCGATTGATACGGAAACAGAGCTGGCGCTGCAAAAAGGCCTTGAGACCTTGCTTGCCGGAAGAACATCTTTTATTATTGCTCACCGCCTTTCTACGATTCAAAATGCAAACCGTATCCTTGTCATTGATAAAGGCAAAATCATCGAGGAAGGATCGCATAACGAGTTATTAAGCCGAAAGAGTTACTATTGGAACCTGCACCAATCACAACATCAATCCTTAGAAGTGGGATAAATAAGAATAAAAGAGAAGGGTATAAGGAATCTGGTAAAAGCCGGATTCCTCTTTTTAAAAGGCTTTTTCCGTAAGTAAGGTAAATTAGGAGGTGAAAGGCTTGATCATTGTTGATTATAAAAGATTGCTAGAAGTGAATACTTCTTTGTTATTTTCAAGCATGGAAGAAAAAAACAAATGGTGGAGATCTATCAGCCACAATGCCGCTTTTCAACCGCTTCTTGATGAAATTAGGAATGAGGCAGGGAGGCTATTGACAGAAAAAGACCCAGAGCTGCCTTATTCACTGTTTAAAATTTTTGCTGAAACGGGTTTCAGGCTTGAATATGAAAAGGTTTATTTTGAAAAGAGGAGACGGCTGAATACATTTGCGATCATGGTTTTGCTCGAACCTACAAACATTGATTATTTAACGGCGTTGGAAAATACCATTTGGTCGATTTGTAATGAGTACAGCTGGTGCCTGCCCGCTCATTTGCTAAATAGTCCGGAAACATCGGTACAAGTCAGTTACTCATTAAAAGAGGCTTTTGTGCAAACATATTCGATTGACTTGTTTGCAGCTGAAACCGCATTTTCTTTGGCAGAAATATTGAGACTCACAGAGGATTACTTGAATCCGCTCATTTGTAAGCGTATTTATGACGAAGTATTTAAACGAATCTTTCATCCATTTATGGAAAATCAATTTGGATGGGAAACACAGACCCATAATTGGGCTGCTGTTTGTGCGGGATCAATTGGGTCAGCGGCGCTGCATTTAATGAAGGATACTGGAGAACTCGCCATAGTAATAGAGCGGGTGCTTCCAGCCATGGATTCTTATTTAAAAGGTTTCAATGATGATGGCATTTGTCTTGAGGGGTACGGCTACTGGCAATATGGCTTTGGCTATTATGTGTATTTTGCAGACTTATTAAAAAAGAGGACTGGAGGCAAGTGGAACCTCTTTGTTTCTGAAAAGGTCCATCAGATTGCCCTCTTTCAACAAAGGTGTTTTCTGAGTCGGAACTTGGTTGTGAACTTTTCAGATGCCCAGCCGACAGCCACCGTTTTTTTAGGCATGAGTCATTATTTAAGCAGAATTTACAATGATTTTGAGGTCCCGGAACAGGATTTACGCGCGAAGTATACAGAGGATCATTGCAGCAGATGGGCTCCAGCCATTCGCAATCTACTATGGTTTGATGAAACGGCATTACCGACACAAAGGAAGAGCGAAACCTTTTACTCGGAAAAACCTGCATGGTTTATTTCAAGGCATCAATCAGAATTCGGCTGTTTTTCCTTCGCAGCAAAAGGCGGTCATAATGATGAACCTCATAATCATAATGATCTCGGCCATTTTATCTTGCAAGGTAATAATGAAGTGTTTTTAAAAGATTTGGGCGCTGGTTTATACACTAAAGATTACTTTAATGACAAACGCTATACGTATTTATGTAACGGTTCCCAGGGACATTCTGTTCCTATTATTAATAATCAATTTCAAAAAGAAGGTCCAGAGCGTTTTGCCAGCATCTGTAATGCTTCATTTGAAGAAGAGGTTGATACCTTTGAATTGGATATTACAAATGCGTATGAAGTAGACAGTCTTCAAAAATTATCCCGAAAGTTTACTTGGATAAAAAGAAAACAGCCTAAGCTAATTTTGGAAGACATCTACACTTGTAAAGAACAACCCGATTCTATTATTGAACGATTTATCATACCATCACTTTCCATAACGATGGATGGTAAAGGAGTGATCCTTGAGGGACAACAAAGGCTCAGAATTTTATATGACAAAACAAAGCTAAGGCTAGTAGTAAGAATACTAGAATTTGAGAACCATTTTGGAAAAACGGAAAATAATATTGCACTTGATTTTATTGTAATAAATCCAGAAAAGGATTGTAGTGTTAAATTGGTTTTTCAATTTGAATAGAAAGGGTGAAGAAAATGACAGAACAATTAAACTGGGTAAATGAAGCATGGCAGCAAGTTACACAAAAAATAAACAGAACCAGCAAAACAATAGGAGCCAATTTTCCGCATGCAAGTGAAAACGGGACTTATATTCTTGCGGAACCGCACTGGTGGACAGCTGGTTTTTGGCCTGGATTGCTGTGGCTGGTGTATCAGGATACGAAAGATGCTGCATTAAAGCAGCTGGCAGAGGAATGTGAGGCCAAGCTGGACACTGTCCAAAATGAGTATTACCGGCTCGATCATGATATGGGGTTTATGTGGACTCTAACCAGTGTTGCCCACTATAAACTCTTAGGAAATGAGGATTCCAAACGTCGTGCACTCTTGGCTGCCAATCTCCTCATGGGAAGATTTAATGTAAATGGAAATTTTATCAGAGCTTGGAATCCATGGACAGAGGGAGAAGACAATAGCGGGGTAGCGATTATTGATTGTATGATGAATTTGCCGCTATTGTACTGGGCAAATAAAGAAACAGGTGATCCAAGATTCAAAAGTGTTGCCAAAAGGCATGCTGACACGGTGCTGGAGCATTTCATCCGGAATGATGGCAGTGTACACCATATTGTCCGATTTGATCCCGAAAGCGGAAGTAAGGTTGAGGCTTTGGGGGGACAAGGCTACGGCCCGGACTCAGCATGGTCTAGAGGAACCGCCTGGGCGATTTATGGTCTGACATTGTGTTACCACTATACTAAAGAAGCAAAATACCTGGAAACTGCCAAAAGAGTGGCTCATTTCTTTATCTCCCATCTCCCGGAGGATTTTGTTCCTGATTGGGATTTCCGCCTTCCTGCAGATATCGATTCACCAACGGATTCTTCTGCAGGTGCTATAGCCGCATCGGGTCTCTTGTTATTGGCAACTGAGGTAACCGCAGCAGAAGCACCTGTTTACAAACGGGCTGGGGAGAAAATCCTCGAATCCCTTTACAGGAATTATGGTAATTGGGATGGTTCGGAGGAGGAAGGGTTAATCCTGCATGGGACAAGCCATTTTCCTGAAGGGAAATATACAGATAACCCACTGATTTATGGGGATTACTATTTTGTTGAAGGGCTTGCTAGATTAAAAGGTTACAAGGAATTATTTTGGTAGAATAATCGGCCAGCACGTGGCCACTTGTCATTAAAAGGAGCTATCGTATATGTTAAAACTAGATTTACCTATACAAAAGAATCCTCTCCAATCACGACGAGATTTTATTAATGCCGTAAATCAAATTATAAACCCATTGAAGCCCTATTACAGTAAGGGAAGAGCACTTTTAGAAATTGGAAGTACAGGTGCCGGTTACTCTGATTCAATTGCTGGAATGGAGGGGTTCTCAAGGGTGCTTTGGGGTCTCGTTCCACTATTGGCTGGAGGAGAAGAATCGGAAATCTGGGAAGATTGTCTGCAAGGAATCAAGAATGGTACAAACCCTTCCCATGAGGAATACTGGGGAGAAATTACCGACTTCCATCAAAAGGCAGTCGAAATGGCGGCATTTGGCTATTGCTTAGCACTAACACCTGAAAAAGTCTGGGAACCACTAAATAATCAAGATAAAGGGAATTTATATAATTGGCTCAATCAAATTAATCAAATCAAAGTATATGATTGTAATTGGCTGTTTTTTCCTGTGCTTGTGAACCTTGGTTTTAAGAGAGTGGGATTACCTTATGACCAGGAAAAAGTGAAGGAAAACCTTGACCGTATAGACCAATTTCATTTAGGAGAAGGATGGTATGCGGACGGAAAAGATGCTCATTGTGACTATTACGGGCCATTTGCGATCCATTTTTACAGTCTTCTATATTCAGCACTGATGAGTGAAGAGGATCCAATAAGGGCGCAGCGCTATAAAAGCAGAGCCGAGGCTTACGCTAAAGACTTTATCTATTGGTTTAGTAGTGATGGTTCTGCCCTTCCATATGGAAGAAGCTTAACCTATAGATTTGCCCAATCTGCCTTTTGGAGTGCCCTCGTATATGCTGGAGCGGAGCCGTTTCCTATGGGTGTGATGAAGGGACTGATCTTAAGGAACCTCCGCTGGTGGTTCAGTCAGCCTATTTTTGCTTCTAATGGTTTGTTGACAATTGGCTATCGCTATCCCAATTTGCTTATGGCGGAAAATTACAATTCACCCGGCTCACCGTATTGGGCCCTGAAGACCTTTTTACCTATAGCGTTGCCAGAGAATCATCCTTTTTGGCGGGCAGAAGAAATGCCGCTTCCAGTTTTAAAAACGAAGGTGGTTCAACCAGCACCACGCTTTATATTGTGCAGACGGGATGACAACGACCATCTTGTTGCGTTTAACGCGGGATATCAGCATACGAATGACCACTCCCATACTGCGGCCAAATACGAAAAGTTTGTTTACTCAAATGTATTTGGTTTTAGTGTATCAAAAGCAGAGTGGGGGCTTGGGCAAAGTGCATTTGATTCAATGCTGGCTGTCAGCGAGTGTGACAACATTTTTAGGGGTAAAAGAAAGAGTGAAGAATATACCATTGATGAAAACTTGATTTATACAAAATGGAGTCCATGGAAGGATGTCGTGATTCGGACCTGGATTGTGGCGGGGATACCATGGCATATCCGTATCCATTGTATTGAGACAAGTAGGAGCCTCGATGTTGCGGATGGGGGATTCGCACTAGGACTAGAACATAAGGCATGTATAGATCAAAAAATGGAAGTATTGGCGAATAAGCTAGAAAGCTTAGCCGTATTACCGTGGGGAGCAAGCGGCATCAAAAGTATTTATGGAAACGGGCAGCCGGAGTTGGTCTATCCTAATGCAAACACGAATTTGGTGAATACCCGTACAGTCATTCCGACAGTAAAGGCAAGCCTTAATCCAGGTACGCACTGGCTGGTAAATGCGGTGTTTGGGCAACCGGGCAGTGTGAATGCTATTAATCTATGGGACAATGTACCGCATGTTGTGGTTACGGATGTAGAAATTATTATTGGAGAGGGACTTGAGAAAATTACTATTCCAATGGGTAAGGGAGATTAGCAAGAAAGAGCCTGGGTATACAGGCTCTTTTCTTGTGTAAAAAAGCTTTGGCGATCTAGGATTTAGATACGACGTGGAGGAGTTGTAAACTAAAGTACTCTAGGAAAGCTTGACCTGTTTAAGAAAAACTAGTAAAATACAAGTAAAAAGTTTTACTTCGTTTTATGGAAACATACCATTGATAAATAAGTGAAATTAATATTTTTAAATTTTTATGTAAACGATAACAGAAGTGGAGGTGGATAGAATGGCGACAATAAAAGATATTGCCGAAGAGTCGGGTTTTTCAATCTCGACGGTTTCACGTGTCTTAAATAATGATCAAAGCCTTTCTGTTCCGGATGAAACAAGGGAAAAAATATATGAAATTGCAGAAAAACTAAACTATCGTAAGAAAACGGTAAGGCTTTTAGTAAAGAATATTGCCTTTTTGTATTGGTTAACAGACATTGAAGAATTAGAAGATGTCTATTTTAAGACCATGAGGATAGAAATTGAAAAGTGGGCAAGTAAATATAATATCGAGCTAACCACTTATAAAATAAGCGATGGAATCGAGAAAATCCCTGATACAATTGAGGGCTTTATTGCCGTAGGTATGTTTTCAGACAAAGAGTTAGCATACTTGAGAAAGATTACTACAAAGGGTGTTTTCCTCGATACAACACCAGACCCGAATCATTATGATTCCGTCCGGCCTGATTTAGTGCAAATGACGCGAAGAACTGTAGACTTTCTAATAGAAAAAGGCCATTCCAATATCGGTTTAATTGGCGGTACCTATCATAACCCCAATACAGATCAAGATGAAATGGATATTCGTGAACAGACGTTTCGTTCGTATATGGTGGAGAAGGGGTTATTAAAGGAGCAATTTATTTTTTGTCACAGAGGTTTTTCTGTAGAAACTGGCTACCGTTTGATGACGGATGCCATAAAAAAACTCGGTGATGGATTACCCACCGCCTTCTTTATTGCAGCAGATCCGATTGCCGTTGGCTGTCTGCAAGCATTAAATGAAAATGGAATCGCCATTCCCAATCGTGTAAGCATTATTAGTATTAACAATATTAGTGTAGTAAAATATGTTTCGCCGCCATTGACTACATTTCATATTGATTTGAAGGAAATATGTAAAAACGCTATCGAATTGCTTTTGGAACAAGTGCTGGAAAAACGTAAAATCGTAAAGACTTTATATTTAGGATCGGAGTTAATAGTCAGAAAAAGTACCAATTAGAGAGCAGTAAAGTTACTGCTCTTCTTTTTTTATTAATTTTCGTAAAAAAGTTCACTTAATTTAGTAAAAAAGTTGTTTACACTTTTTCTTAACGGTGATATATTTATTCTTGTAAACCGCTTTCACTCATTTGACTTGAAAGGACGAAAAAGATATGAAAAATTTTAAGAAATATGCCGGGATCGTAGGTGGACTTGCACTGAGCTTCTCATTGGTTGCTTGTGGACCACAAGACAGTAGTAAGTCAGGTTCTGATACTGCAAATAAAGATTCAAAAGAAACAAAACAATTACTAGTTTGGGAAGACCAACAAAAATCTGCTGGTATCAAGGATGCTATTACCCAGTTTGAAAAAGATCATAATGTAAAAATCAAAGTGGTTGAAAAACCATACGCAAAACAAATTGAAGGCTTACGTCTAGATGGTCCAGCTGGGACAGGCCCCGATGTATTAACAATGCCTGGTGACCAAATTGGTACAGCTGTAACCGAAGGGTTAATTAAAGAGTTAAACGTTGGTGACGATGTTCAATCCATTTATACGGATGTTGCTATGCAGTCGCAAAAAGTAGATGGCAAGGTTTACGGTCTTCCAAAAGCAGTGGAAACAACAATGCTTTACTATAATAAAGACCTAATTGCAGAGAAGGACCTGCCAAAAACTCTTAATGAATGGTACGAGTATGATAAGAAAGTAACTAAAGGCGGCAATTATGGATTTTTAGCTCTATTTGACCAAATTTATTATGCTCAAAGTGTAATGAGTGGTTATGGCGGCTACATCTTCAATAAAGATGATCAAGGTAAATATGACCCAGCGGACATCGGTATTAATAATAAAGGTGCGGTTCAAGGGGCAGAAATTATTCAAAAGTTTTATAAAGAAAAATTATTCCCTGCTGGTATTATCGGTGCACAAGGTATTAATGTTTTAGAATCATTATTTACGTCAGGTAAAGCAGCGGCAATCATTTCTGGACCTTGGAACATCGACCCGTTTACAAAGGCGGGCGTAAATTTTGGTGTAGCTAAACTTCCTGAGCTAGATAATGGTAAAAACATGAGTGCATTCGTCGGTGTGAAGAGCTATAACGTAAGTGCATATTCAAAAAATGCAGACCTTGCTCAAGAGCTAGTTGAATACTTAGCTAACAAAGATAATTCTAAGAAACGTTTTGAAATTACAAAAGAAGTTCCAGCTGTAAAAGATTTAGCTAATGACCCAGTTGTCACAGAGAGTGATGCAGCAAAAGCTGTTGCACAGCAATCTCAATTCTCAGAATTGACACCAAATATTCCTGAGATGAACGAAGTTTGGACACCTGCTGATGCAGCATTACAAACTATTGCAACTGGCAAGGCGGAACCAAAAGCAGCCTTAAATCAAGCGGCTGAAACTATTAAAGGACAAATAAAAGCAAAACACAGCAAATAATTAGGTATAAAGAATGGTGTCAAACGCCTAATGAGGTTTGACACCATTTGTTTTCTAATGATTCCTGACTTTGGATTATGTCTAGCTTCAGCGCCAAGCCCCTCGGGGTCATAAGCCAATCGCTTCGGAAGGCAAAAAGCGCCTTCTGTCAGCGCTTGTCTTATGCCTGTCGGTACTGGACGTGGCGCTTACGCTTTCAAATTAAAGAGGTGAAGAAAATGCAGTATCGTAAAACCGCCTTAGTACTTTCTGTTATTCCCGGGCTTGGGCAATTGTACAATAAACAATGGGTAAAAGGTTTGTTGTTCCTCATTTTAGGGATATCGTTCATTGCGGTATTTAAAGATTTATTAAATATGGGTTTTTGGGGGCTAATGACACTTGGGACGGAAGTGCCGCGGGATAATTCCATATTCCTGCTGGCAGAGGGGATTATTGCTCTGATTGTTACCTGTTTTGGACTTGCATTTTATTACGCAAATTTCCGGGATGCTTATAAGAATGGAAAAATGCGTGACGAAAACATGAATCCAAGTTCTCTTAAAGAAGATTATCAAAATTTAATTTCACAAGGTTATCCCTATGTTATTAGTGGACCTTCGCTATTTATTTTGATTTTCGCTGTTGTTTTTCCAATATTATTTAGCTTTGCATTAGCATTTACGAATTATGATTTATACCATTCTCCTCCAGCACACTTAGCTGATTGGGTTGGATTAAGTACATTTAAGCAAATATTTACAGTGGATATCTGGCGTTCAACCTTTTTCGATGTTTTAAGCTGGACGGTCATCTGGACACTTGTTGCTTCGACAGTGCAGGTTGCACTTGGTATTTTCTTAGCTGTACTAGTTAACCAAAAAGACCTTAAATTTAAGAGACTTTATCGTACGATTTTAGTTTTACCATGGGCGGTACCAGGATTTGTTACGATTTTGATTTTTGCCGGCCTATTTAATGACAGTTTTGGTGCGATTAATAATACGATTTTAGCTGCGTTTGGCATTGATCCTATTCCTTGGATGACCAATGCTGCTTGGTCCAAATTAGCGCTTATCCTAATGCAGGGCTGGCTTGGATTTCCGTATATATTCATCGTGACTACAGGTGTCCTTCAGTCTATTCCTGACGACCTTTATGAAGCGGCCACGATTGATGGGGCCTCTATCTTTGCGAAATTCAGACATATCACCATGCCAATGATTTTACTCGCAATGGCGCCAATTATTATCACGCAGTATACCTTTAACTTCAATAACTTCAATATTATTTACCTGTTCAACGGCGGAGGGCCAGCAGTTCCTGGTTCAAATGCCGGCGGAACCGATATATTAGTATCTTGGATCTACAAATTGACGATGCAATCAAGTCAATATTCACTGGCTGCTGCATTAACCATTTTGTTATCTGTTTTTGTCATTGCAATTGCTTTATGGCAATTCAGAAGAACAAATTCGTTTAAGGAGGGGGCTTAATAGATGTTAACAGGTATGAAGGGAAATCGATTTTTTCGTCTCTTTGCTTCCCATTTAATTTTAATTCTAATGGCGGTTATTATCATTTACCCCCTACTGTGGACAGTGGGAGCAAGCTTTAACCCCGGTAACAGTTTAGTCAGTAATTCGATTATTCCAAAAAATCCTACGTTGGATCATTATAAAGAGCTATTTGCAGGAAAAGAAAGTCTGCAATATGGGCATTGGTATTTAAATTCTCTTAAAATTAGTATTTTTACAATGATTGGGTCGGTTATCAGCGTTTCCTTTACGGCATATGCCTTTTCACGATTCCGCTTTAAAGGCAGAAAAAATGCTTTAACTCTGTTTTTGTTACTGCAGATGATTCCGCAGTTCTCAGCGTTAATTGCTCTGTTTGTACTGGCGCAGCTTCTAGGTATGATGAACAGTCACTGGCTCTTAATCCTCCTGTATATTGGCGGGACGATTCCAATGAATACGTATCTGATGAAAGGATATATGGACTCTATTCCTATGGACTTAGATGAGAGTGCCAAAATTGATGGTGCAAGCAATACAAGAATCTTCTTGCAAATTATCATGCCATTGTCACGGCCAATGTTAGCGGTTGTTGCGATGAATGGATTTACTGGTCCACTTGGGGATTTCGTTATGTCATCGACCATTTTGAGAACACCAGAATCTTACACATTGCCAATTGGACTCTACAATTTAGTCAATGAAGTAATGGGTGCAAGTTATACAACCTTTGCTGCAGGGGCCATTCTCATCAGTATACCTATTGCCGTAGCATTCCTGTTATTGCAAAAACACTTTGTTTCAGGCTTAACAGCAGGTGGAACAAAAGGTTAATGAATCGTGAGTATGAACTAATGGTAGAAGGAGATTATTATGACAAATCATGAAAAAAACTATACAACGAAAGCGAACTTCATGCTTCATGGAGGAGACTATAACCCGGATCAATGGTTAGATCGCCCAGATATATTAGCGGATGATATCAAATTGATGAAACTAGCTCATACGAATACCTTTTCCCTTGGAATTTTTGCTTGGGCTGCAATAGAGCCGGAAGAGGGAGTTTACAAGTTTGAATGGTTAGATGAGATTTTTAATAACATTCATGGAATTGGCGGACGTGTTATTCTAGCTACACCAAGCGGAGCACGTCCTGCTTGGATGTCACAGAAATATCCAGAAGTATTACGTGTGAATAGTGCAAGGGTAAAACAATTGCATGGCGGAAGACATAATCACTGTTTTACTTCAGAAGTTTATCGTGAAAAAACACAGAGGATGAATCGACTGCTGGCAGAACGATATGGTAATCATCCGGCTTTATTAATGTGGCACATCTCAAATGAGTACGGTGGCGAATGCTATTGTGACAAATGTCAAGATGCTTTTAGAAATTGGCTGAAAGAAAAATACAATCATGATCTTAAAGCTTTGAATGATGCTTGGTGGGGGCCGTTCTGGAGTCATACTTACAGTGACTGGTCACAGATTGAATCCCCATCTCCAATCGGAGAGAGCATGGTTCACGGATTAAACTTAGATTGGCGCAGGTTTGTCACTGACCAAACCATTTCATTCTTTGAAAATGAAATTGTCCCAATTAAGGAGTTAACACCTGATATACCGATTACGACAAACTTTATGGCTGACACGCATGAACTCATACCATTCCAAGCACTGGACTATAGCAAGTTTGCTAAACACCTTGATGTCATCAGCTGGGATGCGTACCCTGCGTGGCATAATGATTGGGAAAGTACGGCAGATTTAGCGATGCGAGTTGGCTTTATCGATGACTTATACCGCAGTCTAAAGCAAAAGCCATTTTTATTAATGGAATCTACCCCAAGTGGTGTCAACTGGCATAATGTTAATAAAGCAAAGCGTCCAGGTATGCATTTGCTTGCATCAATGCAAATGGTTGCTCATGGATCTGATAGTGTTATGTATTTCCAATGGCGGAAATCCCGTGGATCATCGGAAAAATTCCATGGCGCAGTGGTTGATCATGATAATAGTCCGGAAAATCGTGTTTTCAAAGAGGTTGCAAAAGTTGGTCAAACATTAGAAAAGCTGTCGGATGTTGTGGGGACAAATCGTCCGGCGGATGTGGCGATCCTGTATGATTGGGAAAGCAATTGGGCACTAAATGACGCTCAAGGGTTTGGATTGGAAACCAAGCGATATCCGCAAACATTAGTCGATCATTATCGTACCTTTTGGGAACAGGATATTCCGGTTGATGTGATTACAAAAGAACAAGATTTTTCTTCCTATAAATTATTGATTGTTCCAATGCTTTATTTAGTAAGTGAAGAAACCATTGCCCGTTTAAAGACCTTCGTTGCAAATGGCGGCAGATTGGTTATGACTTATATTAGCGGACTTGTCAATGAACATGATTTAACTTATCTTGGCGGCTGGCATAAGGACTTGCAAGAGATGTTTGGGATGAAGCCAATTGAAACTGATACTTTATATCCAAGTGATAAAAATTATGTAAGTTATCGCAGCCAGGTCTATGAATTGAAAGATTATGCAACTGTCATTGAACTTGATACTGCCAAGGCTGAAGCTCAATATAAGGTAGACTTTTATGCCAATACCCCAGCGGTTACGAGCCATCAGTATAATCAAGGTAAAACCTATTATCTTGGCGGCCGCTTAGAAGATGAGTTTCATCGAGAATTTTACCAGGAACTAATTAATGAGTTAGTACTGCAGCCTGTAGTTTCTGTAAAACATGAAAAGGGCGTATCGGTCCAGGTTAGACAAGCTCCTAAACATGACTATATTTTCGTTATGAATTTTACGGAAAAGAAGCAGCCAATTGTACTGGAGGACCATGTAAAAGATTTAGTTACTGGTGAAGAGCTTACAGGTGAGCTGATTCTGGAAACGTATGAGGTTCGTATTCTGGAAAAAGTAAGAAATAATTAATGGATGATTGTGAGCGGGAGCTTTTCCCGCTTGATTTGTCCAACCAATAGAAAACATCCATTTCGTTATTTTGAGTGGGTGTCTTTTCTATAGATTGATAGTTTTACAGTTTTGTGGAAACGTTTACTTGGTGATTTAGCAAAGATGTTGCTATAGTCATAAAAAACTTGAGAGGGTAGGAGAATATGAGAAGAATGGTCAAGCCGTTTGCAATGCTGTTAGCCATTGTGATGGTGTTTAGCACACTACTTTTGAATGGTCACATTAGCCTTGCTGCAGAATCACAAACACAATACTTAACAAATGGAGGATTTGAAAGTAATTTTTGGAATGATGGTTCATGGAATATTGAATCCTTAAATTGGGACAACATTGATATTCAACACTATTTATACTCCTCTGATACTTGGATGACGAAGGATGAAGGGGACCATGCTTTAAAGTATTGGATTAAGGAAACGGCTACAGAGGCTCCGTCTTTTACAGTAAAGCAGACGATCCCGACACTTCCTGCAGGAAGTTATGAATTATCGGTAAAATCGATGGGGGGAGCAAGTGCTGAAGCTGGCAATATTAAACTTTTTGCGGGAACGGAAACTATAAATGCTGTTGCCACAACAGGCTACAATGCATGGGGGACCATTACCTTGAAATTTGTTTTAAAACAAGAGACGTCTAATCTTCAAGTGGGAGCAACTGTAACCGGAGCACCAAAGGCATGGGGGTACTTAGATAGTTTTACCTTGAAATCTGTTCCTAAGGCCGTTGATGCTGATATTTTTGTTAAAAGAGTAGATGGACTCGATAAGGACTTTATTAAAGGCGTTGATGTTTCTAGTATCATTTCTTTAGAAAACAGCGGTGTTAAATTCTACAATGAGGCTGGAAAAAAACAGGACATTTTTAAAACATTGCATGAGGCTGGAGTTAATTATATTCGTGTCCGTGTATGGAATAATCCTTATGATTCAAAAGGAAATGGGTACGGCGGCGGTACTAACGATTTAGGGAGGGCGATTGAAATCGGTAAAAGGGCTACTGCTAATGGAATGAAGGTGTTAGTAGACTTCCATTATTCCGATTTCTGGGCCGATCCTGCTAAACAGCAGGTACCTAAGGCGTGGGCAAACTTAAGTTTCGAAGATAAGAAGAAAGCTTTATATAACTATACCAAAGATAGCTTGCAATCAATGAAGGCTGCGGGAGTTAGTATTGGTATGGTTCAGGTAGGAAATGAAACGAATGGAGGAGTTGCAGGGGAAAAGGATTGGACAAAAATAAGTGCTTTATTTAATGAAGGAAGTAAAGCAGTAAGAGCAGTTGATCCGAATATCTTAGTAGCTGTTCATTTTACAAACCCTGAAACAGCAGGCAGATATGCTTCTTATGCTAAAACTCTTGCTGATAATAATGTTGATTATGATGTATTTGCAAGCTCCTATTATCCATTCTGGCATGGCACCTTAAGTAATTTGACTTCTGTTCTAAAAAATGTTGCCGATACTTATGGCAAAGAAGTAATGGTGGCTGAAACCTCATATACTTATACCACAGCAGACGGAGATGGGCACGGAAATACAGCACCAAAGGATGCAGGTCAAACGTTAAATTACCCTATTACAGTTCAAGGTCAAGCTAATTCTGTACGGGACGTAATTCAAGCGATTGCGAATGTCGGTGAAGCTGGGATTGGTGTCTTTTACTGGGAGCCAGCTTGGATTCCAGTGGGACCGCTTGAAAAACTAAAGCAAAACCAAATGAAGTGGGAAAAATACGGATCAGGCTGGGCGTCAAGTTATGCAGGCGAATATGATCCTGAAGATGCTGGCAAGTGGTACGGCGGCAGTGCGGTAGACAACCAGGCGATGTTTGACTTTACTGGACATCCGCTTGCATCCCTAAATGTCTTTAAATATGTAGACACAGGAGCCGTTGCCCCGTTAAAAATTGACGAAATCAAAGATATATCGATAAGTGCTATCTCAGGGGAAAATATTAATTTACCAGATACTGTCGCTGTTACTTATAATGATGGAAGCAAAGGAACGGTAGCTGTTACTTGGGACAATGCAGCTCTACAGCAAGCCATCAGCGCGGGTGTTGGCACCTATGTGATTAATGGTATGGTCGAAGGTGGAATGACTATAAAGGCTAAACTTGAAATAAAGCCGCAAAACTTTGTAGTAAATCCAAGCTTTGAAAATAATGATAGGACCATGTGGAAGATTTCCTATGGAACGGGTACCACGCCACACGCCGACTTTCAACTAAAAGCTTCAGATGCTAAATCAGGGGATTATTCTCTCCACTTTTATTCTGGGACCGAGGTTAACTTTACCGTAGAGCAGACGATTGCAGGCTTAAAACCAGGGTACTATAATCTATCCACATTTCTACAAGGCGGAGATGCGCATAACTCCGAGATGTATCTGTTTGCAAAAGCTGGAGGTCAAGAATATAAAGTGGATTCTGCTGTAAATGGCTGGGTGAATTGGAGTAACCCTCAGATCGCTAACATATTTGTTAAAGAGGATGGAACGATTACGATTGGAGCAAGTATAAAGGCTGATGGTGGTGCATGGGGAAGTTTAGATGACTTTTATTTGTATCAGGTAAGCAATCAATAAGATATAAAAAGAGGCGCATGAAAAGTTTGGTTCATGCGTCTCTTTTTTATTTTGAAGTTTTAGTAATATTTTAGTAAGGTTGTATTCATTGATGAGTTCCTTTGCAAGAATCTATCTTCTCCTATACCAAACCACTTCAAGATTCCTACTCTCCTAAGCTACCTGTTTAAACCTTATCCGAGTATTGGAAACACGGAAACTTTTTGGAACGAAAAAATTTCCATATTGGAACCTTATGGCACCACTGTCAGGGATGGAACCGCCAATCGTCGCATATTTTAAATAAATCTAAATTGGCACAATACTTGCAAGTATATAAGTGACATTGTGATGTAATTCCCAAAGGAGTGAAATGTATGCGCTTAATTAATTCGTTGGCGGTAATTCTGAATGACAAATGTACCGGCTGTAAAATTTGTTCTCAAGTTTGTCCGACTTTAGCAATTACAATGGAACCTGTGCCAGGAACCAAGCATAAAAAGCTGGCTGTGGTCGAGGAGGAAAATTGTACGGGCTGTACGGCGTGTGAACAGCGCTGTCCGTTCGATGCGATTGAGATGACCAATCTGGAAGAGTCTCGTATGATCGGCGTGGATATTAGCCTATCAAACTATGAAGAAGTACAAAAGATTTGTTATGATGCCCATTTACACCCGGAGCAAATTGTTTGCTATTGTACTAGTACACGTGCCGACGAGGTAGCTGCGGCCATTCTTCAAGGAGCGGATACACCGGATAAAATCTCACAAAGAACCGGCCTGCGTACAGGTTGTACGGTAGAATGCCTCCAGCCGGCCATTCGCATGCTGAAATCAGCAGGTATTGAACTCGAAGCTCCTAAAGGCCGTTACCAGTGGTATGGAGAAACACCGACTATTTGGAGTATTCCGGACGAAGTAAAAGAGAAATATTCGAAACGCGGTTTCCATTTTGATGAGGATATTGAATTCCTGGAGAAGTTGCGTAACGCTCCATTATCAAGTACAACTTGTCAACTTCAAGTGAAAGGGGAGGAAAAGTAATGTACCCAGCACCAATTAAACCACTTAATCCACGGCCATCACGATATGGTATCGACCCATCATTGGTGAAAAACCGTTTTGCTGAGCTTCCAGAGATGACCTCACTGATGCTAAACGAATTGTTCCCGGATGTTCCGGATGTCATTTATCCAAGTCCAGAAGGAATCTACTCAATCCGCCGCCACGCTGAGGCAGCACTCGAAAAAGTTGATCTGTCGATGATCCAGCCGAATCATACGGTGAATATCTTGGCTTCTCACCATGGATTTACGCTTCTGGGCGGAGAACCGTATGCCGAATTATTAAAAACAGTCTATGACGTAGTTAAGCAGCGTACAGGCGCCAGGGAAGTTCGTTTACGTGCAGGCGTGGGTCTGCGCTTTAGAGAGACGGAAGAATATATTAAACGTTTTGAGTTGAATAAGCATTTTGATAGAGCAAGAGGAATGGCCCCAATTGATGAGGGCATTCCGATCGAAACGGAAATCGGGACGCTTTACGGGTTGAAATGGACGTATGATGCTACTTGGATTATTCACGTTCATAACAGTGACGTGCGTGAGGTTCACTTCCACCGCCAGGTAGACCGTGCGGTGAAGCCGTTTGGGATGTCTTATGCGCGGATTGAAACTCGGTCGACTTACCATCAAAACCTAGGACCGCGCGGAGCTAACTTCACTGCTCGGGCTATCTTTGAATCAGAGTTTGTACAAAGCAAGTTCGTTGGAGCTGTGTTCCTCAACATGTCTCCAAGTGGTGTCATCAGCGTCGAGGCAGATAATGACCTGTACAAGATTAACGATGTCATTACCCTTAGTGGTTTACGTCACTACGGTAAAGTGTTCCAGCTGTTAGGCGAAATTGATGAGTGTATCGTTGGTTTGGACTTCCCATGTCCGGTGCCATATGTATTCTCGGCAGGGGTTATTTACTGTAACTTTGTTGGGGCCAACTGCGATTTGTTTGATCTCGATGAGAGACTCGCACCGTATACATGGTATGCGGAAGCGATGTACGGCAGAGACGGAAAACCGCTCGTTTCAGATGTAAAACCAGTCAATCCAGCTATTAAGATGGTCGTTCATAACTACGCGTGGATCGGATATCCGAGTGCATTCTTCTCTCAGCAGGTGCCAACGCTGGTAGTTGGAAAAGAACAAGCAGACCTGTTTGAACATGATTCGCAAAACATCGAGTATATGAAATACGCGATGGTAGCGGATAACTTACATGATTCCATGAACTTTGCCTATAAAACAACAGGAACAGACAAAGTCATCGTATTTGACGGTGCCGTTGGCGGGATCAATGTGAGCCGCTCCTTGGCAGATCATCTGATGGAAGTCGCACCAAGTGTCAGCGACAAAGTCGATAACATCCTAATGCCAAAATGGCTAAAGCAAAGAGGCATTTTGGTCAACGCATAGTGATTATTCAAAAAACGAAGGGTCACCCTAGACCCCCAATATACAGTAAACGTTCACTTATTATGTATTGGGGGTCTGCCCCTTTTGAACATCCTCTCCAACAAGAATTTTTAAAAATGAAACCGGATTCATAGGATTGCTCTGTAATCGTAGCAAAATGATGAAAATGTGGAGGAAAAAATATGTCTAATTTGTCTAGTTCTTCAAATTTAGCAAGTAATCCAAATTCAAGTCCAACAACAGGTGTTAGTAATAGTCAAATGATAAAGGCCTCTATTGCATCTGTATTAGGATGGTCACTCGATCTTTTTGATTTATTTATTCTTCTTTATGTCGCTCCTGTTGTTGGTCAAGTGTTTTTCCCTTCCCATGTCCCGGTGCTTTCACTGGCAGCTGTCTACGCATCTTTTGCGGTAACATTAATTGTCCGTCCGCTTGGTTCCGCCATTTTTGGTGCTTATGCTGATAAGCACGGAAGAAAGGGTGCAATGACTGTAGCATTTATTGGTGTCGGACTGGCTTCTGCTTCATTCGGTCTTCTGCCTACTGTTGATCAAATTGGTATTGCCGCTTCAATCATTTTCCTTGTCCTCCGTATAGTTCAAGGGGTTTTTGTCGGTGGCGTTGTTGCATCTACGCATACAATCGGTACCGAATCTGTTCCAGCTAAGTGGCGCGGAACGATGTCAGGTCTGATCGGCGGCGGCGGTGCAGGTTTGGGAGCATTATTTGCATCGATTGTCTATCTTATTGTTACACAGCTTTTTCCAGGCGAGGCATTTAACGGCTGGGGATGGAGAGTCATGTTCTTCTCGGGAATTTTAAGTTCGGTCATGGGGATCTTTGTATTTAAATCACTAGAAGAATCTCCACTATGGAAGCAATTGAAGAAAGAAAAGGAAAACAAGAAGACTGTACAAATACAGCCAGAGCTTGAAAAATCGCCTGTTAAGATTATTTTTACAAAATATCGCTCCGTATTTTTTGTCAACTTGATGATTGTTTTTGGTGGTGGTGCCGGTTACTATTTAACATCCGGATACCTTCCTACACTCTTGAAGATGGTTAACAAAATTAATCCTACAACAGCATCGTTTATTCTAATGGGAGCTAGTGTTGTGGCCATTATTACACCGATCGCATTGGGATATTTAAGCGATCAAATTGGAAGAAAGAAAACCTTCTTAATTATCGGGGTTATCAATGTTATTGCGCTTCCGGTGCTGGGATTGGGATTGGGACATGCTACAAGTATCTCAGCTATTGCGTTTTATGCGATTGTGTTTTCAGGACTAGGCAATGCCGGATACGCACCTGTTATGATCTTTCTGAATGAGCGCTTCCCAACAGCTATCCGTTCCACTGGTACTGGTATCTCTTGGAACACAGGATTTGCACTTGGCGGAATCATGCCAACATTCGTTTCCTTGGTTAGTAGTGTAACTGGTGGCATTCCTGTTGCGCTGGCTTGCTTCCTTGTTGGAATCTATTTGATTTTCATAATTGGAAGTATCATTATTCCAGAGACAAAAGGAAACTTCTAAATCTTGTAAACTACAGGAGGTGAATAAACATGAAAATGGTCGTGGGTATTTCCGGTGCGAGCGGTGCTATATATGGCGTTCGCACCGTGGAAGCATTGTACCGGCTGGGGGTGGAAGTTCACCTTGTAATCAGTGAAACAGCCAGGAAAACGATCGAGTACGAAACAGATTATCGTTTTCAGGATGTTTATAGAATGGCTTCAGAGGTATATGAAAATCGTGATTTGGGGGCCGCTATTTCAAGTGGTTCTTTTAAAGTAAAAGGAATGATAGTCGCACCATGCTCAATCAAGACACTGGCCGGTATCGCTAATAGTTTTAATAATGAATTGCTGACCAGGGCGGCAGATGTTCAGTTAAAGGAACGCAGAAAGCTGGTGCTTCTTCTACGTGAGACGCCCTTACATCTTGGGCATATCCAACATATGATGAACGTTACCCAAATGGGAGGAGTGATTCTTCCGCCGGTTCCGTCTTTCTATCATTTACCTAAAACAATTGATGATATTGTAAATCAAAGTGTTCAGAAAGCACTTGATCAATTTGATCTTGAAGCTAATTTATTTACGCGATGGTCAGGTATGGAACATCCGATAGAAAAATGATAAATGAATGGACATGAGAGGAGTAGGGATATGTCTACATTAATCGATCAAAAACAGACTACATATTATAATCTCATCAATGGGGAATGGACGGAATCTTCTTCAAAAGAATTATTGGAATCAAAAAACCCGGCTACTGGTGAAGTGGTGGGCTACGCGCAAAAATCAACGGTTCAGGATGTGGAATATGCAATTGATACCGTTTTTCATGCGTTTAACACTAGTGACTGGGGCTATAATCCGAAGCGCCGCTACAACGCTTTGTTAGGTTTAGCTCAAAAAATGGAAGAGAACAAGGAGCATCTTGCAAGAGTTTTAACGATCGAGCAAGGGAAAACCATCAATGAATCCCGAGGCGAGATTGCGGGTTGTATTGATACCTTAAAATACTTTGCCGGTGCATCCCGGACCGTATTTGGGCGCTCGATTCAGCTTGAATCGCAAAATTTTGGGGTTATTGCAAAAGAGCCGATTGGCGTAGTTGGAATTATCAGCCCATGGAACTGGCCGGCCCTTTTGATGGTTCGGGAATTAGCTCCTGCTTTGGCAGCTGGTAACGGTGTAATTGTTAAACCGGCAAGTCTCACACCGGCTATTTCAGTGGAAATTTTCAAACTCATTGACCAAGTTCCTGATTTCACCAAAGGGATAGTTAGCATTGTGACTGGACCTGGAAGATCAATAGGTGCAGCGATGGGAACAAGCAAGAAGATCGATATGATCAGCTTCACTGGAGATACTTCCACAGGTAAGACGATCATGGAAATGGCAACAAGCAATATTAAGAAGCTGGCATTAGAACTAGGTGGAAAATCGCCCAATGTTGTATTTGCAGATGCAAATTTAAGGAAGGCAATCCCTCTGATAGGCCGCTCGATCTTTAACACCGCCGGACAGATTTGTATGGCCGGTTCTCGATTGTTAGTCCATGAATCTATTAAACATGAAGTGATTGCCGGCTTAAAACAATATGCGGAGAATCTGAAGGTCGGGAATGGAATTCTTGAAACAACGGATATGGGGCCAGTTATTTCGCAAAGTCAGTTGGATATCGTGACAGACTATATCGAAATGGGACGTAAGGAAGGAAAAATCGTTACAGGCGGTTACCGCTTAACAGGTGGGGAATATGATAAAGGCTTTTTTATAGCACCAACTATTATCGATGAACTGTCGTCATCCTCTAGAGTCGTGCAGGAGGAAATCTTTGGACCGGTTCTAGCTATTCAGTCTTTCTCTAATGATGAAGAAGCACTCACCATGGCCAATGATTCCGATTTTGGACTTGCTGCAGGTGTCTGGACAACCAATTTAAACCGAGCGATGAAAATGTCGAGAGGAATTAAAGCAGGTACCGTATGGATTAACACGTACAACAGGAACTTCCCAGAAGCTGAATTTGGCGGTTATAAGCAAAGTGGTCAAGGACGTACCCGCGGTATTGATGGATTAAATGAATATTGTGAGACAAAACACATTCATTTTGAAATCGATTAATCAAAACAGGAATAAAAAGGAGGGGATACCGTGACAACAGGACATTTAGTAAAGGCAACCGATTTTAAATTCTCGTTTAATCTTCCTACTCTAATTGAATTCGGGTATGGAAAGGCTGTTGAGCTGGGACAACGGCTTCAAAAGCTTGGAGTTAAACAGGTGTTTTTAGTAACGGATAAAGGGGTCGAATCAGCTGGATTGCTTGCAGGATTAACTGGATCTTTGGAAAAATCAGAGATTTTATTCGATATCTTTACAGGGGTAGAACCCGACCCGAGTCTTGAGACCATCAACAATGGTTATGAAATTTTTCGGCAAAAGGTGTATGACTGTATTGTCGCAGTCGGCGGCGGAAGTCCGATTGATACCGCGAAGGGGATCCGGGTAGTTTCCGCAAATGGGGGCAGCATCGGTGATTATGCCGGGGTAAATCGGGTCCCTGTTGCGCCAACACTTCCGCTTATCGCCATCCCAACCACATCTGGTACCGGGAGTGAGGTAACCATGTTCGGCGTTTATTCGGATTGGCAAAATAATGTGAAGGTAACGGTGACCAGTCCATATATGGCGCCAACTATTGCGATTGTCGACCCTGCCTTGACAATGAGTTTACCAGTAAAAATGACCGCTGCATCAGGAATTGATGCTTTGGCTCACGGAATTGAAACATACTTTTCAATTCTATCCAGCCCTGTATCGGATGCACTTGCGATGGAGGCTATCCATATGGTGAATGGACATCTTCGCAGTGCGGTCGAACGAGGGCATGAAGTGGAAGCACGCGTTGGCCTATCACATGGCAGCTTATTAGCAGGGATGGCTTTTAATAACGGATTTTTAGGGTTAGCCCATGCGATTGGCAGCGCCCTGTCCGGTCACTGTCATGTTCCACATGGGGTTGCAATTGGACTATTACTTCCAAGTGTAATTGAATTCAATGCGGCTGCTCTTCCGGAAAAAGCAGCAAGAATTGCTGAACAGATGGGAGTGAAGGGTGAGAACCAGGAGGCGTTAGCGTCTCAAGCAGGTGGTGCTGTTGCAAGACTTGTTGAGTCAATTGGGCTTCCAACAAGACTAAGAGATGTGGGGGTAACGGAGGAGAAGCTTGCTGATATTGCGAAGGATTCATTCAAGAGCGGGATGATGAAAATGAATCCGCGTCAGCCTTCTGACGATGAAGTTTTAGCCTTATTAAAAGCTATATTGTGATTATATATGGGAAGAGGGATCGACAGTGGCTGCAAGTACGATTATTTTGGGCATTGCTTTACTTTATGTACTAATTACAACAGGCATAGGTCTCTACACCAAGAAGTTTTCAAAGAGTTCTGATAAGTATATGACAGGTGGAAAAGAGTTTGGCCCCTTAATCATTGGTCTTTTAATGATGTCCGAGTTTATCGGTACCGGTTCAACTCTAGGGACGGCACAAACCGCTTTCGACAAGGGGATTTCCGCCTCTTGGAATCTAATTACTCTAGCGCTTGCGTTTATACTATTTGCTTATACTCTTGCCAAAAAGTTTCATGAACGAGGGGAGTACACCATTTCCGGTGCCATTTCCAAATCCTATGGAAAAAGCGCAATGGTTATTACTTCGCTTATTATGATTTATGCATTATGTGTAGTAAACGTCTCCATGTATGCAGGTGGTGCGGCAACATTATCTGCGATTCTTAAAATACCACATTCATTGGCAGCTATTTTAGTAGGATTGATCACTGTGGTGTATGTTACTGCAGGCGGAATGTTTGCCGTAGCTTATACAAATTTGATCCATGTGGCATTCAAGTATTTAGGATTAATCCTTGCCTTATCATTTGGATTGGCGGCAGCGGGAGGATTTGCTGGAGTATCTTTAGACCTTAAACCCCAAATGTTTAGCTGGACTGGAATAGGCTGGCCTATGATTATTGCGTGGACCATTGCCAATATTGGGTCTATTTTTTCAACTCAATATATAATCCAAGCGGTATGTTCCACTAGTGACCAAGCACAGGCAAAAAAAGCAAGTATTTATTCAGGATTATTGGTTATTCCTGTTGGGATTATTGCGGCGGTAATTGGGATGGCTGCAAAAAGCCTATTTCCAACTATTCCTTCAGCTCAGGCTTTGCCGATCATGACTACTTTGATGAACCCTGTTCTGGGTGGATTGGTCGTTGCCGGTTTGATTGCTGCGGTCTTTGGTACTGTTGCTGCAAGTACAATTGGTTCTGCGGCTTTGATACTAAAGGATTTTTATATTCCCTTTTTCAACAAAAGTGCAACCGAAAAGCAAAAGCTGCGGTTCTCCCGAATTGCGACTGTCGTGATGGGGCTGCTTCCGATCCCTTTTGCAATATTTGCTCCGCAAATTTTAACGACAATCTTTTTTGCTAGAGCATTGCGGACAACGATCGCGGTAATCGTTGTGCTGATGTTCTATTTCCCGAAATTCAGCAGCGGCCGCGGGGCAACCTGGGGAATGATTCTTGCCGTAATCATAACCACTGCTTGGTATTTGGCAGGGAACCCGTTGGGAATCGATAATATTTATATTGCCGGCCTTACGCCATTGGTTGTCATGTTAATTGATCACATTTTTAAGCAGCCAAACCAGGAGATCATCTTGTGGGAAAAGAAGGAAAATTTTTAAGAGATTCTTGTACTAGAACCAAATGGGATCTTCAATATGTAAATCTTATTAAAAGGCAATATCAACAAGTTTGTTGGTATTGCTTTTTCCTATATTTATCAAATTCTATCAAATTAGATTTTAATTGTGAGTTGAGGTGTATCAACCATGTTCGTACAAACCTATACTCCCATCGCCCCAATCGGCTGGTCGGTACTCTTGGGTATCTTACCCTTATTTATCCTTTGCCTCCTGCTTGTCATGGGATGGTTAAAACCAGCCCTTACCTATGGATTGGTTTTGCTTCTGACCGCCGGATTAGCAGGGACAGTTTGGAAAATGCCAGTATCGATGATTACAAGTACCGTGTTTTATGGGATTCTTTTTGCACTTTTTCCACTCTTTTATATGATTTGGAGTTCAATCTTTTTGTTTCGGGTGGCCGACAAATGCGGGTATATTAATCGCATTAAAAATACGCTTAAGACGGCAGAAGAGGGAATAGAATGGAAAGTGCTTCTCGTCGGATTTGGGTTGACTGCTTTTATTGATAGCACAGCTGGATTCTTGGCGCCAGTCGCGATTGTTACTGCGCTTCTGGTGCAATTAGGCGTTGAACCAAGAAAAAGTGCGCTCGCCACGCTTTCTTCCAGTGCGATACCGGCTGTATTTGGTGCGGTTGGAGTTCCAGTGATTCTCCTTTCCAAGGTGACTGAGCAGCCTTTGGAGGAAACAATCCGACAGGTTGCTTTTTTCGATATCATTCCTGCACTGGCGGCGCCACTTATTACCTGTTTAGCCACCTGCGGCTTTCAATCAACAAGGAAATTCTTTAAACAGATCTTCATTGGAGGCTGCAGTTATGCCGCCGCTACTCTCTTAAGTGTCCTTTTTGTCTCTCCCTATTTAGGAGCGATTGTCGGTGCAGCTGTCTATATTGTTGTCATTTTCCTGTTAGGCAAACAGAAAGGGATTTTTATTGAAAAATTGTCACCGAAAAAGTGGTTGAAAAGCTGGTGGCCGTTTGTCCTCTTAACCGTGTTTGTTTCCATCTGGAATATCCCATCCCTCCAATCAATATTGGAAGTGGTAGGGAAAGCATGGCCCATGCCGTTTCTGGATCGACAGATTATGACAGAAGCTCCATTTGGACATGATGTGATATCTGTATCCTGGAAAAATAATTTTCTTGCCTCACCGGGAACAGCCATCATTTTAGCTTCGTTGTTTACTGCGTTAACATCTGGTATGGGCTTGCTAAACTGGATTAGGATGCTGTTCTCTTCTTTAAGTTCTGTTGGAATGGTGGCATTTAATTTATCGATGATCTCATCTGTTGGGTTTTTAATGGTTTATAGTGGTATTGCTGGTACGCTTGACTATCCATTTGGACATTTAGCCGCTGGATATATGGTGGTGGCTCCACTAATGGGCTGGCTTGGAACCTTTTTAACGGGCAGTAATGCAGCTTCAATTGCCCTGTTTGGCGGTATGCAGGCTTATGCGGCCCAAATTACCGGTCTGCCCGCTGTTGGAATTGCGGCTTGCTTTGCAGTTGCGGCGGTCGGCGGGAAAATGATAGCTCCTCAAGCGCTCGAAGTTGCTGTTAAATCGTCCGGTATGGATTCCAGTTCCGAGGCGAAGCTGCTCAGAAAACTGATCGTATTTAGTTTGTTGGTTCCCTGTCTATCCATCGTGGTGATTGTGATGTGGAAACTTTTTGGGACAGAATAGTTTCCATTTTGGAAGTGATAGGCACCAAAACTGGTAATTAAAGTGACCAGTTTATCGTCGTCTGTAATCATATAGCAATTGGCACAATACTTGCATTAGATTAATTGACTTGTGAAATTAAGCTCAGAGGAGCGGAAGAATGCGCTTATTAATTTATAGGCTGTTACTATCAATTACAAATGTAATGGCTGTAAAAATATGTTAGAAGTAATTTTGAACATCTAAACATTTTTTATAAAAAATAAATAGAGTTACCTAACATTGATTTTATATAATAGGGGGAAATGCTAGTATGCGAGCTAAAACATTCAGGACATGGTTGAAGCACCTTCAGACCGAAGGCCGTTTGGCTGTTATTAATCGAAACGTCAGTTTACAGTATGAGATTGCCGCAGTAAGCAAAAAATTGGATGGAAAAAAGGCCACTTATTTTACAAATGTAGAAGATTATTCGATACCAGTTGTTTCTGGCATTTGTTCCAGCCGGGAAGATTTTGCTGAAGCACTCGAAACTGATCAATACGGAATTATCCATAAGTTTAATGAAGCGGTGGCTTCGCCGACACCCTGTCGATTGGTGAATGATGCGGAGGCTCCGGTTAAAGAAAATATCATTCTCGGAGATATCGACTTAATGAAGCTGCTTCCGATTCCCGTTCATCACGAGAAAGATTCAGGCAACTATATTACAGCTGGACTGTTTATTGTTCGGGATCCTGAAACCCGCAAGCAGAACGTCGCCATTCATCGTCTACAGGTTTCAGGAAAGGACAAGCTTGGCGTCTTACTCCTTCCACGCCACACGTTTCATCTGTTTAAAGAGGCAGAGGAGGCGGGAAGGGCATTGGAATGTGCCATTGCTATCGGAGTAGACCCGGTTACATTACTAGCTTCGCAAGCAAGCACGCCATATGGTGTGGATGAATTAGAGATTGCCGGCAGCCTGCGCGGAGAACCATTGGAAGTGGTTCGCTGCGAGACGGTTGATATTGATGTACCTGCATCTGCTGAAATTGTCCTAGAGGGCAGGATTTTGCCCCATGTTCGCGAGCCGGAAGGACCTTTTGGAGAATTCCCCAAATATTATGGACCACGCAGTAATAAGGAAGTTGTTCAAATTAGTGCGGTCACGCACCGAAATAACCCGATCTTCTATACGATTGTACCTGCATGCTACGAGCACTTTTTATTGGGTGGGATTCCTCGGGAGGCAAGCTTGTTTCAAAGCATCCGTCAAACGGTTCCAGGCGTTAAGGCCGTCCATATGAGCCCAGGAGGAACCTGCCGCTATCATGCAATAGTGTCGATTAAGAAAAGAACCCAGGGAGAGGCGAAAAATGCTATTATCGCCGCCTTTGCGAATAGTTTCGACATTAAACATGTGGTTGTCGTCGATGAAGAAATTGATATTTTTAACATGGAGGAAGTGGAGTGGGTGATTGCCACCCGCTTTCAAGCCCAAAAAGATTTGGTACTCATCCACGAGTCCCAGGGATCGAAACTGGACCCTTCTACAGAGGATGGTGTAGGATCAAAGATGGGATTGGATTGTACCGTTCCGTTGAATAGTGAACCGATGCGTTATTTACCGGTATATATTCCGGGATACAATGAAGTGAAAACAGAGGATTATGTTGATTTTAAGGCCTCTATTAAAGCTGAACATCTAGAATAGTGAAAAGAATAGAAAACTAGTGATGTTCTAACTAGCAATCAACTACGCAGCAGAGAGCACCCTTTAAATGATTGAAGACTGCTGCCGGGCCAGACATATTATTAAGACAGGAGTGGGAAAAATGGAAGGCAGCTTACTATCTATACTATTTTTAGGATTTATTCTTGGGATCAAACATGCAATTGAACCTGATCATGTCATTGCGGTTTCTACAATTGCTAGTCAAAGTAAAAAATTATGGCGCTCTTCTCTGGCAGGGGTTTTTTGGGGAATCGGGCATACTGCAACACTATTTTTAGTTGGAATCATCTTGATTATTATGAAGGGGAACATACCGGAAGAGTGGGCGATGTCCTTTGAGTTTTTAGTTGGGATTATGCTAGTTTATTTAGGCATAGCAAGTATTCTTTCCTTTAAAAAAGTCCATCATCATGAACATCAGCATAATGAGGTTGTTCATGATCATTTTCATCATCGCGCTGAAGGTGCTCCACACTTGCATGAGCATAAAAAGATTTCCTATCGTAAGTCTTTGCTGATTGGCTTAGTGCATGGGCTTGGCGGAAGTGCGGCAATGGTGCTGTTAACCATGAGTTCAGTTACAAGTGTTTGGGAAGGGGCCGTATATATTCTTATCTTTGGCCTGGGAACGACCATTGGTATGCTTGGATTTACAACGATTATTGGCATTCCGTTTGTCCTTAGTGCGAAAAAGGAAAGTGTAAATTTAAAACTGACAAGAATTACCGGGCTAATCAGTACCGCATTTGGACTTTACTATATGTATAACTTAGGAGTAACAGAGGGCTTATTTAAAATTTGGATGCAGTAAATTGACATCTGATCTCATATTGGGATAACAGGATAAGCTATATTTCATAAAGTAGGGGTTGACCAGCTAAAACAAGCTAGTCAACCCCTATTCTTATGTATGGTTATTGTTTAGATGTGAATGGATATTGTGCCAGAGCCTCGCCTAGAACGGTCTGATAGACTCGTTTTCCTGAAATTCCGAGGGATTCAGCTACTTGTCGACAGGCTTCATATTCCGGAGCCACATTTACAATTTCTCCGTCCAAGAAAGCAATCTTGACCGGCAATTCACCAAAAGAAGTTTTTACCTGGACAATTTTATGGGGAACGGCCCAACCACTGACTGTATAATGACGCATCCCGATGGTGGTTGTCTGACGTACTATTTCCTCTTGGATTTCTTTTTGCCGTTCAGTCTTACAGGCTACCCGAAGCTGCAATCCAGGGCGTCCCTTTTTCATGATGATTGGAATGATGTACGCATCCATTGCCCCAATGGATAAAAGGCGCTGGATGAGATAGCCTGCTAATTCAGGGTTCATATCGTCAATGTTGGTTTCAATCACAATCGTTCTTTTTTGGGGATTGGAAGATTTCACCGTTTGAGAAGAGGTGCACCACTCTCCAAGCTGAATCCGCAGAATGTTCGTGGAAGCATATTCTGGTCCGGCTCCATATCCTACTTTTTCCGTAATAAATGCCGATTGTGGAGCAGGTACAGCTAAGGTTCGAATGAGAGCAGCAGCTGCGGTGCTGGTTATTCCTCCAGCCGCTCCGGAAGTCAAGGTAGGGTATCCTAGTAATAATTGAACGGTTGCTGGTTCAGGAAATACTTTCCACCCCTCGTCATATTGGTTCCACCCGCTTCCCAGATTAATGGTGGAAACATAACATTCCGGTTCTCCTATCAAATGCCAGGCCAAGATGTTTCCAACCGTGTAACAGAGTATTTCTGCAGAATTCTCTTGATCAAAAGGTATGAGGCTAGGGTTCGTATCACGCACAACTGCTTCGGCCGCACCCCAGTGTTGAAAAAACAGTTTGCTTTTTTCTTTTACTATTTGTGGCAGCTCCCAGTTATCGATTATTTTTTCCATATCGGATAGATTCATAGAACCATGCAGTTTAAATGGATAAATACAGGCAGACGTTGCCGCAATTCCTTTCACTTTCATTCGCTGAACCGCAAGATTATTTTCATGTACACCAATTTTACCCATATACGAACGCCATTCATTTTCGGGTAATCCCAGATCGAACCAAGCACCTAATAACCTTTCGTTGTCCACCCCTTCGAAACATTCAATATATGCACCTGTCATTGCTGCCCTCTCCTTTCATGTCCCATTTTCTTTCGATTGTAGCATAAACAGGAAGCAGTCAAGAACAGGAAAAATATAACGAATCGAAGAGAGTTCCAATGCGGAATCATTTAAAGTTGCCATGCATACTAAAATGGAAACACATGGTTTCCATTATTGTGGAAACCACTGATTGATAAATGGAACTAGGTGGGTTCCATGGATTCGTATTAACCCCTATATTTACGCTTGGCACAAATCTTGCAATTATAAAAAGTGAAGGAACTCCAACTGGCGTTAATTAGAATGAATGCGCTTCAATCATGATCGGCTGTAATACCGTCACAAAAAAGGATATTGAACCGAGCTGCTGAAATGGGTGATGGCAGTGGAAATCCCAACAAATTCCAGTTGAAAAAGTACATCGATATCGCACACAGAGATCTATGTGAGTAGGAGGATGATCAGAAACATGTTGGAAATAACTCAGCACAAAAAAGAAGCAGCTGTATATGATTTGCGTGATACATTGTTTATACCCATTCAAGAACGCCTATTTACAGCACAAGTGGTAGCTACGAACTATGGGATATTGGCAAATAGCATGTGTGCTGTTGCGTTTGTATATGAACTTGGCCTTGAACTATTAACTTGTTTAGAAGATGGCGCGGCAGTAAAGCCGGGGGATGTCATCTTAACCTTTCGAGGTACGCCGAAAAGTGTTGCTATAGCTGAAGACCGGGTGCTTGGGTCGATGATGGTTCCGTCCGGCTATGCCACTCGGGCACGACAACTGCAGATTATTGCAGGAAGCAATTTGAAGGTGGTGTGCGGGGGATGGAAGAAACTCCCGCAGGAATCCAAGCCTGGTCTACACGCTGCACTGGCGGCAGGGGGGATTGGGATGCGAATGGTTGAAGGTCCGTTTGTCTATATCGATAAAAATTATGTTTCGATGTTTGGAGGAGTCGGCCAAGCACTTCAAGCGGCTGCACAGTTTCCTGACCATAAGACCGTGATTCAAATCCGTGGGGAATTGCAATCTATCGCTGAGGAGACAGAGGCCGCGGTTCATGGAAGAGCGAATGTCCTTATGGTGGATACAGGATCGTTGAACGATCTTAAAATTGTTCTGCAAATCTTGGATCAGCTTAATGCCCGCCATCGGGTAAAGGTAGCTTTTGCGGGCAGCGTAACAGAAGAGACACTGCTTTTGCTTCGTGATGTTCCGGTTGATTTGGTCGATGTAGGTGCTTCGATTCTAAACGCTCCCTTACTCGATATGCGTCTAGAGGTTAAATTGTCCGAATAAACAGTCAGCAAAGAGAGTCATAAAAATTGAGGGAGGCGAAAAGAAGTGGAATATAGTCTTTTAAATAAAACAGAACTCCGTTTAACCGATGTATATCTAAGTGATTGTGACTTATCGGATATTTCCAATACAGTGGCTGAGGTGCTAAAGCTCCCAAGGGACCGGGTATTTGTTATCGATGTTCGCGAGGATCATATCGCATTGGATTTACTCGTTCAGACCATAAATGATGATCAGTTTGTAGGAAAGAAAGAAGAATTGTTAAAAGCAGTAGGTTCGCTTCCAGGTGTGAATTTTGGTCCGGAACCGGACATTCATTCCGAAGGAGTATTGGGGATGATCGCATTATCTCCAATAGAAGGGAAAAAGGTGGTTGAGCAGAGTGCAGCGATGGGTAACGAGATTCAAAACCGGATTCGCCGCCGTGTGAAGGTATTCCCTACTGGATTTGAAGTTGGAAGGGGCATGATAGAAGATACCAATACGCCTTACCTTGTGAACAGGTTTACTGAAGCAGGGTGTAAGGTGCAATCTCATCGGCCGTTAGAGGACGATATTGACGAGATTGCAGGGGCATTAAGACAGGCCCTCGAACAGGGATTTGGCTTGATTATTACCACCGGCGGGGTTGGCGCCGAAGATAAAGATTGTTCGGTTGAAGCTTTGCTAAAGGTTTGCCCCGATGCTGCAACACCATATATTGCAAAATTTACTCGCGGACATGGAAGGCACGTAAAGGATGGGATTCGGATTGGAGTCGCTAAAGAAGGATTAAGCTATGTGGTTACACTTCCCGGACCGAATGAAGAAGTGCGGCTTTGTGCAGATGTGCTTGTGGAGAGTATCGAAAAGCAGCCCGAACCGGAAATCCTTGGAGAACAGTTGGCCGATCTTCTTCGGGAGCGGTGGATGAGAACAGTGGGTACTCACGGTCATGCACATCATCATGGAAATCATACAAATTAAAAACTACTATTTTTATAGAAGGATAGAAAGGGAGAGTCTAGATGAGTCTGATGATCGAACAAGCAGTGAAACAATTATGGGAAGCAGATAAAAATAAAGAGCCGATTGCGCCGTTGACAGAAATGTACCCTAATCTTACGCTCGAAGATGCATACGCTATTCAAAAGCAAGTCCAGGCTTGGAAACTCGATTCCGGAAGTCGTGTGATTGGACATAAGATTGGCTTAACTTCAAAGGCTATGCAGAATGCTCTAGGCGTTCCTGAACCAGATTTTGGTTCATTGTTCGATGATACCCTTTTACCGGAAGGAAGTTTTGTAGACTATCAGCAATTTCTGCAGCCAAAGGTAGAAGCAGAATTGGCCTTCGTGATGAAACACGATTTAATGGGACCGGGGGTACACTTCCATGATGTGATCCGGGCAACGGATTATATCGTGCCCGCTTTTGAAATTATTGATAGCCGCGTCAGAAATTGGGAGATTAAGATTCAAGATACGGTAGCAGATAATGCTTCATACGGGGCATTGGTATTGGGGAGCTATGGAAGTCGAGTGAGTGACTTGGATCTACGGACGATTGGGCTGGTATTGGAGCAAAACGGTGAAGTCATCGATACAGCTGCAGGCGCAGCGGTGCTCGGTCATCCGGCGGCAGCCGTGGCATGGTTGTGTAACAAGCTGGCTGCATTTGGTGAAGGATTAAAAGCGGGAGATATCGTTCTCTCAGGCTCTTTTACAAAAGCATATGAGGCGAAGCCGGGAGATGTTTATACAGCCCATTTCGGCGGTGTTGGCAGCGTGCAAGTTGGTTTTAAGGAAAGGTAAGACTTTACAAAAAAGGCTAGTGTTGTTTTAAAAATGCTAGGATCACAGATCTCACTAGAGTCAAACTGATTTTCAATTTACATTAATATAAATTAATTATTAAAAAGGGAGAGTTTCAGCATGTCACATCAATTAAAATATGAAAAGTTACTAGAGAGTCTTAAAGGGTTTAACCGCGTTGCCGTCGCTTTTTCTGGTGGCGTTGACAGTACTTTTTTGCTTAAGGCGGCAGTGGAAGCTTTAGGAGCAAAAAATGTCCTTGCAGTAACATCTGATGCTGAGACTTATCCTGAGCGCGAGCTGAAAGAAGCGATGAGTTTAGCGAAAGAAATTGGCTGCGAACATTTGGTTATTCACACAAGCGAATTGAATATTCCAGGATATGCAGAAAATCCAATCAATCGTTGTTATTTTTGCAAACAGGAGCTTTTCACCAATTTGATTCCGGTTGCCCAAGAACGTGGGTTTGATCAAGTTATTTTTGGAGCCATTGCTGATGATTTGAGTGACTATCGCCCAGGGTTTAAGGCTGCAAAGGAAAAAGGGGTTCGTGCTCCGCTGCAGGATGTGGAGTTAACGAAAGCGGACATTCGTGCCTTATCCTATCAAATGAATTTACGTACTTGGGATAAGCCTTCTTTTGCCTGTCTTTCTTCTAGGATTCCATATGGTGAGAAGATTACGCAAGAGAAGTTAACGATGATAGATAAGGCGGAACAATTCCTAATGGACCTCGGCTTCCGTCAAGTTAGGGTGCGACAGCATGAAAAATTAGCACGTATCGAAGTTGTACCGCAAGATATCCAGAAATTGGCAGGTTTTAACGAAATGATTGTCAGCAAACTGAAGAGTATTGGATATATGTATATCACCATTGATTTGCAAGGTTACCGTTCTGGTAGTTTAAATGAAACAATAAAAACGCCTAAATTATCAATGGTTTAATAAATAGTTTCCAGCATCTGTGTTTTAAGGTATAAATAAAATAAGTGTGAATTTTTAAATAAACCGCTTATTTTGGTAAATGGAGGGGGAAACAATGCTTCTCTCAGATATAACACAAAAACCTGCATTTATGGTTGAGTCGAACATGCTTCAGAATGAATACGACCAAATTGTAGTGAAAATGAAAGCGTTATCCATTGAGGAAATACCAGTCATTGATCAAGGATGCTGGTCCGGTGTATTTCAATTGTTTTCAAATTCATTTCCTTCAGGGACAGAAATGGGAATATGGGTTCAAGATGCCCCCTTCTTCTACAAGGATACTAAGATAATAGATATAAAACTGCCTGTCAAGTTTAGTCTAGTTGGCGTGGTAGATAAAGAAAATCAATTTTTGGGCATAGCAGAGACAGGTAAGATAGTCGAACAAAAAAGAGTCATTTGGGATAAATATAAGGAAGTATATGAGCAGCGAAAGCATCTTGATGCCGTTATAGATTCTGCGTATGATGGAATTTTAATTACAGATTCGCTTGGCGTGGTGACAAGGGTGAACCCAGCCATGTCCCGTTTTTCCGGCATTTTAGAAAACCGTTTTATCGGCCGGCATTTGACTGAACTGTTTAGCCAAGGGGTTTTTCAGGAACCTTCGATTACATGGAAAGCGTTACAGGAAAAACGAGAAGTAATTGGACTGCAGCGATATCCAACCGGTCAAGAACATATTGTAAGTGCTGTACCCATTATTGATGAATTTGGAAAAATGCAAGGTGCTGTTGCGACCGTCCGAGATATGACAGAACTTGCCAGGCTGAGGGAAGAATTGAATTTTGTGCAAAAACGAAGCCAGGAGTATCAATTAGAAATATTGAAGCTTCGTAAGCAAGTCCTTTCCGACGAAGTGATTGCCGTCTCTCCGAAAATGGTAAGTGTGTTTGATTTAGCAGGAAGGGTAGCCGATTTTGATTCCACAGTTTTGATTTTGGGAGAGTCTGGAGTTGGAAAAGAAGTTCTCGCAAATTTTATTCATAAGAATAGCCGGCGTTCGAAGGGGACATTTGTAAAAATCAATTGCGGTGCTCTTCCTGCGGATTTGCTCGAATCAGAGTTGTTCGGATATGAGGCAGGGGCTTTCACAGGTGCTAGCAGATCGGGAAAAAAAGGACTGTTTGAAGCTGCCGAAGGAGGAGTGATTTTTTTAGATGAAATCGGAGAAATGTCATCTTCCCTTCAAGTGAAAGTTCTCCGTGTCCTCCAAGAACAAGAGTTTACTAGGGTAGGCGGGGTTGAGCCGATTCAGGTAAATTGCCGTATTATTGCTGCAACACATCGGAATTTGCAAGAAAGAATTCAAATGGGATTATTTCGGGAGGATTTATATTACCGGTTATATGTGGTGCCAATTCATATTCCTCCATTGCGGGAAAGACATGAGGACATTCCAGCGATGATTCAGTACTTTTTAAATCGCTACAATCAAAAACATGGAATCCAAAAAATGATTGACTCGCAAGTCATCCATGCGCTAAAAAATTATTCATGGCCGGGTAATGTTCGTCAGTTGTCTAATCTAATTGAGCGTTTGGTAGTTACGATATTTGAACCTACCATACTACTGCATCATCTCCCTGAGGATGTTATGACATTGGAAGGCCCGTTGGCAAGGACAGTGTACCATCCAGCAATACCAAAGGGAAACTCGAAGGTTGCAATAGCTGCTTCCAATCCTCAAATGACAGAAATAAATGAATCCGATAACTATAACGCCTTTAATGTATTAGAACGTGATTTAATCATTGAATCACTCAGTCGATATGGTTCCATTCGGAAGGTAGGACAGGCTCTTGGAGTCTCCCATACCACCGTAATTAAAAAGATGAAAAAGTACGGCATCACAAGATAGAGGAAGCACAGGTATTTTCATAAGACAAAGGAGGAGACAACATGAGTTTACAGGAAATATTACATCGTGTTCAGAACGGGGAAATCTCAGTAAATCAAGCTGAACAAGAGATACAGGGGTTTGAAGATTTGGGATTTGTGAAAATTGACTATGACCGGGAATCCCGGACAGGCTTTCCTGAGGTTATTTTCGGAAGAGGAAAAACGGTCGAGCAGGTTCAAATTATTTTTTCCCGCATCTATCAAAAGCACGGCAAGGCCATGGTTACGCAAGCTACTGAAAAAATGGCCGAGATCATTCAGCAGGATTTCCCTGATGCCAATTATGATCCGATGTCGCGCTTAATCACGATCGGCCATGGGGAAAAGCGATTTGCAGGGAAGGTCGCGGTTCTTTCAGCAGGAACCGCTGATTTGCCAGTTGCCCAGGAAGCGGCGCAGACGGCTGAATGGATGGGAAATGAAGTGGACCGTATTTATGATGTTGGCGTGGCCGGTATTGATCGACTGCTCGCTCAACGGAAACGGATTCAGGAGGCCAGCATTGTCATTGTTGTTGCCGGAATGGAAGGGGCATTAGCAAGCGCTGTGGGTGGGTTGGTACGCCGTCCTGTCATTGCTGTTCCAACTAGCGTTGGTTATGGTGCCCATTTATCTGGATTGACACCGTTGCTTTCTATGCTTACTTCATGTGCCGCTGGTGTAACCGTGGTGAATATTGACAATGGATTTGGTGCCGCCGTGGCTGCTTCCATGATTCAACAAGCCATTAAGGAAGGACCATTGGGCGAATAAAAGGGAGTAAGTCTCTTCTTTGAGCTAGAGGAAGTGAACAAGATGGGACAAGAAAAATCTTGTCCTGTTGTTCTCTGGCTATACCGTAAGTTTATATAAATGCTGACCTGGGAGGAAATCATAATGAAAGCGATTTATTTAGACTGTATTTCTGGGATTTCAGGGGATATGACATTGGGTGCGCTAATCGATATGGGGGCGGATTCATCATATATAGTGGATCATTTAAGGAAATTACCAGTGGATCCATTTGAAATTAAAGTACATAAAATCATTAAACTTGGTATCAATGCAACCAAATTGGAAATCAATTTTCCATTATCCTCAGAAAATAGTGAACATATCCATAGTCATGAGCACAGTCACGAGCATGGACATAATCACAGCCATGACCATGTTTACGAGCATGGACATAATCACAGTCATGACCATGTTCACGGGCATGGTCATAATCACAGCCATGACCATGTTCACGAGCATAATCATAGCCACAATCATGACCATATCCACGTGCATGGGCAAAGTCATAGCCACGAACATGGGCATGATCATGTCCATCGAAGTGCAGCGATGATTTTGGAAATGATTGAGCAAAGTGATCTTCCGCCGAGGGTAAAAGAGCGAAGTCTGGCAATTTTTAAAGAAATCGCGATTGCTGAAGGAAAAATTCATGGGGTCGATCCTAGTGATGTTCATTTCCATGAGGTGGGAGCAATGGATTCAATTATTGACACAATTGGTGTTTGCTTAGCACTTGAAAGTCTTGGTATTGACGACATTTATGCCTCACCTGTACCAACAGGATCAGGAAAAAAGTGGATGGCGCATGGTTTATATCCAATCCCCGCCCCAGCGACGATGGAATTACTAAGGGGAATTCCGCTAGCTGAACTAAACGTTAAGGGGGAATTAACAACCCCAACTGGAGCAGGAATTTTACGAGCACTTGTGAAAGAATTTATCCTTCCGGGTGGATTTACAGTAGAAGAGATTGGGTATGGTGCTGGGGAGAAAGACTTTGATCATCCGAATGTATTAAGAGTGATGCTTATTACAGCATCCGACTTAAAAAAAACATTAAAAGCTAAAGATTTACAAGAACGTGAATCAATTTTTGTGTTGGAGGCGCAACTGGATGATATGACAGGGGAAGGTTTTGGGTATACGATGGAGCGACTCTTGTCAGCGGGTGCACTCGATGTATTTTATACACCAGTTTACATGAAGAAAAATCGGCCAGGTACGCTTGTGACGGTCTTGGCATCCATAGAATCAGCCGATCTCTGTGAAGAAATCTTGTTGGTTGAAACCACGACTCTTGGGGTCCGAAGAAGTCATTGGAGCCGTAAAATTCTGGAAAGAAAATTTTTTATTGCTGACACACCTTATGGAAAGATAAAGGTGAAGCAGGCGTTTATGGAGAATAGGATGCTGCACCAAGCCCCTGAATACGAAGATGTGGCAAAAGCCGCAAGAGAACACCAGGTTCCCTTTCAAGAAATATATCAGTCCGCAATGAAATAAAAGAATTAAAATTTAAAAGAAGAGGTGCATAAAAGTATGCACCTCTTTTAGTTTGTAAAGTTTTTAGTAATTTTTTAGTAAAAAGATTGATATATTTTACTAGGGCGAGTAAAATAAAAGTAAATAAACATATTAAATTATTAAAAGAAATGAAAAGGATTACATTTGTGGAGGACGATAAAATGAACAATACAACACTTAACTCAATATTTGATGGAATTTTTGAAAAAGCGCCTGAGAAGTCTTTCTTTGCTCCAGGGAGAATTAATTTAATTGGTGAACATACAGACTATAATGGCGGCCATGTTTTTCCATGTGCGATTACGTACGGGACTTATGCAGCTGCTAAGAAGCGTGAAGACAGGAAAGTCCGCTTGTATTCAGCTAACTTCCCTGACAAAGGGATTATTGAGTTTACATTAGACCAGCTTGATTACAATAAAGATCACAATTGGGCTAACTATCCAAAAGGGATGATTCGCTACATTTTAGAGGCAGGATACCCAATCCCTACCGGTTTTGAGTGTGTCATCGAAGGAAATATTCCAAATGGTGCAGGTCTTTCTTCTTCAGCATCCATTGAACTATTAACCGGGGTTTTAGTTGCAGGGTTGTATGGCTTAGAAATTCCACGACTTGATCTAATTAAAATTGGCAAGCAGGTTGAAAATCAGTTTATTGGCGTTAATAGTGGAATTATGGACCAATTTGCGATTGGTATGGGAAAGAAAGATGCAGGGATTTTACTTGATTGTCAGACGCTCAAATATGAATACGCACCTATTAAATTAGAAAACTACAAAATTATAATTATGAATACTAACAAGCGCCGTGAGCTAGCAGACTCTAAATATAATGAACGCAGAGGAGAATGTGAAGAGGCTTTATCGCAGTTGCAGCAGAAGCTTCCAATTGAAGCTCTGGGTCAGCTTTCAGACAGTGAGTTTGATGAGAATCAGTACTTGATTACTAACGAAACAGTTCGTAAACGGGCAAAGCATGCGGTGTATGAAAATATTAGAACATTGCGTGCACTTGAAGAACTTAAAGCTGGAAATCTAGAGGCATTCGGACAATTGATCAACCAATCACACATCTCACTAAGAGACGATTATGAGGTGACCGGGATTGAGCTTGACAGTTTAGTAGAAGCAGCATGGAAACAGCCAGGGGTGCTTGGGGCACGAATGACTGGCGCAGGCTTTGGCGGCTGTGCGATTGCAATAGTGGAAAATGATGAGGTGGAAAGCTTTATTAACAACGTAGGAGTAGTATATGCTGACAAGATTGGTTATGAGGCGGATTTTTACGTAGCCTGCATTGGTGACGGAGCGAAACAATTATAAGGAGATGTTGGTATCATGAGTATTCTTGTATTAGGCGGAGCGGGCTATATCGGATCACATGCCGTATACCAATTAATTGATCAGGGTTATGAAGTGGTTGTTATTGACAATTTGCAAACAGGCCACCGTGATGCACTTCATCCAAAGGCACACTTTTACGAAGGAGATATCCGTAATCGAGAGTTCATACGGTCTGTTTTTCAAAAAGAAAAGATTGAAGGAATCATCCACTTTGCCGCCAATTCTCTCGTCGGGGAATCGATGGTAGAGCCGTTAAAATACTATGATAACAATGTATTTGGTACACAGGTTGTTCTCGAAATAATGAAGGAATTTGGCGTAAAGCACATCGTCTTTTCTTCAACCGCAGCTGTATATGGTGAACAGAGGGTAATGCCAATCACCGAAGCAGCGGAAACAAGGCCGACGAACACATATGGTGAAACGAAACTTGCAATGGAAAAAATGATGGGTTGGTGCGAAAAAGGATTCGGGATTCATTTTGTGGCATTGCGTTACTTTAATGTGGCGGGAGCGCGAAGTGAAGGTGTGATTGGGGAAGACCACAATCCTGAGACGCATTTGATTCCGGTTGTTCTCGAAGCTGCACTTGGGAAAAGACCTGCCATTATTGTGTTTGGAGAAGACTATGATACAGCGGATGGTACGTGCGTACGTGATTATATCCATGTAGAGGACTTGATTGGAGCCCACATTTTAGCGCTGAAGTATTTACAAAATGGCGGGGAAAGTAATTATTTCAATCTTGGATCAAGCCAAGGGTTTTCAGTAAAAGAGATTATCGAGACGGCTAAAGCTGTAACACAGTTAGATATTCCGGTCCAAATGGGAGAACGTCGCGCAGGCGACCCTAGTACACTGATTGCTTCATCGGACAAAGCTAAGCAAGTACTCGGCTGGAACCCCTCAAGAACATCAATTGAACAAATTATAACAGATGCTTGGAATTGGCATAAACATCATCCAAATGGTTATCAAAAATAGGTGGCGATCAATATGATTTTTCAATTAGTCCAACATTTAGTTCAACAGGCGCTTGCCACTCAGTTAATTGAGCGGGAAGACGAAATATACGCAAGGAATCAAGTGCTTGCACTGCTGCAATTGGAGGAGTATAAGGAAGTTGAGATCGGGGCAAGTATCCCGGAAATTCCTGAACTCCTTGATAGAATCGTTAAGTATGCAGTGGAACAAGGCATCATCGAAGATATTTTTGATGTAAAGGATATATTTTCTAGTAAAATTATGAATTGCTTTATCGCACGGCCTTCAAGTGTGAACCAGCAGTTTTATGAAAAATATCAACAAAGTCCAGAGCAGGCGACCGAATATTTCTATCAACTAAGTAAAAATAGCAATTACATCCAGATGAAACGAATCCGTCAAAATATCGAGTACAAGGCCGCGACCGAGTACGGCGAGTTAGATATTACTATTAATTTATCGAAACCGGAAAAAGATCCAAAGAGTATCGAACTAGAGAAGCTCGCAAAGAAATCCAGCTATCCGAAATGTTTGCTTTGTATCGAAAATGAAGGGTATGCAGGAAGAATCGGCCACCCGGCCCGCTCAAATCACCGGATGATCAGAGTGAATTTAACAGATGAAAATTGGCATTTACAGTATTCACCATATGTTTACTATAACGAGCATTGCATTGTCTTATCGGAAAAACATACAGACATGAAGATCAGTCCATTGACGTTTGAAAGACTGTTGGCATTTGTGGAGCAATTCCCACACTACTTCTTAGGGTCTAATGCTGATATTCCAATAGTCGGCGGCTCGATATTATCGCATGAGCATTATCAAGGCGGGAATTATCAATTTGCAATGGCAAAGGCCGGGGCTGATTGGAGCTTTACCATTGATGGTTTTCCGAATGTGGAATGCTCTGTCGTTAAATGGCCGATGTCAGTGATTCGTTTACGATCATCTGAAACAGGGAATCTGGTGGAAGCAGGAGCCCATATTTTTGAAAGATGGAAAGCTTACAGTGATGAAGCCCTTGGTATATTGGCTCGGACGGATGAGACACCGCATAATACGGTTACCCCGATCGCCCGGAAAAATGGTGACTTGTTTGAACTAGATTTGGTTCTCCGTAATAACCGGACAAGTGACGAACATCCACTAGGAATTTTTCATCCACATGCCGATGTCCATCATATTAAGAAAGAAAATATCGGTCTGATTGAGGTAATGGGATTGGCAGTGCTGCCTGCCCGCCTTAAAGGAGAGCTAGAAGAAGTAGAAAACTTCCTGCTTGGTAAAACAGATGCAGTCGCAGACTATCATTTAGATTGGGCAAATGAATTAAAAGCCCACTATGGAATGATTGCAAATGAATCTAATGTGCAAGCGATGGTAAGAGAAGAAGTAGGCAAGAAGTTTTTAAGAGTCTTAGAAGATGCTGGTGTGTTTAAGCGGAATCAAGAGGGAGAGGCAGGATTCCACCGCTTTATTGGCACCTTATAAACGTGACCTAATTGAAAAAAGGAAGTGGAATAGCAATGAAAATGGAAAATAAACTTGTTGGCCGTTATAATGGAGCAGAAGTGTTCGAATATACATTTTGCAATGATTCAGGCATGTCTGTATCTTGTTTAAATTTCGGCTGTGTGATTACGAAAATCATTGTCCCTGACCGTAACGGAAAGCTAGAAAATGTAGTCCTTGGCTTTGACAACTTTGAAGACTATCCGAAATATTCGCCGTATTTCGGAGCTGTTTGCGGCCGTGTGGCGGGAAGAATTAAGGGTGCAAGTTTTGAACTGGATGGAAAAGAACATGTACTCGCTCAAAATGAGGCACCGAACCATCTGCATGGCGGTGTAAAAGGTTTTGATTCCGTGATTTGGGCAACAGAAAAGGTCGAGGAAGAAAATGCTGTTGGATTGAGGTTCCATTATCGTAGTCCAGACGGGGAGGAAGGCTACCCTGGAAATCTGGATACCATAGTAACGTATCTATTAACAAATGATAATGAGTTGAAAGTAACTTATGAAGCTAGAACAGACAAAAAAACAGTAGTGAATTTAACCAATCACTCCTATTTTAATTTAAGCGGAAATATCAAACGCGATTGTTCGGGACACGTCCTTCAATTAGATAGTGACCGCTTTTTAGAATTGGCTCCTGACCTTATGCCAACAGGTAAAATGCTGGAGACGGCCAATACTCCATTTGATTTTACTGCGGGAAGAAAATTGAAAGATGGCATGGAAACTTCCTATCCCCAGAATGTTTTGGTAGGAAAAGGCTACGACCACCCGCTTATTTTTTCAAAAGAAGGAAATAATCGGATTGTGCTAAGTGAGGAAGAGAGCGGACGTGTCCTTCTGATGACGACCGACCAGCCTTGCGTTGTTCTCTATACTTCGAATATGTTAGATGGAGAGTTTGAAATTTCGGGTGTAAAGGCTAGAAATTATCTTGGTGTCTGCTTAGAGACCCAAGGGCTGCCGGATGCCATCCATCATCCAAGCTTTCCATCGGTCACATTAAATCCAGAGGATGTATATCGTGCTAATACCACGTATCGTTTCATAACCAATACATTAGGTGATTAATTTATGGCAACAATAAAAGATATTGCTCAGTTAGCAGGGGTTTCGATTGCAACAGTTTCGCGCGTACTGAATTACGATACGACGCTTTCTGTCAGCGATGAAACAAAAAAGAAGATTTTTGAGGCAGCTGAGGAGCTTTCATACAAGAAGAAACCAGCTAAAAGACAGGATTCCGGCAGGATTGCCGTCCTCCAATGGTATACCGAAAAGGAAGAACTTGAAGATTTATACTATATGTCGATACGGCTAGGTGTTGAAAACCGTTGTCGTCATCAGAGTCTCCAACTTGTTAAGTATTTTCAGGATAACTATGAAGAATTAAGGGAAGATACTGAGCTCCAAGGGTTAATCGCCATTGGTAAGTTTAGCCGCAAGCAAGTGAAGGAGCTCCGGTCGGTTGCCAAGAACATTGTGTTTGTTGATACCTCTCCAGATGAAGAGCAGTTTGATTCTGTTGTTATTGATTTTGAGAAGGCGACAAAAAAGGTGCTTGATCATTTTATCGAAAAGGGTCATAAGCAAATTGGCTATATCGGCGGCAAAGAGGAATTTAAAGATAAGACTGCTGCAATCGAGGATGCTAGAGAAGAAACCTTTAAGCGTTATCTAACTGAAAAGGGCATTTTTGATAAAAACTATTTGTATAATGGAAAATTTTCGGCGGATGATGGTCATGCCCTGATGAAACAGGCTATCGGGGAACATGGTGATAACTTACCGACAGCTTTCTTTGCGGGAAATGACTCCATTGCTGTCGGGGCCTTAAGGGCATTACTAGAAGAAGGAATCGCAGTGCCGGATCGGGTTAACATCATTGGTGTTAATGATATAAGCATCTCGAAATATGTGTTCCCAACCTTGAGCACCGTCAAAGTTTATACCGAGTTGATGGGTGAAACAGCAGTAGATACCCTTTTAGAACGAATCGAAGGCCGAAAGACCGCCAAAAAAATCCTCATCGCCACCAAACTTATTATTCGAAATAGCAGCTTTTAGAACATAAAAAAAGCCGCTTTGTCCACACTATTTGTGGATAAAGCGGCTTTTTTGTTTTTAGTCTAGAAATCCTAACTTAAAGGGGACAGTAAAATATGCTAAAAAGGCTAAAGGGAAAATCAAAATTATTTGTTATAACATTTTCATCTTCATTACTTATTTCAGGATTCGCCTTTGACATGGCATCCGCAGAGACCCAGCATTTACCCAGAGTACAAAAAAGCCAAACATCTACTGTACAAAAGAATGACCCTTACCTGACAGATGCAGCTTCCATTGACAGAGTTATTCGAGCCATGACCTTAGAGGAAAAAGCAAAATTTGTTGTGGGAGTAGGAATGCCTGGTATCTCAAGAGGACCATTTGAAATTACAGGAGCAGTAGGTGGTACATATGGAATTCCACGACTTGGTATTCCTGAATTGCGGATGGCAGATGGCCCAGCAGGACTAAGGATCCGTCCTACAAGACCTGGGCAGACTCAAACCTATTACGCAACTGCCTTCCCGATCGCCACATCATTGGCCTCTACTTGGGATACAGCTGTGGCAAAGGCGGTGGGCAAGGCTCAGGGAAATGAAGTAAAAGAATATGGAATTGATATGTTTTTGGCACCAGCTCTAAATATTCATAGGAATCCGTTAAACGGCAGAAACTTTGAGTATTATTCAGAGGATCCCTTAATCTCTGGAAAAATAGCAGCTTCCGTTGTGAATGGGATTCAATCCAATGGTGTAGGGGCAACAATTAAACATTTTGCTGCAAACAACCAGGAAACGAACCGGATGATTATCGATACGATTGTATCCCAACGCGCGTTAAGGGAAATCTATTTAAAAGGTTTTGAAATGGCGGTAAAAGAGTCCCATCCATGGGCTGTAATGAGCTCTTATAATAAAATCAATGGGACATATACATCTGAAAGTACTGATTTATTAACGACAGTATTAAGAAAAGATTGGGGTTATAAAGGCTTTGTTATGACCGACTGGTTTGCTGGTAAGGACCCAGTGGAACAAATGAAGGCTGGAAATGATTTAATTATGCCAGGGTCGCCAAATAAATCTAATCTTATTAAGTTAGCTGTAGAAGGCGGAAGATTAGATGAGAAAATACTTGATCGTAATATTAAGAACATTCTACGAATCGTCATTCAAACGCCTGAGTTTAAGAAATATCAAAATTCTGACCAGCCTGATTTAAAGGCACATGCAATAGTGGCAAGAAAAGCTGCTGCAGAAGGAATGATCCTATTAAAAAATAAAGAACGAGCTCTGCCTATTAATAAAAATAAAAAGATTTCATTATTCGGGAATACACAGATTGAGACCATTAAGGGCGGGACTGGCAGCGGTGACGTAAACGCAGCCTATACGGTTTCGATTGCAGAAGGTTTAAAGGAAGCTGGCTACCAAATTAATCAAGACCTATTAATTAAATATAAAACCTATATTGATTCATTGCGCCGGCAAGAACCATATAAAATTAAACCGCATCCATGGGGTGAAGATTTTGGGAAATTGGTCCCAGTGATTCCAGAGAAACCCTTAGAGGAGAATGAAATTACTTCTGCTTCAAAAGAAACGGATCTTGGGATCATCGTTATTGGACGAAATTCTGGAGAAGCTGAAGACCGAAAAGTGGTAAAAGGGGATTACCTTTTAAGTGATGCTGAACAGGAGATGATTTCAAGAGTATCAACAGAGTACCATAAGCAAGGGAAAAAGGTGGCTGTTATTCTGAACATTGGAGGGCCAATTGAAGTAGCAAGCTGGAGGGATAAGGTGGATTCCATTCTCTTAGCATGGCAGCCAGGTCAGGAAGCGGGTAAAGCTGTAGCCGATGTAGTATCTGGTAAAGTAAATCCGTCTGGGAAATTGACTACTACTTTTCCTGTAAAGTACAGTGATGTCCCCTCAGCAGCTAGCTTCCCAGGAACACCGGCTGCAAACCCAGCTAAAGTAATTTATCAGGAAGATATTTATGTCGGCTATCGGTATTTTACAACCTTTGGAGAAAAACCTGCTTATGAGTTTGGCTATGGGTTATCCTACACAAACTTTGACATTAGCCATGTGAAAGTCAACAAGGGCAAGAAATTTAAGGGCAAACTCACTATTAGTGCGATGGTTGAAAATACCGGCAGCCTTCCGGGAAAAGAAGTAGTTCAGGTCTATGTTTCTGCGCCAGATGGAAAGCTTGAAAAGCCTGCAGTAGAATTAAGGGCTTTTGCCAAAACAAAGGTGTTAAAACCTAATCAGCGTCGACTGCTTTATTTCAATTTAAATGCTAAAGACCTAGCTTCATTTGACGAAGAAGAATCCGCTTGGGTTCTTGAAAAAGGTACCTATACAGTAAAAGTAGGCGCATCTTCCGAAAATATAAAAGGGTCTGCAACTTTTACAGTCGACCATGATATGATTGTACAAAAAGTCACTGATGTCCTAAAACCTACAATTGGCTTTAAGCGGCTTACTAAACAATAAATCGAAAAAACCAGCTTGCATTAAAAGAAAATGCAGGCTGGTTTTTTCTAGGTTTCAACCGAAAAATCGATTAATATCAAGAAACAAGCTCACATAATTCAGATTGTCGATTTTTGGGATGTTACGTATAATGGATTTATCTTATGCTTTGGGATCGGAGTTGTTATATGAGCAGATTATCCATCATAGCGTATACTGTTGGAGGTTTGTTTTTTTTAATTAGTTGCTCATTTTCTATATTTTTTGGCTACAAGGTGATTACCCATGATTTACCTAAAGAACAAAAAACAGTAGAAAAGTATAACTACCATTTTGTCCTTATTCCAGAAGAGTTGGACAATGAATATTGGAAACTCGTAGAAAAAGGCGCAAAGGATGCGGCAAAAAAATATAGTGTTCTGCTAGAATATGCAGGGCCAAAACAGGCAAACATTGATGAGCACGTAAGGACGATCGAAATGTCAGCAGCCTCCAAAGTAGATGGCATCATGACCCAAGGGTTGAATGACGAGCAATTCACTCCGCTGATTGATCGGGTCGTTGCCAGCGGGATTCCAGTTGTCACTGTTGATACGGATGCCGCTAATAGCAGAAGACTAGCCTATATTGGAACTGATAACTATTATGCGGGGTATTTGGCGGGCAAAGCTTTGATAGCGGATACATTTGGGAGAGTAAATGTGGCGATTATTACCGGCAGCTTTTATGCCAACCATATGCAGCAGCGGGTCAAGGGGTTTGAAGATGCCGTTAAACCGGAAAGAAGAATCAATATAATCGACGTGGAAGAATCCGAGATTAGCAGGGTAAAAGCGGCAGAAAAGGCAAATCAAATACTGCAGGAACACCCGGAGGTAACAGCCTTCTTTGGGACAAGTGCCTTAGATGGAATTGAAATAGCGCATGTCGTAAAAAAATATCATAAACAAAGGCAGATTTATATAATTGGCTTCGATACACTCCCGGAAACAATTGATTTTATTCGAGAGGGTACGATCAATGCCACTGTTATTCAGGAACCCTATCAAATGGGATATGGGGCCGTTAAAACGATGATTGAGCTTATCCAAGGAAATAAAGTCTCGCCAATTGTTCATACCGATACTCGAATCTTAAGAAAATCAGACTTACCTTTGAGTGATCAGCACCGAAAGGCGGCTGATAACTGATGTTATTCCGGATAAGATCGAAACTGTTACTATATTTTATTGTTCTTGTCGTTTTACTTACCTCAGTCGGGATGTTTTTTTATGACCGAAGTGAAAAACTCGTTTCTGAATACGATGAAAGTTTTGAACGATTTCTTTTGCTTAATGATATTTCACAAAGAAGTAATTTCCTGACGGAAAAGCTTCATGGGTATATTTTAGATAAGGAAAAATCGTATCTTCAAGACTACCGAAGCGAAAAACTAAAATTAATTAAGGACCAAAAAAGACTAGTGAAAGTGATGAACACCAATGATGTGACACTCACGAATTATAAAAATATGATTGATAGCTTTTTAGATGAGGGAGATGCCACGATTGGCGCATTCCAACAGGATCAGATTAACCTATACTCCACTCACTTTAATGAAGTTTTGAAAGTTAACTCCTTTATCCAGGAAAGTACACTTGCCCTGTTAAATAATAAATTAACAGACTATCAAAAATTCTATGACCAAATGGAGCAGCAAAATCATTACTATAAACTCTTGTCGATATCTCTGTTTGCGGCTGCCTTTTTCCTAAGCACCTTGCTTGCGTTATGGATATCGGGCGGGATTACCAAACCCATCAGTTTGTTATCGAAAGCGGCTAAGGAGATTTCGAAAGGAAACCTTTCTGGTGAGGATATTAAAATAACCACTAAGGATGAGCTCAAATTGCTAACAGAAACATTTAATCAAATGCGCAGCAACCTTAAAGTACTAGTCACTGAAATCAAACAACAAGGAGAGCTCGATAAGCTGTTAAAAGAGTTAGAGTTAAGAAGTCTGCAAAACCAAATGAATCCGCACTTTCTATTTAATACGCTTAACACTGTTTCTAAGATGGCATATCTTGAAGAAGCCGAGGAGACGTCGAGATTAATTGAAGCCGTTGCGGCATTATTACGCTACAATCTAAGTGATTTCGATAAAGTTTCAACCTTAAGAGACGAAGTCAGTATTGTGAAAGAGTATTTCTTTATTCAAAAAACAAGATTCGGCGATCGTATTCAATTTATCACGGAAATTCAGGAAGAATATCTAGACATAGAGATTCCTAGTCTTATTTTACAGCCTTTAATTGAAAACGCATTCACCCATGGCGTTGAAGAATATGAAGAAAATGGTATTATCGAACTTCATATTTATCGGCTGAATGACCATATACATGTTGAAGTAATTGATAACGGTGTGGGAATGGACGGACGGACGAAGAGAAAGCTCCTTCATTATGTAGATGGATTGGACAATGAAGAAAATGTGGAACTGGAGAAAACGAAGGAACAATCCAATGGTATTGCAGTAAAAAACGTGATTAAAAGGCTGCAGCTTTTTTACCAACAAAAGAATGTGGTGGAAATTGAATCAGAATTAAACAAAGGAACGATTTTCCGACTGAAGATACCTGTCACGGCTAGAGGGGGGAACAAACTTGTTGAAAATTCTTATAGCAGATGATGAAATACTTGAACGAAAAGCAGTTGCCAAAATCATAAAGGGCTCGAAAGTGGACGTAACGGTTATTGGGGAAGCGCCAAACGGGAGAATCGCCATTGAAATGGCCCAGGAACACCGCCCGGATATTATTTTTATGGATATCAAAATGCCGGGAACCGACGGTGTCCAAGCAGTAAAAGAGATTAAAAAGTTCGAACCAGAGATTCGTTTTATCATGGTTTCTGCTTTTAATACGTTTGAGTATGCCAAAGAAGTAATGCAGCAAGGGGTCAAGGAATATATCCTCAAGCCGAGCAGTAAAAAGGATCTTCTTGATAGCTTGCAGCGGGTTGCAGACGAGATTCTTGCAGAACGAAGGGCAAAGGAAGAACAGCAAAGCCTGAGAGAAAACCTCGACCGGGCCGTATCAATTGCTCAGAAAGAGTGGGTATCATCCTTGTTGATGAATCAGGTACAAGATATGACCTTTGATGAGTGGAGCCAGCTGCTAGGCGTGGAGATTACATCGGGGTATGCGATGTTATTTACATTAAAGCAAACCTCTAAGACGGAACTAACTTCGTTAGAAAAAGAGAAATGGTATAGCTGGCTTAAAAATACGCTAAAGTCTATTGTGGTCAAGCATGAAATTATGGTGGGGGCGATGATGGAGTGCCAAGTTCCAGTTCTATTTCTTTGTAAAAAGTCAGCGGAGAAGACCCATTTTAGAACAAACGCAGAAAGCATAATAGAGAACCTTTATCGTCTCTTTAAACAAGTAAACTTTAGCGCAGAATTAAGGATTGGGATTGGCCACCCATATAACCATGCCCATGAGCTGAATAAATCCTATCATGAAGCAATACTGGCACTTGAGGAGCTTTTAAAAACGCCTAACCGCAAATATTTATTTTACAACAAGCAGGGGCCTGCCTTTGAATTACCTTCTGATTCTGAGATCATTGAGGTGGAGAAAAGGCTGCTTGATAGTGTCAGACAGGGTGATGTTAATCAGGTGATGCTGATCTTTGATTCCTTTGTGTCAAAGCTTGGGTCAAATAATATAAAAGCCTCCTTTGTAAAAAAATCGTTCGAGGAGCTGTTTATCCTCCTTTCGCGTATGCTTCATGATCTTGGGATTACATATGATCGGATTCCTAACATTGATGAGTCAGAGGATATTCGGATGGTTCTAGAAGCGGGAAAAGCTCACTTACTTGCGGTTGTTCAGCATGTTCAGGTATGGCGGAATAATCATGCAAAGGGAATGCTGCAAAAAGCCAAGGATTATATTGAAACGCATTATGCAGATGCGATTACATTGGAATCTGCAGCTGAATACGTAGAACTAAGTCCGTTTTATTTTAGCAAGCTATTTAAAGATCGATTTGGAATGACTTTTATTGATTACTTGACGGAGATTAGAATCAAGAAAGCCAAAGCGGAAATGCTCGATCCGGGAAAGAGCATGAAGGAAATCTGTTATTCTGTCGGCTACCGGGATCCAAACTATTTCAGCAGGGTGTTTAAGAAACTGACAGGATTGTCGCCAAGTGAGTTTCGTAAGGCAACGGTAAATTAGGATTATCTTGTTGGGGCCAATTTTTGTGAAATTGGCCCCCTTTTTTTCAAACAGTTTTATTACATTGATGTTTCAAAGATTGCAAAATAATCTAGATAATCGCAAATATGTGCTATAGGTCGCCCCTACTGTAACCGTTGTCACCATGCTAATATATTTGCAAGGGCTTACATTAAGACTGAATTAAGCTCCAGGAAAACAGCTTAATAGGGTCTTTATAAAACAGTAAAGGGAGATTGATCAGTGTGAAGAAAAAAGGTTTGATTCTATCTTTAACAGTTGCATCTAGTATTCTATTAGCGGCAGGCTGCAGCAGTTCCACGAGCGGTTCAGGAGGTTCTGCAAGCAGCAAAGACAGCAAGCTGCCAGCTGTTGGAGCAACCATCTATAAGTTTGATGATAACTTCATGTCTTACGTACGCCGTGCAATGGAAACTTCAGCAAAAGGAAATGTTAACTTAATGCTGAACGATTCACAAAATGACCAAGCCAAACAAATCGAGCAAGTGGATACGTTAATCGCTAAAGGTGCAAAGTCGCTGGCGATCAACCTAGTAGATCCAAAAGCAGCACAAACCATTGTGGACAAAGCAAAAGCTAAAAATATTCCTGTCATCTTCTTTAATAAAGAGCCAGATGAAAGTGTATTACAAGGCTACGATAAAGCCTACTATGTTGGAACAACTTCATCAGAATCAGGCGTTCTGCAAGGTGAATTAATCGCTAAGGCTTGGGAAGCGAACAAAGATAAGTGGGACAAAAACCATGACGGCAAGCTTCAATATGTTCTATTAAAAGGTGAGCCAGGACATCCAGATGCGGAGGCTCGTACAAAATATGTAGTTGACACTGTGAAATCTAAAGGTATTCAAGTGGAACAATTAGCAATGGATACGGCGATGTGGGATGCAACCAAAGCAACTGAAAAAATGGATGCTTGGGTTTCTAAGTACAGCGATAAAATCGAATTTGTAATTGCTAACAACGATGGTATGGCATTAGGTGCAATTTCCTCACTTGAAAAAGCAGGCTACTTCTCTGGAGATAAGTTTGTCCCAGTTGTAGGTGTTGATGCAATTCCAGAAGCACTTGAAATGATTGAAAAAGGCAAAATGGTTGGTACAGTCTTGAATGACGCGAAGAACCAAGGTAAAGCAACGATTGACCTAGCTACAAATGCTGCAAAAGGCAAGGATGTATTAGACGGAACAGAGTGGAAGCTTGACGACAAGAAAGCAGTCCGTGTTCCTTACGTCGAAATCACAAAAGACAACATCCAAGTTGGTAAGGATGCTTATAAATAGAAAAGCGGAAGCGACCGTTTAGCGGCGTATGGACTGGAGCGCTTTGACCGAGATAAAGGAAACACGAAGAGCGACCAGCGATTCGATGTTGACTTATCGTAGGGCAAAGAGCGAAGTACACTAGCCGCTGGGAGCTGGAGCTAGACAATAAGAAAAGCGGAAGCGCCTTGCCCAGGGGCGACCGGCATAAGACGAGCCGGCGAGAAGGCTGCCCTTTAGCCTTCTTGACGGATTGGCTTATGACCCGAGCCCCTAGGAGCTGGAGCTAGACAAATAGAAAAGCGGAAGCGCCTGTCTGGGGTTATCACCCCTTGGCGCTCTTCGAACGAAGGAAAAGATCATGCTTTTCCTTCGTTCGGAGAACTAAGCTTACATGTGTAAAGCTGGAAACCGTGCAATTTTAAATTCAGATAGTTTTTATTAAATAGATATGAGCCGGACTAGGAAGGGCCACTCATATTTTTAAAATTGTTAAGTTAGGAGGTTCACTTATGACAGGATCTAGTACTGCCAATCTACTTGAAATGCAAAATATTACAAAACGATTCCCCGGGGTACTTGCTTTAGACAATGTTACCTTGAAAGTGAAACCGGGTTCGGTCCATGCCTTAATGGGTGAAAACGGTGCAGGGAAATCGACCTTAATGAAATGCTTATTTGGAATTTATTCGATGGACGAAGGCAAAATCACCTTTAATGGAAATGAGATTTCATTTGCCAACTCCAAACAAGCCTTAGAAAACGGCGTTTCCATGGTGCACCAGGAGTTGAACCAGGTCCGCCAACAAAATGTCATGGATAATATATGGCTTGGGCGTTATCCGAAAAAAGGTATTTTCGTAGATGAAAAGAAAATGTACGAGGATACTGCTGCTATTTTTAAAAGTTTAGATATTCATATCGACCCGCGCAGCAAGGTTAGTTCGTTATCTGTTTCAGAGATGCAAATGGTCGAAATTGCAAAAGCTGTTTCCTATCATTCAAAGATAATCGTAATGGATGAGCCTACATCATCCTTAACTGAGACGGAAGTCAATCATTTATTTAGAATCATTAAAAGGCTTCAAAGTGAAAATGTCGCGATCATCTATATCTCGCACAAAATGGAAGAAATCTTAAAGATTTCTGACGAAGTCACGATTATGCGTGATGGTCAGTACATTGCGACCAGAAGTGCAAAGGACTTAACTACAGACGAGATTATTAAGCTAATGGTAGGCCGCGACTTATCACAGCGTTTCCCAGCCAAGGAAAACAAGCCAGGGGATGTAATCTTGAGGGTTTCTGATTTAACAGCAGAAACACAGCCTTCTTTTTCAAATGTTAGCTTTGAGCTGAAAAAGGGTGAAATACTTGGAATCGCTGGTTTAGTTGGTTCCAAGCGGACAGAAGTAGTCGAAGCGATCTTTGGAATCAGAGCATTAAAATCCGGAAAAATTGAGCTGAACGGTAAGGAGGTTAAAAACCATTCTCCACAGCATGCCATCAAAAACGGATTTGCACTTGTAACCGAGGAGAGACGGTCAACCGGAATCTTCTCAGATTTAAGCATCAGCTTTAACTCGATTATTTCGAACATGAGGCAGTACAAAACAAAGAGCGGGTTTTTATCCAATAAGAAAGTAGCGGATGATACTCAATGGGTCATTGATTCGATGAAGGTAAAAACCCCATCGCAAAAAACATCGATTGGCAGTCTATCCGGTGGGAACCAGCAAAAGGTTATTATCGGGCGCTGGCTCTTAACAAAGCCTGATATTCTATTGCTGGATGAACCAACCCGGGGTATTGATGTTGGGGCAAAGTTCGAGATTTATCAATTAATCAACCAATTAGCCGCAGAAGGAAAAGGAATTATCATGATCTCTTCCGAAATGCCGGAGCTATTGGGTACTACAGACCGAATTCTTGTGATGAGTAATGGAAAAGCAGCTGGGATCGTTGATACGAAGACGACTTCCCAAGAAGAAATCATGCGGTTAGCCGCATTGTATTAGGAGGCGACAAAAATGAGTACAGAAGCTTTAAAAAAATTGGGATCTAAGGATGTACAAAAATCGAAATCAGGTTTCTCAAAATGGATTGTAGATAATGTTATATATTTGGTATTACTTCTACTAGTGGTTGGGATTGTGGTAGCATCCCCGGATTTCTTATCGATGACGAACTTAATTAATATTCTAAGTCAGGCATCTTCACGTGTTATTATCGCCCTTGGGGTAGCTGGTATCCTTATTCTAGCCGGTACTGACCTTTCAGCAGGCCGGATGGTCGGATTAGCAGCGGTTGTTTCAGCTTCCATGCTTCAAGCAAGTGATTATGCTTATAAAATGTACCCACATTTACAAGAATTACCGCTATTTGTTCCAATTATAATTGCAATGTTAGCAACTGGTTTGATTTCTGCTATCAGTGGTGTGATTGTGGCTAAGTTTCATGTTCCGCCATTCATTGCCACTCTAGGTATGATGATTGTCGTGTACGGTACTTCTTCTATCTACTTTGACCGCCCTCCATATGGTGCACAGCCGATTGGCGGTTTAAGCGAGAAGTTTACAACGTTTGCACAACGAGGAATTAAGCTTGGGCAATATGAATTCCCATACCTGATCTTCTATGCCATTATTGTTTCACTCATTATTTGGGTAATTTGGAATAAAACGCAGCTTGGTAAAAATATGTATGCAATTGGTGGAAATCCTGAAGCAGCAAAGGTTTCAGGGGTTAACGTAGCAAAAAATATCATCATCATCTATATGATCGCAGGTCTTCTTTACGGCTTCACGGGTGTTCTTGAAGCAGGCCGTGTAGGTAGTGCCACAAACAATACGGGTAATATGTATGAGATGGATGCAATCGCAGCCTGTGTAGTCGGTGGGGTATCCTTAACAGGTGGAATTGGAACAGTACCGGGGATCGTAACCGGGGTTCTTATTTTCCAGGTTATCAACTATGGATTAGCTTTCCTAGGGGTAAGCCCGTACATCCAATTTATCGTAAAAGGTTTAATCATCATCGTCGCAGTAGCCTTCGATATGCGCAAACACGCAAAGAAAAAATAAACAAAACCAAAGGCAGCCTCCAACTTGGAGAGCTGTCTTTTACTATTTGAACGATGAAAACGCAACTATGTTTATTATCTGTAAAATAGATCGTTCGATATTATAGAATATCTTTGAAGACTAGTGGAAGAAGTGAAGCATCGTGGTAATTACTTAATAATATGTGTTATGCAGGTTAAATGAGTTCGAAAAATAATATATTTCAGAAATATTAAAATTAATAAATAATATACTAGACGAATGAAATTAATTGTATTACAATACTAAATATCAATTAATTCAACGACTAAACATACCTTTTCTACGAAACTACTAATTAACGGTTGTTTATGTCAGAAAAATCAGAAAATATATATATATGAGGGGGATTATCATGATGAAGAAGAATTTTGCAAAGATGTTTATGGCTTCAACATTATTGGCTGGCGTATTAGCCGGATGTTCGGGAGCGAAAGATAGTGCCGGCGGCGGTGGGGATACGATTAAAGTCGGCGTGAACTTAGAGCTTTCAGGAGGAGTTGCTTCTTACGGGGAGTCACTAGCTTCAGGGATCAACCTTGCTGTTGATGAGATTAACAAAAAGGGCGGAGTTGACGGCAAGAAGATTGAGCTTGTTAAAGTGGACAATAAATCAGATGCAGCTGAAGCTACAAATGGTGCCATCAAGTTAACCAGCCAAGATAAAGTAACAGCTATTATCGGTGCTGCTACAAGCGGTGACACCGTTGCCCAAGCTGAAATCGCCGATAGCAATAAAACAGTTCTATTAACTCCATCAGGTACAGCTCCAAACGTAACGGTTACAGATAAAGGGAAATTAAACGAATACGTATTCCGTACTTCTTTTATTGACCCATTCCAAGGAACAGTTGCAGCCAACTTTGCAGCTAACGAATTAAAGGTTAAAAACGTTGCTATCTTTGCTGATAGTGCAAGTGACTATGCGAAAGGTTTGGCAGCTTCATTTAAAGAAACGTTTGAAAAGGAAGGCGGTAAGGTCGTTTCTGAAGAGGCATATGTTGGGAAGGATACAGACTTCCGTGCAACGTTAACACGCATTAAGTCTAAAAATCCGGAATTTATCTTTATCCCTGGATATTATGAAGAAGTTGGTTTAATTGTAAAACAAGCTCGTGAATTAGGAATCACTGCTCCACTTATGGGTGCAGACGGCTGGGATTCACCGAAATTAGTAGAATTAGCGGGTGCCGATGCGTTAAACAACACATATATCACCAACCACTATTCATCTGAAGATCCAGACAAGAAGATTCAAACGTTTGTATCTGCATATAAAGAAAAGAATGATGGCAATTCACCAAATGCCTTTAACGCCCTTGGTTATGACACTGTCTATCTATTAGCAGATGCTATCAAGAGTGCAGGCAGCACGGACTCAACTAAAATTAAAGAAGCTTTAGAAAAGACTAAAGATCTTTCTCTTGTAACAGGTATTGTGACAATCGACAAAAACCACAACCCAATTAAATCGGCAACTGTTTTAGAATATAAAGACGGTAAGCAAGTATTTAATACAAAAGTAGATCCTAAATAAATCGAGGTTTCTCTCAAAATATGATTTTGAAAAAGACTTTTTCGCTAGTATGGCGAAAAAGTCTTTTTTTTCGTTTAGGAAATTAAAAAATTTTCGCTTGTGGATAACTGTTAATAAAANNCGCTTGCGCTTTTGTTCTTGGCACGGTTCTTGCATATTAATTTAGCGTAAAGATATTTACTTCGCTTTTAATTTCAGGAGGTGCTTTTGAAGTGAATAAGATTATTTCATTGGAAGAAGTCTCATCCATTTTTAGAAATGGCATGACGATTATGGCTGGGGGTTTTATGGGGGTCGGTACACCACAGGAGCTTGTTGCGGCCATGCTTGAAGCAAATGTAAAGGATATTACCTTGATCGCAAATGACACCGCTTTCGCGGATGCGGGTATAGGGCCTTTAATTGTAAATAAACGCGTGAAAAAAGTGATCGCTTCACATATTGGGACAAATCCAGAAACCGGCCGGCAAATGATATCTGGTGAAATGGAAGTAGAACTAGTACCACAAGGGACTTTGGCTGAACGTGTGCGTGCCGGGGGCTCAGGATTAGGTGGAGTGTTAACTCCTACTGGGGTGGGAACGATTGTCGAAGAGGGGAAAGAAAAAATCACAGTCGATGGTCGTGAATATTTGCTTGAAAAACCACTTCGTGCTGAGGTTGCTTTGTTAAAGGCTTATAAAGCTGATAAAGCTGGGAATTTGATTTATCATCGTTCTGCCAGAAATTTTAACCCTTTGATGGCATTGGCTGCAGACACTGTAATTGTGCAAGTAGAGCAGCTTGTTGAGGTGGGAGAAATTGATCCAGATGAGGTAATGACACCTGGAATCCTCGTTGATAAAATTTATGTTCAAGGAGGCTGTCAGTAATGACTACTACACTCGTAAATCCAAAACAAATCATTGCGGCGCGCGTAGCAAAGGAAATGAAAGATGGAGATGTTGTTAATCTTGGCATTGGGCTGCCAACCATGGTGCCCAACTACCTGCCTGAGGGCGTTAACGTGATCCTGCAATCGGAAAATGGCTATGTCGGTCTTGGTCCTTTAGAAGGCGACATTGATCCGGATTTGGTTAATGCCGGCGGACAGCCTGCAGGTATTATTCGCGGCGGTGCTTTCTTTGACAGTCTATTTTCCTTTGAACTAATCCGCGGCGGGCATGTCGATGTTACTGTCCTTGGAGGGCTTGAAGCAGATGTGAAGGGAAATCTCGCTAACTGGATGGTTCCTGGAAAAATGGTTCCTGGCATGGGAGGGGCAATGGACCTTGTGACAGGTGCAAAAAAGGTGATTGTTGCGATGGAACATACAGCAAAGAATGGTTCGTCTAAAATCCTCGAGCAGTGCCGTTTACCCTTGACCGGTAAGGGAGTAGTTGACTTAATTGTAACGGAATTAGCTGTTTTCCGTGTAACAGAGAATGGTTTGGTTTTGGAGGAACTTCAAGAGGGTGTTGATTTAAAAACAGTAAAGGAAAAGACGGAAGCTTCTTTTGCTGTAAGTTCGACAATAAAGGAATTAAGCAGAGGAGGAAATATTCATGCGTGATGTAGTTATCGTTAGTGCAGTACGTACAGCAATTGGCAGTTTCATGGGGACCTTAAGTAATACCTCGGCAACCGAGTTAGGGGCTACTGTTATCAAAGAAGCCGTAAACCGGGCCGGAATAACCGGCGAACAAGTAGATGAAGTCATTATGGGAAACGTTTTGCAAGCAGGTCTTGGCCAGGGTCCTGCCCGCCAAGCCGCACTTAAAGCAGGTTTGCCAATCGAGGTATCTTCTATGTCGATCAATAAACTGTGCGGCTCAGGATTAAAAGCGGTCCATTTGGCAACGCAAGCTATTCAAACTGGTGAAGCGGAAATTGTCGTGGCTGGCGGTATGGAAAATATGAGTCTAGCACCTTATTTACTTATGGATGGACGAACAGGCTATCGCATGGGAGATGGTAAAGTTCTCGACAGTATGCTTCAAGATGGACTGCATTGTGCCATTAACTCCTATCATATGGGCGTAACGGCCGAAAATATTGCCGAACAATATGAACTCAGCCGCGAAGAGCAAGATGAGTTTGCGGCTTGGAGCCAGCAAAAGGCAGAGGTAGCCATCAAAGAAGGTAAATTTAAGGATGAAATTGTTCCGGTTGTCATTCCACAGCGCAGGGGTGAGTCCATATTTTTTGAGACAGATGAATTCCCGCGTGCAGGGGTAACAGCTGAAAAGCTAGCAAAATTAAAGCCTGCTTTTAAAAAGGACGGTACGGTGACCGCAGGAAATGCCTCCGGAATCAATGACGGTGCGGCCGCACTCGTACTGATGAGCAGAGAAAAGGCCAAAGAGCTGGGAATTAAACCAATGGCTGTCATCCGTGGTAATGGTACAGCAGGGGTGGATCCAAAAATCATGGGAATTGGCCCTGTGCCAGCATCTAAAAAGGCATTAGCTAAGGCTGGGCTTTCAATGAATCAGATGGATTTGGTTGAAGCTAACGAGGCATTTGCGGCTCAATCATTGGCTGTTGGCCGGGATCTAGAGATTCCTAGAGAGAAATTGAATGTTAATGGCGGTGCGGTTGCCCTAGGACACCCAATCGGTGCCAGTGGGGCCCGCGTGTTAGTTACACTAATTCATGAAATGAAACGAAGAGATTCGCGCTACGGGCTCGCGACACTTTGTATTGGCGGGGGGCAAGGAATTGCCACAGTAGTAGAAATGGAGAAATAAGGTTATTTCCGCAATAGCGGAAAATTCCGTTATTGCGGAAACGCTTACAAACAATTTTCCGGAATAACGGAATCGTTCCAGTTCGATTTGAGTAAATTTTAGAAAAATAACTTTGGCATAATTCTTGCAAATAAGTAGTTGTAAGTTTTTAAATGGAAACGCTTACCTAATGGGGAGGTAAACGAGGAAGCTTACAAAAACATTTTAGGGGGATTTACATGGAATTATTTGTTATTTTACTGGCGCTTGGGCTGCTGATGTTTGTAGCCTATCGTGGATTTTCAGTTATATTATTCGCGCCATTATGTGCACTCCTTGCTGTATTACTTATTGATCCAAGCCATGTATTACCATTCTTTTCTGGAGTATTTATGGAAAAAATGGTTGGATTCATTAAAAACTATTTTGCCGTCTTCTTATTAGGGGCGATTTTTGGAAAAGTGGTTGAAATGTCAGGGATTGCCGAATCCATCGCTAAAACGATTGTTCGTTTACTTGGAGCAAAACGTGCGATGCTGACGATTGTTTTATTAGGAGCGATTTTAACCTATAGCGGCGTAAGTTTATTCGTAGCCGTTTTTGCTATTTATCCATTTGCAGCACAAATGTTTAGACAAGCAAATATTCCTAAAAGGCTTATTCCAGGTACGATTGCTCTTGGTGCCTTTACGTTTACAATGGACGCTCTACCGGGAACACCGCAAATTCAAAACGTAATCCCAATTAACTTCTTTAAAACAGATATTTATGCGGCACCAACACTTGGAATCATCGGAGCTATTTTTGTTCTAGTTCTAGGACTCTTGTATCTTGAAACAAGAAGAAGAAAAGCAGAAAAAGCTGGTGAGGGCTATTACGGCTTTGGTACGGAAAACGCTGCTGCTGCTGAAAAACTGGAAGAAAAGGAAGCATCGGCTCCAGATTTGACCTCACAACAATCCGTCCTAAAACAAATTTTAGCTTTTGTTCCACTCATTCTTGTGGGAGTGACAAATAAATTATTTATAACATTCATTCCAAAATGGTATCCAAACGGCTTTGATTTTTCAGCGATCGGCTTGAAGGTTTACACGGTCGACGTTACAGCGATGGCCGCGATTTGGGCGATTATTATGGCATTAGTAGTCGGTATTGTTTCTTCACTTCTCTATGATTGGAAACGAGTCACGAAAAACTTTAAGGAAGGGTTGAATACCGCAATTGGCGGGTCCTTGCTGGCAACGATGAATACAGGTGCTGAATATGGATTTGGCGGCATCATCGCCGCACTTCCCGGCTTTGCAAAAATTAGTGACGGGATTTCTGGTACATTCACGAATCCACTTGTAAATGGGGCGGTCACAACAAGTACACTTGCCGGTATGACTGGCTCAGCCTCAGGGGGAATGGGGATTGCGTTAGGAGCTATGGCTGAGAAGTATAACCAGGCAATCGCTGCAGCCAATATTCCGCCAGAAGTAATGCACCGCGTGGTCGCCATGGCATCAGGCGGAATGGATACACTTCCGCACAACGGAGCCGTTATTACCCTGCTTGCCGTAACAGGATTAACACACAAACAATCCTATAAAGATATTTTTGCTATAACGATGATTAAAACAGTAGCTGTATTCTTTGTTATCGCACTTTATACGGTCTTTGGAATCATTTAAGAAAAAGAGATTATTAGCAATTAGGAGGCACATATAAATGAGCATGTTACTAGAGGGAAAGACAGCATTCATTACCGGGTCAGCGAGCGGAATTGGGTTAGAAATAGCAAAAACTTTCGCCCATGAGGGAGCAAAGGTAGTCATTTCCGATTTAAATGCTGAAAAGAGTGAACAGGTGGCAGAAGAATTAAGGGACCAGGGCTTTGAAGCCATAGCTGCACCGTGTGATGTAACAAACGAGGAAGCCTTTAAAAATAGTATTCACCAAGCCTATAAAACTTTTGGCCGGCTTGATATTTTAGTCAACAATGCCGGGATGCAATATGTTTCACCGATTGAAGAGTTTCCAACGGAGAAGTTTGAACTCTTAGTGAAAATTATGTTAACGGCACCATTCATTGGCATTAAAAATGTCTTCCCGATTATGAAGAACCAGGGCTTTGGCCGGGTGATTAATATGGCGTCGATCAATGGGGTGATTGGTTTTGCTGGAAAGGCTGCCTATAATAGTGCAAAGCATGGCGTCATCGGATTAACTAAAGTCGCGGCATTAGAAGGTGCGACTAGTGGGATTACCGTTAATGCGCTCTGCCCGGGATATGTCGATACACCGCTCGTTAGAAATCAGTTAGCTGACCTCGCCACAACAAGAAATGTCAGTTTAGAAAGTGTAATTGATGAAGTGCTTTTACCGCTTGTTCCACAAAAAAGACTATTATCGGTTTCGGAAATTGCCGATTATGCAGTCTTTTTAGCAAGTGATAAAGGAAGAGGAATTACCGGACAGGCCGTTATTTTGGATGGCGGTTACACAGCACAATAATTTTTTAAAATCCTATTCGTTATCGGATAGGATTTTCTGTTATGATGAAAAATCTCCTAATCTATTTATTCCCAATCATCCTTTGTTATAATAAATATATCCAATACAGCAAGGATGTGAATCTATGACTAGAGGAATGGAAGCGATTCCAACTAACTGGCATGAACAGATTATCAATCTATTAGCGGAAAGAATCGTCGTGACCGACCGTGAAGGAACAATTATCTATATAAATGAAGCCTATTGTGAGTTTTTAGGAACAACTGTTGAAGAGGCGATCAACCGCCCTGTTCAGGATGTGATTGAAAATTCAAGGATGCATATTGTCGCTAAAACAGGCAAAAAAGAGCTGGCCGCCCTGCATCCCATTAATGGAAGTGAAATGATCGCAAACCGGTACCCTCTTTTCGTCGATGGGAAACTTGTGGGGGCCCTTGGGACGGTTATGTTTCGCAGTCCAGAAGAATGGCGGATGTATAAAACAAAGATTCAGCATTTAGTGGAGGAATTAAAATATTATAAAACTAAAGTAGAAAAAGAGTTAAAGAGTAAATACTATTTTCAGGATTTAATTGGCAGCAGTCAGCCCTTTCTCGCGGCAAAAAATTTGGCGGAGCGAATTTCTGCAAGCAACTCCTCTGTCCTATTAATAGGGGAATCGGGTACAGGAAAGGAATTGTTTGCCCATGCCGTTCACAACCACAGCCTCCGTTCCTCCTTGCCGTTTGTGGCGATTAACTGTGCGTCCATACCTGAACATCTTCTAGAATCAGAACTATTTGGTTATGATGATGGTGCTTTTACAGGAGCGAAAAAGGGAGGGAAAAAAGGTCAGTTTGAAATGGCGAATAATGGTACACTTTTTCTGGATGAAATCGGCGATATGCCGCTTTCGATGCAAAGTAAACTGCTTAGAGTTTTGCAGGAAAAAGAAGTCCAGCGGGTCGGCGGGCAAAAATCAATTCCTGTTGATGTCCGTATCATCGCCGCTACACATCGCGATCTAGAAAAGATGGTGGATGAAGGGAAGTTCCGTCGGGATCTATATTATCGCTTAAATGTGATAAAAATTGAAATTCCCTCTTTGAATAAAAGGAAAGAGGATATTAAGTTAATATCGATGGGTCTATTAAAAAAGCTGGAACGGAAATTTTTTCGAACAGGAATTGAAATTTCCAAAGAAGTGGAACAAAGATTAATGGAGCATTCTTGGCCTGGAAACATTCGTGAGCTTGAAAATGTGTTGGAGCGGGCCATAAATGTCCTTGATGGACAAACCATTGAAGTATTCCATCTTCCATTATATTTACGCGAACTAGAATTGCAGAGTTCTAGCCAAGTTGATAGTCCCGTTACTAACACAAAACCTGTTGAAAAATTGTCTTCGTCAATTCCCACGTTAAAGGAAACACTGGCTCAAGTGGAAAAAGAAGCAATTATAAATGCGCTGACCGTGACAAACGGAAATAAGCAGGAAGCAGCAAGATTGTTGGAAATAGGCAAAACAAGATTTTACGAGAAATGTAAGTTATATAATATAAAATAGATTCTCTATCTTATACAAAAATTAGGATGATCGTCCTGCAATAAATTGCATCTTCCATATAGAAATAGTACTAACTCTGGTTTAAGATAAGAGAGAAAGTGTAAATTTGACAAAGTTTGGGTGGGAGTCCGTTGGTTCTTTTAGACTACATTATTAATCTCTCCATTTTTTCTCTATTGGTCAGTACCCCGTTAGTCATTGGTTCATTTATTAATCATAAGCCTATGAGACATTGGCGTTATTGGGTTGGGGTTTATGCCGGATTCGTATCCGTTGTCTTGATCAAGCTATCCTTTCAGCAGCAAGGCTATTCTTATGATATTCGCTATGCACCAGTCATTTTGACATTTGTCTACTTCGGCCCGTTGCCAGGAATCATTACAGGTATTTTTGCATTAGTGACGAGATTACTTGAAAGTGGTCAATGGACAACAGCCATTTTCGGCTGGACGGCTATTATTATTACTTTATCTATTATTCACTTTGTAACAAAACGACTTTCCTGTGTGAAAAGAAGCGTTTTATTTTACGCTGCATATGTCGCAGTTTATATCATCATTGTACCGGTCATATTTCATGTATTTAGCGATAAACCCTTATTTCATATTCAGTATTTATTGTTTGTGATGCTGGGTGTGATTATTGGCGTATTACTTATAGAATCCTACGAGAAGCTGGTCCGGTTAAATCGCGGTTTGTCAGACATGTACAGACTAGCGGAAGCAAGTGAAGCAAAATATCGGTTAATTGCCGAAAACACGTCAGACCTTATTATGTTGATGAATAAAGAACACGCTATTAGTTACCTTTCTCCTTCTCATGAACATGTATTAGGCTATCCATGCTCTGAATTAGAGAAACATAGATGTTTCATGTTACTTCATCCTGATGATAAACCGATGTTTCTAGATGTGATTAAGGGAATGTTTGAATATAGTGAGTCCCAATCGGTGGAAATTCGATTAAAACATAAAGATGGACACTGGATTGAATTTGAGTCTAAGTGTATGCCTGTTAAGGGTGAAGAAGATACTGTTGAAAATATTGTCATTATCAGCCGGGATATATCAGAGCGGAAAAAATCCGAGGAAGTTCTCTTACAGTCGGAAAAGCTATCGATTGTCGGGGAGCTGGCCGCAGGTGTTGCTCATGAGATACGGAATCCATTGACAACAATCAAAGGCTTTGTTCAGTTATATAAAGCAGAAAATAGTTCGATTGTATATAATGATTTGCTTTTAAGCGAACTAGAGCGGATTGAATCGATCACAAGTGAACTTCTCTCTCTTGGAAAACCGCAAGCCGTGAAGTTAGATCAAGTAAATCTAGGGGACTTACTTGTAAATACAGTCGAGTTACTTTCTCCGCAGGCAAATATGAACAATATTCAGTTTGACTTAAAGCTTGATGGGGGGCCCTTTATTATTAAAGGGGAAAAGAATCAACTAAAACAGGTTTTCCTAAACGTAATAAAAAATGCGATTGAAGCGATGCCCGTTGGTGGTGATATTCAAATTCGAATGGGCAAAGACGGAGCAAATAATTGCATGATTTGGATCCAAGACCACGGCTTCGGTATCCCTGAGGAACTGCTCCCTCGTTTAGGCGAGCCGTTCTACAGCCTAAAAGAAAAAGGTACAGGTCTTGGCGTCATGATCTGCCACAAGATCCTGAAACAACACAATGGAAGTATTACCTACAAAAGCAAACTAAACGAAGGAACCAAAGTAGAAATCAAACTCCCACTAGTAAGTTGAAAATAGTAAATAGGGTGACAGGCACCGCCCGTGGACAATGTCCACAGGCGGTGCCTGTCACCTTTTTTTATGTTTGCAAGTTAAAAACTTTGTTATATTTGAAGGGTTTGAGGGTGGTATATAATGACCAACTTGGCATATTTATTTACTATCAAACGTTTGATAGGGTAACAGCAGTATGTTCAGATGAATGTAATTCCGAGTTAACTGATAGGAAAATTGGATTTTCTATAAGGAAACAGGGGAGGAATACGATGAATACCGTTATGATCATTGTAAATATCGCTGTTTTACTATTGCTTATGTTTGGTTTATTTATGATGCAAAAAAAGCATGTGTCATTTTCTAAACGAGTCTTCACGGCTTTGGGTTTAGGTATTATTTTTGGTTATCTTATTCATTTGATATACGGAACCACACATGAAGTGACCACCACATCCATTGATTGGTTTAACATTGTGGGGATCGGATATATAAAACTACTCCAAATGGTTGTGATGCCGCTCGTCTTTATTTCGATTGTCGGGGCATTCACAAAGCTCAAATTGACTAAGAATATTGGGAAGATCAGTTTCCTTGTCATTGGTATCTTGCTTGGAACAACAGCTATCTCTGCAGCGATTGGGATTGGCTCGGCATTAGGCTTTGGTCTCGATGGCATCCAGCTTACCCAGGGAGATGCCGAAAAGGCACGAAATGATCAATTAGCAGAAAGGGCTGCAGGAATTGAAAATATGACCCTGCCCCAGCAAATCATCGAATTAGTTCCAAGTAATCCATTTCAGGATTTAACAGGTGCGAGGGCAACTTCTACGATTGCGGTTGTCATCTTTGCTGCTTTTATTGGGATTGCCTACCTTGGGGTTAAACGAAAGGACCCGGGACCTGCTGAGTTTTTCGCTAAGATCATTGACACCCTTTACTCAATTATCATGAGGGTTGTCACCATCATCCTGCGCCTGACACCTTATGGAATTCTTGCGATTATCACAAAAGTAACAGCAACAAGTGATTATGAGGCTATAGTAAAACTAGGAAAGTTTGTGGTAGCCTCCTATGTGGCACTGATCATCATGTTCCTTGTGCATCTGCTCTTCTTATCATTGGTAAAATTGAATCCGTTTAGATATGTGACGAAGGGACTCCCGACCTTAACATTTGCGTTCACTTCACGTACAAGTGCAGGAACATTGCCAATGACCATTAAAACCCAAACTAAGGATCTAGGGGTTTCAGAAGGAATCGCCAATTTTGCTGGGTCATTTGGTTTAACAATCGGCCAGAATGGCTGTGCTGGCATTTATCCAGCGATGTTAGCGGTGATGGTGGCTCCAAGTGCCGGGATTGACCCGACAAGCCTATCCTTTATTGTGACACTTATTCTAGTTGTAGCTATTAGCTCATTTGGCGTTGCCGGAGTTGGCGGCGGGGCCACGTTTGCCGCCTTAATTGTCTTATCGGTCATGAACCTTCCAATTGCAATCGTCGGCCTGCTCATTTCAGTTGAGCCTCTGATTGACATGGGACGGACAGCGTTAAACGTCAGTGGGGCAATGACAGCAGGTGTCCTCACAAGCAAAGCAACAGGAGAATTCGACGAGGAGACCTATGCACAGCCCAATATTGTAGAAGCCTAAAAATAGTGACAGGCACTGCGCGTTGTCCTTGTAGAAAGGACAGTGTCTTTACGCGGTGCCTGTCACCTTTTTTAATGTTTACACTTATCTAAGCGTGTATCAATAAAAATATCAGTGAAAATGGCAATTCTCATACCATCCCTCCTAACATTCCTAGCTTACAAACATAACAAACAAAAACAAATAACACCGGTGATGGTCCCAAGCATGCCGCCAGCAAGGATATCAGAAGGATAGTGAAGTCCTAAATAAATTCTAGATATCCCTACACACGTTCCTAAAGGAATTAGCACAAATGCAAGTTGCGGAACGGCTAAGATATAGGGGGTTACAACGGAAAAAATGGCCGTTGTATGCCCTGAAGGGAATGAATGATCTTGTAAAGGATTTGCTGGAAACTTGGTACTTTCTATTATCAAATAAGGTCTTTTTCGTGGAAACAGCTGTTTTATGATATGGACTGGGATATGACTTGCCGATAATGCAAGAGCGCTGCTAATGGCGGTTAACCTAGGTTCACCTGAAGAGATTATGATAAGGAGGAAGGCAGCGGCGATGGTGATGTCTGCTCCTCCAAACTGTGTAATAATTCGGAAGAATAGATTTAACAGCTTTTTATCGTAATGTCGATTCACTCGTTGCAGCAGACGGCATTCAAATCCGTAAACCGCATGGATTATTTTCATCATGTCACTTCCCCTCCATCAGTTTACAATAGTAATGTCAGGTCTCCCTACAGGTCGATACGTTATCGGAAACTGTGATTGGCCTGAAGTGGGTAACAATTACGGCCATCAATATTTATTGTTTTTTTCATAATACCTAATTTGTTTCGTTATGCTGCAATTAAGAAAATGAGGACCAATCCGTTTGTCCAGCCCTAATGCATTTGCTACTTCCTCTATGTTAGCCCCAGCATTTTCACAAATGCTGGCGATTTCATTAATAAAATTAATTTTTGTTGCTAAAAAAGCATTGGAAGCATATTTAATTATTTCGGCACTTCGAATGTCCGTTTTGAAAATTGGGATCTGCAACGGCTGGTAAAAATGTTCCATAAAGGCTGCCACTTTGGGGTCACTGGTGCCGATCACGATACGGTCTTCATGAAAAAAATCAATAATGGCAGTACCCTCACGAAGAAATCCGGGATTAGCAACTACATCTGCTTGAAGGTTAGGAGGTTTTCTGCTGTCAATGATTTGTTGAATGAGCTCGTTCGTACCTACTGGAACAGTACTTTTTGTGCACACAATGACATCCTGTTCAATATAGTGAGCAATTGTATGGGCAACCACATGAATGTATTTTAGGTCTGCTGAACCGTCATGTTGTTCTGGGGTACCAACTGCAATGAAAATCAGCTCAGCTTTTGAGTATGCATCATACGGATTCATGGTGAAATTCAGCTGTTTGTTATGTAAATTTTTCTCTAAAAGCGACTCTAACCCAGGCTCATAGATGGGGGAACGTCCGCTTTCCAGGATATCAATTTTCTCTTTTTGAATATCAATGCATGTCACCTCGTGGCCCAGCTCTGCTAAACAAGCACTAGTGACCAATCCTACATACCCTGCTCCAGCAACCGTAACCTTCATCCAATCCCTCCAATACTTTGTTAACTCTATTGTATTAGCGGATGATGGATTTTTTCTAAACGTAGTGTAAAGAGAGTGTTAAGACTGTGTTAGTTTTAGTTAATAGGCAAAAATACACTTAAATTATAATACTTGAATTCAAGATAAATACAAGGTACACTTAAGATGTTCAAAATGAATAATTAATGAAATCCAATTAAACCCTATAATAATAATCATTGTTTTGTTAATAAAAGAAAAAAGGATGGGATGAACATGGATCAGTTTCATCAAGGGCCAAATATTTATGTTGGTGAGGTTAATATAAAAGTAAAAAATCTAGATTATTCTGTTACGTTTTATCAAAATATTATCGGTCTTCAACTATTGGAGCAAAGTGAACGGAAAGCGGTTCTAACCGCTGACGGACAAACTCCGCTGTTAACGCTGGAAGAACCAGTGGATGTCATTACGAAACAAGAGCACATGTCAGGTTTGTACCATTTTGCGATATTACTTCCAACGCGTGCCGACTTAGGGGACTTTTTACGCCACTTAATCTTGACAGGGTACCCGCTAGGAGCAGCTGATCATTATGTTAGTGAGGCTTTGTATCTGAATGATCCTGATGGTAATGGGATCGAAGTTTATCGGGACCGTCCGTCTTCTGAGTGGACTTGGAAAAACGATTTAGTGGAAATGGCCACTGAACAGCTGGATGGAGAAGGGATTCTAGCAGAGAGTGGTGCTGAGTGGAAAGGTCTTCCACCCGGGACAATTATGGGGCATATTCATCTCCATGTAGGCGATTTAGAAAAAGCAAAAGAATTTTATACAAAGGGTATTGGCTTTGAGGTTGTGAGTTACTATCCGCAAGCGGTATTTCTATCTTCAGGCAGGTACCACCATCATGTTGCTGTCAATACTTGGCAGGGATCAGGAGCCCCGACACCTCCGGAAAATAGTGTTGGTTTAAATTGGTATTCCCTCGTCTTCCCAAATAAAGAGGCAAGAGAGAAAGTCATGAGGCAACTAGAGCAAATTGGAGCTCCTCTAAAGAAGGAAGGAACCTTTTACTTCACAAAAGACCCTGCAGGAAACCAAATTCGTTTAGTAGTATAAAGAAAGAAAGGATCCCCGCTCTTATAAAAAAGGTCGGGGACATTTGGTTTAAATTTACAGTTTTCCCTTATGAAAAAAATCCCAACGCATATTTAATGCCTTCTTCTATTTCATTGGTTTCATAGCCTTGTAAATCTTCATGCGTAATATCCAATTTTGTTCTCGCTAAAGAGTAGCCGCTGTCTAAATTCACATCTAGCAGGACCTCGTACCCATTCTCGGTTTGAGTTATTTGGATAATGTCATAATCACGAATCGCTGTGCCCGTCTCATACTCAATTGGCTCAAGCTCAGACATAAAACAACCTCCTATTCATCCTTCAAACAAGATTATTTTCCTCAAAACCACAAAAAAAATTCGGTCCTTTCACCATTCAATCTGTGCAGTCACGATTATTACGTCATTGAGCGTAATATAGGTGACAGGCACTATTATTAAGTCGTAGGACTTGTTAAAGGTTTTTGTTGAGAATGTGACGAATTATGAAATGGGAAGGCTATTTAGTATTAGTTTATTTTTTGGAAAGAGTGTGATGGTCATGTGTTTGATTCTGTTTGCCTATCGTGTTCATGAGGAGTATCAACTAATTGTCGCGGCTAATCGTGATGAATTTTATCAACGGCCGACTGCTCCGGCACACTTTTGGGAGGACCAGCCTGAAATCCTTGCAGGACGGGACCTAGAAAAAATGGGCACCTGGATGGGAGTGACAACGAGCGGGCGCTTTGCGGCATTGACTAATTACCGCGATCCCAAGGAAGCAACGGAGGGAAAACGTTCACGAGGAGAATTAGTGGCTGATGCCTTGATATATAAAGGGAATATGGAAGAGTATATGAAAAAACTTGAAGCGCATAATCACTTGTATCCCGGCTATAACTTATTAGCAGGGGATGGGCACGATTTATATTATTACTCTAATGTCGGCGGAAAACTGGAAAAACTAACTCCAGGTATATATGGAGTGAGTAACCATTTATTAAATAGCAGCTGGCCGAAGGTGGAAAAAGGGAGGGAAGGTTTGGCACGAATAATAAGTGAGAAAAACGATGGGATGGCAGAAGCGTTGTTTGCCCTTCTGCAAAATGCGGATCCCGCCCCGGATGAGGCTCTTCCAAGTACAGGGGTTACATTGGAATGGGAGCGGCTGCTTTCGCCCTTGTTTATTGAGAGTAAGCATTATGGAACGAGAAGTTCAACGGTGATGTTAATGACAGGGACGAAGCTTCAATATATAGAAAGAGCCTTTTCGAAGAACGGCGAAAATAACCAACAATATACGATTGAACTGTAACTTGAAAACTAATCAAACGTTTAATTAGAAGACCTGGAGTTTATTTTTTAAGACTGAAGTTACCGTCGGAAATTTAAGTTCAGTGAAGAGAGAATTCTGTTTCTTGTTGGACGTAAATGTTTGTTTTCGTTTTAAATAAATAAAATCAAGTAGAAAATTGTTAAATAATTATTATAAAATAGAAAATAGACAAAAATGAAAGGGAAAGTAGAGGAACGTCAATGAGCGAATTGAACGTAAATACAAATCCAGGTTTTTTCACTAGAATAAATGCCGCCATGTCAAGGCTTCGGGATTCGGAGAAAAAAATTATCGAGTTTATCGAACAAAACCAGGACGAGATTATACATCTTTCCATTACGGAAGTAGCTGAAAGAAGTGAAACAAGTGAATCGTCTGTTGTCCGATTATGTAAAAGGCTTGGTTATAAAGGATTCCAAGATTTGAAGATAAATTTGGCAAAGGAAGTCATCGCCCCGGAAAAGCAGATTCATGAAGTTATTGAAAAAGGTGACGACGTCGTCATGATTAAAAAGAAGGTATTTCAGTCAAACATTCAAGCGCTATACGATTCTATTGAGGTTTGTAATGATGAGGAACTAAGGAAGGCTGTGGATGCCATTTCAAATGCTCGTTTCATTGAGTTTTATGGAACAGGCGGATCAGGAACGGTAGCATTAGATGCACACCACAAGCTATTAAAATTAGGGATTAAATCATTTGCTTATAACGATACAATTTTGCAAGCTATGTCAGCCAGTGTGCTCACAAATCAAGATGTTGTGATTGGAATTTCCCATACCGGTTCCAATACAGATGTTTTAGCAGCTCTGAAGTTAGCTAAAGAAGCGGGGGCAACGATAATTTGTATTACAAATTCATCAAAATCGCCCATTACGAAAATATCGGATATCGTCTTGCAAACAGCTTCAAATGAAACATTGTTTCGAACCGATGCGATTTCTTCAAGAATTGCTCAATTAACTATCATTGATATTTTAGTTGCTGCGGTTGCCAACCAGCAATATGAATTGTATTACAGCAACCTCCAGAAAACACGTAAATCCACCATAGACAAAAAACTGTAAGGGATTTCAGAAAAAAAGTTTCACTTTTTTTAAAATAAATGTTGAAGGAAATTACCATCACGTGATATGATGTGTTTGTAAATAAGTTTTTAGAAAATTCAATCTACACTCTTTATGATTTATAAAGCAAGCATAGTCAAGTTCCCTAAAAAGGTGAATTCGGTTCCAAAATTCACTAAGATTTTCTTCTAGCATGGATAAACTGGTTTAAATAAAAGAATAGAGGAAATTATCTTCTATTTTTTTTATAAAAATAATGAAGGAAATTTCCTTCACAAAAAACCACACTAACCTTAAAAGGAGCAAAGGAGTTATGAGAGCAGCTGTATTTCATGGACCAAATGAACTGAAGCTTGAAGAGGTAAAAAAGCCGGAAATAAATGAACATGAGGTACTTGTTAGAGTTAATGCCAGTGCTGTATGTGGCACAGATGTCCGTATTTTTGAAGGAAAAAAGACTAAGGGTGTGAGGACCCCTTCAGTTATTGGTCATGAGCTTGTTGGCACAATTGAAGAAGTTGGCAGTCAAGTGAAAGGCTTTTTTGCAGGAGATCGAGTGGGAGTAATGCCTGTTATTCCGTGCAGGAAGTGTTACTACTGTTTAAATGGCAGAGAAAATGTCTGCGCAAACCGTACAGCGATTGGATATGAGTTTGATGGTGGTTTTGCGGAATATGTAAGGATTCCTAGCGCAGCTCTCGAAGCGGGGAATTTAGTGAAAATCCCGGATCATCTTACCTTTGAACAGGCCGTTATTACAGAGCCGCTTGCTTGCTGCATCAATGGTCAAAGAAAGGCTAATGTCAAAATAGGCGACGTTGTTGTGGTTATTGGAGGCGGACCAATCGGATTAATGCATGTTCAATTAGCGAAAATTGCAGGAGCAAGTACGGTTATTTTGAGTGAGCCAATTGGTCATCGCCGTGATAAAGCACTCCTTGCAGGAGCTGACTACGCTGTAAACCCTGATATTGAATCATTAGTAGATATCGTGTTAAGTGAAACAGAAGGGCTGGGTGCCGATGTTGTCATCATGGCAATAGGTGTTCCGTTCTTAGTTAACTCTTGTTCGAATCTATTAAAAAAGGGCGGTACATTAAATCTTTTCGCCGGATTTACGAAGGATGTTATGTCGGAAATCGATCCAAACGTCATTCATTACAATGAAATTACTATCAATGGAACATCTGCTCTAACAAGAGCAGACTATCATAAATCACTATCACTAATTGCTTCTGGTCAGATTAATACAGAGGTAATTACCACAACTGGTTACACTCTTGATGATATTGAGAGGGCGATCATGGATGTAAAAAATGGAAATGGTATGAAGACTGTTATTACTCAATAAAAAAACTATGAATATGAGAATAGGAGTGTTTTATTATGGCATTTTTAGGTAAAGAAATTCGTATGAATCGTCTATTAAACCAAAAGTCTGGGAAACTATTAGCAGTTGCAGTTGACCAAGCAATGGCACGGGGGATTTTTGAAGAACTTATGCCAATTCAGCGTAAGTTGGATGAAATCGTTGCAGGCGCACCTGATGCAATTACCATGCATAAAGGAATTGCTGATATGTGTTACCGTCCGCATGCAGGAAAAACAGGCTTTATTTTGAAATGCTCTACGTTCTCACCTTGGCAGCCAAATTATGATGCATGGGTTACTGAAGTAGATGAGGCAGTTCGTTTGGGAGCTGATGCTGTTTCCATGGGATGTATTGTTGGTGGAGAGGACCAGCCAGAACAGCTAAGAAATCTTGGAATAATTGCCGGTCAAGCGGCAGCTCAAGGTTTGCCAATGATTGCCCACATTTATCCAAGAGGAAATCAAATCCCAGAGGATGACAAGAATAATTGGAAGCATGTAGCTTACGCTGTTCGTGCAGGCGCAGAGCTTGGAGTAGATATCGTCAAAACAAAGTATACTGGCAATCCAGAAACCTTCGCTAAGGTCGTCGCTTCTACTCCAGGAAAGGTCGTTGTGGCAGGTGGTGATAACGGAAATAATATTGAAGACTATTTCCAAATGGTATACGATGTTATTGATGCTGGCGGTGTCGGAATCACCTTTGGAAGAATCGTTTGGAACAATCCTAATCCAACAGCTGTTGTTACAGCATTTAAAAACATTATCCATAATAAAGGAACAGTAAAAGAAACACTGGAGCTTTATAACGAATTAATGAATTCACCAGTAACTGTATAGAGGGTGATGAGCCATGTCTCACATTATTGGAATTGATATTGGGACAAGCGGAATTAAAGTTGGAGCAATGAATAGAGAAGGAGAATTAGGGTTTCTTGAATATCAACCCTATTCTCTTCTTTACCCTAAAATGGGATGGGTAGAAATTGATCTAGAGGACATTTGGAATAAAACAAAAACATTACTTTTAAAAGTATGGCAGCAGGTAGAAGCTGAAGGCAAGGTAGAGGCAATCTCTCTTTCTACTTTTTGTAATAGTTCGGTCTTTTTAAATGAAAGCGGTAAACCTCTATATCCAGGGATATTGTATTTGGACCAAAGAAGTAAAGAGGAAGCGGACTGGATCAAAAATCAAGTCAGCGAAGAGCTATTGTTCAAAGTGACGAAAAACCGTTTAGAGCCTGGAATGTATACGGTAACAACTCATTTGTGGTTCAAAAACCATCACCCAGAGCTGTATGCCCAAACATATAAATGGGGAAACCTTTCTACTTTCATATTACACAAATTAACAGGAAACTTTGTGATGGATTGGACGCAAAGCTCCTTCACGGGCATATATGATGTAGAAAACTATCAATGGTCGACAGATATTTATGAGAAAGTTGGCATCGATCGTGATAAGCTTCCTGATGTTGTTGATCCTTGTTCGATTGTTGGAGAATATATGCATCCGTTTATTTCATCTAATCAGATTCCGGTCATTGCCGGTGCAGCAGACACATCATGCTCTGCAGCCGCGCTCGGCATTGGTGTCAATGAAATGTTTGAATCAGTAGGAACCTCTAATGTATTTACAGTTTGTACAGATCAAACGGAGCTTTTGGATAAGCGTTTCTTAAATAGATGTCATGTTATAAAAAATCGCTGGTTATCACATGGAGCAATGTCGTTCCCTGGTGCAGCTATTCAATGGTTCTATGAGCAATTTTTGAAACCGGAAGGCCATTCGAAAGCTATATTGGAGGATTTGTGCAAACAGTCGATTCCTGGTGCGGGCGGTGTATTTTTTCTGCCATACATGCAAGGGGAACGTGCGCCGATTTGGGATTCAAATGCAAGAGGCGTATTTGCTGGTATTCATTTAAACACAACGAAAGCAGACATGTTTCGAGCTGTTTTAGAGGGATGCTCTTTTGGTCTAAAACAAATTAATGAAATTATTGAAACAAAGTATCAGCTTCAAGTGGAAAGCTACCAATCTATTGGCGGAGGGGCGAAAAATCGAGAATGGGCCCAAATCAAAGCCAATGTATTAAACAAAAGCGTTCATATTAAAGATGTTTCCGAGACCGGTGTATTAGGAACTTGTTTACTTGCTGGCACGGTGATTGGTTATTTTTCTTCTTTGGAATATGCCGCAAAAGAAATTTGTAATAACACAATATACACACTACAGCCAGAGCAGAGTCATCTAAGAATCTATGACGAATTATATAAAGTGTTTAATGAGTTATATCCTTCTTTAAAATCATTTTTTGCCTTGAGTGCTAGGCGAAGTTCTGAGACTGGCGAAAAAATTGAGGAGGATCAAGCGGTTATTATTTAATAAAAAATGAAAACCCTTACAGTAGGATAAGAAATTTTTTCTGAAGTGATATTAAAAAAATATTTTTAATCGAACGGGGGATATGGGATGTCTTTACCTGAATCTAAGATCAGTGCAGGTCTTGCACTAAAGAAAAAGACAGGCTATCGTTGGTTAGTTCTTTCGCTTATTTTTTTGGTATACATTGTTTGTTATGCAGACCGTACGAATATCGGTGTAGTACTCCCATTTATTAAAGAGGATTTTGCTCTTAACAATTTCCAGGCAGGGGCGATCTCAAGTTTCTTCTTCTTAGGATATGCCTGTTCGCAGATTCCAGCAGGGTTTTTACTTGGCAAAAAAGGAACTCGTGGAGTAGTGGCTCTTGCCGTTATTGCTTTTTCGGTTGTTACCTTCTTACTCGGAACAGTTTCAGGTGCTGCACTTTTGATTTTACTTCGTTTACTATTAGGTTTGGCAGAGGGTCCTGTACCGGTAAGTATGTCAACTACGATTAACCATTGGTTCCCGGCAAAAGAAAAAGCGACTGCAACAGGTATTTATATTGCTTCTACACAGCTTGCTCCAATCTTTGTACCGATTATCGCGGCTGCGATTGCCATGTCATTCGGTTGGCGTTATGTGTTTTACTGGTTTGCCATCCCTGGTTTAGTTATTGCTCTCGTCTGGTACTTAGTAGTTCGAACAAAGCCTGAAGACAGCTCAAAGGTATCAAAAGCTGAGTTAGAATATATTCGCCAAGAAGAAGTTAGGGTTGAAGCAGCTGGGGAACAAAGGTCACTTGGCTGGCTTGATAAGGCGATAAGATATCAGAAAATTGAAATAATTAGTACTCCCAAAAAAGTTTTTACTTCTTGGAACATTTGGGGTAATACGCTTACTTATTTCTTAATGAACAGTGTATTATACGGTATGTTGACATGGGTCCCTATGTATCTGGTTAATGCAAAAGGCTACTCTTTTATGAAAATGGGATTTGTTGCATCGACCCCTGCAATTGGAGGATTAATTGGCGCGCTTTTAGGCGGCTTTATCTCTGACAAAGTATTTTTAAAAAGGCGTAAACCAACGATGTTAATTACTGCTATCGCTACAGCCATTATGATGCTAGTCGTTATTAACATCCCAGACAACGCAACACTTGTATCTCTTAGCCTAGGGTTGGCAGGTTTCTTCCTTAACATTGGCTGGCCTGCATTTACCGCTTATCCAATGGGATTAACTAACCGAAATACTTTCCCAGTTGCTATTGCAACTGTCAACAGCGGTGGTAACCTGGGTGGATTCTTTTCTCCGATGATCGTTGGTGCAATTCTTGATGCAACAGGTAATTACAATATTGCCTTTGGATTCTTTGCAGTATTGTTAGTACTTGGTTTCATAATTATCACGACCTTAAAAGAACCTGCACAAGATTAAAAGCTACGGATTTTTTAAAAGCTTAATTATTAAACATAAACGATCTCAATTTAACACGTCAATCACATAGGGCATGGGAATTATCCAGTGCCCTTTTTTTATTTTTTAATTTACTACTCGTGTAAAGTACATATTTCTAATAAAAAGGTGGAGATTTAGTTGAAAAGTACCGTGTATATTACAAGAAAGCTGCCCGAGGAAATAATTGATAAACTTTCACATTATTTCAATGTGAAAATGTGGGGAGAAGAAAATATCCCTGTCCCAAGGGACATTTTACTGAAAGAAATAGAAAATATCGACGGTCTTATTTGCTTATTGACAGAAAAGATAGATGAAGAAGTCATAGCTAAAGCCAAGCATTTAAAGATAATTAGTAACGTAGCGGTAGGATATAACAATATCGACCTTCAAGCAGCAGCAAGAAAGGGAATTATTGTAACCAACACACCTGGCGTCCTAACGGAAACCACGGCCGATTTAACGTTTGCGCTTTTAATGGCAGCTGCCCGAAGAGTCGTAAATGCCTCCGATGTCTTGCGCAGCGGAAAGTGGGGAGCATGGTCTTTGATGGAGTTTACTGGACAAGATATATATGGTGCCACCTTAGGAATTATTGGGTTAGGAAGAATTGGAGAGGCCCTTGTCAAGCGGGCAAAGGGATTTGATATGAATGTTCTTTATTATAATCGTACGCGAAAGCAAGATAAAGAACGTGAGCTAGGTATTAATTACGTAGAATTAAAGGATTTATTGCAGCAATCCGATTACGTTTGCCTCATGCTTCCATATAGTGCGGAGGTACATCATCTTATTAGTAAAGAGGAATTATCTCTGATGAAACCGAATGCCATCCTCATCAACACTGCAAGAGGTGGGATCGTAGATGAGGAAGCATTATATGAAGCCTTGAGGAATGGTGATATTTGGGGTGCCGGTTTAGATGTCTTTGAACAAGAACCAGTAACAATGGATCATCCATTGTTATCCTTATCCAATGTTGTTACCTTGCCTCACATTGGAAGTGCAAGTGTTAAAACAAGAATGAGGATGGCTAATCTTGCAGTTGATAATATGGTGAAAGTATTAAATGGTGAAGAACCAATTACCCCGGTCCAGCAGTATAAAGAAACCTCTAAAACCAGTGTAAAAACGGTTAATGAATAAGTGAATAAAAAACCCGAATAAGGATCACTTCTTTAATTAGTGCACCTTATTCGGGTTTTTTTTAATGTAGGTTAGAGAAAATCACACACCAATTACATTCAATGACTGTCGCAGTCCTTCTAGAGCAAATCCTGTTATATATCTAAAAACGAATATAGCGACAATAGGTGAAATATCAATAGGCCCAAGTGGAGGGATGAACCGCCTAAAGAAGCCTAAATATGGTTCGACGAGCTTTGAGATCCACATCCCAATCTTTGTTGATTGAAATTGTGGAAACCAGGAGCCAAAAATTGATATTAAGATAAGCCAATAATAAATTTCAAAAGCATACTGTCCAATTTGTAAAATGTATAATCCCAATTTATATCTCCCCGTCTTTTATAGTTTTTATTGTAGGTACGAAATTCGTAAAGATACATATATATACGGCTAAGCCCACTAAAGGTTTCATAATTCTGATTGACATAAAATGCTATTTTTATTCGGACATCTCATAAATAAAAATTAATCAAACGATTGATTAGTTGGAGAAAAGCCTTTAGTGACAAAGGTTTTACAATGGTTTTATTATGCCATAAGGAGCTTAACAAATTCTTAAATTCAATTGGATTGGCGAATGAAAAAAAATAATCAAACGTTTAATTAATTCAGCAGCAAAACTAATCAAACGTTTAATTAAATGGATTTATAGGTAAGTTTTTAAATGGCTTAAATAGGGAACTTATTTACCAAGTGATATATACTATAAGTGAGAAAGGACGTGATTAGATTGAAAAAAGGTTGGTTAGGATTAGGAATTGTGGTCGCTGTCATTGTTATCTTTGGCCTCATGTTTATGTCCAGCTATAACAGCTTTGTCAATCTAGAAGAAGACGTAAATCAGTCGCATGCTCAAATTGAAAATCAACTCCAACGAAGGCTAGATTTAATACCGAACTTAGTCAATACAGTAAAAGGCTATGCAGCACATGAAAAAGAAGTCATTGCCTCCATCTCAGATGCACGTGCAAAGCTTGCCGGAGCAAAAACCCCCGAAGAAGAAGCAACCGCTAACGATCAATTATCCGGTGCACTAAGCCGCTTGCTCGTCGTCGTTGAAAACTATCCTAACCTTAAGGCAGACCAGCAATTTACCCAGCTAATGGATGAACTAGCCGGAACCGAAAACAGAATTGCTGTCGCACGAAAGGATTACAATGAACAAGTAGCGGAATTCAATAAAAAAGTAAAAAGATTCCCGGGCTCGATTATTGCAGGAATCGGAGGTTTTGACGAAAAAGAATACTTCAAAGCAGACCCACAAGCCCAAGAAGCTCCCAAAGTTGACTTTGGAGGCAACGGGTAATGAAAGCGAAACGGATCTTCAGCCTTCTATTGGTTTTTACCACATTATTTCTGTGTGCAGCCCGTGCACTTGCTGAGGATGTCCAAATACCTGCTCCCGTCGGAGATATCTATGTACAAGATTTTGCTCATGTCCTAAACGAAACAGAAAGAGCAGAACTAATCAACTTAGGCAGAAACATTGAAGATCAGACAACCGCACAGGTTGCTGTGTTGACCGTTGATAGTATTGGTGACAGAACCATTGAAGAATATGCGAATGAGGCATTTCGCCAATACGGAATTGGCAGCGAAAAAGAGGACAATGGTATCCTCCTTGTTTTATCGATGAAGGAACACAAAATCCGGATTGAGGTCGGGTATGGTCTCGAAGGAAGAATTCCCGATGCGAAAGCCGGAAGAATCTTAGATCAATATGCTATACCTTTTTTAAAAAATAACAAGCCCAACCAAGCCGTAACGGAAACTTACAAAGCACTCGCCAAGGAAGTCATGGCCGAATATAACGGTGAAAGTGGACAAAAAACGGCGCCAAAAAATGAAGGAACCGGCATCCCATCCTGGTTGATTATTATCATCGTATTGGTTGTCGTCTTCCTTGACTTTAAATTTTTCGGAGGTACCCTTACCTACTTACTCCTCTCCATTCTATCCCGTGGTGGTGGACGAGGCGGAGGCGGTGGAGGTGGAGGGTCGCGAGGCGGCGGGGGCGGTTCCTCTGG
>NZ_NUNF01000029.1 GCF_002585305.1 Bacillus sp. AFS037270 | reverse complement strand
TGACAGGCACCATGTGAAATATTCACATGGTGCCTGTCACTGTTAAATGCCTAAACAAAGTAATAAAGTGTTTTTATATTGCTTTTTCGGTTAGGTAAAAGAGGCCGCCGTTGATAAAGGAAATGTTAATTTTCGGTTCATATTGTTCTTGCAGGGCCGTCTTTTCGGTTTCATAGTTCTCATTTTCTTCTTCCTCATCTTCATAAAAATGATTTAGTAACCGTAAGTCCTGTTCCCACCGTTTTCGTGCCTCGTCAGCCCAGGAATGATCATCCTCTGAGATCACAGATTTTAAATAGTTTTCAACCCTTATCATCCCGCTTTTTGGTTTAACCAGCGGTGATAATGTAAAAGAATAGTCTGGTATCTTTGGTGTTAATGGGACTTTTTGTAACCGTTCGTGAAAATCTTCAACCATTTGTCCGTTTATAAGCTGTAAACCAATGGACTTAAAGATATCTCGTTTTCGGTCACATTGATATGAGATTTTTACATTCATACACAACCACGGAAACAAGGCCGTTTGGCTTTGGATGTGCTGATGATTTTCATATAAGCGGATATAACTTGCCAACTTTTTGGTGGAATCGAATATTTGGTGAAGCCGGGGTGAACCAAAATGGATAATTTCTCCCTTCATATTTTCCGGTGATTTTTTTTGATCAGTGATAAATGTTAACCTCATAGGATTTGGGATGCCGCCTGTTTTTTCGAGATAGTGCCAGTAAAAGGGCCGATTCATTAATTCTTTATCAAGCTCAACGGTTAACTGGACGATTAAATATCCAGGATTATTCTCAATAATGGGGCAATCGTTTGCTTGAAAATAGGTAAGAAGAAAATCATGAATTTCCTGCTGCTGCATGTGATTCACCCTCCTTCATTGATTGCGCAAATTCAATCATAGATGATAAATTCTCCATTTTAATTCGCATTTCTCCCTCAGAACTAGACTGGCCAAAAATATCAATAAGATGGTCTTCAATATTACCAAATTCTAGCTTTGTTAGGATATCGTCCAATTCACCGATAACTTTTTCAAAAAGGTGGATTTTTTCGTAAAGCAACTTTAAAATATGCTCTTCAACTGTACCCTTGATGGCGAAATTATAAATCATGACATCCTTTTCTTGACCAAGACGATGAATCCGGCCAATCCGTTGTTCAAGCCGCATCGGATTCCATGGCAAATCAAAATTAATGATATGATTACAGAACTGCAGATTGATTCCCTCACCGCCGGCCTCAGTAGCAATAAGGACTTGTGCATGTTTTTGAAACAATTCCCTCATCCAGTCCTTTTTTCCACGTTTGAAACCTCCGCGAAAGGGGACAGAGCTGATTCCGTGCTGCTTTAAATACCACTGAAGATACATTTGGGTAGCACGATATTCAGTGAATATAATCACCTTATCATTTACCTGCTGAATTAATTCAAGGGCTTTTTCTGCCTTTGAATTTTGCTGAACAGCTTCAACTTTCTTAATTAAAAACTCGATTTGTTCTTCAAAAGCAGGAGTTGGATTCTCTTTCTTTTGCAGCATGTTTTTAAGGGTATAGAAAACAGCCTCTCTGCTTGAGCAAGCCTCACGCTGTAAGGTCATCACCGAAAAAGCACTGGTTTGAACCCAATCACCTTCACTTTTCAGCACCGAAATAGAATCATACAGATCCTTCTCAGCAGAAGAGAATTCAATTGGTATGGTTTCAACTTGTCTTTTTGTCCATTCAATACCAGTGTCAGCGCGGCGATTTCGAATCATAACCTTATTCACTAATTCTTTTAAATGCTCATCATCATTTAACGAGCGGGCATCTCGTTTATATTTTTCATAGAAGGCCGTCTCACTGCCCAGATGTCCAGGCTTTAGGAGTGAAACGAGATTAAAGATCTCCTCGATTCGGTTTTGGATCGGTGTGGCGGTTAATAATAAACAAAATTTCTTTTTAAGGTTTTGAACAAATTCGTAGTTTTTCGTTTTGTTATTTTTAAGTTTATGTGCCTCATCAATGATAATGAGATCGTAGTCCAGTTTGTTGATAATGTCCCGGTGAGGATTTCGTTTCGCTGTATCAATTGAAGAAACAACGACATCGCACTGTTCCCAGACATAGCTTTTCCTTTGGGTAACGGCCGGGATAAAGAATTTGCTATTTAGCTCAATCGCCCACTGGGTAACCAAAGATGCAGGAACGAGTATTAATACCTTTTTTACTAAGCCGCGAATCATGTATTCTTTTAAAATCAGCCCAGCTTCAATTGTCTTTCCAAGCCCCACTTCATCAGCTAGAATGGCTTTACCATTCATGTTTTCAATCACCTGTTTCGCTGTTTCAAGCTGATGTGGAAGAGGTGTTAAATTAGGAAGATGATTTGGAGCTTGTAAGCCTTCAAACTCCGGGATGACCAAATGTTTTTCAACATCGATTGCTAATTTAAAAAGCTCCCAGTTCCCCCACGGACCATCGTTGTCAATTCTATGTAAAAAATCATCCTGCCACGAGGAATCAAATTCAATTTCAACCGACATTATTACAGCTCCTTTTCATACATTGTAATATCATCTGTTTGCCAATTATTAAGACCGTCTGCTGCCTATCGTTTTCTTATAAAATGATTGCTCAATGTTGTAGTTTAATGGTAGGATGATAATAGCTTAGAATGTTTTAAATATTTTAATAAAGTAATTTATTTTTTAAGTATAATTAGTATTACCAAATTGAAAAATATTATAATGCGAATGATAGCAAGGGGAGAGACTACGAAGAGTAGCGCCGAAGGAGCAAGCAGAAAATGTGAATCTCTCAGGCAAAAGAACTCTTGTTTGACGCAGCTCTGGAGAGCGCTGCTAGTGTTTGTTGCAGCCACCAAAGGGGAAAACCGCTTAAGGGTAAACTTTCAGGTGCAAGGACAGAGACCTACTTAATTTATTAAGGAGGTTTTCTGTCCTTTTTTATGTTTTAAAAAGGTCTAATTGTTCACAAAAGTTTAGGGAATAACTTTTATAGAATGTTGAACCTATAAAAATGTGGATCAAATGAGGGGGTTTAAGGGATGACTGAATTAAAACGTACTCCACTTTTTGCAGTGTATAAAGAACACGGCGGGAAAACCATCGATTTTGGAGGGTGGGAGCTGCCTGTCCAATTTTCTAGCATAAAGGAAGAACATGAAGCGGTCCGTACAAAAGCAGGTCTGTTTGATGTCTCCCATATGGGGGAAGTGGAAGTAAAAGGGAAAGACAGTTTACAATTTTTACAAAAAATGATGACCAATGATATTTCAAAAATTAAAAATGGCGGTGCTCAATACACGGCAATGTGTTATGAAAACGGCGGAACGGTGGATGATCTGCTCGTATATAAAATGGAGGACCATCATTATTTACTAGTTGTTAATGCTTCCAATATAGAAAAGGACTATAAATGGCTTCTGGATCACGTTGAGGGGGATGTTTTCCTTGATAACTTGTCTGAAAAGACAGCCCAGCTTGCTATTCAAGGTCCGCTTGCTGAAAAGGTTCTGCAAAAGCTTGCAGGAGATACAGACTTAAGTCAAATTGGCTTTTTCAAATTTCAGCAAGAAGTAATTTTAAACTGTAAGAAGGTACTAGTATCAAGAACAGGATATACCGGTGAAGACGGTTTTGAGGTTTACTGTGATGCAGACGATGCGGTTGACCTTTGGAAGGCCATTTTAGAGGCAGGAACAGAGGAGGGAATTCTTCCATGCGGATTAGGTGCACGTGATACCCTCCGATTTGAATCTGTGCTGGCACTTTATGGGCAAGAGCTTTCGCCAGAGATCTCTCCCCTTGAAGCAGGAATCTCCTTTGCTGTGAAGTTAAATAAGGAAGCTGACTTCATTGGGAAGGAAGCATTAAGAAAACAGAAGGAAAATGGCTTACCAAGGAAATTAGTAGGAATCGAAATGATTGACCGTGGTATCCCTCGACATGGATATTCTGTTTATAAAGGAGAAGAGCTTATCGGAGAAGTGACAACCGGAACACAGTCCCCTTCTTTAAAGCGAAATATTGGTCTTGCTCTTATAAAGACCGAATTTGCCGCACTAGGAATAGAGGTAGAAGTGGAAATCCGTGGTAAACGATTAAAAGCAAATGTAGTTCCAACACCTTTTTATAAAAGAGAAAAGAACTAACGAAGGGAGTTAGATTTATGAAACATCGCTATTTACCCATGACTGAACAAGATAAGACGGCTATGCTCGAAACCATAGGTGTTTCTTCCATAGATGAGCTGTTTAGCGATATCCCCGAAAAAGTAAGATTCAAAGGTGAGTACAAGATCAAAGAGGCTAAGTCTGAGACTTCACTTATGAAGGAACTGTTTAAGTTAGCTGACCAAAATGCTGACCTCAAACGAAATGTGTCTTTTTTAGGTGCAGGTGTTTATGATCATTATATGCCTGTTATCGTGGACCATGTTATTTCTCGTTCTGAATTTTATACGGCTTATACACCTTATCAGCCGGAAATATCCCAAGGTGAACTTCAAGCAATCTTTGAATTTCAAACGATGATTTGTGAATTAACCGGTATGGATGTTGCTAACTCCTCCATGTATGACGGAGGCACCGCTCTTGCAGAAGCGGCGATGCTAAGTGCAGGACATACAAAACGGAAAAAGATTGTAGTTTCGAGCGCTGTTCATCCTGAGTATCGGGAGGTCCTTAAAACATATGCAAAAGGACAGAATCTTGAGGTAATTGAAGCTCCTATCAAAGAAGGTGTAACAGATGTTGAAGCCCTAAAGAGCTTAGTCAACGATGACGTTGCTGCTGTAATCGTTCAATATCCAAACTTCTTTGGCCGAATCGAGCCTTTAAAAGAAGTTGAGGAAATTATTCATACGTATAAAGGCCTGTTTGTTGTTAACAGCAATCCGTTGTCTTTAGGTGTATTAACTCCTCCTGGTAAGTTCGGTGCTGATATCGTTATTGGCGACGCCCAGCCATTTGGTATCCCATCAGCATTCGGGGGCCCGCACTGCGGATATTTTGCGGTTACCAACAAATTAATGCGTAAGGTCCCGGGGCGACTAGTTGGTCAGACTGTTGATGACCAAGGACGCCGTGGTTTTGTGTTAACACTCCAAGCCCGTGAACAGCATATTCGCCGTGAAAAGGCAACTTCCAATATCTGTTCAAACCAAGCACTTAATGCCCTTGCTGCATCAGTTGCCATGACTGCTTTAGGTAAAAAAGGCGTCCATGAGATGGCAGCAGCCAATTTACAGAAAGCGCATTATGCTAAAACTGCTTTTAAAGCAGCTGGCATCGAAGTTGTATTTGATGGGTTCTCTTTTAATGAATTTGTTGTTAAATTAAATAAACCTATTAAAGAAATCAATCAAACTTTGTTACTAAAAGGAATCATCGGCGGTTACGATTTAGGACGCGATTATTCAGAGCTATCTAATCATATGTTGATTGCGGTAACTGAACAAAGAACAAAGGATGAGATTGATACTTTTGTGAAAGAATTGGGGGATTTGCATGCATAACCAAGACCAAGCACTGATTTTTGAACGTAGCACTCCCGGCCGAATCGGTTACAGCCTTCCGGAAATGGATGTACCAGAATTAGATGTCAGCACTCTCCTGCCAGAGGGATACCTGCGTGAAGTAGAGCCAGAACTCCCAGAGGTTTCCGAACTTGATATCATGCGGCACTATACAGCACTTTCAAAAAGAAACCATGGCCTGGACTCGGGATTTTATCCACTTGGCTCATGTACAATGAAATATAATCCAAAAATCAATGAAAATGTGGCCCGGTTCAATGGTTTTGCTCATGTTCATCCACTACAGGATGAAAGTTCTGTTCAAGGGGCGCTCGCGCTTTTATACGACCTTCAGCAGCATTTAATTGAAATTACCGGCATGGACGAAGTCACCTTACAATCTGCGGCAGGGGCACATGGTGAATGGACAGGTTTAATGCTCATCCGTTCTTACCATGAAGCAAATGGTGACAATAAAAGGACCAAAGTAATCGTTCCGGATTCTGCTCATGGTACTAATCCTGCTTCAGCAACGATAGCTGGTTTTGAAACCATTACGGTTAAATCGACTAATCAAGGCCTTGTCGATCTGGATGATTTAAGACGGGTTGTAGGTGATGACACAGCTGCATTGATGTTAACTAATCCAAATACGCTTGGCTTATTTGAAGAGCAAATCCTTGAAATGGCTGACATTGTTCATAATGCAGGCGGCAAGCTGTATTATGACGGTGCCAATCTAAACGCAGTTCTATCAAAAGCAAGACCTGGCGATATGGGTTTTGACGTTGTCCACTTAAATCTTCATAAAACTTTTACAGGTCCTCACGGCGGAGGCGGTCCTGGTTCCGGTCCTGTTGGGGTGAAAGCAGATTTAATTCCGTTTTTGCCAAAACCTATTATTACCAAGCGCGGAGATCAATTTATTTTAGACTATGATCGTCCGCAATCAATTGGGCGTGTAAAGCCGTTCTTCGGAAATTTCGGCATTAACGTTAGGGCTTATACGTATATTCGTTCCATGGGACCTGATGGCTTAAAAGCGGTAACGGAGTATGCGGTCCTAAATGCCAACTATATGATGAGAAGACTGGCGGAATATTATGATTTGCCGTTCGATAAACATTGTAAACATGAGTTTGTGCTAAGCGGTAAACGTCAGAAAAAATTAGGGGTACGGACGCTTGATATCGCCAAACGTCTGCTTGATTTTGGCTATCATCCACCAACCATTTACTTCCCGTTAAATGTCGAGGAATGTATTATGATTGAGCCGACAGAAACAGAATCAAAAGAAACGCTTGATTCTTTCATCGATACGATGATTCAAATTGCCAAAGAGGCGGAAGAAAATCCTGAAATTGTTCAGGAGGCACCACATACAACCGTTGTGGGGCGAATGGATGAAACTTTAGCAGCTCGTAAACCTGTATTAAAATATCAAAAGGCTTAATAATGTAAAGGTCAGATCCATCGAATCTGGCCTTACCTTTTTTAAAATAAATAGGGTTCTGGAAGTAGATCCGGAACCCTTAGCCGATTATTTCTTTGTTTTTACTTTACCAGTCCATTTTTTGAATCCGCCTTCAAGCTGGGTTAAGTCCCTATAACCTCTACGGTGTAGAAATTGTGCTGCACGTGCACTGCGCATGCCGCTTTGGCAATACAAATATACAGGCATATCTTGGCGGATTTCCTTCATGCGCATTTTCATTTGAGACATTGGGATATTGCGTGCTCCTAAAATATGGCCGCCCTCGAACTCGTTCGGTTCACGAACATCTATTAGTTGTGCCTTTCGATATCCTGCACGGAATTCTTCTTCTGATACCGTTTTAACTATCCTCTTTTGATAAAAGTAGGTAAAAACGGAGTAGATAATAACGGCTAAAACAATAATCAATAAAGTATAAAGTGAATTCAACTTCTATTGCTCCTTTCAAGCTTTACTGCACTAGTATTTATTATATAAGTCATTCCATTAAAGATAAAGATGAAAAGGAAAAACTTTTTTACGGTGCCTAATAAAATTATACCAGAAACATCTCATTTTGAATTCCTATCAGATTTTGGTAGACTAAAATGAGTAATAATTATAGTTAAATGAGGTTTTAATATGAAAAAAGAAACTTGGCGATTTATCGATTCTGGTAATGGTTCACCATCTTTTAATATGGCCTTGGATGAGGCTTTACTTGATTGGCATAGTGAAGGTAAGTTTCCTCCAGTTATTCGATTTTATGGGTGGAACCCGCCCACCTTGTCTATAGGTTATTTCCAAAAGGTGGAGAAAGAAATTGATATGGATGCCGTTAATGAGCATCAATTAGGGTTTGTTAGAAGACCAACAGGCGGCCGCGGTGTTCTCCACGAGCATGAACTTACATATAGTGTGATTGTTTCAGAAGATCATCCAGAGATGCCTAAAACGGTTACAGAAGCCTATCGTGTTATTTCTGAAGGAATTCTAAAAGGTTTCCACCATTTAGGACTTGAGGCTTATTTTGCGGTTCCAAAGACAGCGGAAGAAAGAGATGCATTAAAAAATCCCCGCTCAGCTGTCTGTTTTGATGCCCCGAGCTGGTATGAACTAGTTGTCGAAGGCAGGAAGGTGGCAGGAAGTGCACAAACTAGACAAAAGGGTGTAATCCTCCAACACGGTTCTATTCTTCTGGATTTGGATGAGGACAAGCTATTCAGTTTATTTAAATATCCTAATGATCGAGTGAAGGAACGGATGAAGAAAGCATTTAAGGATAAGGCGGTTGCCATTAACGCAATAAGTCCCCGCAAAATAACACTTGATGAAGCCAAAGAGGCTTTTTATAAAGGGTTTGCTGAAGGGTTAAATATTGAACTTGAACCATACCAATTAACAGATGAAGAGCTTGCTTATGTGGAGAAAATTGCAAAAGAGCGTTACGAAAGTGATGAATGGAATTTTAAAAGATGAGCTAAGGAGCGGCGCATGCCGCTTTTTCTTTTTTGCTATTACTTTTAAAAAAAAGAGGCAAGCCTCGAAATTTGTTAAAATTTCTTGTTATTTGCCGAAATTCAGCTAATATCTTTTGTTTACTTCTAATTCTAGTTTTTTTTGCGTTTGACAAAATGAATGTTATTTGCTGGTCATACAATATATAGTAGTGTCGAAAATATTTTCGGTACTATATGTTGATTTCTAATGTGTAACTATGGTAACTTAAATTTATTAAGTCAACTAGATATAGCGATCCTACTAGAATCTAGCATAATATAGAGATTTATATAAAGGAGTTGTTCTCATGTCTGTAGTTTTTAGACAAAAAATGAATATTGATTTTGAAAGGTTGAATGAGGATATCCGCCTATTCCCCCAAGTACATCCGGTTACCCCAGATATGAAAATAACTCATAAAGGTGTTTCAAGATTGGTTATGCTTGATCGTTACACCTTTAAAGACACAGCAAAAATTACCCTAACAGCTGGCGACTTTGTTGTTTTAACCATTAAAGAGGATCCAAAATTTCCGGCACGTGGTCTAGGTACGATTTTGGAGATTGATTGGGAAAAGAAAAAAGCGAAAGTTTTGGTTGAAGAGGAATTTAGGGGAGTGCTTGATGATCCTGAAGAAGCATCTACAGGAACAATCATCAGGTCTCTTGATGTGATTGAGAAGCCATTAGAACTCTTCTATGAGCAGATTGCGAAGCGAAATGCTACAGGTCTTGCTGCGGTAGAAGAAACGGAAGAGAAGCGCTTAGAATGGACAGAGAAGTTTTATCAAGAGTTGGTAAACCTGAACTTTATTCCAGCGGGCCGGGTTCTTTATGGTGCAGGGGCCAATACGGATGTTACGTATTTCAATTGTTACGTCATGCCGTTTGTACCGGATTCACGTGAAGGAATCTCAGACCATCGTAAGCAGGTTATGGAAATCATGAGCCGAGGCGGCGGTGTTGGAACGAATGGTTCAACGTTAAGACCGCGCAACACATTAGCAAGAGGCGTAAACGGTAAATCATCTGGGTCGGTTTCATGGTTGGATGATATTGCGAAATTGACACATTTAGTTGAGCAAGGTGGGTCGCGCCGCGGGGCCCAGATGATCATGCTGGCTGACTGGCATCCAGACATTATTGAATTTATTATTTCAAAAATGCAGAATCCTAGAATCCTACGATTCTTAATTGAAAATACAAACGATGAAACCATTAAAAAACATGCAAAAGATAAACTCAAGTTTACACCTTTAACGCCACAAGAAACTGCGATGTATCAAGGGATTGTAAATTATAAAACAATACCTGGGTTTGGTGGTTTTGATGAAAATAGCATTGCTCATGCTGAGGAAAAGCTTCTAACTGGCGGAAATTATACCGTTCATAATTCTGAGTTCCTAACCGGTGCAAATATTTCCGTTTGTTTGACAAAGGAATTTATGGAAGCTGTTGAAAATGATGGTGAATATGAACTTCGATTCCCTTATGTAGAGCACTACAATGACGAAGAAATGAAAATTTATAATGAAGAATGGCACAAAGTCGGTGATGTGCGTGAGTGGGAAAAACTTGGATACAAAGTTCGTGTCTATAAAAAAATTAAGGCAAAAGAACTTTGGAATTTAATCAACATCTGCGCTACCTACTCTGCAGAACCAGGTATATTCTTTATTGATAATGCCAACGACATGACAAATGCTAAAGCATATGGGCAACAAGTCGTTGCAACCAATCCGTGTGGTAAAGTGGCTTAGTTTGCCTCACGTTAAAAATTGCGGAATTAAGCGGGAACTCTGAGATTGAGAATCCGAACCGAAGGCTGAAGATAAAAATTCAGTCAGGGGCAACGCATACGAAGTGATCCTGCCATAGGCAGACTATAATCTTCGCACGAGGCCGCAACATTACTTTTTGTAATGAAAAGATATGCTGAGCTAACGGGAATTCAACCGTTAGAACTAGTGGATAAAAAGCCGCTAGGATAACAATTGGAACAACCACTTGCACCATTTTCAGTATGTAACCTTGCAGCAGTAAACCTTGCTGAAATGGCAGATAAGGAATCTAAAACAGTTGATTTTGAAAAACTAAAACAAACTGTAGCGGTCGGTGTACGTATGCAGGATAATGTTATTAATGCTACCCCATATTTCCTAGAAGAAAATAAAAAGCAAGCTCTTGGTGAGCGCCGTGTAGGTCTTGGTGTCATGGGATTACATGATCTGTTAATCTACTGTGAAACGGAGTATGGTTCACCAGAAGGTAATGAGCTAGTTGATAAAGTATTCGAAGCGATTGCAACAACTGCTTACAGAACATCTGTTGAATTAGCAACAGAGAAGGGCAGCTTCCCATTCTTAACAGGTGAAACACCTGAAGAAACAAACCGCTTAAGACAGGCATTCATTAACACTGGTTTTATGAAAAAAATGCCTGAAGATGTTCGCGAATCTATACTCGAAAAAGGAATTAGAAATTCTCATTTACTAACAGTGGCTCCAACTGGATCTACTGGGACCATGGTCGGGGTTTCGACAGGATTAGAGCCTTACTTCTCATTCTCTTACTTCCGCAGTGGACGTCTTGGCAAATTTATTGAAGTTAAAGCCGATATTGTACAAGAATATCTAGATCAGCACCCTGAAGCAGACGCAAACAACCTGCCAAACTGGTTCGTTACGGCCATGGAGCTTGCACCAGAAGCCCATGCAGATGTACAATGTGTCATCCAGCGTTGGATTGACAGCTCCATCAGTAAAACCGTTAACGCACCAAAAGGATATAGCGTAGAACAAGTAGAAAAAGTATACGAGCGTCTATATCGCGGTGGTGCGAAAGGCGGTACAGTATATGTTGACGGTTCACGTGATTCGCAAGTATTAACGCTTAAAGCAGAAGAAAATACAAATGAACAATTATCCATGTTTGATGAAAAACCACATCAACATGTGGTTCTTGTAGACACAATCAGTGATCTTCGCTCAACAGACGTAACCATCGGTTCTGAGGTCGGTAATACATGCCCAGTCTGCCGCAAAGGAAAAGTTAAAGAAATCGGCGGCTGCAACACATGTACAAACTGTAATGCACAATTAAAGTGTGGTTTATAATAACTATTTAGAGGATGGAATTAGCTTCCATTCTCTTTTTTATTCAGAAATTATTTCAAAATAACTTTGTAATCATATTGTAATATAGCTGTGACGTGCCTGTTATCCTTTCCTTGTATAGTGAAGATACCAAATCACCCAAGGGGGATAACAAAATGATAAAGAAAATAATTGCAGCAATTGTAATCACAGCTACAATAACTACCTCTTTATTTGCTACTACGGGTGATAAAGCAGAAGCGGCATATTATCATACAAAAGCAATTTCAGTAGCGAAAGCAAACCTTGGTGTTCCATATAGATGGGGCGGAATAACTCCTACAGGTTTTGACTGTTCTGGACTTGTAAAATATTCTTTTGGTAAAGCTGGAGTACCATTGCCACGCACCGCAGCGGACATGTTCTATACAAAAGGATATCGCGTAAGTTCACCACAGGTTGGAGATTTAATGTTCTTTGCTCCTACTAAGGCAAGCAGACCAACACACGTAGGAATTTATATTGGTTCAGGTAAAATGATTATGGCCTCTTCATCTAAGGGTGTCATTATCACCTATACAACCAACACATACTGGAAACCAAAATATATTGGTGCAAAACGTATCTAAGTATAAATGAAGGAAGAGTATCGGTAATCCGATGCTCTTTTTTTGCGATTTATAGATGGAAAAACTTCTCTCCATTATTATTTATTATCTTCCCTCACAACAACTCATACTACTAAAAAACAAACAGAAAAGAGGGAGTCAGTTATGGACCCTTTTATGCCACAGCTTGTCTATATCGAGCCCAAAGCATTAGAATACCCCCTTGGCAGAGAGCTGAAAGAAAAGTTCACCAAATTAGGTCTCGAGATTCGCGAAACCACTTCACATAATCAAGTTAGAGGAATACCCGGTGATAACGAACTGCAGCAATACCGCAATGCCAAATCGACTTTGGTAGTAGGAATCAGAAGAACTTTAAAATTCGATACCTCCAAACCATCTGCTGAATATGCTATTCCGCTCGCAACCGGATGTATGGGCCACTGCCATTATTGTTACTTGCAGACCACCCTTGGAAGTAAGCCTTACATCAGGACTTATGTGAATTTAGATGAAATCTTTGAGCAGGCGCAGAAATATATGGATGAACGTAAACCCGAAATTACACGCTTTGAGGCGGCCTGTACATCCGACATTGTCGGATTAGATCATCTAACCCATTCTTTAAAAAAAGCAATTGAATTCTTTGGACAATCCGAATACGGTCAGCTTCGTTTTGTAACAAAATTTCATCATGTCGACCATCTTCTCGATGCTAAGCATAATGGAAAAACAAGATTCAGGTTTAGCGTCAACTCTCGTTATGTGATTAAGAACTTCGAGCCCGGAACCTCTTCCTTTGAAGAACGATTAAAAGCTGCCCGTAAAGTCGCTAATGCCGGATATCCATTGGGGTTTATCGTTGCGCCTATCTACATGCATGAAGAATGGAAGGAAGGATATCGAGAATTATTTGAGCGGCTAAGCGAGGAACTTACAGGTGTAGACATCCCGGATCTTACTTTTGAATTAATTCAGCATCGTTTTACGAAACCAGCAAAAAATGTTATTGCCAAACGTTACCCAAAAACAAAGCTTGAAATGAATGAAGAAAAAAGAAAGTATAAATGGGGAAGGTACGGTATTGGTAAATATGTCTACCCAACCGAAGAGGCAAACGACCTTGAAAGTACCATCCGAGAATATGTCCAGGAATTTTTTCCTAAGTCGCGGGTCCAATATTTTACTTAAATTTTTTACTTGTCCGCCGTACTATATTCGAATCACGCTGACTAAAGATGTAACAAGTTCATCTTTAGGAGTGGCTGCCCATGAATATAGACGGCGTTTTTTCTGGAGGGGGAATTAAAGGGTTCGCCCTGATAGGAGCCTATGAGGAACTCGAAAGCAGAGGATTTAAGTTTGTTAGGGTCGCGGGAACAAGTGCAGGTTCAATTATTGCGGCCTTAGTGGTGGCGGGATATACGAGTAAAGAAATTTATGAATTGGTGGATGAATTTGATCTGCCTAAATTACTTGATTCTCGAAAAAGCATTATTCCTTTTTCAATTGCTAAATGGCTGCTGGTTTATTGGAAATTAGGACTTTATAAAGGAAATGAACTTGAAAGATGGTTGAAGGAGAAACTCGAAGCAAAGGGGTTGAGGACATTTTCTGATCTCCCTCCGGATACATTAAGATTAATTGCTTCGGATCTTTCGAACGGACAAATGGTGGTATTGCCCGATGACTTAGAAAAGTTCGGAATAAACCCTGGTTCTTTTTCAATTGCAAAGGCCATCAGAATGAGCTGCAGTATTCCGTATTTTTTTGAACCAGTTAAATTGCGGTCAATAGATGGAGTGAATGTTATAGTGGATGGGGGAGTGTTAAGTAATTTTCCTATGTGGCTCTTTGATAAAGAAAATGTAAAAAAGGTCAGGCCTGTTCTTGGCATAAAGTTAAATCCAAGCGAATATGAACATGAAAAACATCAAATCAAAAACGGTATTCAATTATTCGGGGCCTTATTTGAAACGATGAAAGACGCTCATGATCAAAGATATATTTCTAAAAAACATGTCGAAAATATTATTTTTATTAAAGCAGAGGGTGTTTCCTTAACCGAATTTAACCTTACAAATGAAAAGAAACAAAAGTTATTTGAGATCGGCCGGGAACATGCAAAGAAGTTTTTGAACCGATGGAGTTATTAAAGGTGTGTTATATAGCTTGCTTCAGCGCCTGTTCAAGGAGCTGAAGCTTTTCTAATAAAAAATCGAGTGTCTAAAAAGACGCTCGATTTTTCTTTTTACCCTTTTTGCCGTCGATAACGGTCAAATGAGCAGGTGATTTCTTTTTTGTCTTGGTGCTTTTCTTTAATGAAGTTAAAGTCCCCAGAGAGGAGGTCTTGGCAGTAGAATCTCCACTCTTTTGCTGTAATCGTTTTTTTGATTTTTTAGCTGCCTTAAGAAATGCCCGCTGCTCTTTTTTCTGAGGGCTCGAATTTGAAAACCTTCGAAAAAGGAAATAAATGACTAAACCGATCAATGCGACGACAGCTATTCCCTGAATGAAACCGGCAGGATTTGCTGTAAATGAACTGACAAGTCCTAGTAATGCAAGAATAATAAGTACCCCAACAATAATCGTTGATGTCCGATTTTTCAAGAAAGCCACCTCCCTAAGAGCATCTTAAGCATTTTTTTATTCTTTTAAACACATAGGTATAAAGATTTAGACAATTTCTTCATTTTTTGAATCAAACTCTGTTTCTTGCTCTCTCTTTAATAATTCTTGGAAAGAGAGAATGGCGACTTCTACTTGGTCATTACTTGGTTCTTTTGTCGTTAACAATTGAAGCCAAAGTCCAGGCAGACCCAGATACTTTAATACTGGAATATCTCTCAATTTGTTGGTTACCTGTAAGACCTCAAAGGCAATCCCTAACACCACAGGTATTAAAAGAATACGGTCAACAACCCTCAACCAAAGCGGTGTTGTTGGAACAAGTAAATACACAAAAACACCGACAATGACCGTAAATAAAATGAAACTGCTGCCACAGCGATAGTGCAGCCGAGATTGGGCCTGCACATTTTCAACTGTTAATTCTACCCCCGCTTCAAAGGTGTTTATTACTTTATGCTCAGCACCATGATATTGAAACACTCTTTTTATAAGAGGAGTTAGTGAAACAAAATATATATATGATAGGAGCAGTAAGAGCTTAAAGAAGCCTTCAACAAGTACTTGAGCAAAATCTGATGGGAAAATTGGTTTCGTCAGGACAGCTAAAAAAACTGGAATTAATGTAAAAGCAAATTTCCCAAATAAAAACGAAATGACTCCTATAACGGCTACCCCTAAATACATCGTTAATTTTGAAACTTCTTTTTCTTTAATTGTATCATCATCTTCAGGATCAACATCATATCTTTCAGTGGAAAAGTTCAAATGTTTTGAGCCATTCGCACTAGCTTCAATGATTGAAATGATACCACGAAGAAACGGAATCCTTTTTAAAATAGATAAAGAAGGATTGGTTTTCCGTGGCAAGTGAAAGTATTCTACAGAACGATCTTTCCTGCGGATAGCGGTAACGTAATGATGTTTCCCGCCAAACATTACACCTTCAACGACTGCTTGGCCGCCATATACCGGTTTTTGAGAATTAGACATGGGTTTAAACACCAACCTATAACAAAGTTGCACAATAGCAGAAATGATAAATCTGTATGTACTTAATTTTATTCTACTAGAAAAGTGAAAAAACCTCTAGGATGACATAATATTTCCATATAAAAACAGAAAAAAATTTTTTCTATGTAAGGATTGATTTTCTAAGGGCATAATAATGTTGAAATTAGTAAGAATTACATAAAAAAGAGCAAGGTTAAAGTAAGAATGGAGGTAGTCATAATGTTAAATGAAAAGCATATGGATCATTATCCAAAACCAATGTCTTTTTTAATGATGGTTTTTTGGACTGGTTTGTTTGGTGGATTTTTTTGGGGTGTCATTGGGTACGTTGTTTATTTTTTTAATTTTACAGAAGTTAGCCCCAATGTCATACTGGAACCATGGGCATTGGGTGATTGGAAGTACGGCTGGCTTGGTAAAGTAATCTCGTTGATATTTTTGGTGATTGTTTCAATTATATCTGCTTTCATTTATTATGTTGTCCTAAGAAAACTAAAGGGCATATGGTTTGGGATTGGATTTGGCATTGTTTTATTTTTATTGGTATTTTTTGTTCTTAATCCCATTTTCCCAGGAATTAAACCATTTACAGAGTTAGGAAGGGACACCATTATAACTTCTATTTGTTTATATATGTTATATGGAACTTTTATCGGATATTCCATTAATTATGAATATGAAATTACTAAAGTGCAAGACAAAGAGGCTTCAACCTAAGTTCTAATTAGTCGAATAATTAAAGGTTATGATAAAATATTTTTATCTGTAACCATTATTAGGGAGAGTGGAGATACAATGGAAAAATTAGAGAAGTTAAGATCAGCTTTTTCTGCAAATGGCATTGATGGAATGTTGATTACCAGCCCTTACAATCGCCGCTACATATCCAATTTTACAGGGACAGCAGGTGTAGTTTTAATCAGCGGAGACAAAGCTCAGTTCATTACAGACTTCCGCTATATTGAACAAGCATCTGAACAATGCCAAGGATTTGAAATTATCAAATATTCTGGTTCTGTTTCGGAAGAAGTTGCTCAGCAAGTTAAAAATTTAGGCATTAAAAAGCTTGGTTTTGAAGAAGATTTCCTAACATATTCTTCCTTTAAAGTATATGACAAAGAAATAGAATCTGACCTAGTCCCAATTTCCGGTGTAATTGAAAAGTTACGCTTGATTAAGACAGACGCAGAGATTAAGATATTAAAGGTAGCAGCAGATATCGCTGATGCTGCATTTAAACATATTTTGGATTTTATCAGCCCAGGTAAAACCGAATTAGAAGTATCAAATGAGCTTGAGTTTTTTATGAGAAAGGCTGGTGCTGCTTCCTCATCCTTTGATACCATTGTTGCATCTGGTCATCGTTCCGCCCTGCCACACGGTGTTGCAAGCGATAAAGTAATTGAAGCAGGGGATATTGTAACAATGGACTATGGCTGCTATTATAATGGCTATGTTTCCGATATTACCCGGACAGTTGCCGTTGGTGAACCAGATCCCAAGCTGAAGGAAATTTACCAAATTGTCCTTGAAGCACAGCTGCGTGGGATGGCTGGATTTAAACCTGGTATTACAGGAAAAGAAGCAGATGCAATTACAAGAGACTACATAACAGAAAAGGGCTATGGTGAATACTTTGGCCACTCAACTGGTCACGGAATTGGACTTGAAATTCATGAAGGCCCTGGTTTATCAATGAGGTCTGATATCATTTTAGAGTCTGGCATGGTGGTAACTTGTGAACCGGGTATCTACATCCCAGGTCTTGGCGGCGTTCGGATTGAAGACGATACATTAATTACGGACACTCATAATGAAGCTCTAACCCACTCTACAAAGGATTTAATTATATTGTAAGATTTTAGGAGGATTTACACATGATATCTGTTAACGATTTTAAAACGGGATTAACCATTGAGGTCGATGGCGGCCTATGGCGCGTTCTAGACTTTCAACACGTAAAGCCAGGAAAAGGTGCTGCATTTGTTCGTTCAAAGCTTCGTAACTTGCGTAATGGAGCCATACAAGAAAAAACCTTCCGTGCAGGTGAAAAGGTAGAAAAAGCACAGATTGACAATCGTAAAATGCAATATCTTTATGCAAGCGGTGATTCTCACGTGTTCATGGATATGGAATCTTACGAACAAGTGGAACTTCCAGCAGCAAACATTGAATATGAATTAAAGTTCTTAAAAGAAAATATGGAAGTTCACATCATGATGTTCCAATATGAAACACTTGGTGTAGAATTGCCAAACACGGTTGAATTAGAAGTTACCGAAACAGAACCTGGCATTAAAGGGGATACAGCTTCTGGCGGTACAAAACCTGCTACACTTGAAACGGGTCTTATTGTTCAAGTGCCTTTCTTTATAAACCAAGGAGATAAGCTCATCATTAATACAACAGAAGCAAGTTATGTTTCTCGTGCATAAGCTATAATAAAGAAACCTTAGACCGTAAAACGGATCTAAGGTTTTTTTTTGATGCCTCCTTGGGTACTAATAAACTTATTTATTTTATAAAACTTAAAACTTCACTAAATAGTAAGAATTAAGAGTAAGTTAGGAAACGCCTGTTTGATAAAATGAACTAGTATAAGAATATTAGGAAAGGGGTGAATCAATAGATGAAACGAATGACAACTTTCTTCTTCCTTTTCATTCTATTAGCTATAACAGCTGCAGGATGCAGCTCAAAGCTTGATGACCAAAGTTGGAAACTTGATAAAAAACATAATCCACTCCCTGATTTTGTATTAAATTCTTCTGAAAAAGTTCAAGAAACTTATATAATGGCATCAACATATCCAGATGTGGTTGCTCAAGTACCATGTTATTGTGGTTGTGTGGCAGATGGACATAAGAGCAATTTAGATTGCTTTGTTAAGAGTGTTGGTGAAGATAATGCTGTACAACAATGGGATTCACATGGAATATCGTGAGATACTTGTGTCAATATTGCCCGGGAGGCAATAGAAATGCATTTAAACGGTAAAAGTCCTGATAAAATTTATCAATTGATAACTGAAAAGTATAAAGATCTTGGGGAACCAACCCCAACACCTCAGCCAAAGTAGGGGTAACCCATGAAAAAAATATTAATTGGATTTTACATTTTGGTGATAATAGGTATTGTTGTTTGCATCAGTAACAGTAATATATTTGGTCACAAGAATTCACAGGCGATTGCAGCCGGTGAAAGGGTATACAATAAAAACTGTCTGGTTTGTCATGGTGATACTGGAAAAGGTGAAGGGATAAAAGCTGGAACCGCTTTAAATAATCAAAATTTCTTAAACTCTGTAACGGATAAAAATTTATATAATTATATAAAATATGGAAGAGTAGGAACTGGTATGCCAGCCTATGGACCTAGATTATTAGAGAAGGAATTAAAAAATATTGTAGCCTTTATCCGTAATTGGCAAACGGAAAATATTGATTTTAATGTCCCAAAAACCATTGCCGGGGATCCTGCCAATGGAAAAAAACTGTACACTTTATATTGTCAGAACTGTCATATGGAAGCAGGTAAAGGAATGCTGCGAATGGGAACAGCTCTTTCGCATCGTGACTATCTAGAGTATACAACTGATAAGCAAATTTGGATTAGTACAGCATATGGCCGAGAAGAGACAAGAATGGGTCCGTCTTTAAAAGGTCTTGACGGTGTCCGTCAATTAAAGAAACAGGATATTTCAGATATTGTTAGCTATATCCGTTCTTTGGAAGAAAAGAAATAGATTAAATAATAGATTTTTGTAAAAACCTGTATCCTGTTATTTTAGGGTGCAGGTTTTTTTTACTATTAATACTATTTCGGAATCCGACAAATTACTCAAATAAATCAATATAATTTTAAAAATATGAACATTTTGTGGTGGTTTTTTGTCAAAAACTCAAACGTTTCCGCCCTTTAACAAAATGTTCAAGAGTCATTCGACTTTCAAGGTAGTAGAACGGATATATTTATTTTAAAGAGGACTATAGTGAAAATTGAGTGTTTAAGTGAGAGTTTTCGGAAGCCAAGGAGGATTATTATGCTAAAGAAAAAGTGGTTAGCAATGTTTGTTATTGCATCATTTTTCACTAGTTTTATAGGTACTAAAACTAGTGCTGCAACTGTATTTCAAGCAGAGAAATTTCCGTTTAAGGAAATGCAGGTACAAGTGATGCCGGAGTTTGATTACCCAGAAGACTGGGGATCACGGGATGTTCCATCATTATTAGTAGGCGAGTACGGAACCATTACAAATAAAAGTGGCCAAGACTATGATGGGAAAATCGAAATTCCTGTTCCTGCTATGGAAAAGGGATTTGAAGCCTATCTAGTTGCAGAGTTTCCAGAAGAAAATAAACCAGAAGTTCAACGTCCATATGATGTTGATAAGGAAAAGGGAATTGTTTCATGGAAGCCGGCAAAGGCAATTAAGAATAACGAAACCTATCAATTTGTAATTGAATACTTCACTAAAACTATAGAAGTAAAGGACCAAAAAAACTTTACATATCAGCTGATAAATAACGCTGGAATTGACCAATTAGATGTCATTTTTTACGCTCCAATGGATGCAAAAAATATAAAGCTAGAACCAAAAACAGCTAACAACACGAAGAGTGAGTATGGCGAAGAGTTGTATTACTACCAATACAAGAATGTAAAGGCAAAAGAAAATCTTAACTTTTCCTTTTCGTACAAAAAGGATGGAACTGAATCAACAATGGAGGCCATTAATAAACAGCAGCCGCCAAATGATGAAAACCATAGTGGTGTAACGGCAACTGACCAAGTAAAAAAGGGAACATCAAGCAGCAGCACAGATAAGCCGCTTATTGGTATTGGCGGAGCATCGGTCATTGGACTAGCTTTAATCATCGCAGGCATCTTCGTTTATTTAGGATTAAAAGGTAATGTTCAATCAGGACGGCGTTCGCCAGCAAAAGGGGCTAAACATAAACAGCAGGCCTCAAAGCATCCAGCTGGGAAAAAAGATCAAAAAACAAGTAATGCCGAAGAAAAGAAGGAACTTCGTAAAAAGCTGTTAACTGGCAAAATTGATCAAGAAATGTACGAGGAAGAAATGAAAAAATTAATCTAATGGGGTGAGTTGAATGAAAAAAAATACGCTAGTGATGTTAGGCGGCTTTATTATTGCCGGTGCAATAGTATTCTTGTTGATGGCTGCGACTCCAGGTTCTAGTGGTGTGGAGCTGACCATGAAAGAACTTTTGGCCACCCAGAACCAGCATAAAGACGATTTTGTAACCGTTGAAGGATTATTAATGGAAGATACGATTAAATGGAATCCGGACAAAATTCAACTGAAATTTGACGTAAAAGATAACCACGGCAGCGTCATGCATGTTATCTATCACGGTACAAAACCAGACAACTTCTCTGAAGGGGTAATTACCATCCTTCAAGGGGCCCCAACTAAAAAGAATACGTTTGAAGCAGAATCGGTCAAAACTAGATGTCCTTCTAAATATGAAGGAAAAGATATGAAAAACTATGATCCAGAAAAACATAAACAACTGCTAGATCAACCAGTAAAAGAAAAATAATAGTCAACGTAAGAAGGTGACGAAATGTATTTATTTGCCAACGCAACGATTTATATAGGTTTAGCCATTGCCGTCTATTCGCTCCTCATTATAACCTTAGGGATTAGCACAAAAAATCAAAAACTCGTGAACAGTGGAAAAGGCGGGATGATCGCATTATTTGTTTGTGCAGCAATGGCAATGCTTTCATTGTTCTACCTTTTAGCAACTTCTCAATTTCAATATGAATACGTTACCGATTACACCAGCAGTGAACTGCCAATTATTTATAAACTTACTGCTTTATGGGCTGGTAATGCAGGATCATTGTTATTATGGACATTTTTCTTAACTCTTTACATGCTCATGATTGCGTATTCCAGAAAGATGAAAGGAAACCCAATGGTTCCTTACATCTCGGCCATTTTAATGGCCAATGCCGTTTTCTTCTTCTTCATCTTAGGATTCGTCGCCAAACCTTTCGTCTTATTGGATACTGTACCGACAGAAGGAAAAGGTCTAAATCCAATGCTGCAAAACCCAGGGATGATTATTCATCCAGTCACACTATACTTGGGCTATGTAGGTCTCGCCGTCCCATTTGCCTTTGCGATGGCAGCATTAATCTTAACAAACGTAGATGATTTCTGGATAAAGATGACAAGACGTTGGACAATTGTTGCCTGGTTATTCTTGAGCCTTGGAAATATCTTTGGTGGACAATGGGCTTATGTAGAGCTTGGCTGGGGCGGTTACTGGGCTTGGGACCCGGTAGAAAATGCGTCATTTATGCCATGGTTAACAGCAACAGCATTTTTACATTCGGTCATGATTCAAGAGCGAAAAAACATGCTAAAAATATGGAACATTAGCCTAATTATTGTTTCTTATGCGATGACATTATTTGGTACATTCCTCGTGCGCAGTGGTGTTTTAACTTCTGTTCATGCTTTTGCAAACTCAAATCTAGGTTTATATTTCCTAATCTTCATGGGTGTAGCTGTCATTCTATCCTTATATGTATTAATGAGCCGCTATAACCTGCTTAAACGCAGTGCCGGGGAATTTAATTCTTTTATCTCAAAAGAAAGCAGTTTCTTAGTGAATAATCTATTACTAGTTGGAGCGGCATTCGCAGTATTTTGGGGAACTATTTTTCCGCTTGTTTCTGAAGCTGTCCGTGGTACGAAAGTAACAGTAGGGATGCCATTCTTTAACAAGGTAGAAGCACCCATCCTATTGTCGATGATGTTTGTTATGGCTGTCTGTCCACTTCTTGCATGGCAGAAATCTACTGTGAAAAATCTTAGAAAGAACTTCATGATTCCAGCGATTCTTGCCGTAATTGGAATGACTTTAATGGTTGTACTAGGCATTCAAAAGGCATGGGCTGTCATCGGTTACGGAGTGATTATTCTATTATTAACTACCCATTTCTTAGAGTTTTATAGAGGTGTAAAAGCTAGAAGAAAGATGACAAAAGAATCACCAATAATTGCTTTATATCGGTTAATGATCCGTAACCGCCGCCGCTATGGAGGATATATTGTTCACCTCGGCATTGCCTTCATTACGATGGGGATTATCGGTTCACAAAACTATGATGTAGAAACAATGAAAACTGTTGCTCTAGGGCAATCCATTGAACTTAGGGATTACCGGATCAATTATGACCGCTTGGATCAAAAGAAAGAGGGAATTAACGATATCGTCTATGCCGACGTTACTGTATTTAAAAATGGTAAAAAACTTGGTACCTTCCAGCCGGAAAAGGTGTTTTATGGTAACTGGGAACAACCATCTTCAGAGGTAGCGATTATTTCTTCTCTGAAGGAGGACTTATATATTGTATTAAGCGCTTGGGAAGATGATGGGAAAGCAACCTTTGTCGTCAAAGTTAATCCAATGATGGATTGGTTATGGGTAGGTTCCTTTATGATTGTAATTGGTGCGCTATTTGCAGTATGGAACGGAAAATATGGAAATGTCACTCCGAGATACACAGGAGTACGCAAAGAGGTATCATAAAATGAGAAATAAACTATATCTTGGGCTCCTTTTAATTGCAATTATTTTTCAGGGTTCATTCATTCGAGCGGAAGCAAAGGAGATTGATTATAAATCGGCAGAGTTTAAAGCTGTTGCCCAGCAATTTGCCTGTACGTGCGGCTGTGGTCAGGATCATTATGAATGTGATCCTAATACATGTAATCTTACAACTGAGTTTAAGAAAGATTTAGTTGAGATGATGAATAAAGGCTGGGACAAGGATAAAATTCGTCAGTATTATGTCAATATTTATGGTGAAGAAATCTTAACATCCCCTGAGAAAAGCGGTTTTAGTTTAACAGCTTGGGTTCTTCCGTTTGTCGTATTAGGATTAGCAGCAGTGGCTGTATTCATCATTATCCGTAAGTGGGTGAAGAAAAAAGGTACTGAAGTTGAAATCAATGTTTACGAAAACACTGCGGATGAAGTAGAGGGAGAAATCCTTACCTCGATGATCGATGAAGAACGCAAAAAGTATCTTTAGGATGTGAAAAAAAATGCATGATATCTCAATCATTTCAATGATTTTTACTGCAGCTTTGGCGTTAATAGCTTTGTTTTTAATATTGGCTCCATTTTTTAAGTTGGATACGTTTATCCAAATTGGTTCAAAGGACCAAGATTTAGTCACAACGAAACAGGCACTATTAACCACACTCAATGAAATTGAGTTTGAGTACAAGATGGATAAAATCTCACACACTGATTATAAAAACTTAAAAAAACAATATGAAATAGAAGTTGCCAAAATTATGAAGGAAGAAGAACAACAAATAGTAGCTACAGATATTGATAAAGATTTAATGGCAGAAGTAGAAAAAGAAATTGAGGCACAAATGAATTTCTATACAAAGAAAAAGGGGGAAGGGAAGTGATCAAAAAAATCACCATATTCTTCCTTGGACTTCTGCTGCTAGTACCATTTCATGGATTAGCAGCAACAGATACAAAAATATCCATTGACTTGCACTACCTTGTGGTAAGCCCGGCAGAAGATGGGTCAACCAATATGATGAATATGGTCAATTATACGAATACATCTTCCGTGGAATTTAAAGGTGATGGAAAGAGTGACGCTGTGTTAAGAGTGACGCTGCCGGAAAACGCCAAGGATCTTAATTTTTTAGATAGTAAAATCGCCTATAAACAAGTAGATAAGGGGTTTATTACCACAACCCCAGTTCCAGCAAATCAAACAATTGTGCTCCCATACAGTTATCGAATTCCAAAAGGGAAAGAAATTAAATTAACAATGAATTACCCTGTTGGAATGATGCAAATCCTTGTACCAGAAGGTATGGGCAGTGTTGTAGTTACTGGTGCAGAAGCTACTAGCCAAGGTCTATTTAAATTTGATGACCAAAACTATTTTGGATACAGCATCGAAGGTTTGAAGGAAAACCAGGCATTTACGCTAGTCTATAAGAAAGATGTTCAACCGCCATTAGAGGAAACAAAGCAATCTGCAACAACTACTGATAAAGAAAGCACTAGCGGTGTAACACATACCGCACCAGCATTTCATAACCCTGGACATCTCAGGATGTGGGCACAATCGCCATTACACAGTTTTAATCCACACATCTTTCTAATTATTATTGGAGCGATCATTATTACAGGTATTTCTTATTTTATCTACTTTAAGAGAAAAGCTAGATTGGAAGAGGAAAGACTAGGGGCTGATAAAGAAGAAAAAGCATTCAAACAATTAATGGCAAAACAAAAAGCAATTATGGAAAAGATTATTGAACTAGAAGAAACTTTTGGTGATGGTAACCTCTCAGAAGATGAGTATCATGCGAAGCTTGCTGCCTACAAACAGCATCTAGTACAAGTTAAGCTAAATTTACGCAGTTTTATTGAGTAACAGCTGGGATGGGAGGGACTGCACGATGATTGAATTAAAAAAGTTGACGAAGCAAGCTGACAATAAGCAGATCTTACGTGGCGTAGACCTCTCAATAAAAAAAGGGGAAACTATTGCGATTTTAGGACCAAACGGTGCGGGGAAGAGTACGCTTCTAAAAGTACTAGCTACTTTAATTAAACCGACATCCGGTCATGTCTTGATTAATGGCTTGGAACTCCGAAAAAACCAAATAGAAATAAAAAAATTGTTGGGATATTTACCCCATTCCAGCTTACTTTATGATCATTACTCTCCCCTAGAGAATCTCGTATTCTTTGGGAATATATACGGGGTGCAAGATGTCGAACAAAAAGCGAGGAAGCTTGTAAAAGATGTTGGATTATCCTTTTTCTTGAACGAGCCAGTCAAAAATTTTTCCCGCGGCATGATTCAACGGATTGCAATTGCAAGGGCTATTATCCATGATCCAGAGATCCTTCTTTTAGATGAACCACACACTGGATTGGACCAAGGGGCCATATCAATTTTAAACAATGTCATCTTATCTATGAAAGATAAAGGTACTACAACACTGATGGTTACTCATGATTTTAAACAAGCAGCGGAAATTTGTGACCGGGTAATCATTGTGAAGAATGGAAAAATTGTTGATGACTTTAGAATTCAAAATCACAATCTTGGTTTTGTCACAGAAAAATATGAACTTCTAGTGGAGGGTGTATCATGAACCTTTTCCGAACAGCCCTCTTCTTAGCAAAGAAGGATTTATATTCAGAGTTAAAAACAAAACAAATTCTGACAACACAAATTATTTTTGCAGGACTTGTTATTGTAGTTTTCAGTTTTGCCTTTGACCCTGCTAACAATACAACAAAGGCTGTTATTCCAGGAGTTATTTGGGTCATTATCGTATTTGCCGGGATCCTTGGACTTAATCGATCATTTATTTCCGAGCAGCGAAATGATACCATGCAGGGGTTGCTGGTAGCACCAATGGAAGCGGCAAGTATCTATGTAGGTAAATTCCTAGCAAATTTCACGATGATGTTAGTAGTTGAAATCGTTTCAATACCCTTTCTGTTTTTGTTATTTGATTTTGAATTTCTTGGCAGTCTCCCTTTTTTCATCTTAGTCGTCTTTTTAGGGAGTTTTGGCTTTATCGCAATTGGGACATTTTTAGCCGCTCTTGCAGCAAATTCCAAAAGCAGTGAAATGCTGCTGCCATTATTGCTTTTCCCAATCACAACACCAATCTTAATTGGTGTCGTGCAAGCAACAAAGATTATCTTAACGAATATGGAGAAAATCTCAAGTGCAATAGCTTGGATCCAGCTCGTTACTGCATACGATATCATCTTCTTTGTTGTTTGTTTCTTATTAATAGATTATGTGCTGGAGGTTTAAGTGATGAGTATGAATCTCGAACGAGAGAAAGCTGTACTTCCTGGAGCTGATTTGACCAAAACGAAGCCAAACAATATATCGAGTATTTTGTTTGGCGGGACAGTTGTTTCCATGTTAATTGCTCTCTATTTTATTTTTATTTATGCTGCGGAAGAACAAACAATGGGCGCAGCACAAAAAATCTTTTATTTCCATGTAAGCTCAGCATGGCTGGCATTTATGGCCTTTTTCGTTACATTTGTATTTAGTATTTTATTCTTGATTATGCGAAAAAGAATTTTAGATACTTATGCATATGTTTCTGCAGAGATTGGTATTGTTTTTACGATCATTGTGTTAACAACAGGACCAATTTGGGCGAAATCATCATGGAATACCTGGTGGGTTTGGGAACCAAGGTTAATCACTACGTTAATCCTATTTTTTATCTACATTGGCTACATTATGATACGCCAAATGGATGGGGTTTGGGATAAAAAAGCAAGACTTGCTGCTGTATTTGGAATTATTGGTTTTGCAGACGTTCCGATTGTTTTCTTTGCTATTCGCTGGTGGCAGACAAAATTTCATCCAATCGTTTTTGGCAGTGGGCCTTCACAGCAAGGTGGAGGAATTGAGGGCACGATGCTGACGGCATTGTTTGTGTCCCTTGCAGCATTCACCATTCTTTATTGTTACCTTCTACAAAAAGGTGTTACCTTCGAAAATATGAAAATTAAGGTTGAACGTTATAAAGAAAAATTAAGAGCAGACATGGAAAAATAGGAGGAATGAATTATGGGTTATGAATATATGTACGGTGCTTATTCTGTTGCTTGGGTGGTTATTTTCGCTTACATGTTAATTCTAGGAAAAAGACACACAAAGCTTAAAAAGGAAATTGAGTTTTTAAAGGAACTGGATAAGTGATTTTATGAGGGGCCTGTGAAGCATTTCCAATCCCTTTATAAAAAGCCTATCGGTGTCAGGGGGAAGCATGATGAACCAGCGAGTCATCAAATTACTCGTATTAATTCTAATTGGAGGTATGTTTAGTTTTTTTGGTTATAGTTTGGTTACAAAAGGTAAAAACACCGATGTTGGCGATCAAGCATATAACTTCGAACTGCCAAAATATGAGGGGGGTACTGCGAAACTTTCTGAATACAAAGGAAAAGTGGTTATCATCAATTATTTTGCGAGCTGGTGTGAACCTTGTAAAGAAGAATTCCCAGAGCTGGCAGCATTTCAAAAGGATTATGGAGACAAATATCCATTTCTTATGATAAACCGCGGCGAAACAATCGATCGGATAAAAAAGTCGACCAAAAACAACCAAGAAGGAATGAACTATTTATTTGACTATAATGCCAAGGTTTCGAAAATGTATAATGTAACAGGCCAGCCTGAGACCTTTGTCATTGATAAACAAGGAATCATCAGAGAGCATTTTAATGGCCCTGTCACGGAAATGCAATTATATAACTGGGCAAAGAAATATGATAAATAATTTATACTTACAAAAAAGGATTGAGACCTATATGGTTCAGTCCTTTTTTGTTGTCTGTCATACGGTGGTATGATAGTGAAATTCTGCTGATATTACGGCCTTAACTTTTAGCTGCCCAGGCTCAAGTTGAGTCGAACTAAACCCTTTTGCTAAGGTTTCAGCCGGATAATGAATAGGTTGCACGCTAGAACCGCTCTCAACTACTGAACTAGGTGTCGGATTTAAAGTGACATGAAGTGTTGTCGCAATCGTTTTCGCTTTTTCACTTGCATTGTTAAGTGCAAGTGCCAGGGCTTGTAAATAAAAACCTTCTTTATTTTTTAGGGTAAATTGGATGTTTGAAACATAATTCACCCCGTTTTGAACCGCAGTGTCCACTACTTTTCCTACTAAAGATAGATCGTCTATCTTAACATTTAAAAGATGAGTAACTTTGTAACCACGAAAAAGTTGTTTCCCTTGTTCATAATCGTACTCAGTGTCAATTCGATAATCAGATGTTTGGATTGAATTTTGGGGGATACCCAGTGTCTTAAGCGCATTAATCACTTTTGTCACCTCAACAGAATTTTGCTGCTGAGCGGGTATAAGTTCTTTCATTTCTGTTATTACTCCTAAGTTCACCGAAGCTGAATCGGGTGATAGGAGCAGTTCCCCTTCGCCAATCACTTTTATTAAATGACCTTTAGGATGCAGTCCATTTCGAGTTGGTACAGGATATGGATACATTTTACTCTTCCTCCCTTCATACTTTTCTTATGGATATGACATTGAGAATTGTCCAGTTCCAGCACCCAGCGACTATTGGACTTCACTTAACGGGCGCTTACGCTTTTTCTATATAAAATATGGCTGTCCCCGGATAATGTTCCTCGTATCTTACAAGTCTAGTAAAAGCAGTATTTTGTTCTATTAACATTAACTAAAAAATAGAATGAAATTAACAGACGTGCATGTCATATTGTGTCCAAGCAGGCATACATTTTAAATAATGAGAAAGGAAATTTGAGGAGGATGTATACGTGGAAACGATTCTCACTTTTTTACCCAAAAATCTTGCCAGCCTAATCAGCCAAATCCCTCCTAATCAAAAAGAAGAAGTAGAGGAAATCCGCATCCGGATTAATCGTCCAATCGAAATCACCCTAAAGGGTGCTCCGAGGTTTTTATCGTATATTATTCAGCCTGAGGATGCCCTAAATCTTCTGAATAAAATAAGTCAATTCTCCATTTATACATTGGAAGAAGAACTTAAACGCGGTTATATTACCATATCCGGGGGACATCGTATTGGACTAGCAGGAAAGGTCATTCTCGAAGCTGGAAAGGTCAAGGCGATAAGAGATATCTCCTCGTTCAACATTAGAATTGCCAGAGAAAAGGTCGGAATAGCAGAGGCGATTGTTCCCTATATTTTTCGAGAAGATTGGATGCACACCATGATTATTGGACCGCCGCAAACAGGAAAAACCACATTGCTAAGAGATATTGCGAGGATCATTTCATCTGGTAATCATCCAACCGGTAATAAAGCAAGTAAAGTGGGAATTGTTGATGAGCGAAGTGAGATTGCGGGCTGTGTTAATGGAGTGCCACAGTTAACCTTTGGCCATCGACTTGATGTCTTAGACGCTTGTCCGAAAGCTGAGGGAATGATGATGATGATCCGTTCGATGAGTCCGGATGTATTAATTGTTGACGAGATCGGCCGCCGAGAAGATGCAGAGGCCATTCAAGAGGCGGTACATGCAGGAATAAAACTAATGATGACTACCCATGGATCAAATATAGAGGAAATTAGAAAGCGTCCATCCTTAATGGAAATCATGGACCAAAAGATATTTGAACGGTTTGTAATTCTGAGCAGGGCATCGGGACCTGGAACGATAACCCGCATCCTGGATGCCTATGGCAACGAAATGCCGCAAAAAGTGAGAGTGACATAAAATGATTAAGTTAATCGGCGCCATTATTATTATTGTTGCGACCACCTGGACAGGATTTGAAGCGGCACGAAATTTTAGTGACCGTCCTAAGCAGTTACGGGCATTACGCTCAGCACTGCAATCACTCGAGGCTGAAATTATGTACAGCCATACACCACTACATGAGGCTGCAAGGAGATTAGCCGACCAGCTTACTAATCCGCTGTCAAAGTTCTTTGAAACCTTTGCGAGTAGATTAACGAAAACAGAAACAACGGTAAAAGATGCCTGGGAGACTAGTTTACAAGAGATTTGGAAGTTAACTGCTTTAAAACAGGGAGAATTCGAAATAATGAAGCAATTTGGGGAAACATTAGGCCGTCATGATCGCATTTCCCAGCAAAAGCATATTTTGCTTACGCTTTCCCATCTTGAAAGAGAAGAAGCTGATGCTGTCGATCGCCAGGCAAAATATGAAAAGATGCTCAAGAGTTTGGGATTCTTATCCGGATTGTTACTGATTATCTTATTATTTTAGGGGGAAATGCAATGGGTTTAGAAGTGGATATTATCTTTAAAATTGCTGGGGTAGGAATCGTTGTTGCCTTTTTGCACACAGTCTTGGATCAGGTAGGCAAAAAAGAATATGCCCAATGGGTTACGTTATTTGGGTTTATCTATATATTGTTCCAGGTAGCCACCATTGTGGATGATCTTTTCCAAAAAATAAAATCTGTATTCTTGTTTCAATAGAAAGGGGGGCTCAGCCATTGAAATCATCAAAATAGTCGGTGTAGCCCTAATCGCCACATTTCTTGCCTTAATTATCAAAGAGCAAAAACCTAATTTTGCTTTTCTCTTAGTTGTTTTTGTAGGCTGTGTGATTTTTCTCTTTTTAGTCGATAAAATATTTGAGATTATTCATATGCTTGAAAAGCTGGCCGTAAATGCAAAAGTAAATATGGTTTATGTCGAGACGATCCTTAAGATCATTGGAATTGCTTATATTGCAGAATTTGCCACCCAAATTACAAAGGATGCCGGTCAAGGAGCAATTGCTTCCAAGATAGAATTAGCCGGAAAAATTATCATTCTAGCCATGTCCATCCCTATTTTAACCGTATTAATCGAAACCATTATAAAACTTATTCCTAGTTGAGGACAGCTCCTAAAAGAGGTGTAGTAATGAAGCAAAAGCTGCAGTTTATTCCTATTATGATTCTCTTATTCTTGTTTTTTTATATTCCAAGTGTACAAGCTGCGGAAGAATCTAAAGGCACTCAAGAAACACTCTCGGCTCAGAATTTGGTAGACCAACAGTTAGAGTCGCTGGATATAAGTGAGCTTCAACAATATTGGGAGGATATTACCAATAAATATGGCGGCTTCCTGCCGGAGAGTCAAAAGGGCAGTCTCTATGATTTTGTAAAAGGAGATAAAAAATTTTCTTTTAAACAATGGGGACAAGGAATACTTAAATTCGCTTTTCATGAGTTTATTGCGAATGGAAAATTGTTGGGTTCTTTAATCATGTTAACCATTTTCAGCATGTTTCTACAGTCGATGCAAAATGCCTTTGAGAAGAGCACGATTAGTAAAGTAGCATATTCAATCATCTATATGGTCCTAGTTATTTTAGCTCTAAATAGTTTCCATATCGCCATCAGCTACACAAATGAAGCGATTGGAACGATGATCTCCTTCGTCCTGGCCCTTGTTCCTCTTCTGCTCGCTTTAATTGCAGCGTCAGGAGGAGTTGTCTCTGCTGCCTTTTTTCACCCCGTCATCCTATTTTTAATGAATTCAAGCGGATTAATTATGCAATATGTTATTCTACCGCTCCTCTTTTTAGCTACTTTACTGAGTATTGTCAGTACAATGTCTGAACAATACAAGGTGTCGCAGTTAGCAGCGCTGTTACGCAATTGGAGCATCGGGTTAATGGGACTGTTCTTAACCGTATTTCTTGGTGTGATTTCGGTACAAGGAGCATCAGCGGCGGTTACTGATGGAGTAGCAATCAGAACGGCTAAATTCGTTACTGGCAATTTTATTCCTGTTATCGGAAGAATGTTTACAGATGCAACGGATACGGTTGTTAGTGCTTCTGTGTTGTTAAAAAATACAGTAGGAATTGCAGGTGTCGCGATTTTGTTAATCATCGTGGCGTTTCCGGCATTAAAAATATTAATGATTTCGTTTATTTATAAATTTGCCGCTGCCATTCTGCAGCCATTAGGGGGCGGTCCAGTTATAAAATGTCTTGATATTATCAGTAAAAGTGTCATCTATGTATTTGCAGCCCTAGGGATTGTCTCACTTATGTTCTTTTTAAGTATTACGGTCATTGTGGCAGCAGGAAATTTAACTATGATGATGAGATAAAGGGGGGGAAGTCGTGGATTTCTTAAAAGAATGGGTAACAAATATTATCCTTTTTATCCTGCTAGCTACTGTCATCGATATGCTTCTTCCCAACTCCAGTATGCAGAAATATACCAAGATGGTTACAGGACTGCTTTTGATTGCGATCATTCTTACACCAATCTTTAAGCTTATTTCCAAGGATTTTGAAACAACCATGAGTTCCATCCCTTCATATCAGGCTCCTGGTGAAAAAAATATGAAAAATTCAATAGATTTAAAGAAAAAAGAAATACAAGCCTCCCAACATGCATATATTTTAGAAGAAATGGCTGTCCAGCTAAAAAAGGATGTTAAGGAGGAGTTGATGAATCAATACGGATTGGAGATAGAAAAAATTGACCTAGCAGTAAACGCAGAAAGTGACAAAGCATTCCCTGAAAACCTCCAAAAGGTTACGGTTCTTCTTAAACAGCCAGACAGCGGCGTGAAGACAGTCGAAGCAATTAAACAAATCGAAATAAACACCGAAAAACCTCTTCCATCTGAAGGATCAACAGTAGAAACAGAGAAAATTGCTTCATTTCTGTCACAGAAATGGAATGTAACAGAGAAAACAGTAGAAGTTTCGATTGAAGGGGGGATTAAAAAGAATAATGGATAACAACCAAGGACCGTTATCATGGCTCAAAAAAATATTTAAACCGGAAAATAAGGGCGAAAAGAAACCAGGAAAATACCAGTATATGCTGTTAGTCCTGTGTATTGGAGCCGCCTTTATGCTTGTAGGAAATATTGTTTTTAAAGATAATTCGACTACACAAGCAGAGCCAGCAGCAACAAATGAAAAAGTCGCAACGGAAGATGTTCCCGCTTTTGGCTTGAAAAAGTCATCTGAGAATAAAGCCATCGCCGATTATGAGGAAAAATATGAAAATCGAATGAAGAAGGCTTTAGAGGCAATGCTGGGTGTTGATGATGTTACCGTGGTAGTTACGATTGATTCCACCGACAAGAAGGTACTAGAAAAAAATACAGTGACAAAATCGCAAACAACCGATGAAACAGACCGTGAAGGCGGCCAGCGTAAAGTAGTTGATTCTTCGACTGACGAGCAGCTAGTGATTCTCCGTAATGGAGATAAAGAGGTTCCTATTGTCGTAGAAACTAAGAAACCAGATATCCGCGGGGTGCTAGTAGTAGCCAAAGGCGCAGATAATATTGAAGTTAAAAAATGGATTAAGGAAGCAGTTACAAGGGCATTGGGAGTACCTAGCCACCGAGTGGCCGTCATGCCTAAAAAATAAAGGGGGAAAAGAATATGCTATTGAAAAAACAAACAGTATGGTTATTAACAATGTTAAGTTTAGTCGTGGTCTTATCGGTTTATTACATTACATCACCGGAGCAAAAAAGCAACGATTTAGCAGCTGTTCAACAAAAGGCGAAAGATCAAAATCTAGGCAAAACAACAACTGAGACAAAGGAAAATAATGGAAAAACCGTCGTGTCCAGCGTAGCAGGTGATGGGGCATTTGAAGAACTCCGCATGAAGCTTGAAGATCTACGCAGTCAAAAACAGGAAGAGTTGACAAGTCAATTAGCCTCAACTGATCTTACTCCTGATGAAAAAAGTAAGGTGAAAGATCAAATGGATAAACTAAATCAAGTAGCTCAAAGTGAAGAATTACTTGAAACATTTATTAAAACAATGGGTTATGAAGATGTTCTTGTAAGAGCAGATGGATCAAAGGTGATTGTTACAGTAAAAGCCAAGAAGAAGCCATCTGTTTCCGATGCTAATAAGATTATGCTAGAGGTGAAAAAAGAGATTGATGAAACAAATTATGTAGCAGTTGAATATCAGCCTGCAAAGTAAATAACCATTAAAAAGGAAAGTTAAGCTTTCCTTTTTTTATGGTTAAATCCCTTATGAGTAGGAAAAAATCATCATTTGAAAGGAATTAAGCTGTAAAAATTTCTTTTTTTAAGCAAAAAAGATTAATATAAAAGGGAAGGCATTAGCAATTATCAAATTGTCAGGGTCCTTTCAATTTAGATGATTGAACTTTTACTAGCTATTATCGTATAGTATTAGTAGTTAGTCCTAATTAAAGTTGTACAAGGAGTGTTACTCAATGTTAAAAGTACAAGAAATTCGCGAATTGATTAAACTGGTTGATCAATCCAGTATCGATGAATTTGTATATGAAATTGACGGATCAAAAATCCAAATGAAGAAAAATAGTCAAACGACCATTGTTTCTCAGCCAGCTTCAGTACCACAGGCAGCTAACGCAGCAGTGCAATCTGTTCCTGCTGCACAGCCAGTACCAACTGCTCATGTCCAAGAAGCAGCACCAGAACCAGTGAAAGCAACAGTAAACGAACCAGCAGCAGTGCAATCCAATTTACACAAAATCACTTCGCCAATGGTTGGAACCTTCTATGCTTCACCAACTCCAGATGCTGACAATTATGTGAAAGCAGGAGACCGGGTATCAAAGGATTCAATCGTTTGTATCGTTGAAGCGATGAAATTATTTAATGAAATTGAGGCAGAAGTAGACGGAGAAATCGTTGAAATACTGGTTAAAAATGGCCAATTAGTTGAATATGGACAACCGTTATTTCTAGTCAAGCCAGAATAAGGAGCGATAACAGGATGATAAAGAAACTGTTAATTGCAAATAGAGGAGAAATTGCCGTCAGGATTATTCGTGCCTGTCGGGAAATGGGGATTGAATCGGTTGCCGTTTTCTCAGAGGCCGACCGTGATGCCCTGCATGTTCAACTCGCAGATGAAGCCTATTGCATAGGACCAACATCATCAAAAGACAGTTATTTAAACGTTACAAATATAATTAGTGTTGCAAGATTGACTTCGTGTGATGCCATTCACCCGGGATATGGGTTTCTTGCTGAAAATGCAGACTTTGCAGAGCTCTGTCGAGAATGTAATATTACCTTTGTAGGACCAAGCCCAGAAGCGATTACGAAGATGGGCACGAAGGACATTGCCAGGGAAACCATGCGTGAAGCAGGAGTACCAATTGTTCCAGGTTCTACAGGGATTATTAATGATATTGATGAAGCACTTGAGCTTGTTAAACAAATCGATTACCCTGTCATCATTAAGGCAACAGCAGGCGGGGGCGGTAAAGGGATCCGTGTCGCCAAAAATGAGCAGGAATTAATAAAAGGAATTAATATCACTCAGCAGGAAGCGTTGACGGCCTTCGGGAATTCTGGTGTGTACATAGAAAAGTATATTGAGGATTTCCGTCACGTTGAAATACAAGTACTAGGTGATAAACATGGAAATACGATTCACTTAGGTGAAAGAGATTGTTCTATTCAGCGCCGGCTTCAAAAGCTGTTGGAAGAATCGCCATCACCGGCTTTAGATGGTGAGATTCGTGAAGAAATGGGAACTGCAGCTGTAAAAGCGGCAAAAGCAGTTGATTATTCGGGTGCTGGCACGGTAGAATTTATATATGATTACCGCAATCGCAAGTTTTATTTTATGGAAATGAACACAAGAATTCAGGTCGAGCATCCTGTGACAGAAATGGTCACTGGAACTGATCTGATTAAAGAACAAATCCGAGTTGCAAACGGAGAAAAACTAACCCTTAAACAACAGGATGTTACTTTTACAGGCTGGGCCATTGAGTGCCGGATTAATGCAGAAAATCCAGAAAAGAACTTTCTTCCTTCAGCAGGAAAAATTAAGATGTATTTACCACCAGGCGGGTTAGGAGTTCGTATTGATTCAGCAGCGTATCCAGGATATACCATTCCGCCTTACTACGATTCCATGATTGCAAAGGTCATTGCTTATGGCAGCACCAGAGAAGAAGCGATCTCAAGAATGAAGCGGGCATTAAGCGAGTTTGTTGTGGAAGGTATCCATACAACAATACCGTTCCATTTAAAATTGTTAGAGCATGAGAAATTTGTGGAAGGCAATTTTAATACAAAATTTCTGGAATTGCATGATGTGATGAAGTCTGTCTAATATCTGGAGGTGTTTAAAATGAGCGAATTTAGTGTCTTGGAAATGGATCAAGGAAACAATGGACATGGTAAAATTGAAATAGCCCCTGAGGTTATTGAAGTGATTGCCGGAATCGCTGCATCCGAGGTGGAAGGTGTCTCCGGGATGCGCGGCAATTTTGCAACAGGTGTTGTAGAGCGTCTTGGGAAAAAGAATCACGGTAAAGGTGTTAAGGTAGAGCTTACTGAAACAGGAATTAAAGTGGATGTATATTGCTTAATGAAGTTCGGTACGTCCATCCCAGCAGTTGCAGGTAAGGTTCAGGATAATATTCGGCAAGCCTTGTTGAATATGACTGCCTTAGATGCAGAAGAAGTAAACATTCACGTAGTGGGGATTGCATTTGAAACCCAAAAGAATGAACAGGAAATTGACACTGAACTTTAAGTTTTTTAGAACCAAAGGTATCGAATCCTTTGGTTCTTCTATTTTCACCCTGAGTTTATGAATAACCATTATGGATACAAATTATTACGTATCACTAAAATACTGGCTGCTCTTTTATAAAATAATTAGACATACCGTGCGATTCCATTTTAGTTATGCTATTATCTTTTTATGTGCAAGCTAGGTTTAAGTGCTTAGTGCCAGTTCATAAACAAAATTTAAAAAGAAGAAGTTAATATATGACTAAAGGAGTTAACGGTAGAATGAAAAGAAGAACAGCTAGGGAAAAGGCGTTACAAGCACTTTTTCAAATTGATGTTAGTAACACCGAACCATCATTAGCAATTGAACATGTCTTGGAAGACGAGCCGAGTGATGACTATCTAAAACGGTTAGTTCTAGGTGTCGTCGAACAGAAGGCTGAAATCGATAACCTTATTATCGGAAACCTTGAAAAGTGGACTTTAGACCGATTGGCTATTGTTGATCGAAACTTATTAAGAATGGCTGCATTTGAATTGAAATTTTGTCAGGAAATTCCCGGCAATGTTATATTAGATGAAGCGATAGAAATTGCAAAAATATACGGTGATGACCAATCAAGTAAGTTTATTAATGGTGTTTTATCTAAGATAAAAGATACACTTCATAACAATTAATCGAATAATTTATAGGGACAACGGGAGGAAAAATCATGACAGCACAGATTATTAATGGTAAAGAAATAGCTGCAAAAAAAAGGCTAGAAATTGCTGAAGAGGTTGTTAACCTGAAAAATCGTGGCGTTACACCAGGCTTAGCGGTAATTCTGGTGGGCAATAATCATGCATCTAGGACATATGTGACCAACAAAGAAAAGGCCTGTAAAGAACTAGGCATGAATTCATTATTAATTGAAATGCCAGAAGAAGTCTCCGAAGAGGAACTATTAGCTAAAATTGCTGAATTAAATGAAACGCCGGACATTCACGGTATATTAGTACAGCTGCCGCTGCCGAAGCATATTGATGAAAAGAAAGTAATTGAATCCATCTCTCCGTTAAAGGATGTCGATGGTTTCCATCCAATCAATATTGGTAGAATGATGACCGGGCAGAATGCCTTTTTACCTTGTACACCTTATGGAATTATGGTGTTACTGGAGGAAACTGGTATTTCTATTCCAGGGAAGCATGTAGTCGTAGTGGGTAGAAGTAATATTGTTGGTAAGCCAGTTGGTCAATTATTCTTAAATCAAGATGCCACTGTTACCTATTGTCATTCTAAAACAAAAGATTTGCCGTTACATACAAACCAAGCGGATATTCTTGTCGCTGCAGTAGGAATACCGAACTTTATTAAGGCGGAGCATGTTAAGGATGGCGCCGTTGTTATTGATGTAGGTATCAACCGTAATGAAGCTGGAAAACTTTGTGGCGATGTGGCGTTTGAAGAGGTTGCAGAAAAGGCAGGGTTTATTACCCCAGTTCCAAAAGGTGTCGGTCCAATGACCATCACCATGCTTATGTACAATACTGTGAAATCTGCTGCTGAAAGTCTTGTCCGAAATTAAGTAAATGATGTCCTTATCTTATACATTTAGGAGCGATTTGTTTTTTACAGACAAAAAATCTCGCTAAATGTATAATAGATAAGGACAGTTTTATTCTTTCGTCAAAAGGAGCTGCACATGCAGGAACAAAGATATTTATCTGTGAATGCTTTAACAAAATATATCAAGCGGAAATTTGATGCTGATCCCCATTTACGTGAGGTCCATGTAAGAGGCGAAATTTCAAATTTTAAACAGCATTCGAGCGGACATATGTATTTTACATTAAAGGATGAGAAAGCCCGAATTCTTGCCGTGATGTTTGCCGGACAATCTCGATTTATGAAATTTTTACCTGAAAACGGTATGAAAGTGATTGTTAAGGGTGAAGTCAGTGTCTATGAACCAAGCGGCCAATATCAAATATATATTAGAGAAATGCAGCCTGATGGCATTGGAGAATTATTTCTAGCATATGAACAACTTAAACAAAGATTAGAAGCCGAAGGGTTATTTGCTCCTGAAACCAAAAAAAACATTCCTCTATATCCAAGAACGGTTGGTGTGATTACTTCCCCTACAGGAGCCGCCATACGGGATGTAATTACCACAATTAAAAGACGTTATCCCATTGCTAATATACTTGTGTTTCCTGCTCTGGTTCAAGGAGAGAACGCTGCCCCTTCAATCGTTAAGGCCATCGAAAAAGCCAACAGCATGGAGGAAATTGATGTCTTAATTGTTGGACGGGGAGGAGGTTCTATTGAGGAGTTATGGGCCTTTAATGAAGAAATGACAGCCCGTGCTATTTTTTCATCCAAGATTCCGATTATTTCAGCTGTAGGTCATGAAACAGACTTTACGATTGCTGATTTTGTTGCTGATATGCGGGCTCCTACACCAACCGGTGCAGCAGAATTAGCTGTTCCGCATATTGAAGAGCTGATGGATCGAATTTTGCAGCGGCAAACTCGTCTAATCCGGGTCATGAGCGGAAGGTTTAATTTTGAAAAAGAACGGTTAAATCGTGTTCAAAAATCATATGCATTTCGCTATCCGCACCGGCTTTATGAGCAAAAGCTTGAGCAGGTGGATCGGTTAACAGAACGGCTGGTACGTGGAACCTCTCGATTAACAGGAGTAAAAAATGACCAGTATGAGATTTTGTCAAAACGATTGCAGCGTAGACATCCAAACGAAGGACTGCAGGAGGCTAAAAGACGTTTTGACAGAACACAAAAGGATCTAAATCGAGCAGTATCGCAAATTTATGTAAAAAAACAGACAGAGTTTGATCGGATTGTTTCTACACTTCAGGCATTAAGCCCACTTAAAATAATGGAGCGGGGATATAGTTTAGCCTATACAGAGGATAACCGTCTCGTTAAAAGTGTCAATCAGGTAAAAGCGAATGAGCAAGTTCAAATTCAATTAACAGATGGAAGCCTTTTCTGTAAAGTGGAAACAATAAAGGAGAGAGAAAATAGTGACAAATGATAAAACTTTAACCTTTGAAGAGGCCATGACAAAGCTTGAGGAAATTGTTGAGAAGCTTGAAGAAGGCGATGTTCCATTAGAAGAAGCGATAACTTTCTACAAGGAAGGTATGGAACTTTCAAAACTATGTCATGATAAATTAAAAACTGTGGAGGAACAGCTTACGCAAATTATTACGGAGGACGGACGTACTGAGCGTTTTTCTATTACAGAGGAGGATTAGGCTTGGAAACCAGGGTACTAGACGCATTTAGAAAAGAATATCAACAACTGCTAAATCGGGAACTTCGAGCGCTGGTAGAAAAACTGGATGCCCCTTCTGTAATAAAGGATTCCATGATTTATTCTCTAGAAGCAGGCGGTAAAAGAATTCGCCCCTTATTGTTGTTCGCAACCTTAGATGCTTTTGGAATTGATCCTAAAAAGGGCATTCCGGCTGCAGCTGCAATCGAAATGATTCATACCTATTCTTTAATTCATGACGACCTGCCCAGTATGGATAATGATGATTTGAGAAGAGGGAAACCAACCAATCATAAGGTATTTGGAGATGCGATTGCTATACTCGCTGGGGATGCTTTATTAACCTATAGTTTTGAAGTAATAAACATGCTTTCCGATGATTTTGCTCCACCCACAGTAAAAACGGGGTTGGTAATAGAAATGGCAAAAGCAGCCGGCGCTGAAGGAATGGTGGGTGGACAAGTAGCTGACATGGAAGGGGAGAACAAAGTTCTATCCCTTGAAGAACTTGAGTATATACATATTCACAAAACAGGTAAGCTGCTCAAATTCAGTGTGGTTGCAGGAGCCATCATGGCTCGTGCAAATGAAAGCTTATTACGAAACCTATCGTCTTTTGCTCATCACCTTGGACTTGCTTTCCAAATACAGGATGATATTCTAGATTTGGTAGGCAACCAACAAATAATTGGAAAGCCTGTTGGCAGTGATACCGTTAACCATAAAAGCACCTATCCACAATTATTATCCTTGGAAGGGGCAAGAGCCGCCCTTCAGAAACAGATTATGCTGTCCAAAGAATACTTAAAAAAGACAGATTTAAATACTATTTTTCTTAACGAAATAACGGATTTAGTTGCATCAAGGGATCACTAGCGTGCTTTTAGGCTGAGTATTAGTATGTTCTAATTGTTCTCATTGTAGAGAAGTTGTTAATTGCCGTTATCACTTAGTGTGTTAGCGGCTATTTTTTCAGATGAGATAGAAATACTAGGAATAATATATGTAGAACGAAAAAGAATGAAAGTGAGTGGTCCAGAAATGGATTTATTATCAATCAAGGACCCATCCTTCTTAAAAAGGATGTCGAATCAGGAGCTTGAGGCTCTTAGTCAAGAAATTCGCGAGTTTTTAATTCAAAAATTATCTGTAACCGGAGGGCATATCGGACCAAATTTAGGTGTGGTGGAACTAACGCTCGCTTTGCATAGATGTTTTGATAGTCCAAAGGATAAAATTATTTGGGATGTTGGTCACCAATCCTATGTTCATAAAATTTTAACTGGCAGGGCAAGTGAATTTGACACGTTAAGACAATTTAAGGGATTATGCGGATTTCCGAAACGGGTAGAAAGTGAGCACGATGTTTGGGAGACGGGACACAGCTCCACTTCTCTTTCAGCTGCTATGGGTATGGCGATTGCAAGGGATCTAAAAAAAGAAAATTCCTTTGTAGTCCCTGTAATTGGCGACGGTGCCTTGACGGGAGGAATGGCGCTTGAGGCCCTAAATCATATTGGACATGAGAAAAAAGATATGATTGTAGTCCTCAATGACAATGAAATGTCGATTGCTCCCAATGTCGGCGCACTCCATAATATATTGGGCCAATTACGGACGGCTGGAAAATATCAATGGGTAAAAGATGAACTTGAAGTACTGTTAAAGAAAATCCCCGCTGTTGGCGGAAAACTCGCTGCAACGGCTGAAAGAGTAAAGGATAGCCTGAAGTATTTAGTGGTTTCCGGCATGTTCTTTGAAGAGCTGGGCTTTACTTATTTAGGACCGATTGATGGTCATAATTTTGATACTTTATTTGAAAGCCTTCAATCAGCAAAAAAGACCGACGGACCTGTGATTCTCCATGTTATTACAAAAAAAGGGAAGGGGTTTAGACCGGCTGAAAGTGACAAGATCGGTACTTGGCATGGAACCGGACCATATAAAATGGATACGGGAGATTTTGTCAAACCTACAAAAAAACAACCGCCTGCATGGAGCAGTGTTGTCAGCGAAACCGTCCGTAAGCTCGCCAGAAGTGACGAGCGAATTGTCGCAATTACCCCAGCAATGCCTGTGGGTTCGAAGCTAGAAGGTTTTGCCAGCGAGTTCCCTGACCGAATGTTCGATGTGGGGATTGCCGAGCAGCACGCTGCAACTGTTGCAGCAGGACTAGCCACTCAACATATGAAGCCATTTTTGGCCATTTATTCAACCTTTTTACAACGAGCCTATGACCAAGTGCTGCATGATATTTGTAGGCAAAATTTAAATGTTTTTATTGGAATTGACCGTGCAGGTTTAGTTGGTGCCGATGGTGAAACACATCAAGGAGTATTTGATATAGCTTTTTTAAGGCATCTCCCCAATATGGTTTTAATGATGCCTAAGGACGAAAATGAAGGTCAGCATATGGTTTATACCGCATTAAATTATAATGATGGACCGATTGCGATGAGATTTCCACGGGGTAATGGATTAGGGGTAGAGATGGATGAAGACTTCCAGAACATTCCGATTGGCACTTGGGAGACGATAAAAGAAGGAACAGATGCCGCGATTTTAACCTTTGGTACCACCATTCCAATGGCTATGGAGGCAGCACAAAGTCTTGAAAAAGAAGGATTATCCATTAGGGTTGTTAATGCTAGGTTTATAAAGCCGCTTGATGAAATGATGCTAACGGAACTTCTTGATAAGCATATTCCTATCCTGACCATTGAGGAGGCTGTTTTGCAAGGTGGATTTGGCAGTGCAATCCTTGAATATGCGGGGTCCCATGGATATCACGATGCACTTATAGACAGAATAGGGATTCCAGATCGATTTATTGAACATGGAGATGTGGATTCCTTACTTGAGGAAATCGGTTTAACAACAGAAGAAGCAGTAAAGAGGACTTCTATTTTAGCGCAGGCTAGAAAAAAACAACAAAGGGCATAAATATGAAAAACAAAGAACGTTTAGATGTTTTATTAGTTGAAAGAGGACTTATTGAGACGCGGGAAAAGGCCAAAAGAGCGATTATGGCAGGTTTAGTTTATACAAATGAGGAACGACTAGATAAACCTGGTGAGAAGGTTAAAGTAGATATACCCTTAAATATAAAGGGGAACGTACTTCCATATGTGAGTCGTGGTGGCTTAAAATTGGAAAAGGCATTAAAGGTCTTTGATGTGAATGTCGAAAATAAGATTTTATTGGATATTGGTTCTTCCACTGGTGGGTTTACAGATTGTGCATTGCAAAATGGTGCAAAGATGTCCTATGCCCTCGATGTTGGTTATAATCAGCTTGCATGGAAACTGCGGCAGGATGAACGTGTAATAGTAATGGAAAGAACCAATTTCCGATATGTCACACCAGCAGATTTAAGTCGTGAAATGCCAAACTTTGCCACTATCGATGTGTCGTTCATTTCATTAACGTTGATTTTACCAGTTTTAAAAACATTATTAATTCCTGGCAGTGATATTATTGCTTTGGTTAAGCCGCAATTTGAGGCTGGACGAGAGCAAGTCGGTAAAAAAGGAATTGTGCGGGATGAAAAAGTACATTTACAGGTTATTGAAAAAATTATTAACTTTTCCATCAAGGAAGGCTATGTTGTTAAAAACTTATCCTACTCCCCTATTACAGGAGGAGACGGAAATATTGAATTTTTACTTCACCTAAGATGGGAAAATGAACAAGAAGTGGGGATTAATCAACTGCAAATTCAGCCTGCTGAAATTGTCGAGCAATCCCATAAGGAATTTCACACAAAACAGGATGAAGGGTAGGCAAATAGCCTATCCTTTTGCATGTGAATGTATTTTTATGAGAAAAAAATGTACATTCCTTTGGAAATGGGCTAACATATTGGTAGATAGGACATAACTGATGTTCTTTTATTACGAGGTGAAAAAATGAATAAAGGTCAACGCCATATTAAAATAAGAGAAATTATTGCCAGCAACGATATTGAGACGCAGGATGAATTAGTAGATGAATTAAAGAGCGCAGGATATAACGTAACGCAGGCAACCGTCTCTAGGGATATTAAAGAATTGCACTTGGTTAAAGTACCATTAACAGATGGCCGCTATAAATACAGCTTGCCAGCAGATCAACGCTTTAACCCTTTACAAAAATTAAAACGATCGCTTATTGATGCATTTGTCAGAATTGATTCCGCGGGTCATTTACTCGTCATGAAATGCCTGCCTGGTAACGCTATGGCAATAGGTGCATTAATTGACAATCTTGACTGGGATGAAATACTGGGAACAATTTGTGGTGATGATACCATGTTAATAATTTGTCGAACACCGGAAGACACCGAGGTCATTACAAACCGGTTCCTTGACATGCTTTAAATGGGGGGAGAGTACCTTGTTAGCAGAATTATCAATAAAAAATTTCGCCATTATTGAGGACTTGTCAATCTCGTTTGAAAAAGGGTTAACCGTTCTAACAGGTGAAACAGGTGCTGGTAAATCCATTATTATCGATGCCATCCATTTATTAGTGGGTGGCAGAGGGTCGGCTGAATTTGTCCGTCATGGTGAAGAAAAAGCCATTATTGAAGGGTTATTCCAAATAGATGATCCTAACCACCCAGTTAAGTCAAAAGCGTTTGAATTTGGGATTGAGATTGAAGAGGGGATGGTCATATTACGGCGTGATATTGCCCGAACTGGGAAAAGTGTTTGCCGAATCAATGGAAAACTCGTGACCATTTCAGTTCTTAGAGAAATAGGTGCAACACTTGTAGATATTCATGGACAGCATGAACATCAAGAGCTTATGGATGAAACAAGACACCTGACATTACTTGATCAATTCGGGGCAGAGGCAATTTATCCTGCTCAGAATGAATATTCACAGGTATTTCGCCGCTTTGAGCAGACATTACATAAACTTAAATCTTTGAGCGAGAATGACCAGCAGACGGCACATCGGCTGGACCTAATTCAATTTCAATTAGATGAAATCCAAAAGGCAGATTTAAAACCAAATGAAGATGAAGAATTGTCTGAGGAAAAAAGAAGATTAGGGAACTTCGAAAGGGTATTTGAAGCCATCCAAACTGGCTATAACGCTCTAAAGGGAGAACAAAAGGGACTAGATTGGATTGGGCTGGTCATGGGCTCACTTGAAGAGGCTGCTGCACTTGATTCAACCTATAAAGATTTATCTGATTCAGTTTCAAATAGTTTTTACCAATTAGAAGATGCCGCACATACATTAAGAAATGAATTAGACGGACTAGAATATGACCCGCAGAGATTAAACGAAATTGAAGGTCGTTTAAACGAAATTAATCAGCTTAAACGGAAATACGGAAAAACCATTACAGAAATATTAGAATATGCTGCCAAGATTGAAGAAGAAATTGAAACATTGCAAAACAAAGAAACGCATATTGGAGAACTCGAAAAGGAATTAACGTCTATCAAAAAAGACTTGGTCCTTGAAGCACAACAATTAACAGAACTCCGCCATAAATGGGCAAATAAGCTGACAAAATTAATTCATAAAGAATTAAAAGAACTGTATATGGAGAAAACTATTTTTGAAATAAGATTTGAATCCGAACAGCATCATTTTGCTAAAAATGGTGTCGATCATATAGAGTTTTATATTTCAACCAATCCTGGCGAACCCTTAAAGCCATTGTCAAAGGTGGCATCGGGTGGAGAATTGTCACGAATTATGCTGGCATTAAAAAGTATTTTCTCTAGACATCAAGGGGTAACATCCATTATTTTTGATGAAGTGGATACCGGTGTCAGCGGTAGAGTCGCCCAATCGATTGCCGAAAAGATATATAAGGTCGCAGCGGGTTCTCAAGTTCTCTGTATTTCGCACTTACCGCAAGTGGCAGCAATGGCAGATACTCACTTGTTTATTGCAAAAATTATAAAGGGCGGACGTACAAAGACATCTGTTACACCATTAAAGACAGAAGAGAAAATAAAAGAAATAGGTCGAATGATTTCTGGTACGGAAATAACCGATTTAACGAAGAAACATGCAGAAGAATTATTGCAATTAGCTGGTAAAAATAAGATAAAATGAAAAGCTATCCAAATTGGGTAGCTTTTTTATGTTGAACGAAGTTATAAATGATTGTCAAGGAGGCAAAATTATAGATGTAGCCATTTTTATAAGTGCAATGAAAAGAAGCGAGGAGAGTGAAGGATTTGAAGTTAGAAATAATTAGAAAGATTATTGGTGGAATTCTCCTTGTTTCATTAATTAGCCTTATTTTTTTTCAGCCCTTACAGCAATACCTTTCAATACCAAAGTCAATAACTGTTTTTGAAGGACAAGATTACACGTTCCAAAAGGCTGCACCGGTAACAGCCACCATAGCTTCTCACAATTCAAATATCACACTTAATCAGGAAAAAAAGTCGGTATCTGTTAAAGCAAATGAACACGGCAAGAACGAAATGCTTCTAGAGTATGCAGGGATCCCGATTAAAAAGGTTGATGTACGTGTCTTAAAAGATTTCCGTGTCTTACCCGGAGGTCAATCAATTGGTGTAAAATTAAATACAGTTGGTGTGTTAGTGGTTGGTCACCATTTAATTAACACAGCAAATGGAAAAAAATCTCCAGGTGAAATTGCAGGAATTAAAGTTGGAGATATCATAACAGAAATCAATGGCAGTAAAATTGAGAAAATGACAGACGTAGCCCCTTTTGTTCAATCGGCAGGACAAGATGGTAAACCCCTCGATTTAGTAATAAGCCGAGAAAGTGGAAAATTCACCACCAAACTAACTCCTTTGAAAGATAAAGGAGAGAACACTTATAAGCTTGGCCTATATATCAGAGATTCTGCTGCTGGTATTGGAACCATGACCTTTGTTCACCCGCAATCTAAAAAATATGGTGCCCTTGGACATGTAATTTCAGACATGGATACAAAAAAACCAATCGTCGTTGAAGATGGTCAAATTGTCCGTTCTACTGTAACATCGATAGAAAAAGGAAGTAATGGAGACCCAGGTGAAAAGCTTGCTCGTTTTTCTTCCGATCATGAAATTGTTGGTAACATTCAAAAGAACAGCCCGTTTGGAATTTTCGGGGAATTAAACCGTGAATTAAAAAATGGTATATTGGATAAACCACTTCCGATTGCCCTATCTGATCAGGTGAAAGAAGGACCTGCAAAAATTTTAACAGTGGTTGATAGTGATCAAGTAGAAGAATTTGATATCGAAATTGTTAGTACAATCCCGCAAAAGTTTCCGGCAACAAAAGGCATGGTTATAAAAGTAACCGATCCAAAGCTGCTTGAAAAGACAGGAGGAATTGTACAAGGAATGAGTGGCAGTCCGATTATTCAAAACGGTAAGCTTGTCGGAGCTGTAACACATGTCTTCGTCAATGATCCTACATCCGGCTATGGAGTCCATATTGAGTGGATGCTAAATGAAGCTGGAATTAATATATATGAAACACCGAAAGAAAAAGCAAGTTGAATTCCAAGCAAAATAGGTGTAATGACCTATTTTGCTTCTTTTTTGTATAAAGATAATTCGACAAAAGACAGTAATAAATTGGAAATGATGCGATTTAAGTCGAAAAAGGAAGTAAAACAAAGAAAAGATAAGATTTTATCACTATTTTAACAAATATTTAAAAAAGGAAAGGAATTTTTGTTGCATTGTCGAATTTCTAATTTAGAATAGAAATAAGAGAATAAAGCGATTTGAATGTTCGATTGAAAATAGAGACTCGATTTGAATGAGGAGGAACAGGATTTGAAAAAGATAAAGGTATTTGTTGTTGATGATAATAGAGAGTTAGTAGGATTATTAGAGGACTATATTTCCTCCCAAGAAGATATGGAAGTTGTCGGTATAGCACATAACGGTCAAGAATGTTTAGATATGCTTGCTTCCGTAGACCCAGATGTTCTTGTGCTGGATATCATTATGCCGCATCTTGACGGATTAGCTGTTCTTGAGCGTTTACGTGATGTAAAAAAAGGAACGATTCCAAATGTTATTATGCTAACTGCATTTGGTCAAGAGGATGTTACCAAAAAGGCGGTTGAACTTGGCGCTTCCTACTTTATCTTAAAACCTTTTGATATGGAAAACCTCGGCAGCCACATTCGTCAAGTTAGCGGTAATACCAATACTTTTACAAGAAAGGCTCCTAGTGTAAGCTATCGGTCTCAGTCTGAACAAAAGCCAAAAAATCTTGACGCAAGCATCACTAGTATTATCCATGAAATAGGAGTTCCAGCACATATTAAGGGATATTTATATTTGCGTGAAGCCATTTCAATGGTTTACAACGATATCGAACTTCTAGGTTCCATCACCAAAGTACTATATCCGGATATCGCTAAAAAGTATAATACAACAGCAAGCCGTGTAGAGCGGGCCATTCGTCATGCAATTGAAGTGGCTTGGAGCCGGGGGAATATTGACTCCATTTCCTCCCTATTCGGTTATACAGTCAGTATGACGAAAGCAAAGCCTACTAATAGTGAATTTATTGCCATGGTAGCAGATAAATTACGCCTTGAACATAAGGCTTCTTGAAAAAATCACTAAAGCAGCTGAGGCCTTCATTCCAGTGAATGAAGGCCTTTGTTATTTTTTTACCCGGATTAATTTTTTTCCTTCTTTTCTAATTCCATGAGTTTTTGTAATAGAATATGTTGAGGTAAATGCATAAGCTATTCTAACGGTATTTTTAATTCTTGGGATAGCTTTAGGGCAGTTTCTGTTGATAATTGTAAAGGTTTCATGTATATTCCTCCATTTAATATTGGGAAGTGAAAATATGACACAAATATTTGCACATCGCGGATATTCCGCTTCATTTGCTGAAAATACCATGGGCGCTTTTATAGAAGCTGAAAAAGCTGGTGCCGATGGATTAGAGCTTGATGTTCAGTTAACGAAGGATGGTGAAATAGTCGTGATCCATGATGAAAAAGTGGATCGAACAACCACCGGAAGCGGGTTTGTTAAGGATTTCTTATATAAAGAAATTAGAAAATTAAATGCGAACAAAAAAGGGTTAAGAAAAGAACTGATCCCATCCTTAACGGAAGTATTGGAATGGCTACAAACCAACAAATTAATCTGTAATATTGAGTTGAAAAATGGACTCATTCCCTATGATGGAATGGAAGAAAAAGTAGTTCAATTGGTTAGAAACTATGGGCTGAGTGATCGGATTATTATATCGTCCTTTAATCATTATAGTATAGTTTACAGCTACAGGATTGCACCAGAGATTGAAACAGCACCACTGTTTATTGAAGGAATTTATATGCCTTGGATTTATTCGCAATCCATACGGGCAAAAGGGATTCATCCTAAACACTCTGCTATGTCTGATAATATACTTATTAATACCATGGATAATGGTATTGCAGTACGCCCCTATACAGTGAACAAAGATATAGATATGAACCGTTTTTTTAATATTAACTGTACAGCTATTATAACAGATGATCCCGTTAAGGCTCTTCGGATTAGAAAACAATATGATAACAAGTTGTAACGAACCGATCTACTAATTGAAAAGGAGAGTGCTGTTCAATAGAACGGCCTCTCCTTTTAAGTTAATCTACGAACGAATCATCATTTCTTAAACTTAGGCTGGACTTTATTGCGCTTACGATCACGGTGAAAAATAAATCCGGCTACAAATCCAAGACCCCCGATAAAAAAAATCAATCCTGTTAAGAATTGCAATAATAAATTTGGGAATGGCGTTTGCAGAATTCCGAATGTCATATCACGCATTAATTTAATTCCTAAAGCCGCTAATGCACCTGGAATGACTAAAATGATGAGAGCGATAATACGTATCATAAATAAATCCTTCCAATTACTAGATAATTTTCTGACTTCTATATCATTATATCTCAACAAAATATTTTTTTATAGTTGAAAATTGTCAAGGTGAGTCTTTTAGTTATAATATTAGTAATGAAGAGAATTGCAGAGATTTTTCTTTGGTGAATGCAAAAAATTTCCTAATACCAAAAGGGGTAAAATAAATGCAGAACATTATGATTGTTGGAGCTGGTAAAGGTGGAACGGCAATCTTAGAAATTTTAAAAGAATCCGAAGTGCTTAACGTTCAAGTCGTTATCGATCGAAATGAAAATGCACCCGGGATTATCCTCGCACGCAAAGAGGGAATTAATACAGGGACAAGCTGGCAGACGTATTTAAATGAGAGTATTGATATCGTTATTGAAGTGACAGGAAATGATGAAGTTTTTCATGAAATTCGAAATGCCAAAAATAAGCAAACGGTATTAATTCCCGGGAGTGTTGCCTTCTTGGTATCAAAGCTTATGGAAGAAAAGGAAGAACTTGTGGCTAAGCTCCAAAATGATTCATATAAGCAGGAACTAATTTTTAACGCTGCCAATGATGGTATGGTGGTTATCGACAATAAAGGACAAGTGATCCTTTTTAATAAAAGAGCCGAAGAAATCATGGGTGTTAACAAAGAGCAGGCAATTGGTAAGGATGTTCTAGAAGTTATCCCGACGAGCAGGCTTTTATTAATTTTGAAAACAAGAAGAGTGGAATCTAATCAGGAAATGGAATTAGGTAATGGACGAAAAATTATAACGACCCGTATTCCGATTATTGAAGAAAATGGAACATTGATGGGGGCATTTGCTGTTTTTAAGGATATAACAGAAGTGGTTAATTTAGCAGAGGAAATCACTAATTTAAAGGAAATCCAAACCATGCTCCAGGCCATTATTCATTCGAGTGATGATGCTATCTCTGTTGTTGATGAGAATGGACGAGGAATCCTTATTAATCCAGCTTACACCAGACTAACTGGCCTTACCAAAGATCAAGTTATTGGAAAGCCCGCAAATGCTGACATTTCTGAAGGTGAAAGTATGCATATGAAGGTATTACAAACAAGAAGGGCTGTACGTGGTGTCCCAATGAGGGTAGGCCCCAATAAAAAAGAGGTAATTGTCAATGTAGCCCCGATTATTGTAGAAGGGAAATTAAAAGGCAGTGTCGGTGTTATCCATGATATGTCAGAGATGAAATCGTTAAGCAGAGAATTGAATCGGGCTAGACAAATCATCCGGACTCTTGAAGCAAAATATACATTCGAGGATATTATCGGCATATCCGAGGAAATGGTAATTGCCATTGAACAGGCAAAGCTGGGGGCAAAAACTCCTGCAACTGTACTGCTCCGAGGGGAATCGGGAACAGGGAAAGAGTTGTTTGCCCATGCCATACATAATGCGAGTGATCGAAAATACAATAAATTTATTCGTGTAAATTGTGCCGCAATTTCTGAATCGTTATTAGAGAGTGAATTATTTGGCTATGAGGAAGGTGCCTTTTCAGGAGCACTAAGGGGAGGAAAACGCGGTCTTTTTGAGGAAGCAAACAACGGCAGTATCTTTCTTGACGAGATAGGGGAATTATCTGCCAATACCCAGGCAAAGCTCTTAAGAGTACTGCAGGAAAGTGAAATTATCCGTGTGGGTGGTACAAAGCCTATCAACATAAACGTCCGAATCATTGCTGCAACAAATGTAAATCTGGAAAAGGGTATTGCTAAAGGTTCGTTTAGGGAAGACTTATATTATCGATTAAACCGCATGCCAATTCAGATTCCACCGCTCAGGAGGCGTAAAGAGGAGATCCCTGTTTTATGCAGCAGACTGATTAATAAAATTAATCGGGATTATGGAAGAAATGTCGAAGGAGTAACGAAAGAAGCACTAGCTCAAATAATGGAATATGACTGGCCGGGAAATGTGAGAGAATTAGAAAATATCCTTGGCAGGGCGATTATTTTTATGAATTATAACGATACCTTAATCGATATTAACCATCTTCCGGAATTAAGAAATAAAACGATAAGAATAGAATCTTCTGGATTGTCATCCGCTGAACCGCTAAATTTAAAAAAGACCTTGCCTGAAATGGTGGAGGAATACGAAGCAAGGATTATCCAGGAAACTCTTTCACGTTTGAACGGAAATAAAACAATGACAGCTAAAACATTAGGTTTATCGGTAAGGAACCTTTATTATAAACTAGATAAATACAATCTTGAAAAAAATAGCACGCAATAATTTTCACAGTCTGAAATTTATTGCAGTGTTCTGATGAAGAAAATAAAACGTTTACATAAATGCGGTATGGCATAAAACTTGCATATTTTAAAGTGGATTTGAGGAAGAGAAGAAAGGGTTGATGATAGCTTGTTGCTAGACTCACTGATAAACCAAGCAACACGCAATGGCTATAATACGGTTGCTGTAGCTGCTGCAGACACGGCAGAAGTCATTGAGGCCGTACTTGATGCGTTAAATCGAAATCTTGCTGAATTTATACTTTATGGTGATCAAGAAAAAATCATTTCACTGATTAAATTGCAAAAGCAGGAGCTATTGAATAATCATAAATTAAAAATTGTTCATTCAGATTCTGTGGTCAGTGCCGCAGAATCCGCGGTTCAAGCTGTTTCCAACAAACAAGCAAATGTATTAATGAAAGGAAATATTCCATCCAATATCTTTTTAAAGGCGGTTTTAAATAAGGAATATGGACTCAGAACCGGGAATGTTTTATCACATACAGCTTTCTTTGAAGTCCCTGGTTTTAGTCAACTACTCTTAATTACAGATGCAGCTATGAACATTGCTCCTAACTTAGAACAAAAAGTACAAATTATAAAAAATACGGTTGCACTTGCCAAATCAGTCGGGATCGAAATGCCGAAAGTAGCGGTAATTGCTGCTGTTGAAGCAGTTAATCCCGATATGCAGGCAACCCTTGATGCCGCTGCATTAACAGTGATGAATAGACGGGGGCAAATTTCCGGTTGCATTGTTGATGGGCCGCTTGGCCTTGACAATGCCATTTCTGAATTAGCTGCTGAACACAAAGGGATTATCAGCGACGTAGCAGGTAATGCAGATATTTTATTAGTACCCACTATCGAGGTTGGGAATGTGTTATATAAATCATTAATTTATTTTGCTAAGGCAAAGGTAGGCGCTGTCCTTGCGGGAGCAAGCGCTCCAATTGTGCTTACATCAAGAGCTGATTCAGCAGAAAGCAAGTTGTATTCACTAGCGTTAGCGTTATGTTGTGTAAATAAATAGATTTTTACCCATTTGAGGAGGAAATTTCATGGAAATCTTCAAGTATTTAGAGAAATATGATTATGAGCAATTAGTTTTTTGTCAAGATAAGCAATCAGGTCTAAAAGCTATTATTGCTATTCATGATACAACACTTGGTCCGGCATTGGGTGGTACCCGCATGTGGACATATGCCTCCGAGGAAGCAGCGATTGAAGATGCTCTTCGTCTAGCCAAGGGGATGACCTATAAAAATGCAGCTGCAGGCTTAAATCTCGGAGGTGGAAAAACCGTTATCATTGGCGATCCTCGCAAAGATAAAAGTGAGGAATTATTCAGAGCTTTCGGCCGTTACGTCCAAGGTTTAAATGGCCGGTACATTACAGCGGAAGATGTGGGTACAACTGTGGCGGATATGGATTTAATCCACGAGGAGACAGATTTTGTTACAGGTATTTCTCCGGCATTTGGATCATCTGGTAATCCATCACCGGTCACTGCTTTTGGTGTATATCGCGGCATGAAAGCAGCGGCAAAGGAAGCTTTTGGTACGGATTCACTTGAAGGAAGAGTGGTTGCAGTGCAGGGAGTTGGCAATGTAGCTTATACACTTTGCGAATATCTGCATAAAGAAGGGGCGCAGCTTATTGTAACGGACATTAACAAAGAAGCAGTTAATCGTGCGGTTCAAGCATTTGGTGCTCGTGCAGTTGATCCGGATGATATTTATGGAGCTGAGTGTGACATTTATGCTCCTTGTGCCTTAGGGGCAACGATTAATGATGACACAATCCCTCAATTAAAGGCTAAAGTAATTGCGGGTTCTGCTAATAATCAATTAAAGGACGCTCGTCATGGTGATATCATTCATGAAATGGGTATTGTCTATGCCCCGGATTATGTAATAAACGCTGGCGGCGTTATCAATGTGGCGGATGAGCTTTATGGATATAATCAAGAACGTGCAATGAAAAAGGTTGAACAGCTTTATACAACGATTGAAAAGGTCATTGAAATTTCTAAGCGGGATGGCATCCCAACTTATGTTGCTGCTGATAGAATGGCCGAAGAAAGAATCGCACGAATTCGTAATTCTAGAAGCCAATTTTTACAAAATGGCCATCATATCTTAAGTCATCGGATTTCAAGATAATACAAGGACCATACTAGGAACATGATGTTAAGGCAAAGCGCTGAATTGGATTCAGCGCATTTGCCTTTAGATAGATGTTTTAAAGTGGAGGTTACGACGTTGCCAGATTATAAAGATCGGATACTTACCATTAACCCAGGATCAACATCCACTAAAATTGGTGTTTTTGATAACGAAGTTTCTATTTTTGAAAAATCAATCCGTCATGATGTAGAAACCATTAATACTTTTTCAAATATTATTGACCAATATCAATTTAGAAAAACTGTAATTTTGGAAACACTGGATAATGAAGGAATTAATATATCAAAATTATCAGCTGTTTGCGGACGTGGCGGCTTACTTCGTCCTATTGAAGGCGGAACATACGAGGTCAATGATTTAATGTTAAAGGATTTAAGATCTGGCTATGCCGGGCAGCATGCATCTAATTTAGGTGGGATTATAGCCTATGAAATTGCTTCAGGTTTAAATATCCCTGCCTTCATTGTCGATCCAGTTGTTGTTGATGAACTCGCCCCAATTGCTAGGATCTCCGGTTTTTCCTTAATTGAAAGAAAAAGTATCTTTCACGCCTTAAATCAAAAGGCAGTTGCTAGGAGAGTAGCAAAGGAACTGGGAAAGGAATACAGTGAATTAAATTTGATTGTTGCCCATATGGGCGGTGGCATTACCGTCGGTGTCCATCAACAAGGAAGAGTTGTTGATGTAAACAATGGTTTACACGGTGATGGACCTTTTAGTCCTGAACGGGCTGGGACGGTGCCTGCAGGGGATTTAATTGCCCTTTGTTTTTCAGGCGAATATTATCGGGAAGAAATGATGAAGAAACTTGTAGGGCATGGTGGACTTGTTGGATACCTTGGAACAAACGATGCAGTAACGGTAGAAAAGAGAATTGCTGCAGGCGACAAAGTGGCAGAGCTAATCTATGAGGCAATGGCCTATCAGGTAGCAAAGGAGATAGGGGCTTGCAGTGCGGTTGTTTCTGGCAAGGTAGATGCGATTATTTTAACAGGCGGACTCAGCTTTGCAAATGGATTTGTGAAATCAATTAGCGATCGGGTCAATTGGATTGCTGATGTAATTGTTCAACCAGGGGAAAATGAACTTCAAGCCTTGGCAGAAGGGGCACTTCGGGTTTTAAGCGGTGAAGAAGAAGTGAAGGTATATCCAGGGAATTTTTCTACTGCAAAAATTTAACGAGTATGGGGAGGAAACATAATTGGCACAAGAATATGATTTGGTCATTCTTGGAGGTGGAACAGGCGGCTATGTGGCAGCTATTCGCGCTTCTCAGCTTGGCTTAAAAACGGCCATTGTTGAAAAAGGAAAATTGGGAGGTACCTGCCTCCATAAGGGCTGCATCCCAAGCAAGGCCTTATTAAGAAGTGCAGAGGTATTTGCGACAACAAAACGCGGTGAGGATTTTGGTGTTATCACGAGCGATGTTTCATTAGATTTTGGAAAAGTTCAAGCTAGAAAAAATAAGATTATTGACCAGTTACATAAGGGCGTCCAACATCTAATGAAACAGGGGAAGATTGATGTCTATGAAGGGATTGGCCGAATCCTTGGACCATCGATTTTTTCACCGATGCCAGGTACTATTTCAGTTGAAATGAACAACGGAACGGAAAACGAAATGCTGATTCCAAAAAATGTGATTGTTGCCACTGGTTCAAGACCAAGAACGCTTCCAGGCTTGGAAATCGATGGTCAGTTGGTAATATCATCTGATGAAGCATTACAGCTTGAAGTCTTGCCAAAATCAATCATTATTGTTGGAGGCGGTGTTATCGGAATAGAATGGGCTTCCATGCTTTCTGATTTTGGAATAAATGTAACAGTTATTGAGTTTGCTGACCGCATCATTCCAACAGAGGATAAAGATATTTCTAAAGAAATGCAGCGGGTCATGAAAAAGAGGGGGATAAACCTTGTTACCAGTGCTAAGGTGCTGCCTGAAACAATTGTTAAAGATCAAGAGGTTAGTATTTCAGCAGAGGTTAAAGGCGTTCTTAAACAGTTTAAGGCTGAAAAACTCTTAGTCTCAGTTGGTCGCCAAGCAAATTTAGAGGGAATAGGACTTGAAAATACCGATATCCAAGCTGAAAATGGCTTTATCGTGACCAATGAATTTTATCAAACGAAAGAGTCCCATATTTATGCGATAGGTGACGTTATAGGCGGTTTACAACTTGCACATGTTGCCTCGCACGAGGGAATTATTGCAGTTGAGCATATAGCAGGAGAAAAACCATTGCCAATGAATTATAACTTAGTATCTAGGTGCATCTATAGTAACCCGGAGGTCTCCAGTGTAGGAATAACTGAGGAGCAGGCAAAAGAAAAAGGCCATAAATTGAAAATAGGTAAGTTTTCCTTCCGGGCAATCGGGAAAGCTCTTGTTTTCGGTGATTCAGATGGCTTTGTAAAAATTGTTGCAGATTCCGAGACTGATGATATTCTAGGGGTGCATATGATTGGTCCACATGTAACTGACATGATCACAGAGGCGGGGCTGGCCATGGTATTAGATGCAACACCGTGGGAAATTGCCCATACCATTCATCCACATCCAACTTTGACAGAAGCCATTGGGGAAGCAGCTTTGGCAGTGGATGGGAAGGCCATTCATTCATAATAAATGTAAAGTATTAGTGTTGATAATTTGTTAGTGTCTATCGAACAATCGGGAGGTAAGAAATAAATGGCAGAGAAGCGTCATGTAGTTTTAGGATTAAGCGACCAAAAGGTATTGGAAATGTATGAGACGATGCTTTTGGCCCGACGCATTGATGAGCGGATGTGGTTATTGAACCGTGCTGGAAAAATTCCATTTGTTATTTCATGTCAAGGCCAAGAAGCAGCACAGGTGGGAGCGGCTTTTGCTCTGGACCGGGAGAAGGATTATGTACTTCCCTATTACCGAGACATGGGGGTTGTGTTAACCTTCGGGATGACACCAACAGAATTGATGCTTTCCGGTTTTGCTAAAGCGGAGGATCCGAACTCAGGGAGCCGGCAAATGCCTGGGCATTTTGGGCAAAAGAAAAATAGAATCGTAACAGGTTCGTCACCTGTTACCACACAAGTTCCCCACGCTGTAGGAATTGCTCTTGCGGGAAAAATGGAGAAAAAAGATCTAGTAACATTTGTTACTTTTGGAGAAGGTTCTTCTAACCAAGGGGATTTCCATGAGGGAGCAAACTTTGCAGGTGTGCATAAACTTCCGGTTATATTCATGTGCGAAAATAATAAATATGCTATTTCAGTCCCAATTGAAAAACAATTAGCATGTGAAAAGGTGTCAGATCGTGCGATTGGATATGGGATGCCAGGTGTAACCGTTGATGGTAATGATCCTCTGGAAGTGTATAAGGCTGTAAAAGAGGCTGCTGACCGGGGCCGCCGTGGCGAAGGTCCAACCCTTGTTGAAACAGTTTCTTACCGGCTTACTCCACATTCTTCGGATGATGACGATCGTTCGTACCGCGCACCGGATGAAGTGGCAAAAGCAAAAACAAAGGATCCGTTAATGACGTTTGGAGCCTATTTGAAGGAAACAAATGTCTTAAATGATGACCTGGAAAAAGAAATGAATGATCGTGTGATGAAACTGGTGAATGAGGCGACAGAATATGCAGAAAATGCTCCTTATTCTGCACCAGAAGATGCATTGAAATATGTTTATGCGGAAACGGAAGAGTAAGGGGGACGTAAAATGGCGATTATTTCATATATTGATTCAATCACAATGGCGATGCGTGAAGAAATGGAACGCGATTCCAAGGTGTTTATCCTTGGTGAAGATGTAGGGGTGAAAGGCGGAGTATTTAAAGCAACCCAGGGCTTATACGAACAATTTGGCGAGGAACGGGTCATTGATACACCACTTGCAGAGTCAGCTATCGCAGGAGTAGGAATCGGGGCAGCGATGTACGGGATGCGCCCAATTGCAGAAATGCAATTTGCTGATTTTATTATGCCTGCTGTAAACCAAATTATTTCTGAAGCTGCAAAAATTCGCTATCGTTCTAATAATGATTGGAACTGTCCAATTGTTATACGTGCCCCTTACGGCGGAGGAGTACATGGAGCACTCTATCATTCTCAATCAGTCGAAGCGGTTTTTGCTAATCAGCCAGGTTTGAAAATCGTAATGCCTTCCACACCATACGATGCGAAAGGACTATTAAAAGCCGCTATTCGCGACAATGACCCGGTTCTCTTTTTCGAGCACAAACGGGCATATCGTTTAATCAAGGGTGAAGTCCCAGCAAATGATTATACGCTGCCAATCGGCAAAGCGGATATAAAACGCGAAGGCGAAGATATTACAGTTATTACTTATGGTCTATGTGTTCATTTTGCCCTTCAAGCGGCAGAAAAATTAGCCCAGGATGGAATTTCTGTTCATATCCTTGATTTACGAACTGTCTATCCGCTTGATAAAGAGGCGATTATTGAGGCAGCTTCTAAAACCGGCAAGGTCCTGCTAATAACAGAGGACAATAAGGAAGGAAGCATAATAAGTGAAGTTTCAGCCATTATAGCGGAACATTGCTTATTTGAATTAGATGCTCCTATTATGCGGCTCGCAGGACCAGATGTCCCGGCCATGCCTTATTCCCCTACGATGGAGAAATTCTTTATGGTTAATCCGGACAAAGTCGAAAAGGCAATGCGCGAGCTTGCAGAATATTAAGGAGGTATGGAACTAGTGGCAACTGAACAAATTAAAATGCCTCAATTAGGGGAAAGTGTAACCGAAGGTACTATTAGCAAGTGGTTAGTAACTGTAGGTGATAGGGTAAATAAATACGACCCGCTGGCCGAGGTCATGACCGATAAAGTAAATGCAGAAGTCCCGTCCTCCTTTACTGGTGTGATTAAAGAACTGATTGCTGAAGAAGGAGAGACACTAGCCGTAGGGGAGATTATTTGTACAATTGAAGTGGAGGATAGCAGTACGCAGGACCCTTCTCTGGCGGTAAAGCCAAATACGGAAGAAACAAGTAGGACAGAATCTGCACCTGCAGCGGGTCAAGAAAATAAAGCACGCTATTCACCTGCTGTTTTAAAAATTTCTCAAGAACATGGCATTGATTTAACGAAAGTGTCTGGTACCGGTGCGGGAGGAAGGATTACTAGAAAGGATCTATTGAAATTAATTGAATCTGGTAATATTCCAACTGCCGACCAGAAGGTTGATACCATAAATGGATCAGGACAAAGGCCAGAGGTCAAACAAGATGCAGCACAAGCTTTCACTAGTCAGCCCGCAGCGCTTTCGTCCCCGGCGGCTCAACAGGCAGCAGTTCCTATGACAACTGGAGACATAGAAATCCCTTTAACTGGAGTGCGTAAAGCGATCGCAGCTAATATGCTTCGCAGCAAACATGAGGCACCACATGCCTGGACCATGATTGAAGTGGATGCAACTAATCTTGTGGAATATCGTAATGGTTTAAAAGACGAATTTAAGAAGAAAGAGGGTTTCAATTTAACTTTCTTCGCCTTTTTTGTGAAAGCTGTTGCCCAAGCCTTGAAAGAATTCCCACAAATTAATTCGATGTGGGCAGGGGATAAAATTATTCAAAAGAAAGACATCAATATTTCTATTGCTGTAGCCACTGAGGATGCTCTTTACGTTCCAGTCATTAAAAATGCAGATGAAAAGACCATAAAGGGAATTGCCCGAGAAATCTCAGAACTTGCAGTTAAAGTGAGAACAGGCAAACTAAAATCAGAGGATATGCAAGGCGGTACATTCACGGTAAACAACACGGGTTCCTTTGGTTCCGTTCAATCAATGGGAATCATTAACTACCCACAAGCAGCAATACTTCAAGTGGAGTCAATCGTTAAACGGCCTGTTGTTATAAACAACAACATGATTGCTGTCCGTGATATGGTGAATCTATGTATGTCACTGGACCACAGGGTATTGGATGGACTAGTTTGCGGCCGTTTCTTACAACGAGTGAAAGAAATTCTTGAAAATACATCAAAAGCAACCACAACTATTTATTAGCAATTAATTACCGCTGCCTGTACGGGCAGCGGTTTTTATTATTAAAGTTATTAAAGACAAGATGAAGAAATTGATTAACCTACTTTTTACAGTGGTTTTCATTGCTTGAAATCTATTTGTACCATAAAATAGAAATAAGTAGAATTAATTGAATTTTACTGCAATTCGGAAGAAAGGGGAGATGGAGTTGGAAAATATAAAAAATCAATCTTTTTTACAGAAAACAATTGATGACTGGCAGGCTAAAGCAGAAGCCTCTCTAAAAGGGAAAAAGATTGAATCCTTACATCGGCATACATATGAAAACATTTTTTTGAAACCGCTTTATATCCGAAAAGATGAGCATCCAGTTCCTAATTATTCAGGAGGCTCTGATTACCGACGAGGGATTTATCCGCTTGGATATTTGACAAATACGTGGAAGGTAGCACAGCAGTTATCTTACCAAACACCTGGAGAATTGAAAGAGAAACTTCATGAAGCCCAAGAAAATGGGCAAACTGCTATTTCCTTTAGGGTATCGGAAGAATTAATGGAAACAAATGACAGTCTTACGAGTGTGTTGGCAGGCCTCTATCATCAATATCCATTAGCGCTTAATACAAAAGGATGGCATTCAGCGATTCTAAATGTATTAGCAAAAATGGCAGAGGACGAAAATATGACTGATAAAATTACAGGTTATTTGGGTTCAGACCCGATTGCCCTATTTGCCGAGGAAGGGGCTGTTTCACGGGAGTTTATCGAGGAATGGAAGAAAGCTATAAATAAGTTTAGTCAAAGGTTTCCACACCTTAACACCATACTCATTGATATAACCCCTTATCATAATGGCGGAGCAAATGCCGTTCAAGAGCTGGGAATTGCCATTGCGGAAGGGGTACATTATCTTGATATCCTTCAGGATGGTGAAATGGACCTTAATTTAATTTTTAAAAAAATTGTCTTCCAATTCTCTATTGGAAGTAACTTCTTCATGGAAATTGCTAAACTTCGGGCAGCGCGGATACTTTGGAATCGTATAACTGAACTTTACAGTGCCAAAGATGAAGCTCGGGGGATGGTCATTTCTGCCGAAACCTCTACGTTTACAAAATCCTTACATGACCCCTATGTCAATCTTCTGCGGGCTGGCAATGAAACATTTGCGGCCGTCATCGGAGGGGTTCAATATTTACACGTTACTCCTTTTGATAGTCTTACAGTTACCACACCATTTTCAGAAAGAATCGCCAGAAATATCCAACTGCTCTTGAAACAAGAGGCACATCTAGAAAAAGTCATTGACCCAGCTGGCGGCTCTTGGTATGTGGAAGAGTTAACGAGTCAGCTCGCTGAAAAAGCTTGGGAATTCTTCCGGCAAATTGAGGGCCAGGGCGGTATATTAAATGTTTTAAAATCAAATTGGCTCCAGCAGGAAATAGAAGCAACTTATCTAAAAAGGAATTTAGATATTCAAACTAGGCAGCAAAGCATGATTGGAACAAATGTTTATGCCGATATAAATGAACCTGAACCAAATCCCAAGCCGAGGAAAATGAACAGTTTTTTTACAAATGGAACCTATTCATTGAGCAAAATAGAATCCATACCAGCACGGAGACTTACGGAGCCTTTTGAAAAGCTGCGAAGAAAGGCAAAGCAGCTCGAAGGAAAAATAGGCATCATTCCATCAGTAGGGATGATTTGCCTTGGCGAAATAAAGCAGCATAAACCAAGGCTCGATTTTATGAAAGGTTATGTGGCGGCAGGTGGTTTAAAAGCAGTGGATAGCAACCCAATCTTAACTTTAGAAAATGCAAAACAATTTGTCTTAGAAACACCTACTTCCTATTTCTGCTTTTGTGGAACAAATGAACAGTACGAGCTAGCCGGTAGAGACATTCTAACAGCTTTAAAATCTGAATTTCCAGAACGTATATTTTACTTAGCTGGGCTCCCTGAAATAGAAAAACAGTCCCAGTGGAAGAGTTTGGGTATTAAGCAGTTCATTCATGCAGGTACTAATTGCTATGAAACTCTATCAGATATCCTTACTGATATGGAGGTGAACACGGTTGAAGAAACAAAAGCCTAATTTTCAAATTATTCCATTGTTTGCTGACCAAAAATTCATGACAAAAAGAGAGTGGGAAGAGAAAGTTAATCATGAAATTTCTTCTTCCATTGAAGATTTGCTGTTTGAAACGAATGAGCAAATATACCTTAAGCCTATTTATACAAAAGAGGATCGTGTGGGTTTAGAACATATTGATGACCTTCCTGGACTGCCTCCTTATACGAGGGGACCGTATCCGACCATGTATGTGAATCGGCCCTGGACGGTGAGGCAGTATGCAGGCTTTTCAACTGCTGAAGAAAGTAATGCCTTTTACCGACGAAATCTAGCTATGGGGCAAAAGGGATTATCAGTAGCCTTTGATTTGGCTACCCACCGCGGTTATGACTCCGATCATCCTCGTGTAGTTGGGGATGTTGGGAAAGCTGGTGTTGCCATAGACTCCATACTTGATATGAAGACACTTTTTGCAGGAATACCCTTGGATCAAATGTCTGTATCGATGACAATGAACGGGGCTGTCTTGCCGATTTTAGCTTTCTTTATCGTAACGGCAGAGGAACAGGGAGTCAGCCAAGAAAAGCTTTCGGGAACCATCCAAAACGATATATTAAAAGAATATATGGTTCGTAATACGTATATTTACCCACCTGAAATGTCGATGAAGATCATTGCGGATATCTTCGAATACACGTCCAAATACATGCCAAAGTTTAATAGTATTAGTATTTCCGGCTACCATATGCAAGAAGCGGGAGCTCCGGCGGATTTAGAATTAGCTTATACACTTGCAGATGGCTTAGAGTATGTCCGAACAGGTCTTAAAGCAGGCATCGATATCGATTCATTTGCACCAAGACTGTCCTTTTTCTGGGCAATTGGGATGAATTACTTCATGGAAGTCGCCAAAATGCGGGCTGCGAGATTCATTTGGGCCAAAATGATGAAGTCTTTCCAGCCAAAGAATGAAAAATCATTAGCATTACGGACTCATTCACAAACGTCAGGATGGAGTTTAACCGAACAGGATCCATTTAATAATGTTACGCGAACACTTATTGAAGCACATGCTGCGGCAATGGGGCATACCCAATCACTGCATACGAACGCCTTAGATGAGGCAATAGCCTTACCAACAGATTTCTCAGCCCGGATTGCTCGAAACACTCAATTGTTTTTACAAGAAGAAACAGGGATTACCCATGTAATCGATCCTTGGGGAGGATCTTATTATGTAGAAAAACTGACAGATGATTTAGTAAAAAGGGCCTGGACCCACATTGAAGAAATTGAAGGACTTGGGGGTATGGCTAAGGCCATAGAAACAGGTCTTCCCAAAATGAGAATCGAAGAAGCAGCAGCTAGAAGACAAGCGCAAATCGATTCTGGTAAAGAAACCATTATAGGGGTTAATCGCTACAGACCTGAAAAGGAAGAAGCGATCGATATATTAGATATCGATAATACTGCCGTCCGTTTAAAGCAAATGGAGAAATTAACTGCTTTAAAAGCGGCTCGAGATAATCAAAAAGTGGAAGCGGCACTTAATGAATTAACAAAAGCTGCTGAAACAGGGAATCAAAATCTATTAGAACTTGCTGTTAAGGCAGCCAGAGTAAGAGCAACACTTGGTGAAATATCTGATGCTATTGAGCGTGTGGCAACAAGGCATAAAGCCGTCATTCGTTCGATTAGCGGTGTGTATAGTACAGCCTTTAGCAATGAGGAAGAGATCATTGAAGTGAAGAAAATGACAGATGATTTTCTTGAGAATGAAGGGAGACGGCCAAGAATCCTTATTGCGAAAATGGGTCAGGATGGTCATGATCGGGGGGCAAAGGTCATCGCCACTGCTTTCGCGGATTTAGGCTTTGATGTAGACATAAGTCCGCTGTTTCAAACGCCAGAAGAGACTGCTATTCAAGCCGTTGAAAATGATGTTCATGTAGTGGGCATGAGCTCGCTTGCAGCAGGTCATAAAACACTGCTGCCTCAACTAGTGGATGAACTGAAAAAAATGGGCCGAGAGGATATTCTGGTTGTCGTCGGCGGTGTCATCCCTTCCCAAGATTATCAATTTTTATATGACCATGGTGCAGCGGCCATTTTCGGACCGGGAACCATCATTCCTGTTGCTGCTCAAAAAGTGATTAGGGAGATTTATATAAAACTCGGTTATGAGGAAGTGTCGCAATAAATGGGAAAGGATCATAAACCGGAATGGAGTGACCCTAATAATCCTGACAGCTGTCTAAGCATCGTGCGACGAGGCAAGGAGCTTGAAAGTCAAACTGTCTCTTTTGAAAAAAATGTACGCTTTCAAAAACGAAATTCCACAGAACCGTCCATTGATGTTCTTTATGATGGGGTGCTGAAGGGTGACCGAAGCCTGCTTGCTCGAGCGATTACACTTGTAGAAAGTAATGCTGATCAGCATTTTCAAAAAGCTCAGCAGCTGTTGAAGATGCTCCTGCCCAAAACTGGTAAATCAATTCGTATCGGTATAACCGGTGTTCCAGGTGCAGGAAAGAGTACCTTTATTGAGGCTTTTGGTATACATTTGTGCAACCTAGGGTATCGGGTTGCTGTATTGGCTATTGATCCAAGTTCAAGTATCTCTGGCGGCAGTATTCTGGGCGACAAGACTAGAATGGAACAGTTATCAAGAAATGAGAACGCCTTTATTCGCCCGTCGCCAACAGGAGGGAAACTGGGCGGTGTACACAGAAAAACAAGAGAAGCAATGTTAATTTGTGAGTCGGCCGGATTCGATATTATTATAGTTGAAACGGTTGGTGTGGGACAAAGCGAAGTAATTATCAGAGATATGGTTGATCTTTTCATTTTGCTTGTTTTGACAGGAGCGGGCGATGAGCTTCAAGGAATGAAGAAGGGGATTATGGAACTAGCTGATATCATCCTTGTTCATAAGGCTGATGGAGCGAATAAACAGATAGCTGAACAAACCAGACAGGAATACAACCGAATTCTCCACTTCCTTCAGCCAGCTACAAAAGGTTGGAATACAAAGGCCTATACTTGCTCTTCGATAACTCTTGAGGGAATTAACGAAATCTGGGGTGTTATTCAATCCTTTGCAAAAACCGGAAAATCTTCAGGAGTTTTTGAGGAAAGAAGAAGAATACAAGCCAGGGAATGGTTTTATTCAATGATAACGGATCAGCTCCAATTTCTCTTTTACCATCATAAAGAGGTTAAAAGTGCTCTTCCTAAGCTTGAAAATGAAGTGATTTCTGGGGAAATGACTGTAGCTGCAGCTGTAGAGACATTATTTAAAAACTTTTTTTCAGAAACAAAAAGTTAACTTTACTAGTGAAAAAAATTCTGGCCACGGGCATTGGTGAGTGCAAATCGTGGAGACGCTTTGGCCCAATAGATTTCATTTCATTTGTAGAAAACACATTTTAACTGTTATTATATAGTTATATACGGAATATAAGGAGTGTGTTTTGATGAGTATGAATTTTAACTTTTTCATGAATGATGTAGTTAATCAGGCACGTCAAGAAATTGCCGCTGCTGGGTATAAAGAACTTAAAACACCTGCAGAAGTAGAGGATGCCTTTGCTCAAAAAGGAACCACATTAGTGATGATTAATTCAGTGTGCGGATGTGCAGGCGGCATTGCACGCCCAGCAGCAGCACATGCGCTTCATAATGATAAACGCCCTGACCATCTGGTTACAGTATTTGCTGGGCAGGATAAGGAGGCAACCGAAACAGCTAGAAGCTATTTCACAGGTTATCCACCTTCCTCCCCATCTTTTGCTTTGTTAAAAGACGGTAAGATACTGACCATGATTGAAAGACATCAAATTGAGGGCTTTGATCCTGCAACAGTAGTGGCAAAGCTTCAAAGTGAATTTGATCAGTATTGTGAAGAAGTATAAGGAGTAAATAAATTAAGGTCAAATCGTGAAATGATTTGATCTTTTTTTATTGTCTAAATACATTTTTTAGTGTATATTTATTAATTATTTTGTAACTTTAATCATAAACTCAGAGGTGTTTTGACATGAAGGAATTATTGAAAAATAAATTAGAAGCTATACAAAACAGATTATGGGAGATTAATGATATATTGTATTATCAACCAGAGCTGGGTGATGAAGAATTTGAATCTATGAAACTTTTAGTGGAATTCCTTGAGCAACATCAATTTTCAGTCGAAAAAGGTATCGTTGGCCGTCCTACTGCCTTTAAAGCAGTTTATGATAGTAAGAAAGAGGGACCTACTATTGCCTATTTGTCTGAATATGATGCCTTGCCGGAGGTTGGACATGGGTGCGGTCATAATATGATTGGAACTATGAGTGCTGGCGCAGGAGTTCTCTTAAGTAAAGTCGTCGAAGAAATTGGCGGCCGTGTGATCGTATTAGGTACACCTGCAGAAGAAACAAATGGCGCTAAAGTACCGATGGCTGAGCAAGGAGTATTTGACGACATTGATGCAGCGATGATTTTGCACCCTGCAGATGAATCCTATGAGAGTGGTGATTCGTTAGCGATGGACGCTATTCAATTTGACTTCCGTGGCAGAACGAGTCATGCCGCAGCATCGCCAGAAAAGGGAATTAATGCATTGGATGCTGTTATTCAATTATTTAACGGGATCAATGCTCTGCGTCAACACGTTACTTCAGATGTTAGAATCCATGGGATTATTAAAGAAGGCGGTGTAGCTGCCAACATTGTTCCAGACAAAGCAATAGCTCAATTTTATGTCCGAGCAAAGGACCGAAACTACCTAAACGAGGTTGTTCAAAAGGTAATTAGTGTTGCGAAAGGTGCATCGTCAATGACAGGTGCAGATGTTCACATTGAAAACTATGAGCTGAGTTACGACAATATGGTTACGAACCAAACCTTATCCCAATTATTTACAAACAATCTATTAACAACGGGTGTTAAGCAAGTGAAGAAAGCGAAGGAATCTTATGGTTCCATTGATATGGGAAATGTTAGTCACGTCGTTCCAGCCATTCATCCCTATATTGGTCTTGATTCGCCTGGACTGATTGCGCATACGAGGGAATTTGCCGACTTAACAATCACTGACAACTCTCACAAAATTCTAGCTAGAGGTGCTTTGGCCCTTGCGCTTACGGGATATGATTTAATCACAAATAAAGAAGTATTTGAAAAAATGAAAAATGAATTTCGTCAGGCGTAGATAATGGAAAACTGACCTCTGAAGTACCTCTCCTTTGAGAGGTGCTTTTTTAGTGGATAAAATAATATTGGCATACCAAATTTTTAGAATATTTTTATATTAGAAAAACATCTTTTCAAAATAAGTAGGTTGTGTTATTATTCATTTTGTTGAATAAAAATCCAATATTAAATAACCAAATACTTATATAACACAGGGGGTTCCACCATGAAAAGAACTATTTTATTTTTAACATTAATTCTTACTTTAGTTGTTATGTCTGCTTGCGGTCAGAGTAATAAGGACGGGGCAACTGGGAAAAAAACAGCTGACAAGAAAGTATTAACAATGGCAACATCAGCAGATTTTGCTCCATTTGAATCAAGAGATCCATCAGGAAAGGTTGTAGGATTTGATATTGACCTTGCTAATGCTATTGCAGATGAATTAGGCTATAAACTAGAAATCAAGGATATGAAGTTTGATGGTCTAATCGGTGCATTACAAGCGAAGCGAGTAGATATGGTACTTGCTGGTATGTCGGCAACTGAAAAGCGCAAAAAAAATGTTGATTTTTCAACTGCTTATAACCATTCTGGTGAAATGTTCTTAACGAAAAAAGGTTCTACAATTAAAACAATTGATGATCTAAAAGGAAAAACCGTTGCAGTACAGCTAGGAACTATTCAGGAAGAAGGAGCTAAAACACTTCAGAAAAAAGTGGATTTTACGCTTAAGCCTTTAGATAATTCAACAACGTTGATTCAAGAACTAGTAACGGATCGTGTTCAAGTAGCGTACTTAGATAAATCAGTCGCAACAGGATACATGAAGGAACAGGGATTAGCTGGTTTTGATGATCCAACATCTAGTTCTCCAGGGATGGCTGTAGCTTTTCCAAAAGGCAGCAACTTAGTTGGTGATGTAAATAAAGCACTTCAAAAACTTGAAGAGAACGGAAAACTTCAAGAATTGAAGGATAAATGGTTAAAGGATCAAAAATAATTAGTAAAGACCAAATTCATTAGTTCGTTTTGATGAAGGTAAAGAAAATATTGAAGTGAGGTGTAAGGCATGAATTTGGATTTTAGCCAAATTGTGCCTTATATTCCTTTTATTTTAGAAGGAATATGGGTTACATTAAAATTTGTTATTATTTCCATTATTTTAGGTTTTATCCTTGGTACTATTCTAGCGTTATTTAAAATTTCACGTATAAAGGCTTTAAATTGGTTTGGTGACGCTTATACATCTATTTTTCGTGGTACACCATTAATTTTGCAATTAATGCTAATCTATTTTGCGATTCCGCAATTAACAGGTTATGACATATCACCATTTTTATCTTCAATTTTAGCATTTGGTTTGAATTCATCAGCCTATGTTTCAGAAATCATTAGGGCAGGAATTCAAGCAGTTGATAAAGGTCAAACTGAAGCGGCCCAAGCGCTGGGAGTTCCTTATCGTCTTATGATGAAGGACCTTATATTGCCTCAAGCATTAAAAAATATTTTACCAGCTCTTATGAACGAATTTATTACCCTAACGAAAGAATCGGCACTTGTATCGACGATTGGATATTTAGATTTGATGCGCCGTGCGCAAGTGGTGGGAGCTGATACTTATCGAAATTTTGAACCACTTATATTTGTTGGATTAATCTATTGGATTTTAGTAATGGTGCTTACACTGGCTGGTAAATGGGTTGAAAGGAGGATGAAATTCAGTGATTAAAGTTGAAAACCTCTATAAACAATTCGGGGAAAATGAAGTCCTAAAAAATATTTCTACTAGTATAGATAGCGGCGAAGTAGTTTCTATCATTGGACCTTCAGGTTCGGGCAAGTCAACTTTTCTTCGTTGTTTAAATTTGTTAGAGACACCGACGAAAGGAAAAGTGTGGATAAATAATCAAGAGATTACCGATAAAAAAACGAATATTATGAAAGTTCGAGAACAAATCGGAATGGTTTTTCAGCACTTTTATTTATTCCCGCATCTGACTGTTTTAGAGAACTTAACATACGCCCCAATGAAAGTTAAAGGGGAATCCCGTGATACAGCTGAAGCAAAAGCTCGGGAATTGCTTGCTAGAGTGGGTCTTACTGAAAAAGAAGCTGCTTATCCAAATAACCTGTCAGGTGGTCAGAAGCAGCGTGTAGCGATCGCACGTGCTCTTGCAATGGAACCAAAGTTAATGTTATTTGATGAGCCTACATCAGCGCTTGACCCAGAAATGGTAAAGGAAGTATTAACCGTTATGAAGGACCTAGCCCAATCAGGAATGACGATGGCTATCGTCACACATGAAATGGGGTTTGCTCGTGAGGTTTCAGACCGTATAATCTTCCTTGATGAAGGAAAATTATTAGAAGAAGGCTCACCGAATGAATTTTTTAATGATCCTCGTACAAGCAGAGCGAAGGACTTTTTAGAGAAAGTATTGTAAAAAGTTAACCTTACATCGGTCTTTTAAAAGCAATTTTTCTTGAAAAACATGTTTTAATAGGGATATGCTAAAGATGGTCTTTATGATCATCTTTTTATTTTTCTAATCTAGGAGATAATTTATGAAATTTCGCATCGGTTATCGGACTATTAAAACTGCAGTAGGAACAGCTTTTTCAATCTTAATTGCACATCAGCTGGGATTAAACAACTTCGCATCGGCAGGTATTTTAACAATTTTATGTATCCAAGTAACAAAAAGAAGGTCACTTCGTACTGCGTGGGATCGTTTTTTAGCATGCATATTAGCAATGCCTTTTTCAGCACTTTTTTTCGAGGGAATTGCTTATCATCCGATTGTTATTGGGGTAATGCTGCTCTTCTTTATTCCGATAATCGTTATGTTGAAAGCGCCTGACGGAGTAGTAACCAGCAGTGTCATTATTTTACACATTTTTATGGCTCACCATATATCATGGGCACTATTTTTTAATGAACTAGGAGTTATAACGGTTGGTATAGGTGTTGCACTACTCATTAACCTTTACATGCCGAGTGCTGATAAAAAACTCAGAGAATATCAAGTGAAGATTGAGGGGAATTTTAAAATTATCTTGTGTGAAATGGTAAGTTACTTAAGAATAGGTGAAAGCAGCTGGGATGGAAAAGAAATTACTGAAAGTGCCAAGCTGCTTGATGAGGCAAAAATGATTGCGTTAAGAGATTTTGAAAACCGTATACTCCGTGAAGACAACCTTTATTATCAGTATTTTAAAATGAGAGAAAAGCAATTTGAAATTATTGAACGCGTTTTACCAATTGTTACTTCACTCACAAGTACTGTGGAGCAGGGAATGATGGTGGCAGCTTTTCTTGAGGAATTATCAGAAAATATCCATCCCGGGAACACAGCTTATATTTATATCGAAAAGTTAAGAGTGATGAAAAAACAATTTGAGGAAATGGAACTGCCTAAAACAAGAGAGGAATTTGAAGTTCGGGCAGCACTCTTGCAATTAGTCAATGAAATGAATGAGTATCTTATTATCAAAAGCTCTTTTTATGTAAAAAAAATAAAACTGCATGAAACGAAGAAGGCAGAGGCAAACTAGGGGAAAAAAAGCAGGTGGTTGGATTGATTAAACTATTATCGCCTCTCCTCATGACTTTTTTTCTCTCACCACTTTGGCCATTGGGGCCAAATCCTATGCCTGGTGACACCTTCCTAATTGTAAATAAAACGAAAAATGAACTAGCGCTTATCAATGATAATAAAGTTCAAACGATTGTCAGTGTTGGCACCGGTAAAACGCAAGAATTAACGCCGGAGGGGCTTTTTACGATTACAGTAAAGGCGAAGAATCCATATTATCGTAAGAAAAATATTCTAGGAGGAGATCCCCAAAATCCACTTGGATCTAGATGGATTGGGTTTGATGCAAAAGGAACAGACGGCCGTACGTATGGTATCCATGGAACCAATCGACCAGCTTCTATCGGTAAATATGTCTCCCAAGGTTGTATCCGTACCCAAAATGAGGTGGTATCCTCACTTTTTCCATTAATCCCGCTTGGAACAAAAATATTGGTTACCTCCTCAAATAAATCATTTGAAGTATTAGCAAAAGAAAATGGAGCAATAAAATAAGAGAAGGGACTGTTCAATTTCGAACAGTCCCTTCTTATTTTATTAGGATAAATAACTTGCAATACCTAATAGGAGGGTTGAGGCCAACATGGCAAAAAGCATTAGATAGACAATAATTTTTCTTGTTTTCTTTTTAGACAATTTAAGAACCTCCTTCTTACGTTCATAAGCTTTATTCTTATTTTACTAGGAAAAGCCCAAATGAACAACGGAACTACTAAGCAAAATAGGAAGGATTTATGAAATATGTAACGAATAAAGTAATTGTCTGATTTATTTTAATTTTGGAACAGAGGGGAAAACATGATTAAAAAAGTCGACCATATTGGAATTGCTGTAAAGTCTCTTGAGCAAACGCTGCCATTTTATACGGATGTGCTAAAGCTTTCGTTGTTAGGGATCGAGGAGGTTGACAGCCAAAAAGTCAAAGTGGCTTTTCTAAAAGCAGGTGAAATCAAAATAGAGCTTCTAGAGCCAACCACAGAGGAAAGCCCGATTGCAGCATTTATTGCCAAACGTGGTGAAGGAATTCACCATATAGCTCTTGGTGTAACGTCCATTGAAGAAAGAATAGCTGATATAAAAGAACATGGGATCAGGATGATTGATGACCAGCCGAGACTGGGGGCTAGAGGGGCACAAATTGCTTTTATGCACCCAAAATCAACCGCTGGTGTGCTATTTGAGCTTTGCGAGAAAAGGGGATGAAGGGGTAATGATAGACATTTATGAAAAAATCAATGAATTGTATGATAAACGCAGGGAAGTAGAGCTTGGCGGCGGGGATGAAAGAATTGATAAGCAGCATGAAAAAGGGAAATTGACAGCGCGCGAAAGAATCGACCTGCTAGTAGACAAAGGAAGTTTCATCGAATTAAATCCTTTTATTGAACACCGAACCAACGACTTTGGTTTGGATGAACAAAAAGGTCCAGGCGATGGGGTTGTGACAGGCTTTGGAAAAGTAAATGGCAGGCCGATCTACTTATTCTCACAGGACTTCACTGTTTTCGGCGGTGCATTAGGGGAAATGCATGCCAAAAAAATTGCTGCAGTTATGGATTTAGCAGCTAAAAACGGTACACCCTTTGTTGGTTTAAATGATTCCGGTGGGGCACGCATACAAGAAGGTGTTGTATCACTTGATGGGTATGGACATATTTTTTATCGGAATGCCATATACTCCGGAGTGATTCCACAAATTTCTGTCATCATGGGACCTTGCGCAGGTGGTGCCGTCTATTCACCAGCGATTACTGATTTTGTCTTTATGGTTGAGAAAACAAGTCAAATGTTTATTACAGGTCCAAAGGTAATTGAAACAGTAACGGGAGAAAAGATTTCCCCAGAAGACCTCGGGGGGGCAAATGTTCATAATTCTATTAGTGGAAACGCCCATTTTCAAGCCGCTACAGAAGCAGAGGTCTTGGAAAATGTACGCAGAGTCTTGAGCTATCTTCCACAGAATAATGGAGAAAAGCCGCCGGTGCTAGAAGTGGAGGAAGAGAACGATTACCGTCCTGATTTAATGGATGTTGTGCCATTTGATGCCCTCCGCCCTTATGATGTTAGAAAGGTGATAGAGCAAGTAGTTGATGGCGGCTCTTTTATGGAGATTCATCAGAACTTTGCAAAAAATATTGTTGTTGGATTTGCACGTATTAAAGGTGAAACCGTCGGACTTGTCTGCAATCAGCCAAAAGTAATGGCGGGGGGCCTGGATATTGATTCATCCGATAAAGCGGCAAGGTTTATTAGGACCTGTGATTCTTTTAATATCCCCATAATTACATTCGAGGATGTAACCGGTTTCTTTCCCGGGGTAAAACAGGAACACGGCGGAATCATTCGCCATGGGGCCAAAATTTTATTCGCCTACTCCGAAGCAACTGTACCAAAATTGACAGTTATTTTAAGAAAAGCCTATGGCGGTGCATATGTGGCGTTAAATAGTAAATCAATTGGTGCAGACCTAGTATTTGCTTGGCCAAATGCCGAAATCGCCGTAATGGGTCCACAAGGGGCAGCTAATATTATATTCGCAAAAGAAATTAGCAGTAGTAAAAATCCTGAGCTAACAAGGCAGCAAAAAATTGAAGAGTACCGTCAAAAATTTGCGAACCCCTATGTCGCCGCAAGCAGAGGTATGGTCGATGATGTGATTGATCCCCGGGATACCAGAATAAAGATTATTCAAGCATTGGAAATGCTAAAAACAAAACAAGAGTCCCGGCCAGCCAAAAAGCATGGTAATATCCCGCTCTAAATTAACACTTATCTCTTTCATTTGATGATATAACAAATAAAGAGGTATACTGATATAAGAATAGCGGAAGCTCCTTGACCAGGGGCTCTAGCTAGATTTAGTGAGTACATAATTGGAGGGGCACAAATGGTTAATCAGGAACGTCTTTTGAATGAATTTTTGGAACTTGTCCAAATTGATTCAGAAACAAAATTTGAGACTGAAATTGCGAAAGTGTTAAAGAAAAAGTTTACTGAATTAGGTCTCGATGTTTTTGAGGATGATACAACGGCTATTACGGGGCATGGAGCAGGTAACTTGATTTGTACACTGCCTGCTGTGAAAGAAGGAGTAGACCCTATTTATTTCTCCTGTCATATGGATACAGTTACGCCTGCAAAAGGAGTTAAACCTTCCATAAAGGACGGCTATGTTGTTACAGATGGTACGACGATTCTTGGTGCTGATGATAAAACGGGTATAGCTGTGATGCTTGAAACGATCCGTCTGCTAAAAGAACAAAATATTCTACATGGTTTAATTCAATTTGTCATCTCTGTCGGTGAAGAGTCGGGCTTACATGGTGCAAAAGCGATGGATCCATCATTAATTAAAGCAAAATATGGCTATGCCCTTGACAGCGATGGCTTGGTCGGAAACGTAGTTGTAGCAGCGCCTACACAAGCAAAAGTAAAAGCGGTCATCTACGGAAAAACTGCTCATGCCGGTGTAGCTCCTGAAAAAGGAGTTTCTGCGATTACGATTGCCGCGAAATCGATTGCGAGGATGCCATTAGGAAGAATCGACCATGAAACCACTGCCAATATTGGCCGTTTTGAAGGTGGTCAAGCTACAAATATCGTTGCCGACCGTGTGGATATTTTAGCGGAAGCTCGTTCGCTTATCCCTGAAAAGATGCAGGCCCAAGTCAACAAAATGAAGGAAGCATTTGAAACCGTTGCAGAGGAAATGGGCGGCAGGGCAGAAGTCGATGTCGAAGTCATGTATCCAGGTTTCAAATTTGGCGAAGGTGACCAAGTGGTGGAAATCGCACGCAAGGCGGCAGCAAAGATTGGCCGCAGCTGTGAACTTCAACATAGCGGCGGGGGTAGTGATGCCAATGTATTTAATGGCTTTAATATTCCAACCGTAAACCTGGCTGTTGGTTATGAGGAAATTCACACCACAAATGAGCGTATGCCGGTTGAAGAATTATATAAGCTTGCTGAAATGACTATTGCCATTATCGACGAAGTGACGAATCAATAATCAAGCTAACTGAAGGAGAGCCAACCGGCCTCCTTTTTTGGTATTATAGAATTAGAACAAATGTTTTAAGGGTGTGTTCGTCATGAAGGAAATGTATCCGAAAAACGGACGAGTTATTTTACATGTAGATATGAATAGCTTTTACGCTTCTGTTGAAATGGCTTATGATCCTGAACTTAAGGGAAAACCGCTTGCCATTGCGGGAAACGTTGAGGAGCGAAGAGGAATTATTGTCACCTGCAGCTACGAAGCGAGGAAGTTTGGTGTAAAAACAACCATGCCGCTTTGGGAAGCGAAAAAGCTTTGCCCGCAGCTAGTAGTGATGAAACCGAATTTCGAACGATACCGGGCTGCATCGACCGCCATGTTTGAAATACTTAGACAATATACGGAGCTTGTCGAACCTGTCTCGATTGATGAAGGTTACATGGATATTACCGAAAGCTTTTCATTAGGAAGTCCCATTGAAATTGCTGAAAGTATCCAAAAAAGAATCTTAAAGCAACTGGATTTACCGTGCAGTATCGGGATTGCCCCGAATAAATTTTTAGCAAAAACCGCTTCTGATATGAAAAAACCGCTGGGAATAACTATCATGCGGAAACGTGATATTCCTACAGTACTGTGGCCCTTGAATACGAATGAAATGCATGGGGTTGGTAAAAAGACTGCTGAAAAATTACAAACAATTGGAATCCATACGATTGGCGACCTAGCTAAAGGAAATGAAATCCAACTAAAAACACTGCTCGGAATTAATGGGTTACGGATAAAAGAAAGGGCGAATGGAATTGACTTTCGACTTGTTGATCCTGAATCAGTATCAGAATTTAAAAGTATCGGAAATTCCACGACACTGCCTAGAGATATTAGCAATCAACAAGAACTGTTCCAGGTGCTTGAGGGATTGGCGGAGACCGTTTCGACGAGATTAAGGCGTAAAACAGTTATGGCATCCGCTTTGGCAATTACGATCCGTTATAAAGACCGGAAGACAATTAGCAAAAGTATGAAACTCCTTAACCCGATTAATCATCAGAATGATATTTCCACGTTTGCGAAGCAGCTGTTTTTAAAGGCTTGGAATGGCGACCCTGTCCGTTTGTTAGGAATAACTGGGAATGACCTGGTGGAACAGGATCATGCCTATAAACAGTTGGATTTATTTTCTTTTGAAAAAGATGCCAAAAAAGAGCCGCTCTTAAAAACCCTTTCCAGCCTGCGTGAAAAATACGGAAAAAATATTATTGAAAGAGCCGGTTCCCATAATAATGAACAAGCTGAAAATGTTGGAACGGGGACCAGCTTTAACAAGGATTTTTTACGTTCGTTTCCCGAAAAAAAGAAGGACGAACACTAAAAAGCTCCACTTTGCTCATAACAAAGGGAGCTTTTTCCGTTTAGGAAATTATAAAATTTTCGCTTGTGGATAACTGTTAATAAAAGACTGTCGACGTCCAGCTTCAGCGCCTAGCCCCTCGGGTGGTCTACAGCCGCTCAAGGAATGAAGGCAAAGAACGCCTTCTTTCCCTGAGTGTCTTATGCTTGTCGGGGGCTGTTCCAGGCGCTTGCGCTTTTGTTCTATCCTGCATTATTTACAAATATCAACCTCTAAATCAGTAACAGGCCACCAGAAGAAGCCGTCTTTTTCGAGTAGTTCATCTGCTGCCTTAGGACCCATCGTACCGGATTCATAATTAGGAAATTCTGCTTTCGTTTTTTCCCAAACAGCTGAAATCTTATCTACAAAAGCCCAAGAGTATGCTACTTCATCCCAATGTGTGAAATTGGTAGCATCCCCTCTCATACAATCGTATAAGAGTTTCTCATATCCTTCCGGAGTATTCATCGCATGAATGCCCGTATTGGCAAAGCTTAATTTTACTTCTTGGGCATCAAGATGTCCACCCGCTTTTTTAGCATTTAGATGCAGCGTGATACCTTCTTCCGGCTGAATGTGGATAACTAGGAGATTCGGATTCAACATTTTTTCAGGTTGATAATATAAATTCATCGGGATGTCTTTAAATTGTACGACAATTTTCGTTGATTTAGCAGCCATCCTTTTACCCGTACGGATATAAAATGGTACACCCGCCCAACGGAAGTTATCAATCATAATCTTTCCAGCCACAAAGGTTTCGGTATTGGATTCTTTATCAACCATCGCTTCATCGCGGTATTTAGGAACTTTAACATCATCAAGGGTTCCTTCACCATACTGGCCGCGGACAAAATATTGCTTTACTTCTTCACCCTCGACGGTTCTTAAGGATCTAAACACTCTAACCTTTTCAGACCTTACTTCGTCGGTGGTAAGACTGATTGGCGGTTCCATTGCAAGCAATGCCACCATTTGCATCATATGATTTTGCAGCATATCTCGAAGAGCACCACTTGTTTCATAATAACGTCCGCGCTCTTCGACCCCAAGTGTTTCACTTGAAGTAATTTGAATATTCGAAATATACCGGTTATTCCAAAGCGGTTCAAAAATAGCGTTGGCAAAACGAATTACCTCTATGTTCCGTACCATTTCTTTTCCTAAATAATGGTCAATTCGGTAGACCTCTTTTTCGGAAAAGGCACTTCTAATTTGTTTATTTAACGTCTTGGCTGATTCTAAGTCATGTCCAAATGGTTTTTCGATCACAAGGCGCTTATAACCTTTTACATCTGTCAGCCCATCTGATTTTAAATGCAAGGCAATTGGACCAAAAAATTCCGGAGCCATCGCCAAGTAAAAGATTCGATTCCCCTCAAGGTCATAATTCTCATCAACTTGGTCTGCAAACTTTTTTAATGATACATATGAATTTGAATCTGCAACATCATGTGATTGGTAGTAAAAATGGGAAGCAAACTCATCCAGGTTTTCTTTGTTTCCTAATGCCGAAATCACCGATTCCCTAACGGATTGCTGAAATTCGTCATTGGAAAGTGATCTTCTAGCAACACCGATCACGGCAAATTTGTCTAGCTTATTCCGTGAAAACAATCGGTAAAGTGAAGGAAATAATTTTCGTTTGGCCAAATCTCCAGTTGCTCCAAATATCATTATTAATGATGTCATGTTTTGCTCCACGTTTTGTAACCTCTTTTCTCATAGCCTAGTTATGTATTTTTTTGCTTTTATTTAATTTATCTGTTTTTTTTAGGTTTCGCAAATATATTGAATTGCATGTAACAAAATATTTTCTTTCGGATAATGAAGTTTGTCCTAAGTAAGCATAAAAAAAGAGTTTGTGATATAGTTATTCATAATGAAAAATGGAGAAGAGAGGAGCTTTTTATTTGGATTTATTTTTCTTAGGAACAGGCGCTGGGATGCCGGCAAAACTACGAAATGTTACGTCCATAGCCCTCAAATTACTTGAAGAGCGGGGGGCGGTCTGGCTATTTGATGTTGGCGAAGCAACACAGCATCAAATATTACATACCTCCATTAAACCACGGCGGATTGAAAAAATATTTATTACCCATCTTCACGGCGATCATATCTATGGGCTTCCTGGGTTATTATCTAGCCGTTCATTCCAAGGTGGAGATACGGAAGTTACTGTTTATGGACCAAAAGGCATTAAAGAATATATTCAGGTTAGTCTTTCTTTAAGTCAAACGTATTTGAAATACCCATTATCTGTAATTGAAATTTCCGAAGGTATTATTTTCGAGGATGAGCAATTCACAGTGGAAGTACGGCGGTTAGACCACGGAATTCCTTCCTACGGCTATCGGATTGTTGAGAGGGACAGACCAGGTACACTGCTTGCAGACAAATTGAAGGAAGCGGGGGTACAGCCAGGACCCATTTTTAGAAAAATAAAAAATGGTGAATCGGTCACACTCGAAGACGGCAGGGTCATTGAACCGGACAAGTTTCTTGGACCTTCTCAAAAGGGGCGTATCGTCACCATCCTTGGTGACACCCGGTATTGTGAAAATTCGCGGTGGCTGGCTCAGGATGCTGATTTCTTAGTACACGAAGCTACCTTTGCAAAAGGGGAGGAGCAGCTTGCATTTGACTATTTTCATTCGACAACAAGACAGGCAGCCGAGATTGCCAAACAAGCTGACTGCAAACGATTGTGTCTCACCCATATAAGCTCCAGGTATGACCGGCAGGCATGGCTTGAACTTGTTGGCGAAGCACGAGAGGTTTTTTCGGAGACGGACATTGCCGAGGATTTTAAAGAATTTAATATCCCATCTAAGTAATAAAAAGCACTACCGAAAAATTCGGTTAGTGCTTTTCATATTAATAAATCCCCTTTTTATAGGGATTTTCCTACATTTAGTTCCGAGCTTAATGCTTTTCCCATTTTTTTTGATTGCTCTGTAGCAGCCTTTATACAAGAAATAAATGCTTGCTGTACCCCGTATTCCTCTAGAACATGGATTCCCGCTTCAGTTGTTCCGCCAGGGCTTGTCACTTCGCGCCGCAACTGTTCAGGTGATTTAGAGGAATTCTTCACCATTTCAGCAGCACCGATAAGAGTTTGAACGATCAGTTCTTGGGCTATTTGCTTATCGAGGCCAATCTCATCTGCGCTATTTTCCATTGCTTCGATAAGATAATAAATATAGGCCGGACCACTTCCAGACAATCCTGTCACAGCATCGAGCTGCTCTTCCTCAACCAATTTTGCTAAACCAACCGTTTCAAAAAGACTCTTAATGGTTTCTAACTGCTCAGTCGTTACCCGTTCATTTACGGCAATAGCAGTAGCTGATTTTCCAACAGCTGCCGATGTGTTAGGCATCGACCGGGCTATTGAAAGTGGTTTTCTTGCTAGTGTTTCAATTGTACTCATTGATACACCTGCTAAAACCGAAACAATAAGCATGTCCTCTGTTAAATATTCGCGAATTTTGTCAACCGCGCTATCAGCATCCTTTGGCTTCATCGCAAGCATAACGATATCTGCGCCTTCAAAAAGAGTATTCAACTCATACGTACTAGAGATGCCATATCGTTCCTCAAGGAGCTGCAATCTATTTTTATTTCCATGATTTGTCACCCAAATGTGTTTCTTATCAATTAGTTCATTCTCAATTATGCCTGAGATGAGGGCTTCCGCCATGGATCCAGCACCTATAATCGCAATCTTTTTCATTATTACTCCTCCTATTGAAATGAAGTGATTATGCTTGAAGACAGCCTGTTTGTCAAGGTTAATTATAAGAATTTTTCATTTTTTCCAATAAAGGTTCTTTAAAAATGACATTAAGTAAAAAAATGGCTAAAATTTAATTAATAAACTAAATGACACATAATGTTCATTATTTTAAAATACATTTTTTATCCAAGATAAGGAGTTTATTTATATGACAGAATGGAAAGATGGAATTGCGAAGATCACATTGCCAACGCCGTTTCCAGTGGGAGATGTTAATGTCTATTTGATAAAGGGTGAGCGCTTAACACTTGTGGATGCTGGAGTAAAAACAGATGAGTGCTGGAATTCCTTTAAAGAGCAGCTTGCTGAATTAGATTTAAGCCCCAGGGATATTGAGCAAGTTGTTCTTACCCATCATCATCCTGATCATGTTGGGATGCTTGAATTTTTTTCGGAGTCATTAGAGGTATTCGGCCACCCCCTAAATGAACGATGGATCCATCCCACAGAAGAATTTTTTCAATTACAAGAAGAATTTTTTAAAGCAACATACAGAGAGTTTGGTTTACCTGATGAATTTTTACCTTTCCTATCTAAGCTGCGTAATACTTTTAAATATTCGTGTAACCGCTCGTTGACAGGCCATTTAGTCGAGGGAATGAATCCTATCGGACTTAGCAACTGGAAGGTTATAGAAACACCAGGCCATGCCCAAAGTCAAATTGCGCTCTTTCGAGAAAAGGATGGAATCCTGATTGCTGGTGATTTGATTTTAGCTCATATTTCACCTAATCCCTTACTAGAGCCCCCTCTGCCTGGTGAAACAGAAAGGCCGAAACCGCAGCTCCAGCATAATGATTCTATGAAAAAACTGTTATCCTACCCAATTCAATGTGTTTATACAGGTCATGGGGAGGAGGTCACTCAATTAGCCGAGCTAATTGACAAGAGACTCACCCGGCAGCATGAACGTGCAATGACAGTGTATAGCTGGCTAAAGGAAGAACCGCTCACAGTCTTTGAAATCTGTAAACGTCTTTTTCCAACGGTCTATCAGCGTGAATTGATGTTAACGATATCGGAAAGTGTGGCCCAGCTTGACTATTTATCATCTATCGGGGAAATTATTAGTAGTACTAGTAAGCCTGTTTTCTATCAAGCAAGGGTTTAGGTAGTTAGGGCTGTAACTCTGATGGGGTGTTAAAATGGTGAGGGAACAATTGAAAGGTAAAAATATTGTTATTACAGGTGCTTCCGGCGGAATTGGCGCAGAAATTGCCAAGCTTTGTGCTGAGAGTGGCGCTAATCTTGTTCTGTTGGCACGGAGTGTGGAGAAACTCGAGCAGCTTCAAGTAAACTTAGAGGAACACCATCACATACGAGTGGATGTGTTCAAGCTTGATGTATCAGATACAGATCAAGTTAAAGAGGTCTTTGAACAAATCTTTGAACAAATAGGCCACATTGATATTCTGGTTAATAATGCGGGATTTGGGGTATTTCGTGAAGCCCATGAAGCCACGATGGACGAAATGAAAGGGATGTTTAATGTTAATGTCATTGGCTTGATGGCATGCACAAGCATGGTCTTGCCGAAGATGCGTGAACGCCATTTTGGCCATATTATTAATATTGCCTCTCAGGCAGGAAAGCTCGCAACGCCTAAGTCGAGTGTTTATTCCGCTACAAAGCATGCTGTTCTTGGCTATACAAATGCCCTAAGAATGGAGCTTGATGATTATAATGTTCAAGTGACATCGGTAAATCCGGGACCGATAGCGACTAACTTTTTTAATATTGCTGATGAACAAGGCACTTACGTGAAAAATGTGCAGAAGTTCATGCTGGAGCCTGGCTATGTGGCTCAAAAAGTAGTTGATAGCATGCTGACTAAAACAAGGGAAATCAATCTACCGCGTTGGATGAACATGGGAAGCGTTGTTTATGTTCTATTCCCACGGCTGTTTGAGCGAATCGGAAAACGAGTGCTTAATTCTAAATAAAGAGTTGTATTAAGCTGCTTTCTGAAAAAGAAGGCAGCTTTTTTCATGAGATAAGAAAGTATAAATTTTTTTGACTTTGAGAATTGTNNGCTGACCAAGGCGCTTGCGCTTTTCTTATTTCTCTTTTTTAGAAATGGTATAATGGATTAATTCTTAGATAGATAGAACTGTCTTCGGGAAGGAGTCAGGGATTTGAGTATTAAAATAAATCAAAAATTGATTAAAGAATTGTGCGGGACTGTCTCCTTTAAAAGAGGGGAGGCATTTTTTCGCTCTAATAAAGTATTGTTTGAACAATATGGACCTGAGCGGTATAAAGCAACCGTCTCCGGAACAGAGAATTTTTACGTGGTGATTGAAAAGGAAAACGATGAGCATTTTCTTTCTAGATGCAGTTGCCCTAAGCTCGCATCTTTTCAAAAGGATTGTCAGCATATTGCCGCCGTTTTGTTAGCCATTCATGATTTTCAAATGAAAGGAACCAGCCCGGTTAGATCTGCTGAGGTGAACCAAGGGGAATTGGCTAAAGGTATGCTGAATATTTTTCAAAGCAAACAAAGACGACCGAGCGGTCATCAGCTTCATTTTGAAAATAGAGCAGTTCTTGATTTGGAGTTTATTATTAAACCTATCATCGATAATATGGGATATCCTTCACTTGGAATTGAGCTGTTCATTGAACGGACCAAAGTACAGCATATCAGGAGTTTCCTTGAAGGAGTCCAATCAGGTCATTCATACCAGCTTTCTAGCGTGTTTTTGTATGATCCTAGCCTGCATTGTTTTCAATCACAGGCAGATTCGGTTATTCAGCATCTCATTCAGCTAATCCATGATGGGGCAGATTCTTCCGTTTTTAACAACGCAGAACTGCTGCCGATTCCACCGTCTTCTTGGAAGCAGCTGCAAACTCTGTTAACGAGGGCGCCCCTCGTAAAGTTAGAACATGACGGGTTTACTTTTAAGCCTCTACAAATAACAGAAGAATTGCCGCCCTTACAGTTTGAATTTTTGGAGGCTGAAACCACTGGCTATTGGTTAAAGGTAAAAGGGCTATCGCGTATGGTTGTTCTAAACGCCTATGGTTCCGTATTGTCTGCTGGTAAAATAATTAACTTAAATGCTGAGGATTGTCAGCATTTGGAAGAGATTAAACAGATGCTGGATATCTCAGGAACGAACCATATTTTTATTCACCAAGAGCAAATAGCACCCTTTTTCGAAAAGGTAGTTCCAGGTCTGAGAAGATTAGGTCATGTCCAGTTATCAACTGCCCTTACTAGAAAGTTTATGAAAACGCCGTTGACAGCGAAACTTTACCTAGATCGGGTAAAAAATCGTCTGCTGGCCGGGCTGGAGTTTCATTATGAAAATCTAGTGATTAATCCTTTGGAAGATAACACTGTCTTTGCAGGCGTTCGGATTATCAGGGATAAAGAAAAGGAAGAGCGAATTTTAGAAGTAATGGAGGAAAGCTCTTTTGTTAAAACGGACAGCGGTTATTTTTTACACAATGAAGAATTAGAATATGAATTTCTTTACCATGTTGTCCCAAAGCTGCAAAAGCAGGTACAAATTTATGCGACGACTGCAGTAAGAAATCGAATCTTTAGAGTACCCGCCCCCCCGGCTCTCAGGGTAAGCTTGAAAAAAGAACGAACGAATTGGCTGGAATTTAAATTCGAGCTCGATGGCATTTCTCAGCAGCAAATCAAAGAGGTATTAATGGCATTAGAAGAAAAGCGTAAATATTACCGTCTGCCGAGCGGCAGTCTTCTCTCGTTAGAGACAAGAGAGTTTGAAGAAATTCAGCGTTTCTTAAAAGAACTTCCTGTCCAGAGGGATGAGATTGAAAACATCTTTGAGGTTTCCATTATGCAGGGACTCTCGCTGTTTGATTCGGTGGATGACAGTAAGGTGCTAAGGCTGGAGGAATCATTTCAACAGTTTCTTGAAACATTAAGAAATCCCAGCAGTCTAAGCTTTGAGGTGCCGGTGAGTTTGGAGTCTATTCTGCGTGACTATCAAAAACATGGTTATCGATGGATGAAGACCCTTGCCCATTATGGTTTTGGCGGAATTCTTGCGGATGATATGGGGCTTGGGAAAACACTGCAGAGTATTACGTTTATTTTATCGGAGCTTATCTCTATTCGGAATCGAAAACAGCCGGTTCTAATCGTTTGTCCGTCCTCTTTATCCTATAACTGGTTAAATGAAATAATGAAATTTGCTCCGGAACTGCAAGCCATTGTTGTGGACGGAAATCAGCGGGAAAGGTACAGGATTCAGAGTGAGGCCATGGAAATGGATGTAGTCATCACCTCCTATCCACTGCTGCGGCGGGATATTCAATGGTATGAGAAACAATCCTTTCATACCATCTTTTTTGATGAGGCACAGGCCTTTAAAAACCCGATCACGCAAACGGCAAGGAGTGCAAAAAGACTTAGGTCTGACTATCGCTTCGCTCTCACCGGCACACCGGTTGAGAATGCACCAGAAGAATTGTGGTCGATTTTTCATGTTGTCTTTCCTGAATTATTTAAGGGATTAAGAGAATTTAGCCATCTTTCCAAGAAGAAGATCGCTCGTAGAGTGCGCCCCTTTTTGCTGCGGAGGATGAAAGAGGATGTAGCTTCTGAGCTTCCTGAAAAGCTCGAATCCCTAGAAATGGCAGAGCTTCTTCCAGACCAAAAGAAGCTATATGCAGCTTATTTGGCGAAATTAAGGGAGGATACGTTGAAGCATCTTGATAAGGAGACGATTAGGAAAAATCGGATAAAAATTCTCGCTGGTCTAACCCGTTTGCGGCAGATTTGCTGCCATCCAGGCCTGTTTGTTGACGGTTATAAAGGGAGCTCTGCAAAATTGGACATGCTGCTCAGAATTGTGGAGGAGTCCAGGATGTCCGGGCGCAGGGTCCTGATTTTTTCACAGTTTACTAAAATGCTTGGATTAATCGGGCGAAATTTGAGCATGTTGGGACTGCCTTTTTTCTACCTGGATGGTCAAACTCCCTCTCAAGAAAGAGTAGAAATCTGCCGCCGCTTTAATCAAGGTGAACGCGACTTTTTCTTGATTTCATTGAAAGCCGGCGGGACAGGCCTTAATTTGACAGGAGCTGATACCGTTATCCTGTATGATATTTGGTGGAATCCTGCCGTTGAGGACCAAGCAGCCGACCGAGCGCATCGCATTGGTCAAAAAAATGTTGTCCAAGTGATTAAACTTGTTACTCGAGGGACAATTGAAGAGAAGATTAGTGAGCTCCAGGATAAAAAGCGGCACCTGATTGAAGAAATTATTCATTCTTCTGACGAAAAGGAAACTTCTCTTTTAACCGAGGAGGATATCCGTGAGATCCTTTCTTAATATACAAATGATTTGAAGCCCCTTTTTTAAAGAGGCTTCATTTTAATTAGTTAAAAATTCATAAACCACATCATTTACAACCTCATATAAATCCGCTTTAGGCTCTCCCTCTTTCAATTGAAGGATCCTTTTTGTTAACAGCTCCATATCCTGTTCGCTAATCGGGCTGGAATCCGTTTCGTAATATTGCTTAAAACAATTTTTTATCATTTTGACGACTAATTTTTTCTCCATCAACGACACCTCACTTCATTATAACGCTTTTCGCTATTGGAAACCGCTCAAAAAATTTCCATTGAATACGAACGCATATTCGCTTAAAATATGAATAGACTAAAGAACAAATGTTCGATATTTAAATTGTGAGGGAAAAGTCATGATTGATTACAGCGCAATGCCGAAAAATAAAATTTTATGTGTGGACATGAAGAGTTTTTATGCAAGCTGTTCCGCTGTTATGGAAGGTCTTGACCCTTTGAATTGTTATTTAGCCGTTGTGGGTGAGAAAAAGCGGCAAGGGAGTATCGTGCTTGCGGCTTCGCCTCGCTTGAAAAAGGAATTTGGCATTAAGACGGGTTCACGTCTGTTTGAAATACCAGATGACCCCAAGATTAAAATTGTCGAGCCCAAAATGGCCACTTATTTACGGATTTCAACTGAAATTACCCGTGTATTTAACCGCTATGTTCCAAAAGAAGCCATCCACGTTTATAGTGTTGATGAAAGCTTTATTAGAGTGGATGGGGCCGCTCATTTGTGGGGCGATGCCTGTACCATTGCCGAAAAAATAAAAAAGGATATTGAGCGGGAATTCCAGCTGCCATCTGCCATTGGAATTGGACCTAATATGTTATTAGCAAAGCTTTGCCTTGACCTTGATGCTAAGAAAAAAGGGGTGGCGGAATGGACATATGAGGATGTTCAGACAAAACTTTGGAACGTGTCACCACTGCGAGAAATGTGGGGAATCGGCAGACGTGTTGAAAAAACTTTAAATAGCATGGGCATTTTCACCGTTGGCCAATTAGCCCGTTATGATTTAAAAAAGCTGGAAAAGAAATTCGGGATTATGGGAAACCAGCTTTATTATCATGCTTGGGGAGTAGACCTATCTGATTTAGGAGCACCCATTATCGAAGGGCAAATCAGCTTTGGAAAGAGTCAAATTTTGTTAAGAGATTATAAAGAGGAAGAAGAGATTAAGGCCGTCATGTTAGAAATATGTGAAGAGGTCGCCAGAAGAGCACGTACCCATCGAAAAGCGGGAAGAACGATTAGTCTAGGAGTGGGTTATAGTCAAGATGAATTTGGCGGCGGCTTTCATCGTTCCCGAACGATCGGACAGCCAACAAATGTAACAATGGAGCTTTACCGTGTTTGCCTCGAATTATTTAACGAACATTATAGTGGAAAAACGGTAAGGCAAATTTCAATCGCGATTGGAAATATTGTCGACGACCGGGAACTGCAGCTTGATTTGTTTGACATGGGGGCGTCTAAGCGGCGGGAGCTTGGGTATGTGGTTGATTCAATCCGTAGGCGTTTTGGGTCAGGTTCTTTGCTCCGGGCTGTTTCCTATACGGCTGCCGGAACCGCTAAACATCGAGCGACATTGGTTGGGGGACATAAAATGTAATGAAAGAAGGAAATACCTATGATTCGTGACCGTGGAAAAATCAAATGGACGTCCATGATGCTTCCTGAACACGTCAAATTACTTAGGGATTGGGTAAAAGAAGATCGATACGAGCAGAAAAGGGAAATGGATGAGCAGCAGCTAGAGCTTATGAACGAAACCTTGTCCGAAGCAATTGAGTTTAACCAGTTTGTTACGATTACTCATTATCGGAATCAAAACTATGAAATGGTAATTGGTAAAATCCATTATTGGGATGAATTAACGCAAAAGCTTCATGTGGTAGACCGTTTTGAAGAGGTGCACCGGATACGGATCCCCGATATTGCTGATATTCGGTTAACTGATATGTAACATATAAAAAGAGCGGCTTAGCAGAAAGCCGCCCAAATTATCTATTCTTCCTTATTCACTCTAACTTGTGATTCAAACTTTCCTTTGTGAGAGCCGTCGCAGAATGGTTTATTATTAGACAAACCACAGCGGCAGAGAGAAAAGGATGGCTTAGTAGAATAAACATTGCCTTCGCCATCAAGTAATTCCACATCTCCGGTAATTCTCAGTGAACCATTATCATTGACTTTTATTTGAACCTTTGACATGTTAAGCACCCCTTATAAAAATTCGTCTTAACAATGAGAATAAATGGAATTACAAGGAAAAGCAACCAGAATATAATCAGAAATTTTAACTTGGAAGTGCATGGTCCACATATTTTTGCAAAAATTCATCAATCGCACGTTCATAATCAGCGCGATTTTCATTGAAAGACTGGGCATGACGTCCATTTTCCGCAATATAAAGCATTTTTGGGCCCTTTTTTTGCTCAAATAAATCCTTTGACATAGAAGGCAAAATAAAATCATCTTTTTTACTATGGATAAACAATACGGGGTGTTTAATATTTTCGATGACCGCAATCGGAGAAACATGCCGTATCGAATATTTGTCGCGCAGGCGTAAAAATGCATCCCCAATTGGCAGTAAGAGGCCCGGGATGATTTTAAAGTCTTTTTTAATAAGATAGGCAAGCTGATCCTTGAAATCAGAAAATGGACAATCCGCAATGTAAAAATCGGCCCCGTCCTCTAATAGTCCGGCATACAAAAGCATTGTTGCCGCACCCATGGATTCACCGTGAATCCCAAGTTCAAGGCGAGGGCCTATCTCCGTTTTTAGCCAATCAACAACGGTTTTTAAATCGAACTTTTCATAGTGGCCAAAACTCGTTGTTTTTCCACCCGATTCTCCGTGGCGGCGGTGGTCGTATATTAAGGTGTTAAAGCCGCGCTCTAAGAAAAGGTTTGCATATTTAATCGAGTTAATTTTGGTCTCCGTTACACCATGGGAAATAATCACATAACGATTCGTATCGTGCGGTTCAACAAGCAGAGCTTTAATGGTATATCCAAATGGAGAGGAAATGTCGACATCACGCTTTGGAAGTGACTCAAATTCTTCTGGATTATATCTGCCAGCTTCCTTTTCCCGCCTTAAAATTAATTCCTCGTCCTTCTTTTTCATATACATCAGACGGTTTGTAAAATACAAACCGAGAGATACCCAGAAAAACAACAAAACAAAAAAAGCCCGGAATGCCTTTTTCATATTGGCACCTCCCACAGGAATAAAGTTAGTATTAAAATATGTAAAACAACTATACAGTGCCCATAAATTAACAGATTTAATTTTAACATAGAAAAAGCCGCTGACACCAAAACGCGGCTTTAGGTATTAAATTAGGGATTCACTTTTTTATTGTCCAGCTCCTGCGCCTAGGGGCTCTTAGGTCTGAGCCCCTGTTCAAGGCACTTCCGCTTTTCCTATTGTTCAGAATTTTGTCTTTTGGTAGGGTGAAGGGCTTTTTCAAGCTCTTCAGCAGCAATCATCCGTTTGCCGCCTCCTGCTGTGTCCGCATAGTTTTTCCCGCTTTGACTGTTACCTTTCTCACGCTTCTGGCTCATGTTCAGTCCCCCTTCATGGTAGTCTCAATTATTAAGATGGTTGATGAGGTGACTGATTATTCATAGGAGATGAATCTAAACCGTTTGGGAGTGAAGACGGTAATAGCCAGTTTCAATTTTTCTTGATAAATAAGGGATGACAACTTCAATGGCAGCGATTAATTTATCGAGGTCAACACCTGTTGCAATTCCCATTCTTTCAAGCATGTAAACAACGTCCTCGGTAGCAGCGTTTCCTGCAGCACCCGGAGCAAACGGGCAGCCGCCCAGACCGCCAGCAGAGGTGTCAAAACGGTCAATTCCTGCTTGGAGGGCAGCTAAAATATTGGCAAGGGCAAGCTTCCGTGTATCATGAAAATGGGCGGTAATAAGAATTTCAGGGAACTCAGCTTTTAATTGGGAAAACAGAGAAAAAGATTCATTGGGTGCTGCCATACCAATCGTATCGGCTACACTTAATTCATCGACACCGGCATGAACAAATTCACGGCAAAGCTCTAGGGTGTTTTTCTCGCCCATTTTTCCTTCGTATGGGCAATAGAAGGCCGTAGAAATGCAGGCCCGAACAAAATAATTCTTGTCTTTTAATTCACGGATAATCGGCCTTAATTCCGCCATACTGTCACGTGTTGTTTTATTGATATTCTTTAAATTAAAGCTATTGCTTACGCCAACAAACACGGCAACTGCCTGGCATTCGGTCGAATAAACCCGATCCACTCCTCTCCGATTAGGGGCGAGAACGATGTTTCGCGTCTTCTCATCAAGACAATTCGCTGTGATTTCAGCAGCATCTCCCATTTGCGGCACCCATTTCGGTGATACGAACGAAGTCAGCTCCATTTCCTTAAGTCCGGCACTCCTCAAACTAGCAATAAATTGTTTTTTGATGTCAGTTGGGACTATTAACTTCTCATTTTGAAGCCCATCGCGCGGGCCTACTTCGATGATCGTCACTTTTTTAGGTAAATTAAACATCATTTTCCCCCTCCGATCTTCATACTTTCATTGTAGTGGTGTTATTTTCTGAAAAGCAAGAGTTAATGGAATTTTGACAAAATTAGAGGAATTTTTCTCGAAAAGTAGAATTAATAAAGAGTCAAGGGGAAGAAAAAATGTTTGGCTAATATGAAACCTAAATCAAAGGGAGAGAGAATAGGATGAAGAAAATTTGTACTTCCTTCCAGGAGGCGGTTGCTGATATCCAGGATGGGGCAACATTAATGGTCGGTGGATTTGGTTTATGCGGTATCCCAGAAAATTTGATTTTAGCCTTAGCGGAAAAAGGAGTTAAGGATTTAACCGTCATTTCCAATAACTGTGGGATTGATGAATGGGGCTTAGGACTGCTATTAAATAATAAACAAATAAAAAAAATGATAGGCTCCTATGTTGGGGAAAATAAAGAGTTTGAGAGACAGGTTCTAACAGGGGAACTGGAAGTAGAATTAACCCCTCAAGGAACATTGGCAGAAAAAATACGAGCCGGCGGTGCCGGGATTCCAGCCTTTTATACACCTGCAGGGGTTGGAACACCAATTGCTGAGGGGAAAGATACAAAGTTGTTTAATGGCCGTGAATATCTGTTAGAAGAGGCGCTGACAGCTGATTTTAGCCTTGTAAGGGCATGGAAAGGCGATAAGATGGGAAACCTCGTTTACCACAAAACAGCCCGAAACTTTAATCCCATGATTGCAGCAGCTGGAAAAGTAACTATCGCAGAAGTGGAAGCGCTTTACGAAATAGGTGAATTAGATCCTAATTTTATTCATACACCAAGTATTTATGTTCAAACAATTATTGAAGGGAAACAGGAAAAACGGATTGAAAGATTAACCGTACAAAAATAGAGTGGGGGAAGGGAGCAAATAGCTATGGCAAATGATAAAGCCAACGTCAGAGAAAGAATTGCAATTAGAGCAGAAAAGGAAATAGAGAATGGCTTTTATGTCAATCTTGGTATCGGTATGCCAACCCTCGTTGCAAACTATATTACAGACAATAAGCAAGTAGTTTTACAATCAGAAAACGGTCTTCTCGGTATAGGCCCATATCCTTGTGAAGAAGATGTGGACCCTGATTTAATCAATGCTGGGAAAGAGACGGTCACCGCGATTAGCGGGGCAGCTTATTTTGATAGTGCTGAATCGTTTGCAATGATTCGGGGGGGACATGTTAATTTGGCGATTCTCGGCGGGATGGAAGTATCGGAACAAGGGGATTTAGCCAACTGGATGATTCCAGGAAAAATGATTAAAGGGATGGGCGGTGCAATGGACCTTGTCCATGGGGCCCAGAAAATCATCGTCATTATGGAGCACGTCAATAAAAAAGGTGAATCAAAGATATTAAAACAATGCACATTGCCGCTAACCGGAAAAGGGGTTGTGAATCGAATTATCACGGAGCGTGCGGTGATGGATGTTACGGATTCTGGATTAAGACTTGTGGAAGTGGCAAGCGGGTATACAGTTGAGGAGGTTGTTAATTCAACCGAGGCCGCCTTGTTGGTAGATGAAAATGTTAAATTAGAGGCTTATTAATAGTCCAAGCAGGCTGCGAAAACTCAGCCTGTTTTTTTATGAGATAAGTATAAAAGTTTTTAACT